>JBBARV010000109.1:0-1018 GCA_040399625.1 Candidatus Nanopelagicales bacterium | reverse complement strand
GCCAGGGCAGCCATCCTAGACATCTGCACCCTCATCCACCAACTCTGCAAGCGTCCGACACACGTCAACGAACTCATCCCAGACCCACCATCCCATGTCGCATACCATGATGCAGCGGCGGAAGGAGCAGGAGGGGTGTGGTTCTCGCTAGAGGAGGACAAGCAACCAGCCGTATGGCGAACACCTTTCCCACCCGACATCGCAAACAATGTAATTTCCGACGACAACCCCACGGGATCCATCACAAACTCGGACCTCGAGTTAGCAGCAGAGGTCTTTGCAATAGGCATTATCTTGGAAAGGGCAACAACGATCAAGCATAAGACTGTAGGCACGCTATGTGACAACAGTCCAACAGTCAGCTGGATAGAACGGATGGCGTCAAAATCAATCTTCCCAACAGCAGGACGATTACTGCGAGGTCTCGCCTACATGCTACACAACGTCCATGCTGGGGGAGTCATCACAGTCCACGTAAAAGGGACGGATAACATCATGGCCGACCTTGCATCCCGACCAACGAAGGCGATGGCTACTTTTGCCCCTGCTCACACATCTCTAACAGACAGCGATTTCTGCTCATCTTTCAACACTGCATTTCCCCTCCCAAACGACCAGGACTGGATACTAGCAACAGTGCCAGAGTGGCTGAAATTCAACGTCTTCGAGACACTGCGTGGGAAGCGATTAGAACTGCGACAGTGGGCAGCGCCGAGAGAACTCGATATTGGAAAGCATGGGAGAACCACTGTCGGCTCTACCAAACAAGCAGCGCAGGCAAGCCACCCCCCGACGCAACCAACATGCTCCTCACTTTTGCTGTTGCCGTGCGGGAAGGTCAGTACGGCCTCGGAAATCAAGTCAAGGTTCAGTCAGTCTCCAAAGCTCTCCGAGCCGTTGGCCAAAAGTATGTTCTGGACGGACATCACGACCCACGACGATCCTCCCCAGCCCAACAAGCACTTGATCTCCCAATAGCCCACCTACTCAAGAAATACACCGATGACGATCCACCGCC
>JBBARV010000108.1:0-1075 GCA_040399625.1 Candidatus Nanopelagicales bacterium | reverse complement strand
GGCCTTGGTCCGCGCAGGCGTTGACGCCATCGTGGTGGACACCCCCAAAACCCCAAAACCCCAGCAAATAAGTGAAATGAAGAGTTGATTAAATAATGGGCAGGTATTTTTCAAGCTTCAAGAGCGGTGATGCCCTCAAGTCTGAGCTTAAGAGGGTCTTTCTTGTTTTTGATGCGGGATTTTTCATCCTTAGCATCAGTCTGTTTGCCCATTTTGCGACCGATGGCGGAGAGCTCCTTAAGGAATACTTCCTTGGCATGCATGGCACGCTGTGCGTTGACATGGCCCATGACCTTTCTGCGCTGCTTCAAGTCGAGCTCGGCCCAGTTTTTGACGTACATCTTCAGGATGTCGCCTTGGGACAACTTAACGCGGGCAGTGCTGATAAGCTTAAGGTCATCTTCAGAGAGGAGGGGTGCGAGACCTGTGTCAGGGCTTGCGGCCTGAGACTTAACCTCTTCGAAAGATGCGGAGAGGAGAGCTTCCTTCCTTGCTGCACGCTTGGCAAGAATATCCTTAACCGATTGCTCAGTTGGGATGGGCTTAAGTCCCTATTCAAGTCTTGTCTTGTTTTGTTCCTCAATCGCGGTTTGTTCCTCTGACTTCTTCAGAGAGATATACTCATCTTCCAAATGTCTGCGGTACTCGTTCCTGAGCTTCTTGCGCTCATTCACGATGGTGAGAAGTCTCGCCATGCTTGTGCGGACCTTCACGAGGTCTGAATAACCGTAGAAGACCTGTGCGAGTTGCTGGGAGACGAGCCAGTCGGACTTCAACTTGTTCTTCTCCTTCAGTAGCACGTACCACAACTTGTGAAGGTCGTCGTGTGACTTGAGTCTGAGCTCCTCTGCTCTCCAGGGGCGGCCAGTCTGCAGGTACTGGCGTGTGTCCGCCTTGTAGCCGGTCAGCTCATAGAGGTTCTTGATGTTGCCGGTGGCGGCACGAGGGATAGTGGTGGTGGGGCGACGGTTCATCGCGCGGAAGTAATGCCAATTCACACTCATATTTAATTATTATTATATTTACAGCCGTCAAATATGCGAGCACGGGGTTTTGGGGTTTTGGGGTTTTGGGG
>JBBARV010000107.1:0-1080 GCA_040399625.1 Candidatus Nanopelagicales bacterium | reverse complement strand
GGAGTCCGTGCATGCGCACGGACACCGAATTTGCTGAATAACAAGGACCATTGCCGGACTTAGGTTGTCTGGCCTTTGCTTGTTTTTTTGCACTGAAGAGTTTCGTTAAGGTTTGCTTGGATGGGGTGTGTGCGAGGTTGCATATCTGGTCAAACATTCGGGCTGGATCTTCTCTTCCGCCTAAAACGCACCGTCAAATTGCGTTTCACACTTGGTTGCATTTTGAGCATATGTGTAAGAAGACTTGGGTCTATCTACCCCTGGCAAAATTTAGCTTACACACAGAAGAGCTCACCGAGGCCCGAAGATCGAACTCGAAAGCAAATACCCAAATTCAAATCAAATTAAAGTTGGGCCGGTCGGAGTCGAAGCCCCAAGGGCTCGAAAGGTTGCCCGGAGGAGGTTGCCTCGAGGAAAGTGTTGTGTGCAGGAGCTCCCGGGCGCAAACGCCTCAAAAACAAAAATGTTACACATAGCCGTCATGTTGGTTTGTTTTTTGTAATTCGGGCGGAGGTATAAATTCAAAGGATTCGCCTAACCGGACCTCGCTGGTGTAATTTGTGCTTCTGGCCCCCGCTGGAGGCTCAAATTGTAGCCTGGGTCTCGGTGCCAAGCTCTCCAGGCTTACCTCTTGTTGGAATCGTCTCTTGATGAACAAATTCGGAGCCGTTACGGGCACCGTGACCACCAGGTGAAGGAAATTCGTAGCGGGCCGTCGTTTTCGGCCGAATCACCCACGGAGCTCATGTTTGTCATGGTTTGTTTTGGCCTCTCGGGCCAAAATAAGCCGTGACAAACCTGAACTCCGTTTGTGATTCGGCCAAAAACGACGACCCGCGACGAATTTGCTTCATTTAGCGGCTCTGACAAACGGGTCTCCGAAGTTGCAGGGCCCCATCACACAGGACGTTCTTCATCTACATCGCGACAGGAAGGTGCGGCACGGCAGGAGCGGCTCGGCGGCGTGAGAGTGTGTGCATATGCGCGGCGCGTGCATGCAGGCACATGGCTTGGGTCTCTACGGGCAGGGTTCATCCCGCCTAGGAGTCGAGCCCCAATACATCATGCAAAATGCACACA
>JBBARV010000106.1:0-1083 GCA_040399625.1 Candidatus Nanopelagicales bacterium | reverse complement strand
AAGTGGACTGCGGCCCCGAGTGGAAGGAAGAAGTGATTGAGGCAGCAGTGGTGCGAGGGCCCCACCCATCCGCCCTGACACCTCAAGCCATCGAGCTCTTTGCCGAGGACATTGGATACCAAGAACGGGCGGGGTTCTGCAAGGTGGTTACTTGGGAAGAATTGAAGTTAACTCACCCCAAGAACCTGAAAATATCACCTGTGGCAGTGGTACCCCAAGTAGGTAGAAGAGGCAGAATCATCCTCGACCTATCCTTCCCGGTATACCAGGACATTGAGGGAGTCATGACAATCACCCAGGACAGTGTGAATGAAACCACCGTCATCACAGCCCCAACCACCCCAGTCAAAGAGATAGGGAAGGTACTCCAAAGGTTACTGCACTTCATGAAGATGATCAGAGCGGGACGATGGATATACTTCTCCAAGCTCGACATCAGTGATGGGTTCTGGCGGTTGATCGTCAGACCGGAGGACAGCTTCAACTTCGCATACGTGCTCCCGCAGCCCCCAGGCCAACCTATCCGGATTGTCATACCCTCGGCGGTACAAATGGGATGGGTAGAAAGCCCATCATACTTCTGCACAGTCACGGAATGTGCCCGGGACATCACCCAATATCTCGTCGACAACAACACAAGCCTACCTCCACACCCGATTGAAGAGCAGATGCACATCCCAGATGTCCCACCAAGGGCGCGATCGAGCAGCCCAACAAGCTCCCTGCAAGTCTATGTTGACGATTTTTGCACAGCAGCCACCCAATCTACAGACGGAAAATATCTGGCTCAAATCCGCAGAGCATCAGTCCAGGGGATACACGCCGTGTTCCCAGAGACAACAATCACCAACCATGCGAATGGAAAGGAACCCATTTCGAGGACAAAGCTGGAAAAAGGGGATGGAAACTTCGAAACGACCAAGATCATGATTGGCTTTGAATTCGACGGAATTAAACGCACGGTACGCCTACCGGAAACAAAAGCCAAGCTCTACATCAAGGAAGCCCACACGATGTTACGAAGACGATCCATCCCGTTGAAGACGCTTCAGACCACGGTAGGGAAGCTTCGACACGCAGCCG
>JBBARV010000105.1:0-1094 GCA_040399625.1 Candidatus Nanopelagicales bacterium | reverse complement strand
ATCCAAGCTGACAGGAACCCAAAGAATAGCACTGGTTAGTCGCTGGTTATAAGGCTGCGCTAGTTAGTGCGCTGGTTAGTCCCTTGGTCTCCGCCTTAAGTGTAAACACGGTTATGCACGCTGCATTCCACCCGCAGCTCCGTGTATTTACCGCTCTCGGGGGGAACCATGGCAAGTGCGACATTTGATCCTCAGGCTCCTCATTGGAACAAGTGGCATCCACCAATTCCACTGCAGTCACAAGGGAATCCAAAAAAATCGGGCACGGGCGTGAGTAGGGGCGCGCTCCCTCGTTCGCTCATTGAGTCCCGCGGGACGGGGCCTTGCACTTAATATTGTAAAGGTAACCCCGCAGAGCCAATTTTGTGGGATCATGGAGCCACACCTAGCCCAGATGATCTAAAATCCTCCCTTAAGTCCGACCCAGATTATCCCCTGATTCCCCTGATTGTTTCGGGCTTCTGTGCGCACATGGCTGCATGCCCGACTACGGGACTACGGGGAGGGTGCTGCGATATCCCTGGGTCGGCCCGGCAATAGGTGTGTATAAGGCAATGAAAATCCGGATTTTATGAAGGGTCAAAAATTGGCTTCGCCCCCTAGGGCCCAAAACTAGCCAGAAACCGGTTGCAGGCACGGATTTGGGCTACAGTGTGTGTCTAACGCTCGTTGCGAAGAAAACCATTGTCGGTTGTTTAAACGAAATTCCGAAGTCCGTCAGAAATAAGAGGCGGACTCCGTAGAAGGTACATCTCAACAAAATTGGGGCCGCCGCATCGTAAGGCGGTTGCCCATATATTTGGGGCCTTGCCCACGTATCGCTGACGTGCCTCTTCGGTGAACAACGCCAAAGGGATTGAAAGGGGACTTTTGAAGGACCACCATGGGCCAAAACTAGCATGATCCATGTTGTTGTGAGAAATTATGAAACAACTGGAGCTGGTCCTTGGGGGGGGCCTTGTCATGGTATATAGGTTTTCGAAATCGGTATGCAAACTACAACTTCAGTCCAGCTGCACAATGTGCAACTCGTATGTTCGCTATCTGGCAGTGCAGCTTCTGAGCCTAATTCAAAAAGTTGAATACAACGGACC
>JBBARV010000104.1:0-1102 GCA_040399625.1 Candidatus Nanopelagicales bacterium | reverse complement strand
CCAACACAGTTTTTCGACAACCATTTTCTTACCCCTGGTCTCTAATTTCCACGTGCTCAGGTTTTGAGCCTATCAAATAAATCAGATCCCTAATGCGATTCGTAGACGCTGCTCTCGGGCTGCAGTGAGAACCCTAATGGGGAGAACTTTTAAAACATGGACTCGTTCGTGCCTCGTTTTCGAGACGGTGCAAAGCCCCAAATTCCTCGGGGGGGGGGGGGTCAATCAAGATACACATTTATCTTGGGCCCGGGGGCCCGCACGCCAGGGACCCAACAAACATACGCACTCATGTGGGGCCAGGGGGGCCCTAAGACTGTCTGGGGATCCTCAGAACCCTCTAAGACTGTCTGGGGGTGTTCAGGGGGGTCCCTCCGGAGCCCCCCTGCACCCCCCAGACAATCTTAAGGGCTTGTGAAGACCCCCAGACAATCTTGGGGGGGTATTCTATGGACCCCCAACAATAATAAGAAACATGTTCCCCCCATTTTTGTTTTTTGTTCAAAGGCCCCCCAGAAAGTGACGAATTCTGATTAACAGAATCCCCGATCTTTCACCCTTTATTGTTTTTGGAGACCCCCCCCAACAAATATACGCACTCATGTGGGGCCAAGGGGCCCGCACGGCAGGGACGCCAGAAGGTCAAAAAACAAAGACACACGGGAAGCTCCCAGGAAGCCCCCAGGACGCCTCCCGGGGGCTTCCTGGGGGCCTCCTGGGGGCCTCCTGGGGGCCTGCCTCCTGGGGGCCTCCTGCAAGCCTCCTGGGGGCCTCCTGGGGACCTCCAGGGGGCCTCCCGGGGGCTCCCTGGCCCGTCGGGTGACAACTCAACCTGCAGCCTGCAGCCTTGGATCATACCTATAGCTCGGCCGCCAGTAAACAAATATGCACATCTATGTGGGGCCAAGGGGTCTGCAGGCCAGGGCCCCCGAAGCCTCGAGCGGAGCTCCATTGTGTTTCAATAGTTGGCCAGGGTTTAGAAACATAAATCGGATACCTATGGTGATTGGCGAGGTGTCTGGCGGGCTTGTTTAGGATTTATATGGGCCAACACAGTTTTTCGACAACCATTTTCTTACCCCTGGTCTCTAATTTCCACGTG
>JBBARV010000103.1:0-1112 GCA_040399625.1 Candidatus Nanopelagicales bacterium | reverse complement strand
TTTGTGAGCATCCTGTCGAAAGTCTGAACCCTGCCGAAGGTCACGTTGCCGCTCGGAGTGGCCGTGCCAAGCAGATAGCTAAAGGATTCGTTCTCGTCGATGTCTTCTTCTTCTTCTTCGACTTGAGGTCGGTATCTTTTCGGCGCCGCACTTGTCCCGCACTGAAGTGCAGTTGTTGCGCGGCCTCCGGTTCCCCAGGATCGCGCGCGACAAACGCCGCACCTCGGACCCGGAGTCTGGCTTCGTGTTCTGCTTTTGTCCCTGCTGCGGCCTCGAGCTCGGCCTTTTTCGCCACCCGAAGGTTCTGCGGTTTCTTCGTCGCTCTTAGCGGTAGCAGCAGTAGGCTGGTGATGAGGAAATGTGCAGTCCTTGCCCTTGGTACACGCCCCTCTCTGGAAGAAGCGGCATGGCGGGTTATGGATGCGACCGCAACTGTCGCCAGCTTTACACTTGCCCAGAAGGTGCATACGACAAACCTCTGTCTTCCCGTCCCGGGGCACAGATCTATCGCGGTTGTCGCTTTTCCCCTTTTTCCCTGGAGATTGAGAACGCCCACGCGACTTCCCTCCGTCGCGCTTGCCGCCTCCTTTGCGGTCTCCGTTCCCACTGGAGCTTTTGGACTTATCCTTGCTCTTTCCTTTCTTGCCGTTGCCCTTTTCTTTCCCTTTTCCCACTGCGTTCACCCAACCTCCACCGATGGACCGGCTCATCTCGTCACGGTACCAATGTAGGCGGTTGCGGTCGATGACTGCACGAGCGCATCTCATCAAGTAGGCGTAGGACTTCTCGGGATCGTTAGGAGCCTTCCGGTCGTAGTGAGCGATGTCCTGCTCCATTGCTTTGCACTGCCGCAAGTTCCTTAGCAACAATGCCTGCAAGGTTGATTCGTCCGGACCCTTTCCGAGTCCGGCCAGCACGTCGTCCCAAAGAGTGATGAACTCGTTGAGCTTTTCTCCTTTCATCTTCACCGAGAACAAGTGCTCAGTGTCGTACACCCCTCCGTCCATCTCAGACATGCGGAAGTGGCTGTCGATCAAGAAGAGAATTTGTCGACCTGCTATCATGCGGTTCTCCTTCATGGCATCAATTTTCTTTGTCTGAAGGGTTCGTTG
>JBBARV010000102.1:0-1166 GCA_040399625.1 Candidatus Nanopelagicales bacterium | reverse complement strand
CACCATCCCCAAAACCCCAAAACCCCATGTAGCCCTATTTCAATCTGTAACGGACAACTAATAGCATATATTAAATAAATAAAAGACACAAGAAAATGGGTTGCTCCGAATCTACCCCCGCTTAGACCCCTGCTCCTGCCAACAACAACAATCAGCAATAGCAGCAGCAAATGTAACAGCAGCAGATGCAACAATAGCAGATGCAACAACAGCAGATGATGGAGCAGCAGATGATGCAACAGCAAATGATGATGCAGCAGCAACAGATGATGCAACCCTAGATCCTCGGAGTTGTCGCCACCGCTCCCCCAGAGAAGAAATGGGTCCCCATGGGCCCCCTCTGGAACAACGACGACGCCCGTGCAAAGGCTCATACCTGGGAATCCACCAACCCAGGCTGGAGATGGACTGGTGAGTGGAGAACTACCGTCGAGGGCCAGGCATCAGAGATCGAGGTTACCAACCAATTTTGAGGATGTTAATAAAATAACTGCTTTTTAAGATATCTATTAAAAAGCTCTATTAAAGTTATTGCACCTCAATTATTTGAATTTATAAACAATTTAAATCTAAATTACAAATGGATCACAGAAAGGACCAACCTTCAGTAAAACTTCACCACGCTCCCGGTGGCCAGTCGAACTTCAGCCTCGCTTGGGACGACGGCAGCTCCGGCGCCACCAAGAAGGACGCACCCACCGTCACCTCACCCTTCGCAACCCACGAGGAGAGCAAGACCCCCGTTACCTCAGTCAAGGTCCACCACGCTCCTGGCGGTCAGTCCACCTTCTCCCTTGGAGATGGCTCCTCCGGTGCGACCGTCCCCTCGGTCAAACTTCACCAGGCTCCAGGTGGCAGCACCTCCATCCACTTCGGCGATGGCAGCACCGAGTCTCCCTTCCAGACCTCCAGTCAGGCCGCTTCCTCCCAGATCGGTGGTGGCGCAGCTCAACCCCAGATCGCTGCTGGTCAGTCTCAAGCCGCTGGCAAGCGTAACCAGCCCCCCGGTGGCAGATCTCAGATCACGTTCTGAGTAGTGATCCCGTCGTTGTCCCACATTGATTGCACCGAATGAGTGTTATGAGTCCTATTATGCCTGCCCTGTGTAGTAGTATTAACTCAATTCAAATTTACTAGAGTAGAATGGGGGTTTTGGGGTTTTGGGG
>JBBARV010000101.1:0-1207 GCA_040399625.1 Candidatus Nanopelagicales bacterium | reverse complement strand
CCCCCAAAACCCCAAAACCCCAAAACCCCGTTCATCTAGGAAAGTCGCATGAAAATGAAAGTTATGTAAAATATAAGCCTTCGAAATCACTCGAAGTAGGGGAGATGGTTCCAGCCGTACTCCTTGAAGACCTTAGGGTTGAAGAAGCGAGCATTTTGGTTGAGTCCAGTGATCTTCTCGTACTCCTCCTCGGTCAGCTTGAAGTCCCACACGGCGATGTTCTCAGCAAGTCTGGCGACCTTGGTGGTCTTGGGGATGATCTGATGACCTCTGGACAAGTGCCAGTTGAGGATGATCTGGCCGACAGACTTTCCGTACTTGGCGGCAAGCTCCTTGAGGACGGGCTCCTCGAGAAGGTTTAGCTTCTTGAGTTCCTCAGCTTTGAGGGTCCAGGCGCTGGAGCCGAGGGGCGCGTAAGCCTGGGGGATGATACCGAGCTTCTTATGGAAGGCGACGTAGTCGTTCTGGACGAAGTAGGGGTGGAGCTCGACCTGATTGATGACGGGCTTGATGCGGGCGTAGGACCAGAGATCGACGAGCAAAGGGATTGTGCAGTTGGAGACACCAATATTTTTGATGAGACCGGCGTCGACGAGGCGCTCGAGCTCAGCCCAGACCTTGTGGGTAGGAGTGTTCTTAATGGGTTCGGCATCTTCCCAGACCATCTTAGGTGCCATCCAGTGGAGGAGGTAGAGATCGATGTACTCGAGCTTGAGCTTCTTGAGAGAAGTGCGGACGGCACCCTCAACGTCTTCTCTGTCACTCTGCCACAGCTTGGTGGTGATGGTCACATCCTCACGCTTGATGCCGGCAGCAAATGCCTCTTGGAGAGCATCACCGATGGCCTCCTCATTCTGATAGATGGTGGCGGTATCGATGTTACGGTAACCGTGGTTAAGGATGGCCTCCTTGACGACGGTGTGGCAGTCGCCCTCGCTGGAGAGGAAGGTGCCGAGACCGATGGCGGGGAACTTGTTGCCGTTGTGGAAGGTCAGATAAGGCTGAGTGGAGTGGACTTGCTCGACCATTTGTATATCTTTTTGAAGTAAAATAATAAATATAAAAGTAAATGCATGAAAACAGCTTTTATACCGTCGTCAATTATAAATATAGTAGATAGATGATGTAGGAGTGATTTATTCCGACAGATATCATTTTTACTTTATCACTGATTACTATAGTCTATGGGGGTTTTGGGGTTTTGGGG
>JBBARV010000100.1:0-1214 GCA_040399625.1 Candidatus Nanopelagicales bacterium | reverse complement strand
CCCCCAAAACCCCAAAACCCCAAAACCCCATTCGCTCTCAACTGAGCAACAGGATTCAAAATTATATATATCGAAAAATATATAAGGATAAAATTATTATCGAAAATTAGTAGACGAAGGGCTATTTAAGGAGGGCAATCGATTATAGTTATAAATTACTTCAAAACATCAACAACTTTCAAACATCACCATGTCTACCACCACCATGCTTGAGTCCACTTGCACCTCTCTCGAGAGCTGCACCTGTGCCTCTCACAATGCCGCACCCATGAGCACCAAGCCAATGCCCATGGTCGCCAAGCCCACTTCAAAGACTGCCGTTGTCATGGCCGCTGCCACTGCACCAGTCGAGCCTGCTCTTGGCGTGCTCATCTCTGAAGACCTGTAGTCTGTGGGGATGGAGAATCCTCTTGTCCCAAGCAGAATGCTCCTCTCTGAGAAGGAGAAGATCGCCAAGATCGAGGGCAACTTCAAGTCCATCATGGAGACCATGGGCATCGACCTCAACGATGCCTCCGTCCAGAAGACTCCTCACCGCGTCGCCAAGATGTACGTGAAGGAGCTCTGCTCCGGCCTGGTTCCCGAGAATTTCCCCGCCTGCACAACTTTCCCCGTCGCGCAGAACTCAGTTGTGTTCCAGAGGGACATCCCCTTCACCTCCATGTGCGAGCACCACTTCCTCCTGTTCACCGGAGTCGCCCACGTCGGCTACTACAGCAACGGGAAGGTCATCGGCCTCTCCAAGCTCAACCGTATCGTTGAGTACTTCGGGAGACGCCCGCAGATCCAAGAGCGCCTGAACAAGCAGATCTTGCGCTGCCTGCAGAAGGTCCTCGACACCGAGCACGTCGTCGTCAAGCTCGAGGCTGCTCACTCTTGCATCGCCGCACGTGGCGCCCTGAGCAAGGGCAGCTGTACCTCCACCGTGGAAGCCGGTGGCATGTTCCTCGACGAGGCCAAGATGCGCGAGTACCTTCCCCGGCTGTGAGCGCTACCTCTCCACCACGTCTCGCATGTACCTAGCATAAGATATAGCTCGCCTCTTGTTCTGTGGCAATGTGTTTCTACTGAGTTTTGCAGTGAGCCATCTGTATCTTATTTATATTTTTAACTTTTCCTCTCTATCATTCTCTATCTCGTGGGGTTTTGGGGTTTTGGGGTTTTGTGTTTGTGGTTGTGCTTGGGTCTGTGTTGGTGATGCAGATTGGTTTGTG
>JBBARV010000099.1:0-1216 GCA_040399625.1 Candidatus Nanopelagicales bacterium | reverse complement strand
ACTCGACTACAAGCAGACCATGCGCGGCATCGACCTCTGCAGACGCCAGTTCTTCGACGCCCTCTCCGACAAACTGTCCCTGACTCGTGTGGCCGCACCCATCTTCATCCCTGGCGGCACTGGCATCCAAGACACTCTGTTCAAGACCGAGGCCAAGGTGAGGTTCACTCACGACAGTGTGCCGGGAGTGCACTTGGAGACTTTGCACTCTCTGGCCAAGTGGAAGAGGCACACACTGACGGAGCATGAATTCGAACCATACTCCGGCATCTGGGTCGAGGGGCACTACGTGAGAGGCTTCGAGCCCAGTCTTGATGAGACCCATTCCATCTATGTTCTACAGTTCGACTGGGAGATGGTCATCAAGAAGGAAGATAGGAAGCTCGAGTTCCTCCAGTCTACTGTAAGGAAAATCTTCGACGGCCTCAAGAAGGTTGAAGATAGCATGTCACAAGCCTTCCCCGAGCACATCAAGAAGGAGCTTCCCGACTCGATCCACTTCGTGCACTCCGAGGAGCTGGAACAGCGCTACCCAACCCTCTCGCCCCGCGAGCGTGAGATCGCAATCACCAAGGAGAAGCGCGCTGTCTTCATCATAGGTATCGGCCACCCGCTGCCGCGCTCCGGAAAGCCTCATGATGACCGCGCTGCCGACTATGACGACTGGTGGACGGTCAACACTGCAGGCTACCGCGGCCTCAACGGGGACATCCTCGTGTGGGACAACGCGCTCGACACAGCCCTCGAGCTGAGCTCCATGGGAATCCGCGTCTGCCCCGACTCCCTCAAGAGCCAGTCGGAGATTCAGGGGACCTGGCATGAAACCAAGGACCTGCACTACCACAAGTCTGTGAGCCAGGAACTTTACGTGTACTCTATCGGCGGAGGCATCGGCATCGACCGCATTTCCAAGTGGATGCTCAGGAAGCAGCACATCGGTGAGGTCCAGGTCAGCATCTGGCCCGAAGAGACCTACAAGAAGTGGCCAGCAATCCTAAAGTGAGTTGTACATAACTTCTAGTGATCCCAAGAGGGATAACTCGTTCAGTAGATATATACGTCATAAAGATACAAATGAGTAAGCCAAATTACTTAAGGAAGACCACCTGCTAAATTGTATAACTTGACGTTTATTAAATACTCTATTAAATAACTTTTACAATTTATCTCACATCTTCTCTGTCCGTCCGTTCGTTGGGGTTTTGGGGTTTTGGGG
>JBBARV010000098.1:0-1262 GCA_040399625.1 Candidatus Nanopelagicales bacterium | reverse complement strand
GTGAGTTCGCGTTGGTTATCCCCCATCAATGGTCGGGAATCAAGGTCTGCAAGGAACTGTTGGATTTGCTGAACCCCCTGGTCAACCCCTCCCGTGAGCGGGCAGTCACTTTGCTCAAGACAATCACTGACAAAGTAGCGCAACAGAACTTCAAATTCCTGCGCTTGCGTTTGGGTTAACTCCAATTGATTCAAATAGATGGGTAGGACTCCATCGAGGACCATTCGGCCAACCCGGTCCGGGAACAATGCAATGTAGGTCGTTCCAATTGACGTCCCGTAGCTCTTCCCCAGCAAATTCATCACCGGGTCACCGACAAGTGCTCGCGCGATGTCCATGTCTTTTGCAACTTCGACGGTAGACATATGTGCAATCAGCGGGTTATTTTTATTCTTGCACGCAGCCCCAATGAACCCAGCGTCCAGAATAAGCCGACTTTCTTCTAGCTCTGAATCCGGTGATCCATCGGCTGAAATCTGCGCATCAATCTGTTCATCGGTTAAGCAGCGAATCGTGTCGCTTTGGCCAACCCCTCGTGGATCAACCCCCACAACATCAAAGGATTCACGGATTTGATCGCTGACAATGAAGTCGGCAGCTTTTGCGTATTCAAATGCACTGCCGCCCGGGCCACCCGGATTGACAAAGAGTGAACCAATTGATTCACCGCGTGCCCGCACTTTGGTCATGGCAAGTTCAACCCGGTCACCCTGGGGGTCTTGGTAGTCCAGTGGCACCTCAAATGTCGTGCAGTCAGCATCGCCGCAATCACGCCATTGGATCTCTTGGGTGTAGAAGACCTCAAGATCGGGAGTGGATGAAGGAGTGGACTGGTTTACCGGGGCGCTGGGAGCCGTCACATTTGTTCCCCCGCAGCCGGTCATTAGTACGGCCGTCAAGGCACCGAGTGCAATTGCACGGATACCAACTGGCATTGATCGGGTCATGCGCCTTACGGTATATCGGTGAGCCGACAACCACGCACACCGGCAGAGATCTCAGCAATGGTCGAAGCCGGGATTGCCAAGGGGTTAAATGTAATTGACGCATTTACCGCTGCCACCGGGAATCGAACTTTGGATCGCGCCTACAAATCGGAATTAGCGACCGCGAACAAGGCCGGTCGCAGATACCAGGCTCGTTTAGATTCCCTTCGTTTTGGGGTCATTGCCGGTGCTGGCGTTGCCCTCACCAGCGGAACTCTGGCAGTTGTTAACGGTGCTCCGGGACTGTGGGTTCTCAGCGCTGGCGCAGCACTGCTC
>JBBARV010000097.1:0-1262 GCA_040399625.1 Candidatus Nanopelagicales bacterium | reverse complement strand
CCCCAAAACCCCAAAACCCCTGATGCTAACTGAAGAGAGAGAATGGAGTACGGCATATAATAATAAATAATATCTTAAATATGAGAGCGATCCAATTGGCTACTATCGTGGCATTGCTTGGACTGAGCTACGCGGCAAGACCCAGAGATCAAGTCCTCGGCCTTCCAGACTGCGGGGACGGTCTCCCATCACCCTGGTACTCTGGTTACCTTACTGCTTCCCCTACCAAGCACCTTCATTACGTGTTCGTGACATCCCAGTCTGACCCAGACAATGACCCAGTGGTTGTGTGGTTCAATGGAGGCCCTGGCTGCTCTTCCCTGCTCGCTCTGTTCCAAGAGCACGGCCCCTTCGTTATCGATGATGGTCAGTACTACATCAAGAAGAACCCCGAGCCTTGGAACAAGCGCGCCAACATCCTTTACTTGGAAAGCCCTGCTGGCGTCGGTTTCTCCGTTGGCACCAACCCCTAGGACAGGATCCACAACGATATGAGTCAGTCAAAGGACGCCCTCGCCGCTATGATGGACTTCTATCAAGGCTTCCCCGAGTTCCTTACCAATGACCTCTATATCTCTGGTGAGTCTTATGGAGGCATCTACACCCCTTACCTCGCTTGGTAGATCCACCAGCACAACTCCCTCGTGCAAGTTTACAAGCAGACTCAGCCCCTCCCACTCAAGGGTTTCATCGTTGCTAACGGTGCTACCGATTGGGACCTTGATATCTCCCCTGCTTTCCCCGATGTTGTTTACAACTTCAACTTGATCCCTCCCCGCATGATCAAGAACTATACCAACAACAACTGCACCTTCTACTTCCGAGATGTAAAAGCCCCCAGCCCCAATAATACCATCTGCAACGAGCTATGGGACAACATCAACAACTTGTGGCAGGGACTTAACTGGTACGATCTGTTCAGACATGTTTACCCCCAGTCTGCTGAGACCACTGCAACCGACGACAAGCCCAAGGCTGAGATGCCCAGAACCAAGACAGTCATGGTCGATGGACAAGAGAAGACCTACAAGGTTGGTTTCACCTTCCAAGAGTACACCAGCTGGTTGAACCAGATGCCTATGTATCAAGCAGCACAGCCCCTTCTCGGAACCTTCCTCTCCGATTACGTTAACCGCGCTGATGTCCGTAGAGCTCTTAACATTCCCAGCTCAGTGCAGGCATGGGATATGTGTAGTGGTGAGGTCTCAGAAAAGTACAACCTGCAGTTGGAGGGCTCTCTCTTCATCTACAAGATCTTGATG
>JBBARV010000096.1:0-1279 GCA_040399625.1 Candidatus Nanopelagicales bacterium | reverse complement strand
ACATTGGCATGAGGCTGGCAGTAGTGGGTGCCGAAGTACTCAGCAAGGTATGCTGGTTTCTGGCAAACGTTGACCGTCGCACCTTCGCTGGTCTTGACGTAGGTGCGTTGGCCAGGGCCGACCAAGATGTTGTGGCGATCAAAGAGGTCAGTGGGAAGGTCAATGAACGCCGAGAAGTTGGTGACCGTACCATGGAAAGCAATGATGCCCACTTCAACTGCGGGCACGCGAAGATGTACAGGGCACGCCTGGTTCTGTTCGGCCTTGTACCAGTAGAAAGCCTGCAGGTTGTTGTAGCCAGCCGCCTCCAGGGAAGCCTCGACAACGGGATACTGGCGAGCGTCGAACCAGATAACAGCAACATGGAAGGGGGTGTGCTTGTTCACGAGGCAGAACGTCTTGAGGACGTGCTGAATCTCTCCCTCAGAATGTGCTTCAGCATCCCACTCAGCGTAGCCACGGCCAAACTTCATGTCCCAGTAGAGCAAGCCTAACCATCGGTCGTCCTTTATTTATGAGTAGGCAAGAACAACGTGTGTGAAAACAAAGGGGAATAAACCGTATTGTTGGTCCTCGGAGAGTATCTTGCCAACGTTGAGGTAGTCCCCGGTGTAGCAGGTCACAGAGAGGCCATTCGCCTCGTCGTACACGATCTGCTCCGAAGTGAAGTGCTCGCTGGCCACAATGGCTTTCTATGACAAAAAGAATGTGGTAAGATTAGGCGGTCTACTCATAAATAAAGGACGAGCATCAAGAACAGTCGAGTGACGGAGTACCTGTTTCTTGGCCATGTTGTCGAGCAACTCGGTGATGGCGGTGATGAAGGCAGCAGGAGGTGGGGCCTTCTTCTTCTTGCCAACGAAAGAGACGATCCAACCGTCCATGAACTTCTTTGCGGTGACCGGAGGAAATTTGGTCTCGACGTCCTCCCAGTTGGAGCAGGTGAACTTTCCTTCCTTGATGTCCCGCTCGCTTCGTGTCTTGGTGTTGATGATATCGATGGCGCACTTGCGCATCTCTTCGAAGGCGTTGCGCCTCAGACACTCCTTGCGAAGGTCGCCGCGGTCCAGCTGGCCATCGATGACACGCTGCATCAACATGTTGCCCTCGCCCTCACTCATTCCAGGAATGAGGTTGAGCTGGGAGTTGGTCGACAGCTTGATCGGATTCCCATGCTTGTCTTTCTTGGAATTGGGGTAGTTCCCGTTGATGATCTTCCAGGCAAGGGCCCACTGCTTCCCCATCAAGGCGCCAATCTGCGAGTACGCGTACACCATGT
>JBBARV010000095.1:0-1281 GCA_040399625.1 Candidatus Nanopelagicales bacterium | reverse complement strand
CAACCACCAAACATACAAACATTTCTAAACATTATTATTATTGCAGCCCAATTATTACCTACATTATAATTATTATAAATAAATCAATATGCTCAAAGGCATACTCTACTTCAAACTTGAGACCTTCTCAGCTCGCGTTTTAGGACCACTCTTCCGCCGCGGTGGTTAGTCCCTCTACTTCCGTGGTGTCAACATGCAGGGTGACCTCGCCAACGAGGACCGTCTAGTGCCCTCAATGAGATGCGTCCCTATCTCTGATGCCAAGTTCCCCCGTCTTTTGGATGCCGACTGGGTCGCACCCAATGCCACAGTCGTCGGCGATGTGAAGCTCGGCCTCGGCGCCTCTCTCTGGCACGGAGTTATTGCCAGAGGTGATACCGCATAAATCGAGATTGGCAAGAACGCAGTTGTCCAGGACCTCGTCCACATGAGTTCAACCAGCAACAGAGCTCAGGGTGATAAGGTTATTGTGGGAGAGAACGCTTACGTTGGTGCCAATGCTGTACTTGATGCCTGCATTCTTGAGCCCTTCTCATATGTCGGCATGGGAGCTACCGTCGCAAGGGGCGCCACCATTGAATCATTCTCTGTGGTCGCTGCTGGTGCTCAAATTCCCGAGGGTGTCACCGTACCCTCAGGCCAGATTTGGGCCGGAGCACCCGCTCGCTACCTCCGTGACCTCACTCAGGAGGAGAAGCATCTCATCTCAGAGCACCACCTTGAGATGCAGCAGCTCTCTCAGATCTACGCTGAGGAGACTGAGAAATCCTTCAGAGAAATTCTCGAGCACAAGGAAGCTCTCATCCGCTACTAGCGCGCCGATCCCGCTCAGAAGGCTCAAGACAAGGCTGCTGAGATGGGTGTTCCCGTAACCCACGACGACCTCGATTATATCGAACATCGTGTGTACCACGACTACGTTGGTACCGTTGATTATGATGTCCGCGACCCCGCTCACACCGCGGGCTCCCAAGACAAGGCATGGTTGCCTTATGAGCAAGACATGACTCAATACCCCGAGGTCTTCAAGCAATATCAGGAGAACTATGCTCGCTTTGACCAGGTCAAGAAGCGTTTCGAAACCGAGGCTCCCTTCGTGGAGCAGGGAGAGAGCCCCTTCACCCGCCGCATGCCTAAGGACATGTCCCCTTGGGAGAAACGCTACGATGATGTCATGCCCAAGTACACCGGCACCCTTTGCCAATGAGTAGGCACTCACAGATTATTTAAATGTATGTTTCCTCATTTTTCTTCAAACAGTGGGGTTTTGGGGTTTTGGGG
>JBBARV010000094.1:0-1284 GCA_040399625.1 Candidatus Nanopelagicales bacterium | reverse complement strand
CCCAAAACCCCAAAACCCCAAAACCCCAAAACCCCATAAGTGTTGTGAGAATCAGGAAGTAGGTTAAATGCGTAGGGTCGTGTCGCTGTGTGTGAGTTGGGTAGTGTTACAATCTGGTGATGTGTTCGCGGGCACCACCAGATGCATCATCGTCTCCTTCCTGATCGATGTGGGCCAAGTGTTATGGCGACTTCCTACATGAAAAGCAAAGTTAGAATATGAAAATCTTAATTGAAAGTACTCATACAGATTCATCATCAGTTGAGTCGTCCTTTAACGTACATTTTTGGGACCTCAGCGTGTCTATCTAAGCCTGCAAGTTGTCCATGGTGGCAACCATCGCGGCTTTTTGTGCCTAATCATTGAGCAGGAACGCACGAAGAACGGTAGTGAAGGCGTCAGTGATCGCAGTGGTGAGAGTGGCCTTGAGGGGCGCCCACACGTCGTCACCGATGGTTGGTGCGAGGGCGTCCGGGAGAGACGCTGTGAGAGTGGTGCTCATTTGAGTCGTCCAAGTTTGAACGACTTGCTCGTTGAAGTCACTGAGGGCGACCTGAGAGTTTGCCCTCTATGCGCCACCTGGAGCTCCTGTAGCCTGAGCCATAGGAGGTGGAGTGTGGGTCGGTGCAATCTGCGTGCCAGTGGTAGATGTCTCAGCCGTCGGGGCGGGGGGCGCGATCATCAAAGCGAGCTTCGTAAGCCGCAAGTACACCACGATGATCTTGATGTGGAACACGAAGGTGTCCCCAAACTGTTGAGGCCATTGTGTGTCCGAAAGCCTGTTTGAGGCAGCAAGAACCTCCATGGGGAACTTCACCCGACACTCTTCTGCGATGGGAGAAGCCTCGAAGTAGAGATCGGGGGTCTATATCTATGAATGATGAAGGGATGATTTACAAAGTAGCCGATGGTGGTCAGGTTGTGGAAGTCGTCAATCCAGCCAGCCACAGTGGTTGCAGTGCAATTCGAGAGTCTGATCTGATCAGCGAGGAGCTTTCCGACGTTAAAGTGCCCAGCAGGCAGCCCTAGGCTCTGTGCGGCCTCTTACAGGAACTGCACGAGAGAGTCGTTTGAGCGAGACAGCTCTTCGGCGACGAGCTTGAGAGCGGCAGGAGCATTGCAGGTCCGCAGACGTTTTTGGAGAGAGATAGGTTGTTGGTCGAGCAGGGTAGAGTCCATGACAATAGTGCTTGGGTAGTCGTAGTTTAATATTATAAATCTATCCTCAAAAATCGCACCACTTTACTACTCATCAATTCATAAAGGGGTTTTGGGGTTTTGGGG
>JBBARV010000093.1:0-1290 GCA_040399625.1 Candidatus Nanopelagicales bacterium | reverse complement strand
CCCCAAAACCCCAAAACCCCGACGAACTCGAGGAAAGATGAAAAATAAAAGAGAGTGACAAAGATATATCTAGTATTGGTTTTGAGTACTTTATAGCGAATGAAGGAATAAAAATGGGTTTGTGAGTGATGATTTGCTTTAGGCCTCCTCCTCTGCTATTTCTATCCACACTGCTTATAACCGCCGCCACATAGCGGATGTCCGTATGTCACATAATCAGACCGCTGCTGACGTTTGAAGAACGGTGTAGTTGGCGGTGGTGGATGGGCAGTGCAGGCTCCAGAAAAGGCCGTCCGGCAAATAGAGACTTCTGTTTCCTCAAATCTTGTTGAAGGCGGCGATGTCGACGGACTGGACCTCCTCGTCGAAGGCCTCGATGACCTCCTGGAGGTCGTCAGTGGAGACCTTGAGGTCCTCGATGACGCAACCGATGAGGATCTTCTCAACGCCGAAGGCGATGGGGATCTTCTTGTACTCGGTCTTCCAGAAGAGGCCGTCCATCTCGATGGCGAGGATCTTCTTGGCGAGCTCGTCGAGGTTGGTCTCAGCCTCGTAGGGCTTCACCTCGAAGAGGACGAGGGACTTGGCGATGACGGTGCCGACCTTCTTGGGGGGTGCGTTCTTGGCATCCTCAGCAGCCTTCTTCTTAGCGGCAAGAGCAGCAGCGGCTTCCTAAATTATTAATAAAATTAGTTTCCTATTAAATAGCGCCACCGGAACTCCTACGCCTCAGGAGCACAGAGGCTGACCTAAGCAGGGTAACAACTACTTACAGCATCTTCCTCATCGTCGTCACCGAAGAGGTCCATGTCGTCGTCGGCCTTAGCCTCCTTCTTGGGCTCTTCCTTCTTGGGAGCAGCAGCAGCCTTAGCGGGGGCAGCAGCCTTAGCGGGAGCAGCACCAGCCCATGAGTTGCGGGCGGTCTCGTTGAATCTGCCGACGAGAATGTACCAGGCGAACAGGTTGGGGTGGGTCTCGGCCTTGGGCACGGTGTTCTTCACGAGTTCATAAGCTTCCTTGTCAGCGTTGCTGGGCAGCTGTCTACATGCACGCATCGCGATTAGATCAGTGTTGAGGTACTTACCCACCGAGGTACTGGTTTTCGGCGAGGAGTTTTTCGTAGTTGTCGAGGTTGGCGGCTTCCATTTGCTTATTAGTTGTTATCGTCTCTTTTAATGAAAATCTTTTCAGATAGTTTACTAACACTCAATCACGCCTTAAATAATCCCCGCCACCACTACTTAATATCAACGTGGGGTTTTGGGGTTTTGGGGTTTTGGGGTTTTGGGG
>JBBARV010000092.1:0-1295 GCA_040399625.1 Candidatus Nanopelagicales bacterium | reverse complement strand
CCCCAAAACCCCAAAACCCCATAAAAGGTCTCATGTGTGATGAATTGCGGAATTTGCATACTAAATAGTGCTCGTGATTGTGAATATAAATATAATAGCATTTGCTTCTTCATAAACTTAAATAAACTAATGGACAGCCAGAACCTCCTTCTCGTCGCCATCGAGAACCCCCTCCTCGACATCTCTCTCGACCTCACCAACGACGAAATCCTCAAGAAGTACAACCTCCAGCACGGTCAGGCTTGCCTCGCTGACGCTTCCCACCAGCCCCTGTTCGCCGAACTTTGGGCCCACGCTGACAAGTTGACCATCCCAGGCGGCTCTTCCCTCAACTCCATCCGCAGTGCAAACCACATGCTCAAGGATGCAGCCCCAGGCAAGTGCGGCTTCTTCGGCAGCATCGGCAAGGATGAGATCGGAAAAACTCTTGAGGGTGAACTCGAGCGCAACAACATCCACGGCTACTTCTCAATCGATGAGGAGGCACCTACTGGCTCATGCGCTGTTCTGATCCACCACAAGGAGCGCACCCTCTGCGCCAACCTTGCCGCTTGCATCAAGTACAAGTCAGAGCACCTCGCTGCCAACCTCTCCGTTCTTGAGAAGTCAGCCTTCCTCTACACCTCAGCCTTCTTCATTACCTCCAACTTCGAGGCTCTGAAGGCTTATGCCCAGTTCGCCAGCGAGCACGACAAGCCCCTCGGTTACAACCTGTCCGCCTGCTTCCTCATCCAATTCAACACCGAGCAGGTGAACACCATCTTGGAGCACGCCGATTACGTCTTCTGTAACGAGGACGAGGCCAAGTGCTTCGCTGACACCAACAAGCTCGAGTATACCTCCCTCAAGGATGTCGCAGTCGCTATCTCCAAGTGGAAGAAGGTTAACACCAAGAGACCCCGTATCTCTATCATCACCTAGGGTCACGACCCCATCCTCGTCGCCATCTCCAAGGATGGTGATGACACCGTGCAGCGTGAGTTCCCCATCCCCGTGATCGCTAAGGACCTCATCGTCGACACCAACGGTGCCGGAGACTCTTTCGTGGGAGGCTTCCTGTCTCAGATCGTGCAGGGCAAGGACCTCGACACCGCTATCAAGGCCGGCATTTGGCTCTCAGGCTAGGTCATCCAGCAGAACGGATGCACCTTCCCCGACACCAACAAATTCGAGTGACATCATATGAAGAAGGACATAGGAAGTGATGAGGCAGCATAGTACACTACTGTTCTTTGATGGATTAATCTTCACTCTTTATACACCCACAGGGGTTTTGGGGTTTTGGGGTTTTGGGG
>JBBARV010000091.1:0-1330 GCA_040399625.1 Candidatus Nanopelagicales bacterium | reverse complement strand
GAAGTGGTGTTGCTCACAGCCTGGAGGAGGCGAGATGAGGCGGAAGTGAGGTTACCGAGAGCAGTAATAGCAATCTGCTGGTATCTTTTCTTGCAGATAGTGTCATTCTGACCATTCTGGATACCGCCCTTGAACTTTCTCTCCTCACCATCTTGAGTGGGGTCAAATCTGCCACCGACAGGGCCTCTGACTGGTGGACCGTTGGGGCCTGGCATTTTCATACCCCCTTGGCCTCCTTGGCCGCCTTGACCACCCTGACCGCCTTGACCACCTCTGCCACCATCTCTCATGATCTGCATGCCTTGACCGGGCATAGGAGGTCTTTGGTCAGTGCCGAACTCAGATCTGGGAGGACGACCCTACTGACCACCCTGTTGACCGGGCTAACCGTTGGGAGGACCTTGCTGACCTGGCTGGCCAGTTCCATTAGGAGGAGGACCCTGGCTTCCGTTGGTACCATTGGGAGGGGGACCGGGTGGCTTAGTTGCGTTGGTGTTGTTGGGAGGGATTTGTTGAGCCTTGCTGGTGTTGGTTGGAGTCGTGACAAGGTCATCAGCATCATAGTCGATGGTCTCGATATCGAAGCCGGTAGTGTCATTGGGCTTGAAGGTGGGGAGACCGCAGTCAGCCTGAATTTGGAAAGTGCAAGTCTCGCCCTGAGCAAGGGAGATGTTGACTGACTGCTGCTGACCCTGTGAGTCGAAGCCGAAGGCAGTGTTGTTACCGCAGCTGTTCTTTCTGAAGGGGCAGAGAGACTTAGCGAGCATGGTGTCAGTATACTTGCTTGAGCAGTTGTATTTGGTGTTAGAGATGTAAGAGCAGTTAGTTTTACTCTGGCAGCAGAAAGCCTTGTTTCCAGCAGCCCAAGTGGCGGGGTCAGAGCCCTCAGCTCCTGGGATACAGTAAACGTAGCCGCCTCTGATGCAAGCACCACACCCAAGGTTCGAGTTGTAGGGGATGGTGATGTTCTCTCCATAAACCTTAGGGATGGGTCTGGGACCCATGGGTCCTTGGGTTCCGTTCATGGGAGGAGGACCCTGGGTTCCATTCATTGGGGGAGGACCCTGGGTTCCATTGGTACTGTTCTTAGGTGGCACGCTCTGGAGACCTCTGAGGAAGTCGTTTCCTTAAACAGCAGCTGTTAGCGTCAATAATAGCACAGATGATAATGCTTTCTTCATTTGAAAAATAAAATTATATATTTTAATAAACTACAGCCTTATATAGACTGATAATCGATTACTCTATTCACAATTTGTCTTTGTATCTACTATTGTAATTCCCATTCTTGTCATAATTTGAGGGTTTTCGGGGTTTTGGGGTTTTGGGG
>JBBARV010000090.1:0-1333 GCA_040399625.1 Candidatus Nanopelagicales bacterium | reverse complement strand
ATGCTGATCAGGTTGTTGGTAAATTGTGGCATAATATGACCTGAACGGGCGAGGAGGGGGAGTGCTGAATTGTCCAGTGTTGCGGTGGCTATCGAGTGCAAATGTTGCCCTGTGGCCGTACTGACGGTTGATGTTGGTGCACAGGGGTTGATGTCAGTGACAGGTGCCGTTGTCATGAAGTAGTGACTACTCGCTCCCGTGTCGGCAATGGCAGTGAGGTTGTTTGGTATTTGGGGTGGGCTACAGATAGTGTCAGTATGAAGTGAACTTAAACATTGATTTATGCTTACTTCACAATCACTACTGACATCTATCGGCCCACTTTCTCATTTGGTCTCCCACCCCAGGTTGTACAATTTACCTCCCATAATATCCGCTCGGGTCGCCAGTTCCTTATGCCCTTCCTTCCTATTAGTACATGTGGCACTGGTGTGGTTCTTGCCAACCCTGTACCCGTGCGACCAGCAATACCCGTCCTTGGTAAACTTCTCCAGTTTCTGAGCCGTGGTCAATGGTGTGCGTGGAATGGTAGGGGTGGTTAGTGGCGGTGCTCCGGGTTTGGCTAATGCAGCGTCAAGTTTGGCCGATAGTGCCGCTAGAGCCGTAGTGAGCTGTTGATTGGATGCCACGAGGGTGGTGATGGTGGTGTTGTCGTTGGTGGCGGCGTTGGCTAAGTTGTTGAGCGCCGCCTCGATGGTCGCGTTGACATTACTTGTGGCCACGTTGGCAGCTCCGAATGGTCCTCCGCCGCCGGTGGCCTTGAGCAAGCGTTTGCGCCCTCTATGAGCCTCGTTGAACTTCGTTTTCCATGCCGCCCACGTTTTCTGCGCCGGGGGTAGGGCCTCCCAAGCGTCGTTGGCGAGAGGGAAGTGTTCTGAAGCCATGACACTCGTTGAGGCGATGGCCAGGACTTGTCCATCTGTCATCGGGAGATCACCACGTTTGAGCTTGCGGCGTGCTTCCTCAAGTGCTTCGATGTACTCGGGGATGCCGGCGGCCGTGGCATAGTATTCGCGCATCTCCGCCGGGAGAGCTACTAGGTCCGTGGCGTGGAGGCCGCCGCTGGATGTCTCAAGATGACGGAGGAGATCATAAGCTGTGACATGCGTGTAGTACGTGTCGATGTCATGTAGCTCATGATACCACACCTCTTGGATAACATCCTTGATGAATTTAGCCACTCCGCGTTCGGCTGCGATGAACGTGGCGTAGTCGTTGAGGAGTGCTGTGTGCGCGGCTTCCATGCGGTTTCGTACGACGGGTGTTGCTGCATCGGGGATGTTCGCGTCGTAGTTGGTTGGGCGGTTCGGTCGCACGAAGGCTTGATGCCAAC
>JBBARV010000089.1:0-1333 GCA_040399625.1 Candidatus Nanopelagicales bacterium | reverse complement strand
CCCCCAAAACCCCAAAACCCCAAAACCCCGACAACTGTGGTAAAGGGGTGACTGAAATATTAATAAAGTTTTAAATAATAAATATGCAAAAGATCTCGAAGCTCCTCCTGAGAGCAGGGGCCCAGACCCAGGCCCAAACTTCTGGAAACCTCCTCCAGACCCCCTCATTCCGCGCCCAGCCCTTCTCAATCCAAACCGAGATGCAAGCCTTCGATTTCACTGAGAAGATTAACGCAGTCGAGCTCTAGCTTAAGAACCCAGAGAACACCCTGAAGATGAACTTGTGTGCTAGCATTTGCGATGCACTTGATATCGCTCTCAAGACCGACGACAACGCTGTTGTCTTCGGTGAGGATGTCAAGTTCGGTGGTGTCTTCCGCTGCACAATGGGCCTGAACGAGAAGTATGGCACTGATAGAGTGTTCAACACCCCCCTCTCCGAGCAGGGCATCGGTGGTTTTGCCATCGGCCTCGCAACCAGTGGTGCTACTGCCATTGCTGAGATGCAGTTCGCTGATTATATCTTCCCTGCCTTCGATCAAATCGTTAATGAAGCTGCTAAGTTTCGTTATCGCTCAGGTGGTGAGTTCGATTGCGGTAAGCTGATCTTCCGCTCTCCCTACGGAGCAGTGGGTCATGGCGCTCTCTACCACTCTCAGTCCCCGGAGGCCTATTTTGCTCACACTCCTGGTCTTGTGGTTGTGATCCCCCGCAGCCCCGCACAGGCCAAGGGTCTCTTGCTTGCCTCGATCAGACACAACAACCCAGTGATCTTCCTTGAGCCTAAGATCCTCTACAGAATCGCAGAGGAGGACGTACCCGTTGAGGACTATGAAGTACCCCTTATGAAGGCTGAGGTCATCCAAGAAGGCACCGATATCACCATTGTGAGCTACGGTACCCAACTGAGACACGTTAGAATGGCTGCTGCCCTTGCTAAAGAGAAAGAAGGTATCTCCTGCGAGATTATCGATTTGAGAACAATCATCCCCTGGGACGAGGAGACCGTGATCAACTCCATCAAGAAGACCGGTCGTTGCATCGTTACCCACGAGGCCCCAATCACCTGCGGTTTCGGCGCTGAGATTGCTTCTAAAATTCAAGAAAAGGCCTTCCTTCACTTAGAGGCCCCAGTCAAGCGTGTCTGTGGCTTAGACACCCCCTTCCCTCTGGCCTTCGAGCCCTTCTACTTGCCCGATAGATTCAAGCTGTTGGAGGCCATCAAGGGCACTGTCAAGTATTGATAACAGTCTCTCGGTTCATATCAATTTATTTACAACTCCTTCCCTTTTTGTAACATAGTGGGGGTTTTGGGGTTTTGGGGTTTTGGGGG
>JBBARV010000088.1:0-1356 GCA_040399625.1 Candidatus Nanopelagicales bacterium | reverse complement strand
CCCCAAAACCCCAAAACCCCATTGTGTCAAGAAAGATACGAATTATAAGGTGTGTTCATGAACAAATCATCTCTTCTCATTGAAATCACTTCTTCTTGGCAGTGGTAACGTTGAACTTGAAGTAAATGATATCACCATCGCCAACTTCGTACTCCTTGCCTTGCTGGCGGTAGAGTCCCTCAGCCTTAACTGCTGACTCGCTGCCCAGACGCTCAAGGTCTTCGAATTTCATGACCTCAGCGCAGATGAAGCCGCGCTCGAAATCGGTGTGGATGACTCCGGCAGCACCTGGTGCCTTGGTGCCCTCTCTAATGGTCCAGCACTTGACCTCGTCCTCACCAGCGGTGAAGTAATGGATCAGTCTAATGGTGTTGTAACCGGTCTTAATAAGCTTGGGGATGCAAGATGGGGCGCCGAGCTCATCAGCAATCTTCTTTCTGACCTCAATGTTGGTGCCCTCGCTGGTGACCTTCTTTTCGAAGTCAGCAGAGAAGGGGATCATGGGACCACCACCGTGCTCCTGGATCCACTTCTGGATGCTGGGGAGGTACTTGTTCTTCTTCTTGACGTAGTCCTCGATGGAGAGGTTCACGAGGTAGACAACGGGCTTGGCAGAGATGAAGTTATGGTTGTTGAGGAACTCGATTTCCTTGGCAGTCCATTCTCCATCACGCACGTTCTTGTTCTCCTTGAAGAGGGCATCGACCTTCTGGAGGACCTCCATCTCGTCACGAGCAACCTTAGTGTTGGTTCTCTTGATGACCTTATCGAGCTCGTCGATCTTGCCAGCGAGGTACTGCATGTCCTTAGCGATGAGCTCACCGTGGATGATGTCCATATCACGAATAGGGTTAACATCACCCTCGTCGTGGATGATCTCCTCAGCGTCAAAGGCACGGACGACGTGGTAAATACCGTCGACAGCAGCGATGTGAGAGAGGAAAGCGTTACCCAGGCCAGCACCTTGGGCGGCACCTTTAACGAGACCGGCGATGTCAGTAATGGTGATGGTGGCACCGACTTCGCTCTTGGGGTGGTACATCTCAAGGAGCTTTTCAAAGCGCTTGTCTGGGATGAAGATCTTGGCAAGGTTGGGGTCGATTGTGCAGAAGGGGAAGTTTTCAGCAGGCACGGACAAGTTGGAGAGTACGTTGAAGGTGGTGGACTTGCCCACGTTGGGGAGACCGACGAGACCCATGCGGAGGGTGTTCGAGGCGCGACCGAGGATCACTTTCTTGACCTCTTCTTCCTTCTTCTTTGGCGGCATATTTGATGGTTATTAGTATTTAATAATATACGAGTAATTAATCATGATCGAGTGAGTGTGTCTGCTGAAGGGGTTTTGGGGTTTTGGGG
>JBBARV010000087.1:0-1371 GCA_040399625.1 Candidatus Nanopelagicales bacterium | reverse complement strand
CCCAAAACCCCAAAACCCCAAAACCCCATTAGGAACGACTGTGAAGAAGATAATTTTAATATTATGCTTGTAAGTTTGATAAATTGATAGTACTCTGTCTTCTGTCTTTCAAATATTGAGTGCCATCTTTCTCTCGTCAACGAGCTCTTTTTCGGTGTCTTGAAGCTTCTTTCTGGAGAATTCGTCGATCTTGAGTCCTTCGACAACCTTCCACTCGCCATTCTTGCATTCAGCGGGGAACGAGAAGATCAAACCAGAGGCGACATCGTATGTGTTTCCATCACTGATCACACCCATTGAGACATACTCACCGGGCTTGGTGCCTACCCACCAGTCGTGCATGTGATCGCAAGAAGCGTTAGCAGCGCTGGCAGCGGAGGACTTCTTCATAACCTCGATGATCTCAGCACCACGCTTGGCGACCTTGGGAATGAATGTCTCGTTGAGGTACTTGTCGTCGTGCACAGCCTCTCTAATGGTGGTTGACTTGCCGCCAACGGTCACGGTACCGTGGTTGACGTCGGGGTACTGGGTCAGGGAGTGGTTGCCCCAGATGATGATGTTGTGGATGTCGTCGACGGATGTCTTGAGCTTGTCGCTGAGCTGGGAAATAGCGCGGTTCTGATCAAGGCGGGTCAGAGCGGTGAAGTTCTTCTTGGGGACTGATGGAGCATAGTGGCTGGCGATGAGGGCATTGGTGTTAGCGGGGTTTCCTACGACGAGGACCTTGATGGTCTTCTTGGAGACCTTCTCGATTGCCTCACCCTGTTCCTTGAAAATCTTAGCGTTTTCGATTAAGAGATCCTTTCTCTCCATGCCGGGCCCACGGGGCTTAGCACCCACAAGGATGGCAACGTCAGCCTGGTTGAAGGCCTCCTCAGCACTGGTGGAGGGGATGATGTCAGCAACGAGAGGGAAAGCGCAGTCCTTAAGCTCCATCACGAGGCCCTTGAGGGTTTGTTCAGCAGCGGGGAGCTCGAGAAGCTGGAGGATGACCTTCTGGTAGGGTCCAAACATTCTGCCCTGGGCGATCATGAAGCAAAGAGGCCAGCCGATCTGTCCGGCGGCACCAGTCACAGTGACGCGGATGGGAGCGGTCTGCTCTTCCTTCTTGAGAGCAGGGAAGTGGCGGCCGAGAGACTTAAGTCTGAGGATGGCTTTGGAGTCGAGTTGTTCCATTTGTGATGATTGATATGCGGTCTATCTTTTTGATATTATAAGATTTAATCGAAAACGACGCAATATTTTGAGACGTCATCACTGTTAACTACGCATTACGCGACTATCGACGCATGCATGCACGCCTTTGATTCTTAAATTTCCCACTTTTCTCCCACAATACGGGGTTTTGGGGTTTTGGGGTTTTGGGGG
>JBBARV010000086.1:0-1375 GCA_040399625.1 Candidatus Nanopelagicales bacterium | reverse complement strand
AACCCTAAACTCTAAACCCTAAACCCTAACCCTAAACCCTAAACCCAAAACCCCAAAACCCCGTTTCTATGGAATGAAATCATGGATGTATATTATGGGTGGCCTGCCTGCCCCCCACCTGTTGAAATAGCTAATATTGAGCGATTATTATTATTAAATATTAGGAATCCTTCCCAATACAAACTATCATAATAATGAGTTTCGGCCAGAACTACGCTTACTCCAAGACCAAGGAGCAGGATATCGCTTACATGCTCGCTGCCAACGTCCACCTCGGCACTGAGAACTGCTCTGCCACCATGGCTCCCTACATGTTCAAGAGAAACAACGAGGGCATCCACATCATCAACCTCGCCAAGACCTGGGAGAAGCTCATGGTTGCCGCTAGAATCATCGCTGCCATCCCCAACCCCCGCGATGTCCTCATCGTCTCCAACAGAGAGTACGCCCAGAGAGCCATCCTCAAGTTCGCCACCTACACCAAGGCCAACTACCTCGGTGGCAAGTGGACCCCTGGTACCCTTACCAATCAGAACACCAAGAAGTAAGCAGCCACCCTTTTGATTTTATATTAAATAATAGGTTCTTGGAGCCCCGCCTCGTCATCGTGTGCGACTCCCGCACCGACCACCAGGCCCTGGTTGAGTCATCTTACATGAACATCCCCACCATCGCCCTTGCCGACGCCGACTCCCCCCTCAACTTCGTCGACATCGCCATCCCCTCCAACAACAAGGGCAGACAGAGCATCGCTCTCATGTTCTACCTCCTCGCCCGTGAGGTTCTCTACCTTAGAGGTGAGATCTCCCGCGATGAGGACTGGGAAGTCCTTGTCGATCTCTTCATGTTCCGTGAATTCGACGACAAGAAGAAGGAGGTCGCCCCCGCTGAGGGTGCCGCCGCCGCTGAGGAGGGCGAAGCTGCCGAGGGTGGCGAGGAAGGTGCTGCCGTCAAGGACACCATGAAGAAATTCCAGGAGGACGGCGAAGGTGCCGACGAGGAAGAAGAGGAGACCTGGGGCAACCCCGCCACCAAGGATGCCGGCTACGCCAAGTGAGAAGCTCCGGTTGATTCGATGTGATGTGGCCCCTTGCTTTCCCTCTCGCTGACCGCCCTGCATTAATACAGAGAAGCCAGCAAGCAGTGATCAGGGGACAAGGGTGTTAATCACTCGTTCATCACTATCAAAGATGATGAAACCTTTCTTTCGTTAAGGTTCATAAATCCTTTTACTCACAACACAACTTCATTACCTAAACACAAACAGTCTTTATATCTATATCCTTCAGTCATATTGTTTATTGTCCCTATTTATTAACTAACCATCACCTTCATGTATATGGGGTTTTGGGGTTTTGGGGTTTTGGGGAGATCG
>JBBARV010000085.1:0-1404 GCA_040399625.1 Candidatus Nanopelagicales bacterium | reverse complement strand
AGTTGGCTGGCAGATCTATCAGAGCTCAACTCAGACAACAAGAAGACAACAGACAGGCACCTCAGGGTGGTGACAACAGACAACAACCCCAGGGTGATGACCGCAGACCTACCCGCAGAGATGATGGTGCCAGAGCTCAACAGGATGGTGAAGACAGACAGCCCCGTCAGGATGGTGAAGATAGAAAGCCTCGCCAAGATGGTGAGGACAGACAGCCTCGCCAAGACGGTGAGGACAGACAGCCTCGCCAAGACGGTGAAGATAGACAGCCCCGTCAAGACGGTGAAGAGAGACAACCCCGTCAAGATGGTGACGACCGTAGACCCCCTCGTAGAGAGGAGGCCGCTAGATCTCAACAGAATGGTGATGATAGACAACCCTCTGGCGATTTCAGACAGCCCCGTCAGGATGACGACCGCAGACCTCCCCGCAGGGATGATGGTGCTAGAGCTCAACAAGACGATGAAAGACAACCTTCTGGCGACTTTAGACAGCCCCGTCAGGGTGACGACCGCAGACCTCTTCGCAGAGAGGATGGCGCCAGAGCTCAGTAAAACGGAGACGACAGACAACCTTCTGGCGACTTCAGACAGCCCCGTCAGGATGACGACCGCAGACCTCTTCGCAGAGAAGATGGCGTCAGAGCTCAACAAAATGGTGACTACAGACAACCTGCTCAGGGTGATGACCGTAGACCTGCTCGCAGAAACGGTAGCCCTCAGTCTGATGACGACAGACAACCTCGTCAAGATGGTTCTCAAGAGAGACAACCCCGTCAAGACGGTTCTTAGGAGAGACAGCCTCGCCAAGATGGTTCTCAGGAGAGACAACCTCGTCAAGACGGTTCTCAGGAGAGACAACCCCGTCAAGACGGTTCTCAGGAGAGACAACCCCGTCAAGACGGTTCTAAAGACAACCAACAACGCCAAGGTGCTGATCAACGTTAGGGACCTTCCCGCCAGCAACCTGCCAGTTTCGCTCAGATTAAGGCTTTTAGAAATCGCCTTGCTCAGTAGAACGGCAATGAGCAGAGAAAGCCCAAAGGCAAAGGAAACTTTGCTCAGCAAAATGATCAACGTCAAGGTGGACAACAACAAAACTAGAACCAGGGTGGTCAATAAGACCAGCGCCAGGGTGGCCAGTAGGATCAGCGCCAGGGTGGTCAGCAAGACCAGCGCCAAGGTGGTCAGCAAGACCAGCGCCAAGGTGGTCAACAGGAACAGCGCCAGGGTGGCCAGCAACAGCAAAACCAGGGCGGTGATAACCAGAACCAGGGTCAACAACAAGATCAGCGCCAGGGTGGTCAGCAAGACCAGCGCCAAGGTGGTCAGCAAGACCAGCGCCAAGGTGGTCAGGATGGTCAGCAAGACCAGCGCCAGGGTGGCTAGGATGGTCAGCAACAGC
>JBBARV010000084.1:0-1415 GCA_040399625.1 Candidatus Nanopelagicales bacterium | reverse complement strand
GAGTTCTTGAGATCCGTGGCCTTGAAGAAGGATGCATCCGTGAAATTGCCCGTGTTCCAGGAGTTGACATCCTTGGTGTACGAAATGGCATTCCAGGATATCGATGACTGGGGGTGGCATCCTACTCATCAGAAGGGAGCCGCCACCGCCCAACTACTACAGTCGATTACCGGAGTGCGCATTTCGAACAGTGTCCGACGCAGCCTGACTGACCACCATCTCAACACCGAGGACGTCATCATCAAATTTGAACGTGCCATACGAGATGGGGCCGGTGGGCCTCGGACCTGGGTGTTGACATGCGGTGACGAATGGGATCCAACCTTCGAGCCGTCCGACGTACACAGTGTCGAAGTAAGAGAACAGACGGGGAAAGGGAAAGTCGAGTACAAGAGTAGGCACATCAGTCGAGTCGACGAGCTGTCCAATCATGTATGTCTTGCAGTAGCATATTGGGCAAAGAACTCCGGAGCACAGACAGGTGAACCTTTCTTTACGATGCGCCGGCGCTCCATGAACACGAATAAAGTAACGGTGTGCTGCATCAACATCAGTCACGTGAACTTCGTGATCAAGGACGCGGCCGACGCCCTTGCTCTCGGTAGGTCCCACTACTCGTCACATTCGGCCCGGTCGGGTTTCGTCACGAAACACTCTTGGGCAGAAAAGCAGGCTGAGAAGGTGAGGGGGCAAGGAGCCGGAGCGAGCGGCAGCGAGTTGGCACAGATGGGAGGCTGGAAGAACGATTCTATGAAGGGGGTGATGAGGATGCATTACGACCGCACCACCTCAGTCTACCGTCCGATCAGCCCGGATTACGAGCTCTCCAGGGAAGACGTGGTAGGCATGTTGTCTCTGGTAGAACAGGACAAGTTACCTCGTCTGACATTGGAAGAACAGCAGGAGTTACGGGCATTTCGACGCACGGTTTGGGGGACGGTGTCGGTAAAGAACAGGGAGAAGGGGAAGGCCACATGATGGAAGATAGCAACACGGCGGGCCCGTGACTACGATCAATCACGCGTTGCATTGGGGGTTTCTTTCTCAGAAGTCGACCGGGTCCATGTTTAGCAAAAGAGTGAACTGGCCAGGTTCGGATTATGAGGGGAAATTCTTACTGCGTGAAAACATCAAAACGCGGGTCTGGGTAAGTGTCTGTTACCCTGTATCTTATTAAATATATATGTAGGCCTCGGGCCATTACCCACGTCGAAAAGACGTTGTTTTTGTAGTTAAGTTAGTTAGTTTCATAAACACTTCGTAAATTAACGAAATCATAGTTAGCTTGACGAGAAGGGAGTTACTCTGGACCGAAGGTCCAGATAGATGACCAGCCGAAAGGCTTTCCGAATCAGAGTACAAACCTAGCTTTGATGCAGGCTTGCCGGAGTCTTAGCCGTTTGTATGCCGAAAGG
>JBBARV010000083.1:0-1416 GCA_040399625.1 Candidatus Nanopelagicales bacterium | reverse complement strand
CCCCAAAACCCCAAAACCCCAAGATACATGAAATGAAGAAATTATAGAGAAAGAGTCATACCTATAGTATTAATACTTTTATGTTCATTAAGAATATAGTACAGCGTGATATTCAATGATTAAATAACACATTCCTCAATATGCCTTAATAATATTCTATAAAGGATACAAGAAAATATTATAAATTAAAGATGCAGAAAGCTATCACCATCGCCCTCCTCTTCGCTTCATGCGCAGTTGCCACCAGAATCCCCCTATCCAAGAAAGCCGTCAGCAAGGCCGCCTTCATGAACTACAGAGAGCGCACCGAGACCGGTGAGCACTTCAAGACTGCTGTTGCCAGCAACGGCCTCGGAGCTGTTATCCCCCTCAAGGATTACATGAACACTCAGTACTTCGCTGAGGTCCAGGTCGGAACCCCCGCTCAGACCTTCACTGTTGTCCCCGACACCGGCTCCAGCAACCTTTGGATGTACTCCTCCAACTGCTGGGCTGTTCCTTGCTTCTATCACGACAAGTACGACTCCAAGAAGTCTGCATCCTACAAGGCCGACGGCAGACCATTCAAGATCACCTACGGCTCCGGCTCCATCGACGGCTTCGTCTCCCAGGACACTGCCAAGCTCGGTGACGCCACTGCTAACAGCTTCGCCTTCGGTGAGGTCCAGGCCGTCTCCGGTGTTGCCTTCCTTGCCTCTCAAATGACCGGTATCCTCGGTCTTGGTTATGATACCATCTCCGTTGACCACCTCCCCACCTTTGTCGACCAGAGTGACCTCTCCACCAAGAGTTTCTCCTTTGTTCTCAGAGCTAACCCCGAGCAGAGCTACATCACCATGCCCGGCTATGATGAGACCATCGTTGGCGACAACGAGTTTGTGTTCCACAACGTCATTGAGGAGCGCTACTATTCCCTCAAGCTCGACAGCGTTGCTCAGGGCAACAATACCGTCTCCACCACCGGCTACAAGGCTGTGATCGACTCTGGCACCTCCGTCATCGTCGGCCCCAAGACCCTCGTTGAGCCTATGATCGCTGGCATCACTGTCAACGACGACTGCTCCGGTGTTGAGGATCTCCCCAACCTCACCTGGACCATTGATGGCCTTGACTACGTCCTTACCCCCGACGATTACGTCCTCTCCGTTGAGCAGGGTGGCGACAGAGAGTGCGTCCTCGGTGTCATCGCTGGAGACTTCCCCGCCAACTTCAACTACTTCATCCTCGGAGACTCCTTCATGAGAAAGTACTACTCCTTCTTCGACAAGACCAACAACAGAGTTGGTTTCATCGAGTCCTCCAAGCTCCACTTCTGATTACAGGAGGGAGGGGTGAACAGCCAATCAAAAGCTTTTAAAATTCTGTCTCGTTAACCTGACATACGCACGGGGTTTTGGGGTTTTGGGGTTTTGGGGG
>JBBARV010000082.1:0-1423 GCA_040399625.1 Candidatus Nanopelagicales bacterium | reverse complement strand
CCCCAAAACCCCAAAACCCCTAAATACATCATTAATGGAAGGGTGTAAAAAAATAGATAACAATTAATTTAATCATACATTATTATAATCAAACAAAATGATGTTATTTAGAAAGATGTTCAGCAGCAATCAGGGTGTCCTCCGCACTGCTACTGCTGCACCTACTCTCACCTTTGCGAACCCCTCCTTCTTCCTCGCCGGTCCCGCCTCCCTGCGTGCCTTCTCAGCATCCATGATCCACGGGCAGTCCCTCCGCGTGACCCAGAAAGATATGCCCTTCGCCACCGACTCTCCCGCTAAGTCCAGCAGACACCACCGTGGCCTCTACCACGGCAAAACCCATGGTAGACGCTTCCAGCGATGCTTCTCCATGAAGAAGTCTATCGTCACCATGAAGCCTAATGTGAAGTCGAGGAACCTCCGCAGTGAGACCCTGGACCAATCCTTCAAGCTGGACATCACCACCAAGGCGAGGAGGTGCATCATGAAGGCGGGTTCGCTCGATAACTACCTCCTGCAGACAAAGCCGGCCGACATCGATTCGAAGTTCGGTCTGTACCTGCGTGACCTTATAAAGCAAAAGCAAAGGAACCCCGAGTTCATCGTCCCCTACATCAAGGGCCAGGCCGACCTCACTAGGAACAGGAAGACCTCCGTCTGGGAGTACAAGCAGGTCCCCGCCATGTTCATGCCCGCCCACATCCGTGCATCCGAAGACCACTCTAAGTACTATCTGAAGACACCCCAGGAGATGTCCAGATTTGAGATCGCCGGCCTTGAGCAAATGCTGCGCGAAATCGATGAGCCTGATGAGTTCGTGCCTGATGAGGAGCTGTATGCGAGCCAGGAGTTCTAGGACTTGCGCCAGTAGATGATCCAGCTGCAGCCCATCCGCCACTCTATGATCAAGAAGTACTTCGACAAGTTCAAGTACCAAAAGAAGAAGCGCGATCTTTTATTCGAGGTCTTGCTCGAGTCAGAAGAACAGGTTGCTGAGATTCTCGCGCCCACAGGTGAATTCGTTCCCTACCAAGATGCGATTCCTGAGATCAAGCAGTTCCTCGCCGAAGTTGAGGCAAGAGAGCTCCTCTCCGGTGGCCCCAAGAAGGAGACCAATGCCGCTCAGGTAGCAGGTGCCTCTGAAGAAGGTGGTGATGACGAAGTTGTCGATAAGGAGGCTCAAATCGAGGAGGTTGACTTTGATCCCGTAAGTTTCAACCCTTTCGACAAGAAGTCATCTAAGCGCGAAGAGCAGGCCGAGGCAATCAAGCCCAACCAGCCAAAGAAGGTCCTCACCGTCAAGAAATGAGTATTCATAGCTCTATTTAATTACCTTTGATGATGCAACATGGGGTTTTGGGGTTTTGGGGATCCGGTCAAGTTCGCCAAGGCATGCCCTTGCTCTGCGCAGTCTTGAAGCCGG
>JBBARV010000081.1:0-1434 GCA_040399625.1 Candidatus Nanopelagicales bacterium | reverse complement strand
CCCCAAAACCCCAAAACCCCAAAACCCCAGAGTGAATCCAAAAGGTGGAGTTGGGAATAATCCAAAATCCATATCTCATTTCATCTATCTAGCGAGATATAGTCTATTCGGATCTAACCGTATCTTATGTGAGAAAATCATTTACTTAAATATCGATTTGCGAGATTATCGGCCAGATTTCCGCAGTATAAAAGGGCATCTGCTCATTAGAGATTCTCAACTTATAATATTAATCTACTAAGAGTTACTCACAGACTTCAGATGTACTCAACTTCAAACCCACCCATCTTGCTCAAGCAAGAGAAGGCCACCCCACACTCCATCGCGTTCAAGGTCTTGGACATGAACCTCAGTGGTCCTTCTGGCTACCACGTTCACCCGAGTGCCGGCGACCAAGCTGCGGCCCCGGAGATCAAGAAGCGCCTCGAGTCCTACACCAACGAGGACAACATCTCCCGCGAGATTATCGCCGAGAAACTCAAGCGCGCTGAGGAAAAGCGCAAGCAAGCCCTCGCTAACCGTGGCGGTGCCGTTTCCCCTCGCATCGTTGAGGAGCGCCGCAAGCAGGCTCGCGAGCGCAAGAGAGTGATCGACGAGGGTAACCTCAACCACCTCAAGGAGAAGAACGAGCTCAACAACCTCGCTGAGGAGAAGCGCCGCCAAACACAGGAGGAACGTCGTCAGCGCCTGCGCAAGCACATCGAGAAGGTCGAGGAGCGCTGCCGCGAGCAAGCCGAGCGCCGCCAGTCTTCGGCTGAGAAGATGAAGAATGAGATCGACCACAAGCTCCAGGCCGCCACTGCCAACCGCGACGAGACCCTTGAGAAGGTCAAGTCTATCGCACACTACTCCGCCGAGAAGAAGAAGCCTGGTGCTGCTTCTGCCTCAGGGATGGCTCCTTCTGCATACGACAACATGCCGGTCCCTACTCACGCGCCTGGCGCCCAGCAGATGAAGAAGTGAGATCTCGTCTGCCTCCCTGTGTGACTGTTCTGATGTCACACATGGACACACTTGAGGAGATTTGACAACGATGACATTGTGCTAGATGTGTACTACCTACTTTCTACGAGATCGACTTGGCTCATGATTCCTGTTGCCTTATCAAGCCCCTTGGTGACTACTTTGCTTCCTTGATATCGGCCACATCCGAACTTCAGTCCAACTGTCTCTTTGACCCCTACATGACTCCCTACAGTACACACTCCATGTCTCTCGTTGCAAACTCCCTCAAGCTGCTTCGTGAGTTTCCCTATGCTTCGACCCCTATATGGTCCCCACACGCAAACCCTACATGCTCACTCTAAGTTTTTCATTTTCACCCGTATAAGAAGCTTTCACTCTATAAATCACTCTCTCTTTTTTCACCCATTATTAATTAATCTCTCTTAGATGCTTTCCAATGGGTGTACTCGGGGTTTTGGGGTTTTGGGG
>JBBARV010000080.1:0-1458 GCA_040399625.1 Candidatus Nanopelagicales bacterium | reverse complement strand
TTCCGATCTCCCCAAAACCCCAAAACCCCAAAACCCCAGGTAGTATGAAGTTAGTAAAAATGTGATATGACCGCAAGCAGTCTTTCTATGTTTTGTTTTGGCTCAGAATCTCCAGGTCTTGAAGTCATCCTCATCGTCGCAGCCGTACTTGTCAGTGCAGCACTGGTACTGGTAGTTGCTAACCATCACGCAGTTGGTGCGGAGGTTCTCCTGTCTGTCGTCGCACCAGAATGTGTCTCCCTTGGCAACACCTGAGACCTTGCGGCCGCAGACACCGAGGAAACCGTGATCCTTGGAGGCGAGGGCGACGGGGGTCTGGACGTGGGCATCAGACTTAACCCAGGCACCGAACTGATCGTGGGACCATTCAGGGGACAGGTCTCTCTCTTGGACGGCGGGGGTGTTCTCGAAGTCGCAAGAGGTAATATCATCCTCGACATTGTGAGCGGAGTGGAAGCTCTCGTACTGATCCTCAGTCCAGTGCTCCTGCTCGTTGGCCTGCTGGTTCTTATCGCAAGAAGTCAGGTCGTCGTTGGAATAATCACCAGCGTTCATACCTTCGTAATCGGTATGGTTAGAGTACTTATCGTTGTTGTAGGAGTTTTCCTCAGTCCAGTGCTCAATCTCGCCAGCTTGAGATTGGCAGTGGCTGGTCTCAACAGAGTCCTCTCTGTCGTTCTCGGTAGTAACATGATCATCATCATGGATTCTGGAGTCGTCCATCTCCTCGGGGGTGGTCTCGATGCCCTCGGAGGTGGCAGCGGAGGTGTATTCTTCAGCGAATTCACCAGCGGGGGTGACCTCAGCGGAGGAGCCAGCAGAGGTCCACTCGCTATCGTTGTCATTGCCCTCAACTGCATCATCATGAGCGGAGGTACCTTCGGAGGTACCCTCGGAAGTAGCAGCACCATCCTCAGTAGTAATGGCTTAGGACTGTTCTGAAACAGCGGCATCTGTTCCCTCGGAGGTCTCGGGGTCGTTGGCAGTGGTGGCAGAGTTGACTCTGACAACGATTGAAGCAGATTGCTCAGAGACAACATCGTTGACAACCTGGACGTCATCGACAGAGGCGACAGACTGCTCAGCGACTTCTTGGACAGCAACTGAAGTCTCAACAGAGGAGACAAGGTCGTGCTCTGTGGTGTTCTCGCTGACGTACACAGCGCGGGCCTTTGCCTGGAGAGGTACAGTGGCGGCCATGGTCTGGACGTGGCCAACTTGCTTGGCTGCGGCGATCGAGGTGTAAGCGGGCTTTTTGTGCTCGTGGGTGAGGACGGTACCGACCATCATGGCGCTAGCGAGTGAAATGTATCTCTTCATCTTTTATTATATAATATTATAAAATGACTACAAATCCTAATAATTTAGTCAACCGCCGTCGACAAATATCCAAAATATATCAGGATATTGATTTATAGACCCTAGCTTAGGGGTTTTGGGGTTTTGGGGTTTTGGGGG
>JBBARV010000079.1:0-1462 GCA_040399625.1 Candidatus Nanopelagicales bacterium | reverse complement strand
TTCTCATGTCCCCCCAAGGCTCTAGGTTGTGTCTCGCTATTGCAGCACGCTTCGACTATCACAGATAGCCGGCTGTGCTGCTGGCGCTGTGATACTGGGGAGCTAATCAACCTTGTGCCTGCTGATGGCGGCACTCATACATCACCGATGATCTTCTACAGTAGGTACTTCAAGGAATGGTCTAAACTGGTAAGCTAAATACGAAGTGGTTATGCTACCAAGGTGATTGGTGAGCACTCCCATCCGCACTTTCGCCCCCCCGCCAAACCTTGGTACTACTTCTTGATGTAATCGATACCTCGCTTGAGTGGTGCTCTGGGTTTGGCTAGGGACATGCCCCCCCCCATTCGCACTTGATCATTGCTGACGGCCACTCTAGGTGGTAGGTAGCACGCCGCTGTTTGATTTGAAATGTAAAAAATAAAAATAAAGATTTTGACCACACTATGCGTGAGAGCACGCACTGTGGGAGAAGAGTTCCCGTTCTTGTGGACCGCAAGAATGACTTAATCTCTTCTCATGTCCGATCCCGTATCATGGGTAGATTACGGTTGCTGTTGTTGGGCTTGTACGGTTCCTCAATGGCGATCCGTGGTGCTGGCTTGTGCGCCTGTTTTGTTGGGAGTGGTCTCGTCGCAAGGTGTGAGTGATCTTTGACGAACAAGACGCAGGAACACGAATACTTATCGGTTTCTCCATCGGTTGCTCAGGGCCCTGTCTGTGGTTCAAAGGCAGCTGTCCTGTCACGTGGAGTGGGTGTTAAGCTGTGATCTTTGTCGGGGATGTGTCGAGGAATGCAGTTTCCCGAAGCACCCCGGAGACTTCGCGGTTGCCCCCAGATTGTAGTTTTAGCCGCTCGTGGGGTCAACACTACTACCCACTCCCGATAGTGAAACATTCTAGTTAGTTTGAATCCAACAGAGTAATTATTTTACGGGGATTAACCGCCCCCTTCCCCGGTTGCCTACGGTGCAGCATCCTGGTGTGCCCCCACTTCTCGCATCGCCTGTGACCCGTGGGTCGTTGCTTTGCTGCGAAGGGGTGGTGGCGCCTCAGGGTGGTCACCCTGAGGTCAGATTCCCTTGAACCTGGCATAGGAGAGCGCCTTTGTTCCATAGTCTCCCAATGCTGCGCAGGAGAGCTGGAGGGCTCAACGCCTAGTTTGTTGTACGAGGTAGGCACCCCCTTCTCACACTTCGCCGTACCTCAGGACACATTGGCGACCGCGCAGGCCCGGAGCGTTGGGATCTCAGATTGTAGTTTCGCCGCACGTGAGACCATGCTTCCGAGGCATGTGCCGCCAACTGCCGATGTAGCCCTGGTGGGCCTACTATCAACTCGGGCATGGTGATGAATCGGACTCGGATTCTCGATGGATCCCCGGCCCGCTTCCCATACCCTAGTGTCTGTGGCTGTCCATTGAAGTGCTGAACACAGACCCTCGTCTGTGCATCCCGACATT
>JBBARV010000078.1:0-1510 GCA_040399625.1 Candidatus Nanopelagicales bacterium | reverse complement strand
CTCATCATATTTAATCAGCACCGATATATTATATAAGGCCCCTTGATTCGTAGATAACCCTCGGATTAACAATAATCATAATAAAATGTTATCAAAGACAGCCAAAAGATTTTTCGCTACCTCATCAAAGGGAGCCTGCAAGACCGGCCTGGACTCTAAGTTCTGCGTGATCCTCGGCTCCCAGTGGGGCGACGAGGGCAAGGGCAAGCTCGTGGACATCCTCGCTAAGGACTACGACATCTGCGCCCGCTTCAACGGTGGCGCCAACGCCGGCCACACAGTCGTCGCTGACGGCCACAAGTATGCCTTCCATCTCCTCCCCTGCGGTATCCTGTACCAGAAGTGTATCAACGTGTTGGGCAACGGCGTCGTCGTGCACATCCCTACCCTCTTCGAGGAGCTTGAGCAGCTCGATAAGAATGGTGTCGACTATAAGAACAGACTATACATGTCTGATAGAGCGCACATAGTCTCTGACATCCAGATCCACGCCGATGGCCTTCTTGAAGCCTAGAAAGGCAAAGCTGCGATTGGCACCACCAAGCGTGGCATCGGCCCAACCTATGCCTCGAAGGCCCTGAGAATCGGCCTGAGGGTGAGCGACCTGGCCGCCGACTGGGGCCGGTTCCTGGAGAAGTACGACAACTTCGTGAAGGAGGTCTCCTGGTTGTACAGGATCGAGGAATCCCACTGGGACAAGAAGAAGGAGCTCGACCAGCTCAGAACACTCAGCGAGAGAATCAAGAAGGATAACATGATCATCGATTCAGTTGAGTATATGAGCAAGGCACTCAACAGCAACAAGAGAATCATTGCAGAGGGCGCCAACGCCACTATGCTCGACATGGACTTTGGCACATACCCCTACATCACCTCCTCCTCCACCACTGTGGGAGGTGTCTGCACTGGCCTCGGCGTGCCCCCTTAGGCCATCGAGACTAACATCGGTATCATGAAGGCTTACACCACTCGTGTGGGTGGCGGTCCCTTCCCCTCTGAGTTGTTGGAGGAGACTGGTGCTATGCTGCAGAAGGTGGGTCATGAATTCGGTGCCACCACTGGCAGACCCAGACGCTGCGGCTGGCTCGATCTCAACGTTGTCAAGTTCTCTCACAAGATCAACGGGTTGACATCTATCAACATGACCAAGCTCGATGTGCTCACTGGTATCAAGAAGATCAAGGTTGCCGTCAACTACGAGTTGAATGGTAAAATCTTGAATGGATCCATGCCCGCCTCCCTCGATGATCTCGCCAAGTGCAAGGTCAACTACATCGAGCTTGACGGCTGGACTGAGGACATCTGCAACATCACTTCCTTCGACAAGCTTCCCAGAAATGCTCAGAACTACATGACAACGATTGAGAAGGAGCTAGGCATCCCCATCACATGGGTCGGCACTGGTCCCGCTCGTGAGGCTATGTTCCTCAGGAAGTGATTATTGATTTATATCATGCTATTGAATTTATGTTTACACTGTAAGGGGTTTTGGGGTTTTGGGGTTTTGGGG
>JBBARV010000077.1:0-1515 GCA_040399625.1 Candidatus Nanopelagicales bacterium | reverse complement strand
CCCCAAAACCCCAAAACCCCAAAACCCCTTGTAGAGTGAAGAGATGTATCAACGAGGGAGGAAGAGTATCAATTATCTATGTATATATCTATTGCGCGTTATGAAGGGCGGTCAGAAGCTGTGATCCATCACATTCAGGTCATCTCGCAGCTTGAAGTCGCCTTGCTTGCCCTCACACTCAGCAGTGGGCTCACCCTTCTGCTTTGACCAGAGGAAGCCAGCAGCAGAGCTTTCCACGATCATAGCCTTGTTGAGAGGGTTGTCGAATTCCTCGTCGTACTCGTTCAGTGGGCTCAACATGAATGGGGGTAGGGCCATGCCGCCACTTGCCGTGATGTGAGGATCAGTGCCTGCGCCAGTGCTCGAGCCGCGCCTGACACTTGGGTTAGGGCCGGTCATCGGGCCTGACTCGGGATGATTGCTGGACTTTACGTACTGGGTCTGGAACTGGTAGATGAAGTCGAGTTGAGAGGAGAAGAGCTCATCAGAGACACTGTCTGTCACACTTATGGCTGACTGGGAGCAGAATAGGTTCATGTCCTCCGCCTGCAAGTCAAAGGGATGAGGAGTGCCGAGTTGAGCTACATCCGAGTAGAGATCATCGCCAACGCTGAGCATCATCTCTAGAGCATCGTTAATCACGCTACCTGTCTGTCGCTCCAATGTACCGTCGTTATAGAGGGAGCTTGACCTGGGCATGCTTGACTGCTGGAAGATAGCGAAATCGCTGTCAGCAACAGCCTGGATCGAGGCGCGGTAATGTTTACTCTGCGCACCACATGACGATGTTGATCTCCTTAGGGTTCTCTTGCTCTTGACGGTCAGTCTTTCATCAGCAGACTTCTCAGTGATGTGGGAGAGACGCCTTGGGGAGACATCAGGAACACCGAGGTTGTTCTCCTTGCCGACAAGAGGTTTGGTCATCATTCTGGTCTTCGAGTCTGTACTGTGCTTGCCGCCGATCACAGGAACGTTGAGGGATAGAGAGTTTACAGTGTTCTTGTTGAAGATAGTCGAAAAAGGTGTGTTCGCGACACCTCGCTTGCCCGAGTTTTCTCTCTTGAGTGTGATCATCTGCTAGATGTGCTCGATCATCTGGGCAGACTCCTGGATGTTGCCGATCTCGCTCATGACTTTCCTCCTCTTAGACTGTTGTGTGTGAGCAACCAGTTGCTTGTCCTTGCTGCCTTGGAGTGAGGGGTGTTGTTTGAGCAGCACACCAGCAGTGAAGCTTGGCTGCTGTGAGAGGGACAGTCCCTCGAACTGATGTTGGGTTGATTGAGTAATCTGCGCGAACTTGCGCTTCTTCGACGTGGTCTGCAGGGAGGTTGGCGCTTGTCCTTGGAGAGAGGCGCGCTCGAGGGAGCTCGCTCCTTCTTGTTGTGATAGTTGTCGATGCATCAAGTGTTGTGGTAGTAGAGTGGGCGAAAAAATATGGCGTCCAATTAATTTGAAATTTATAAGAATATCAACAGACACACACACACGGGGTTTTGGGGTTTTGGGGTTTTGGGG
>JBBARV010000076.1:0-1557 GCA_040399625.1 Candidatus Nanopelagicales bacterium | reverse complement strand
CCCCCAAAACCCCAAAACCCCAAAACCCCGAGAGAATACAGAGAAAGCATTAAAGAGAATTGAAAGATACGCATATTTCTCACAATGGCTGTCCGTTGATCCAGTTGAAGATCGCGTGGTAGGTGGGCTGGGGTCTGAACTGGGGAGCCATGTGACCAGCGCCGTGGACGGTGATGAATGTGAAGCCACCATCACGAACCTCGACGTAGCCGGCAACCTGCTGTCCGTACATGTTGGTGATGTAGTATGGGCGCCACTGCTCCTTGACTTCCCAGTTGAGCTCGTTGATCCAGCCCTGGGTGCCGAAAGTGGGAACTGCACCGTCAGCGTCACCGGAGTACTTGAGCATTCTGTAGCGGCCCTTAAGGATGGGGTAAATCCATTGAGTTGCGTTCTGAGCGCTGGTGTAGTTGAAGTCATCAGCGCACAAGTCCCACTTATCAGCAGCCAATGGGCTAATGTGGAGTGCAGCCTTGATTGAGGCATTGTTAAAGTACTCAAGAAGGGGCTCGGCATAAACACAAGGAGGAATGACCTTAAGGTTAGGGTGCTTATAGTTCTTGCCTGCGAAGGGAGTGTACTTGTCAGAAGTGAGTCCTTGGATCTTTTCCTCGCCAGCAACGCCGTTGATCTCCTTAAGTCTCATACCATGGGTCTTTCTGTGAAGAGAAGGGGGCTGGTAGCACTTTCCGAAGATATCGTAGATGTTGACTAGGGTGGTAAGGTTTCCGAACTTCTGGACGTAGCTCTGGCACTCGGGGCTGAGTGGGGGAGGGTTGGGAGAGTCGAAGAAGGAGAGGTCGCAGTTGGCCTGAACCTTGTTAAAGAGCTCATCACTAACAAGACCGTGGTAGTATCCCATGTGGAAGTAAGCGGGAGTGCAATCGTATTTCCAGTTGGTGACACCGTTGCCGACCATCATACCCTTAAGGTTGGGGACCCACTTGCCGGTAGGCTTAGTGGCATTGATGAAGGAGTCAAGTCTGAGCATCAGCTGAGGGACATAGATCCCAGCGTATGATTCACCGGAGATATAGAGGTCATTGTTTTGGAGGGCGGTGAACTTGGTCTGTAGGAGGGCAAGGACAGCCTCAAGGTTGTCGTCAGCGGAGTTGTGATCGTCCCACTGGCACTCAGCAAGATCCTCGCAAACTGAATAACCAACGTTGGCGGGGCTCTCAATGTAGAAGACGTTGGCATTGTTGTTCCAAGACCAGTCATTGAAGGTGAAGTTGTCAGCACCGTCGGGGAGAGAGTAGGGACCGTGCTCCTGAGCCCAACCAAGCATGGATGAGCAACCGGGGCCACCATTGAACCAGATGATAATGGGGTCGGTCTTGTTGTTAGTCCTTGAAAGTGCACCCAAGTAATGGAGTTGCTTCTTGGTCTTGGGAATAGGGAGGTAACCAGAGTAGAAACCGAAGTCAAGGTCTGGCTGCTGCCAAAGCTCGTTGACTCTATCTTCAATGGGGTATCCAGTGCCTTGTGCTGAAACAGCGGCAGCGAAGCCCACAATCGCTAGTACTTTCTTTAACATACTTAAACAAATTATTATTT
>JBBARV010000075.1:0-1570 GCA_040399625.1 Candidatus Nanopelagicales bacterium | reverse complement strand
CTCCCCAAAACCCCAAAACCCCAAAACCCCGTTTTAAATGAGTTGTGGTTGAAGGATATAGATATATTATTATACTTTGAATAAAATGTTGAACAAACTCATTACCAAGCGCTGCTTCGCCACTTCCAAGATCACCCGCACCCTTCCCATGAAGGACCTGTCCCTCAAGGAGCACGATCCTGTCCTCTACAAACTGATTGAGTCCGAGAAGAAGCGCCAGTATCGCGGCATCGAGCTGATCGCGAGCGAGAACTTCACCTCAAAATTCGTGATGGAAACCATCGGGTCATGCCTCACTAACAAGTATTCAGAGGGATACCCTGGCGCCAGATACTACGGCGGCAACGAGTTCATAGATCAGATCGAGAACCTCGCTAGGGACCGTGCACTCACCGCTTACAGATTGAGCAGCGAAGAGTGGGGTGTAAACGTTCAGCCATACAGTGGTTCACCCGCCAACCTCGCGGTATACACTGCACTCATGCAGCCAGGCGAAAAGCTCATGGGCTTGAACCTGACTCAGGGTGGTCATCTCACTCACGGCTACTACACTGAGACCAGGAAGGTCAGTGCCACTGCGCTATTCTGGCAGTCCAAGCAGTACAACGTGAACGCTGACGGCTACATCGATTATGATGCTCTTGAGTCCTCCGCCCTCGAGTATAAGCCCAAGATCATCATAGCCGGTTTCTCCGCTTATCCCCGTGACCTTGACTACAAGCGTTTCCGCTCGATTGCTGATAAGGTCGGTGCCTATCTTTTGGCTGATATGGCTCACATCTCCGGCTTGGTTGCTTCTCAAGAAGCCAACAACCCATTCGAATACGCCCATGTCGTTTCAACAACCACCCACAAGTCCCTCCGTGGACCTCGCTCGGGTATGATATTCGCCCGCAAGGAGGACAAATTGGATGAGAAGATTGACTTCGCTGTCTTCCCCATGCTCCAGGGTGGCCCCCACAACCAATAGTTCGCCGCACTCGCTGCCCAGCTCAAGCAGGTCGCGACCCCGGAGTTCAAGGAATATTCCCGTCAGGTCAAGCTGAACGCTAGAGCACTCGCTGATGAGCTTATGAGACTTGGCCACAAGATCGTCACCAACGGAACCGATAACCATTTGGTACTGCTCGATGTTCGCCCACATGGCCTGACTGGCTCGAAGCTTGAGAAGGCTTGTGATGAAGTGCATATCACTCTTAACAAGAACACCATCATCGGTGATAAGTCGGCAATCACCCCGGGCGGTGTCCGCATCGGGACCCCTGCCGTGACCACCAGAGGTTACATGGAGCAAGATATGCGCCAGGTTGGTGTTTTCATCGACAGACTCATCAAGGAGTGCAAGACCGTCCAAGAGAAGAGCGGCTCCAAAAAGCTCAAGGACTTCGCCGACGCCCTCCCCAACTCCGAGAGCATTAGAAACCTTGGTGTCGAAGTCGAGCAGTTCGCCTCGCAGTTCGACATCCCAGGGTTCGACGCTACCAAGATCGATGCCTGATCGTTTTATCCATATCAATTATTTACTTCTTCACGATTATGACGGGGTTTTGGGGTTTTGGGGTTTTGGGGG
>JBBARV010000074.1:0-1585 GCA_040399625.1 Candidatus Nanopelagicales bacterium | reverse complement strand
CCCCAAAACCCCAAAACCCCATGGATCTCTCTTTCAAGCTTGAAAAGACAGCAATAATAAATTAATATTAAACAATTCAGATGCTTTCTAAGGTTGTGACATCACAGTTAACCAAGGCTCAGTTCTTCGGAAGAGCTGCCGCCTTCTCCACATGGTCCAAGCTCGAGGCTGCGCCCGCAGACCCCATTCTCGGCCTCGGTGAAGCCTTCAAGAAGGACCCCAACCCTAAGAAGCAGCTCCTCGGTGCTGGTGTCTACAGGGACGACAACAACAAGCCCTACGTGCTCAACTGCATCCGCGCTGCTGAGAAGACCATTGTCGAGAGACAGATGGATCACGAGTATGCTGGAATCCAGGGTATTGATTCATTCATCGCCAACTCCCTCAAGCTCGCCTACGGTGAAGACTCCCAGCTCCTCAAGGATGGTCGCGTTGCCGGCTCTCAGTCCCTCTCAGGTACTGGCTCCCTCCGCCTCGGTTTCGAGTTCCTCAAGGAGTTCTACCCCGTCAAGAATGCTGAGATCATGACACCCACCCCCACATGGCCCGTCCACAATACCATCCCAGGCCGCGTTGGTTTGAAGATTAAGCCTTACAGATATTTCGACAAGGTCACCAAGGGTCTCGACCTCAACGGGATGCTTGAGGATCTCGACAAGGCGGCCAATGAGCAGATCGTTCTCCTCCACGTCTGCGCACACAACCCAACTGGTGTTGACCCCAACCCCGAACAGTGGGCCAAGATCCTCGAGGTTTGTAAGAGAAAGCAGCACTTCGTCATGTTCGACTCTGCCTACCAGGGTTTCGCTTCAGGTGACCTCAAGAAAGATGCTTATGCTCTTGACCTCTTCACCAAGCACTACGACCGCATCATGCTGTGCCAATCCTTCGCCAAGAACTTCGGTGTCTACGGTGAGCGTGCAGGTACTATTTCCCTCGTGACAGACAACAAGACATAGACTGAAGTTGTTATGTCCCGCCTAAAGTAGATCGCCCGCCCCATCTGGTCCAACCCACCCATATATGGTGCCCGCCTCATCAACGTTGTTCTCGAGGACAAGGAACTGACCAATGAATGGCACAGAGAGCTCAAGGTTATGTCTGGTCGCATGGCTGACATGAGGACAGGCCTATTCAAGAAGCTCCAGGAGAAGGGTAGCAAGCATAACTGGCAACACATCATCGACCAAATCGGCATGTTCGCCTACACCGGTCTCAACAAGGAGATGGTCGACCAGCTCAGAAACGAGTACGCTATCTACATGACCGCTGACGGCAGAATCTCTATCTGCGGCCTCAACACCAAGAACCTCGACTACATCGCAGAGTCTTTCCACCATGCTACCCATGGCAAGACTTTCTGAGGAAACACTATTCAAATATCAAGCAGACAGTAACAAAGGTTGTTCACCACGTATTGTTTAATTAGTGACGCATTAGCGTTAAGCGTGCGCGCACGGCTGAATGATGTCTTTTATTAAAATTTGATATCTACTTGTATCTTTATTCTATATACGTCACAACTTCCTTAATCTCTTACTCTCATCTCACATTCAGGGGTTTTGGGGTTTTGGGGTTTTGGGGG
>JBBARV010000073.1:0-1614 GCA_040399625.1 Candidatus Nanopelagicales bacterium | reverse complement strand
TAGAACACACACCACAAAACCCCAAAACCCCAAAACCCCAAAACCCCTTCGTATTTAGTGAAAAAAGGGATATTAGATAGATACACAGTGGAGAAACATTACTCAGGAAGCAGAATTCGTTCAATCGTAGTATCTGTCAACATCAGCCTGGGGAGCTCTTTCGACGGGGGCACGAGTCTCGTAGTTTGAAGTCCTTGGTGCACCACCGTAGTTTCCACCTCTGGTACCGGCTCCGCCTCTTGGGCCGCCGCGGTTACCACCACGATAACCATTGTTCTCACGAGGAGGACGGTTGTCATAGCCGCCATATGCTGGGCGGTCATTTTATTAGGGACGCTCGGTGTATGGACGATCGTTGTTTTAGGCAGGACGGTCCACGTTGCGTTCACCACCGCGGTTACCTCCACGGGGTCCTCCACGGTTGCCACCACGATAGTTGTCACGAGGGGGTCTATCGTAGTACTGTTGCTGACCTCCACCAACACGGTTCTCACCGCCATAGCCAGCATTAACTCTGTTCTGTCCACCATAGTTTCCACCACGAGGGCGGTTTTCACCTGAACGAGAGCGAGGACGGTTCTCATATCCACCAGTGGCTCCACCTCTTTGACCTCCAAGGTAACCTCCGCGAGCGGGGCGATCATACTCACGATCTTGGTTATCATAGCGTCTGCCAGCACCTTGTCTATCACCACCACGGGTACCTCTCTGGTTTCCACCTCTTGGTTGATCATCGTCGTACTGTCTCTGCTGACGAGGGCGAGAGTTGCCTCTGGGTCTTGACTCTCTGTCGTCATATGTGTTTGTGACTTGACGAGGTCTGCCTCCCGTCTGACCTCCCTCGACGTTCTGCACTCTACGGTTGTTTCCAGCACCAACCGCGCCACCCTCACCACCGCCACGCTGGCCGGTGAAGCGACCACCTCTGCGGCCTCTGGATCTCGATCTGCGACGAGAACCGTCTCTAGGACGATCGCCAGCATCAGATTGGGCTCTGCTGCGGGGTCCTCTTTCGCTTCTCTCGGTGTATTCACGCTCCTCGAAGACTTGCACCTCGGAATCAGGAATGGGGTCTTGGTAGCCAACGTGGCTGCGATCTGCGGGCTCGTTTCTGCTCAGAGTGATTGTAAGCATGGTGCTGTATCTTCTGAACACGAGGTGGTCGAGGCCCTCCTCCAATGGCTCGTACTCGTCCTTGATCTCGATGGTATCGATTGAGTTGACCTGGTAAAGTCCAGTGAATCTGTGCTTGATAAGCTCAGCGAGTTTTACAGCATTCTCCATAGCCTGTTGCACACCCTTGATGACAATGGTGTTGTCTGCTGACTCGACCTTACCGGTGAGGAGGTCATGAGCACGTCTAAGGTACTTGCCGATTCTGGGGTCTCTGCGAACACGGATTTCGTTCTCGGGGAGCTCTTCCTGGGGACGAGGGATCTTATTGTATTTATCCGCCATTTGATTGATTTCTATGAGTTTTTGGTAATTATAGCAAATACCTAGATATAAAGTCAATTTGAATATTATCGCGCGCCAATAGCATAATTTTACCGATTTTATCACCACTAATCATTCCCATTCTACAGGGGTTTTGGGGTTTTGGGGTTTTGGGGG
>JBBARV010000072.1:0-1618 GCA_040399625.1 Candidatus Nanopelagicales bacterium | reverse complement strand
AGTTTCTGTAAGAAATCGCCCTCCCCCCCCGCCCTCTCACTTTGGGGCCATCCCGGGGGTCTCACCGTTCCCCAGTCTCTTTAAGAAATCGACCACCCCCCGCCCTCACACTTTGGGGCCATCCCCGGGGTCTCACCGTTCCCCGGTCCCTGTAAGAAATCGCCACCCCCCGTCCTCTCACTTTGGGCGGAGAGTTGGTTGCTTGTACGGTTTGTTGAGCTGGGTTGCTTCCGCAAATCCGGCGGCAGGGCTTGCGACTTTCGTCAGGCATTGCGTATGGAGGCTGCGAGTGGGCGTGCCCCAGATGTCAACGAACGACAGGACGACAATGCTGATACCGACAAGGTCGAGAAGCTCGACATCGCCAATGCCGAGGCCTCCGACTCCGATGAGAGCGAGGATGGTGCTTCGCTTTTCACCGAATTGTCTTGCCGGTCAGTTCTCTTGTGGGCGGCCGCCGTTGACGTCTGATCGTTGAGTACTCTCCAGGATTCGAGGGGGCCTCCCCCGGTTCACTTTATAGCTAACCACCGGGGGCCCGAATCGACCTGCGTTGGTTCGGTAGACTTCGGCCCGAAGGAGGATTGATCTGCCTGCACTTCGCCGGTGCAAGCAGGAGACGCTCGAGCGCCTGGTTGCGGAGAAGTTGGCGAGGAAGGAGCACAGAGCTTTGGAACGGGCAGAGGCGGCAGAGGCTTTGGTCGTTCGCCGCAAGGCAGCGATATTGAACACTTGGTTTCTGACCCGATGAACTTATGAGCCCAATTTATCCCACTAGCTTGCGTTGTTTGCTAACTAGGCTCTACCTACAAGGTGTCCTATTCGACTTCTTAATGGGCCGGGCAACGCAACACAGCCTTCCGAATTCTCGCCATCCGGGGAAACCGGGGCGGAGCTCTATAAGGGAAGGGGGAAGGCAACGAGGGATGCCATCGAGGGCGGTGAGGAGAGTGGGTGGGGGGGAGGGGGGCAAATAAAAACCAGGGTTGAACGGTGATCGATTCGCCGAAAGGCATACGGTCATGATCTGAACCCCGGCACCACGGACGTCTTCAATTTCAGGCTCCGAGACCACAACTTGAATGCCTAACAGTCGGAGCTACGAATTCAAAACCGACGATCTTCGACAAACAATCAATTGCCCCAAGCTGCCGGGTCCGCGACGGAGACAGGGATATGTTTATGTCTGGGGGTCAATAACAGTGAAACTTGGGATGTTTCTTTGTTTTTGTCAAGCTTTGTGGTTTCCGTTCAGATTTGAAGTTCGGAAGAATACACATCACTGTGATTGGCGTGATGCCCAGTACAGTGTGACGGCGCGCTATGCAAAAGATATGGACCTTCAAAAATGGACCTCGAAGCGATTCGTTGTGGAAGGTTTGCATGACTACATGAGTGTTGAACAGGATATGCCATTGATTGGAGGTGCCTTTGATGCGGCTCTCGAGTTCGTCCACCGTGAATTGGGTTTGCTCTGATTGCGGATTCAATGAATTCGGCAGTGTAGAAGTGCCAACCGGAGCACGGTCATCCGGCTTACGGAGTATCGTTTTTTGTTGTCCTGCTTTGTTTGAGATTGCGGTATGCCGCTGCCCCGGGATACAACGATTCAAAGTGA
>JBBARV010000071.1:0-1639 GCA_040399625.1 Candidatus Nanopelagicales bacterium | reverse complement strand
CCCCAAAACCCCAAAACCCCGGAAGGAATGAGGAAAGACAGAGTGCTATAATTATAATATCTTTGTATAATAAGACAGAGAGATTAGTGGTGTTTGTTGTTAAGATTTATTAAGCCTAGTTTTTCATGTTGATACAAGTGTTTTAATAGCTATTCACACTGTCTTGCAACCATCCCGCTCATATGCTCAATAGTGGTCAACGACGTCCTTGATGGCGTTGGCGACGTAATCGACGTTGGCGGTGGTAAGACCAGCGATGGAGATTCTCCCGTTGCCAGTCATGTAGATGTGGTGCTTGGAGATCATCTGCTCGCACTGCTTGGGGGTGAGGCCGAGGAAGGAGAACATGCCAATCTGGTTGGTGACGTGGTCCCAGTTGCCCTTGCAGCCGTTCTTGACGAGGGATGCCTTAAGAGCGGTACGCATGTTGTTCATGCGGTCGGTCACAGCCTTGAGCTCGGTCAACCACTTGGCGCGGTTCTCGGGGTTAACGAGGATCTTGCCAGCGATGCGAGCACCATGGATGGGGGGAGATGAGTAGTTAGAACGGATGATGATCTTAACCTGGGAGAGAACCTTCTCAGCGGTTCCCTTATCAGAGCAGACGATGTGGAGGGCACCAGTTCTCTCACCGTAGAGACCCATGGTCTTGGCGAAGGACTGAGCGACAACCATCTGGAAGCCCTGCTCGGCGAAGTATCTGAGACCGAAGCCATCAATCTCGAGATCACCTGAGGCGAAGCCCTGGTAGGCCTGATCGAAGTAAGGGAAGAGATCATTCTCCTTCATGACTGCGGCAATCTTCTTCCACTGCTCGGGGGTAGGATCAACACCGGTGGGGTTGTGGGCGCATCCGTGGAGGAGGATGATGGACCCGGGCTGGGCGTTGGCGAGGTCGCGGAGCATACCGTCGAGGTCGAGACCCTTGGTCTTGGCGTCGTAGTAGGTGTATGAGCGGACCTCGAGGCCACCAGCCTGGAAGATCTGGGTGTGGTTGGCCCAAGTAGGGTTGGACATGTAGATGGGTGCCTTGCGGAATTTGGACAGGAAGTCGGCCAAGATCTTGAGGGAGCCAGTACCGGAGAGGGCTTGGCAAGTGGCAACTCTGCCGGTCTTGAGAATGGGGGCGTCCCAGCCGAAGATGACCTGAGCGGATCCCTTGATGAAGTCAGCAACACCGTCAATGGGGGCATACTCCTTGTCGAGGGTAGGGTCGTTGACGATCTCAAGCTCGCACTTCTTAACGATGGGGAAGACGTAGGGCTTGCCAGCGTTGTCTCTGTAGGCGCCGACACCGAGGTTGACCTTCTTGGGGTCGGTGTCGTTCTTGAAGCCGGTGGTGAGGGAGAGGATGGGATCGGCGGGGGCGAGGGGCACGTGCACGAAGTGGTTGACACCGAACTTGGTAAGTTGGGGCTGGAATTGTCCGTCGAGGAGAGAGAGTCTGCTTTCCATCTGGTAATGCGTCACTGGTTTAAAGATTTTTTAATAATTTATTAAAGTAGAAGAGTGTATGCGTCACCACAGTACACTATTCTATTGCCGGACAGACAGACTTACGGCTGGGATATATTCATTCTAGCAAATACCCCCATATCATCATTCACAATGGGGGTTTTGGGGTTTTGGGGTTTTGGGG
>JBBARV010000070.1:0-1651 GCA_040399625.1 Candidatus Nanopelagicales bacterium | reverse complement strand
CCCAAAACCCCAAAACCCCAAAACCCCATGGAATGAGGGGAGATGAATTGAAGGAGGAGGGGTTATGGTGATATAATAACAATTATAGAAAGATATAATAAATAAAATAATACTAGTCAGCTCACTTAATACTATGGCCAAGTCTGCTCCCAACAAGAGTGCTCACGCCTCTATCACCTCAGCTAAGGGTTCCAACAAGAATGGTGCCGTTCACAAGGCAATCAAGAAGGCTGTCGCCAAGGTTACTCCCAAAAAGTAGACTCTCTCGAAGAATTCTATCAAGAAGACCACCTCCAAGAAGTCCTCTCCCGCCAAGAAGACTACTGCCGCTCCTAAGAAGCACCAACCCAAGCAGATGTGGGACTTCTTCGAGGAGGATAAGAAGTACAAGTCTCTCGGCTTCGCGACCCGCGCCATCCACTGCGGTAACGAGCCCGACTCCAAGTGGGGTGGTGTCGCCCCAGCGATCGACCTCTCGACCACCTTCGCGCAGCCGTACCCCGGCCAGCCGGTGTGCTTCGACTATGCTCGTTGTGGCAACCCGACCAGACTCGCCCTCGAGAGGAACCTCGCCTCCCTCGAGAACGCCAAGTACGCCTTCGCCCTCAATAGTGGCTGCAGCGCTCTCTTGAGCATCAGCAACCTGCTCAGCTCCGGTGACCACATCCTCTGCGTCGATGACGTGTACGGTGGCACCCAGAGATACCTCAGAAGAATTCTCGGTGAGAGACAGGGCATCAAGGTCGACTTCGCCGACTTCGGTGATCTCAACACCGTCCGCAAGGCCTTCAAGCCCACCACCAAGGTTGTCTGGGCTGAAACTCCCACCAACCCAACACTCAGAATCTGCGACATCGCCGCTATCGCTAAGATCTGCAAGGAGCATAAGGCCCTCCTCGTTGTTGACAACACCTTCTTCACCCCCTACCTCCAGAACCCTCTGGACCTCGGTGCCGATATGGTTGTCCACTCCATCACCAAGTACATCGGTGGCCACTCCGATGTCGTCATGGGCGCCATCATGCTCAACGATAAGGCCCTCTACGACCGTCTGTTCTTCACCATCAAGTCCATTGGCTCCGGTGCGTCCCCCTTCGACTGCTACCTCGCCCTCCGTGGCTCCAAGACCCTCGCCGTGAGAGTCGAGCGCGCTGTCTCAAACGCACAGCAGATCGCTGCCCTCCTGGACAAGCACCCCAAGGTCGACCGCGTGATCTACCCCGGCCTCAAGTCCCACCCTCAATATGAGCTCTGCAAGAGACAGGCTCGTGGCCCCGGTGCCATGATCTCCTTCTACATCAAGGGCGACATCAAGACCGCCGAAAGATTCCTCCGCGCTGTGAAGCTCTTCACTCTCGCTGAGAGCCTGGGTGGCGTCGAGAGTTTGATCGAGAACCCTGCTCTCATGACACACTTCAGTGTCCCCCCTGAGCAGAGAAAGCTCTTGGGCATCGAGGACAACTTCATCAGAATCTCCACCGGCATTGAAGACGTGAAGGATCTCCTTGAGGATGTCAAGTAGGCCCTCGAAAAGGCATGATGAAGATCTTTAAAGATTGATGATATCAAGTGTACCCAGTTAATCAACTTCATATTAAAGATTTCTAACACAGCTATGATAGGGGTTTTTGGGGTTTTGGGGTTTTGGGGG
>JBBARV010000069.1:0-1652 GCA_040399625.1 Candidatus Nanopelagicales bacterium | reverse complement strand
CCCCCAAAACCCCAAAACCCCAAAACCCCATGATGTAAAATGAATTCTGACGATAATATAATGATGGATGATGAATGATGATAGTTTTGGCTCTTCTTCACTTACTCACTGCTTCTTGGCGAACATGCCCTTGAACTTCTCACTGATACCCATCTCCTTGAACTTCTCTGATATCACAGAGCCAGCCTTCGCAATGCCTTCGCCCGCTTTGCCGGCAACGACCTTGGCGCCCTCGACTCCGCGGTCAAGGAATTCTTCCGCATTCTTGGGAGGCTCCTTGCCCTCGAAGATCTAACCTGAAGTCTGAGCAGCGAGGCGCTTCCTGTAGTATGAGGATGCAGCGTGCTTGTACTTGCCGGGGATGGGCTTTTGCTCGAGGCCGTTGTACTGCTTGAGGAAGTCCCACAGCTTCTTGTTTCCGCCGAGTTGCACTGCCTTGATCTGGTAGGTATCCCACTGCTCCTGACCAAACAGGGGCTTGATGTAGCACTTATCCATGCCGAAGAACTGCAGGTGGAGTTTGGCGCACTCATCGCACACGAATGTGCCGTACGTGATGTTAGCGTGGGTGCTTTCAAGGCGGTTGCAATCGATGCAGAACTTGTTGTAGGTGTCGCGTGCCAGGAGGTCTTGTAAGAGGGTGGTGACTTGGGCGGGTTGCTCGAGTCTGATATCCACGAGGGGAGTAGATGCTTCCATTAAAGAGTATTATTATAAAAGTTGGTGACAATTAAACTTATTAACAGAATGATCAAATTCTTCATACAATGCGGTTCAGCTCAGTTGCATACTCAAGGCAAAGGCCGATCATCTTTTGAGATGGGATCTCCTTCTGGTCAGCTCTCTGCTTGTTGAACCATAGGCGGTCGCCGTCGACCCTCCACTCGACACCCTCCTTGCCGTTGTTGCCTGCAATGAACTGTCTCAATTCGCCCTCGTTGGGAATCATGAATAGCTTTGCGGTGTCTACCAACTTGAGCGACTCGTATGCTCTCTCGGCTGAGCGAGCAATCTCGAAACGGATTGCGTCCACGAACTTGTCAACGAAGACTTGGTAGGCCTCATGGGGCACAGCCTGGCGCTGGCCGAGGATCTTGTTGTAAGAGCCCTCGACGAAGTGCTGCTCGAGGGACACAGGCACGCGGATAAACACATTCGAGTGGAGCTCATTTGCGGGGAGCAGCTCGATCTCGGTGTGGTACTCGCTGATCTTGTTATAGGCGAGGAGATACAATAGATGCAGGCCGTTCAGAGTGAACATCTTCTGCGAGTCAGGGATCAGAGTGCGGAATTCCTGGTCGTAGTAAGTCTTGAGGACGCTCATGTGCTGCTCGTACTCCTGAATGTCCTTTTTCTCGACGCTCAAGAGAGTGGCGTACTCGTAGACCTCTCTCGCGAGGATGCACTGCTTGGCATCAGCCTCGAAGCAAGGGGGGATGCTGTCGAAGAAGCAGAGGTCGCTCTTGAGCTGCTTGACGATCTTATCTCTCTCGCCAAGGGTGGCAGGTGTCTCGGAAAGGGACTTAAGCTTGGAGAGCCCATTGGCCACTCTGTCTACAGTTGATGTCATTTTTAAATTTTTGGTTAATTATAATTTACCACCCTTCTTATTTACAAATAATTTTCTAATGTGGGGTTTTGGGGTTTTGGGG
>JBBARV010000068.1:0-1712 GCA_040399625.1 Candidatus Nanopelagicales bacterium | reverse complement strand
CCCCAAAACCCCAAAACCCCCTATACTTTGGATGAAAGAGACAGAATGTAGGAGTATTTTAATTTATAAATATAATAAATAAGAAGTTTATTTGAAAGCAACCGTCAAAACAACAATGGTGTACCTAGGTAAATTCGTGAAGGGCAAGGCGCCGTCAACCACCGACCAGAAACGTACCTTCATTAAAATCCGCCATCAGGATCGTGGCCTCGAGGACCTCGATCAGGAGTAAAAGCAGATGAAGCTTCGCCGGGAATACTTGAAGACTGCGATGTACGAGGAGTAGAAGATGGCGCACTTCAACCGCATGAAGATCCTCACGCACTGGCGTAAGATCATGCGCGTCGCCAAGACCGAGCAGCTCAAAAAGGAGATACAAATCTACCAGCAGAACCACGATCGAGAAGTAGACGCCAAGGACGCCATCCTGCAGATGATCGACCGTGACCTCGATGAGGCAGAGGAGCAGCATCAGATGGCTCTCAGGAACCATCTGATCCATGTCGACGAGCTGATCGCCCTGCAGAACTCAAGACTTAGGGGGTTACATGAAGAGTTCGAGAGGGACCTATCCATCATCAAAGCTGAATTCGACCGTGAGAAGCTGGAAATCGAGAATTCCCATACTATGGAGCGCCAAGAGTTGCGCGACATGATCGAAACGATTGAGGAAGAGGAGAATGCGAAGCTCAAAAAGATGAAGGACGACTTCGAGTCCTTGAGGGAGGAGACCAAGAACAAGAACGTTGAAGAATTGGAGTCCATGAAGCACGACCTCATCAAGAAGATTGAGGACCTGGACAAGGAGTTCGAGGTGAACTTCAACCGTTACGTCAGCGACACCGAGAGCAAGGCCGACCACTACAAGAAGCTGCTCGAGGATAACGAGAAGAGCTCTCAGTTGATCAATACCTACCAACGCAACATTAACCGCCTGAAGGAGCAAATCGCCTACTGGTCCCTGAAGATGAAGCAGAACGAGCGTGAGTGCCATGAGCGCAACTAGCGCCTGCGCAAGGAGAAGGAGATGATCGTGAAGCACTATCACGACCTCAAGAAGAAGATGATCTAGTTCCGCGACGACGAGGAGCGCCGCCTTGGCAACCTGACCCTCAACTCCAAGATGTGCATGGACCGTCTCACCGAGTACCAGCGCCTCGGGGAGAAGATCCTCAAAACCGCCGAGCTGTGCCGCAAGCTTGAGACCGAGAAGGAGAAGGTGCTGCCCTTCTACCAGAGCGACCCCGACACTACGGGGGAGGACGGCTCCTTCCCTGAGATCGCCGTGGAGAAAATCGAAGGCCTGAAGAAGCAAAAGTATAATGAGTTCCAGCTGCTCGATCAGTTCTACAAACGCTTCAACAAGGTACTGTTGGACAAACTGGCTATAGAGAAGTAGAAGGCAACACTCGAGAAGGAGAACATGTTCTTCAAGAGCTTGCTGAAACAATACCTCGATGGCGTCTCCGTGAACGATGATGTCATGAATGCCAACAACCCTCTCCTCGTGGTTAACAACAAGGTCAACCTGAACCGCCCGCCCGTCGAGCGCCTCGGCGGGGATCAGCCCCCCCATAAAACGGTCGTGGAGGCCAACAGCGTGGTCAATAACCGTGCCATGCAGAGGAACGCTAACTATTATTGATATAACATATTAACGACCGACTCGACTTGACGCTTGACTTACTAGATGGGGTTTTGGGGTTTTGGGG
>JBBARV010000067.1:0-1713 GCA_040399625.1 Candidatus Nanopelagicales bacterium | reverse complement strand
ACGGTGGGAGGGGCTTGGGAGTGTACAGGGAGGGAGCAGCCGTGGCGGCGGCAGGGGGCAGCCACACCCAGCAGGGATTGCCTTCGCTAGCAGACCTCAAGATTGCTCTTGGTGTTCAAATCGTCCGTGTGCAAATTCAGGTCCTGTGAGCCGAACAAAGTTTCCAGTTATTTTTTAGGTTTCGTGATAATGTTTCCGGGTTGGAGAATATCTATGTTTGGTGTCTGACAGGCCTTGTCCTACCGCAAAACCCATTGGAAAAGGTGAGGGGGAACAACAACCCTCACTTTTTCTATTGAATGTTACGGAAGGGGAAGGGGCAGTTCACACACCAGTAATAATTGATTTCGGGCCCGGCGACACTATCAAGATACCTAAAAAGCACACGGGCCCCGACCGCTCATGAACAAGCAGTCCTTGATCTCTGTCTCGATCTGTGCCTGTATCTCTGCCTCGCTCTCGTTCTTGATCGGGCTCCCAACCTTCGCAAGCTTCTTCCTCGGAATAAGCCTCGCCTGACGCCTTCGCATTGTGGTTCGAAAATATGGAACGCCCATCATCAAGCTAAAATTCTGGGACATCGAAATATATCCCGTGTTCCCCGAAATATCCCGGGTGTACCCGGGTATTCCGTGTTCCCCGAAGTATCCCGGGGTGTACCCAAAATTGCTTTGCGCTAAATGTAAACTCCACCGCTCAGTCAATTCTTTTAGGATTTTAAGCTTGTCGCTTTGGTTTGTCTTAGGTCCCGGGGAGCTCCGGGAGGCCCCTGCCCGGTTTCTGCAATGAGGGCGGGGGTCTGGGCCCGTGGGGGGAGCACCCGCATTCGTACAGGCAACCAGCGACCGTCCCCGCACACACACAGCAGAAAAATGGTCACGGAGTGGTCTCAAGGCCAACCAAATTAACGGAGGAACTTTGGGGAAGAGATGAAGTTCAACGGAGATTCTGGGCCTAACCTCCGAAGGGCCCACAACAAAAAAAGGCGTGTGACGCCGGATTGAGGCAACCATGCAAATGTAAACTAAGCAAGTGGCGAGGACGATCTATCAGTGCACTGTTCAATGACCATGACCACAGCTGCAAAGGTTGACCTTCAATTTCTGGGATGCCTTCTGCCTCTCCTTAGATTCTTGGGTGTCCTTGGCTTTGTCTCTGAACATCCGTGCGCTCGATGGTGCCTGGCTTTCTTTCTGCGGCGTCTCCGCCGATAACACGCCATGCAAGCCACCCCAGAGTCCGGGAACCCTTGCGTTGACGGTCGACGATGCCAATTTGAAAGTAGCGATCAAAGTTCCCGAAGCGTCCGCCTCTATCATGTTGGTCGAGTACTGGACACCCTCGAGTTTGATTGTCGCACACTTTTTCGCGAAATCGTATCTGGCCACCGGCAGAGCCTTCAAATCGGAGCCAGTCGGCTCGGCCGGTGTTGGAACAGAGTCGGGTGCCTTATCTTTGATCGCTTCGCTAACCGGCTCTGCAGGAGCAACAGATGCCTTCGCATCAGTTTTCGCACGTATCTTGGGTGGGGTTTCCAGACTGCCGGATTCGTAGCCGTCCACGGCCTTCCTCGGCCTGTCCTCGGCCTTGGCACGCTTGGCATTCTCAGCCTTTCGGGCGGACACCATGCAACGGTTGAAGAGGCCCGGATGTGGAGGGCTGATAAAACTGTTGGTAGCCCGTGAGCACCGGCAATGGCACCGGGAGAACCCG
>JBBARV010000066.1:0-1734 GCA_040399625.1 Candidatus Nanopelagicales bacterium | reverse complement strand
CCCCAAAACCCCAAAACCCCAAAACCCCATGCTTCAAGGGATAAAATGCAAAGGTATGGAAGAACAGATAATATATCTTGATGGTCGCGTGTGTCTAAAAAGATATAAATAATAAAGAATCTCTTCATACTTATCTAATATGGTTGAATCCACTCAAGACGGCCTCGCCAACTACGTCGATGCCCACTTCGACTCCTTCTTCGTGAAGGGTCTCTAGGACTTCGTCCGCGTGCCCAACCTCACCCCCATGGTCGACAGCAACTACCAGACCAACGGGCTTGTCGAGAAGTCCATGGCCTGCGTCGATGGATACATCTAGGGCCTCGGTATCAAGGGCCTCACCCACACTGTCATCTAACCCGAGGGCATGAACCCTCTGATCGTGTATGTGGTTGAGGGCACCGAGGGTACCACCAAGAATGTGATGTTGTACGGACATTTGGACAAGCAGCCATACGGACCTGGCTGGGAAGAGGGCCTCTCCCCCACCGATCCCGTCATCCGTGGTGAGTTCATGTACGGTCGTGGCTCCGCTGATGATGGATACTCTGCCTTCGCCTGCATGCTTGCGGTGAAAGCCATACAGGAGACTGCTGGTGCCAAGTGCCCTCGCATCGTCCTCACCCTTGAGACTGAGGAGGAGTCCGGCTCCCCCAATCTCTTGGCCCTCCTCAAGGAGGCTGAGCCACTCATTGGTAAGCCTGATGCCATGTTCTGCATGGACTCCGGTGCCCTCGATTATGAGCAGCTCTGGCTCACCAGCTCCCTTCGTGGTATCTGCATCGTCGACCTCACTGTTGAGGCTGGCAAGGTTGGCTACCACTCTGGTGAGGTCGGTGGTGTCGTCCCCGAAACATTCAGAATCGTGAGACAGTTGCTCAACCGCCTCGATGACCCCGTGACCGGTCTGGTGACCAAAGAGCTCCAGGTTGAAGTGCCCGATTATAAGCAAAAGGAGGCTGAATTCATCGCCGAGAAGTATGGTGAGAAGGTCTACAACAAGTTCCCCATGCACGATGGTGTTGAATACATCAAGTAGGAGAGCGTAGCTGAGCTCTACCTCAACAAGGCATGGCACCCTAACCTCTCCATCACTGGAGCCGATGGCTTGCCCCCTGTTGCCATTGCTGGCAACGTCTGCCGCCCTCAGACCACAGTCCGCTGCAGCATGCGTCTCTGCCCCGTCTTCGATGCCCACAAGGCCAACGAGATTATGGCTGAAAAGCTCTCAACAAACGTCCCCTATAACGCTAAGGTCACCCTCAAGGGTGGTCATGCTGGTTCCGGCTGGCAACAGCGCGAGCTCGAAAGCTGGCTCCAGGCTGGCTTCGACGAAGCAGGCAAGCGCTACTTCGGCGGCCTTACTGTAGGTACCTTCGGTGAGGGCGGTTCGATCCCCTTCCTCAAGGAGCTTGAGAAGAAGTATCCCGAGACCCAAATCGTCGCCCTCGGTGTCTGCGGCCCTGAGTCCAACATCCACGGACCCAACGAGAAGATCAACCTTACCTACGTTAGAAAGATCATAAAGACCCTCGCCTATATCATCTCTGAGACCGGAAAGCTTTGATTAACTTATTTTCATCCACAAAAATCATCGTCTTAAACTATCCATCGATTTGATTTATTCCCAACCCTGTCTGTATTGATGGCTTGCGGGGTTTTGGGGTTTTGGGGTTTTGGGGTTTTGGTTTGGGCAAGCTGCTTGAAACCCGTCAAATCAAAAAAATGATCTCC
>JBBARV010000065.1:0-1748 GCA_040399625.1 Candidatus Nanopelagicales bacterium | reverse complement strand
CCCCAAAACCCCAAAACCCCATTAAAGCTTATAAGAGGTGGTATAAGAGGTTAATCTTGTTTGATATTGACTGTGTTTAATAAATAGATAAGGAATCTGTAGCTGTCGATATCCTGCTTCAAAGCTTGAACTGAACTCCTTGGGCGAGTGCCAGGTAGTTAGTATAGTTGACGGTGCAGGTCGAACGTCTCATGTACTGCTTCCATGAGTCTGAACCGCTCTCTCTGCCGCCACCGGTCTCCTTCTCACCACCGAAGGCACCTCCAATCTCAGCGCCACTGGTGCCGATGTTGCAGTTCACAATACCGCAGTCAGAGCCAGCAGGGCCGGTCCAGTAAAAGTAGTGCTGGAGGTTCTTTGTGAATAGGGTCGATGAGAGACCTTGAGGGACAGCATTGTTGAGGGCGATTGCCTCTTCGATGGTCTTGAACTTCATCACATAGGCAACTGGAGCAAAGAGCTCATGCTAGACAACTGGAGCTGAGGGAGAGATCTCAACGATGGTGGGCTCCACGAAGTTTCCCTCGGATTGCTTCACGTTACCTCCAACAAGGATCTTTCCTCCTTGCTTCTTGATAGCCTCGATGCCTTCTCTGTATTGCTGGACGGCCATCTTTGAGTGGAGGGGTCCAAGGAGAACACCTTCCTCAAGAGGGTTGCCGCTCTTTATGGTTTTGTAAGCGGCAACCATGCGCTCGACGAACTTGTCATAGACGCTTTCATGGAGGAAGATACGACGCATAGTGGTGCAGCGCTGACCAGCTGTGCCCACGCAGGCGAAAACGCAAGCGGGCAGGGCCAAGTCTAGATCCGCGTCATCCATAATAATGGCGGCGTTGTTTCCGCCGAGCTCAAGAATGGTGCGGCCGAATCTTTTGGCGACATCGACTGCGATCCTCTGTCCAACTGCAGTTGAGCCAGTGAAAGAGATCAGAGGCATGCGTCTGTCGTTGACCATCAGGCCACCAACATCAGCTCCACCACAGCATAGGGTGTGCACGGACTTGAAGCCGAATTTGTCGAAAACTTCATTGACGATTTTCTGGACAGCGATACCGCAGAGATTAGTGGTAGGTGCGGGCTTCCAAACCATAGAGTCACCACAGATGAAAGCGATAGCTGCGTTCCAGCCTGCGACGGCGACTGGGAAGTTGAAGGCAGTGATGCATCCAACAAGACCGAGAGGGTTCCACTGCTCCATCATGAAATGACCAGGTCTCTCACTAGGGAGTACCTTGCCCTCGATGGTACGGGAGAGGCCAGTAGCCATATCGCAGATATCGATGTACTCCTGCACTTCGCCCTAGCCCTCAGACTTAATCTTGCCCATCTCGAGGGAGATAAGCATGCCGAGAGCCTCCTTCTTCTTTCTGAATGCCTCGCCGATCTGTCTGACTACTTCTCCTCTGATGGGAGCAGGAGTCTTCATCCATCTTATCTTTTCGGCCTCCATACCCTTGACGCAGGCTTCGTAATCAGCGGCGGAGCCCATCTTGACTCTGGCCAGTGGCTTGCCAGTGGCGGGGTTGTAGCTGAGGACTTCCTCACCGGAGCCAGTCCACTGACCGTCACGGTAGACACCGTGGTTGCTTTCACCAAGGCCGAGTTCCTTGAGGAAAGGGTAGTCATTAAAGGTTAGCTTCTCCATTTGTTAGATTTCTATCTTTTATTTCTAGTAAATAATAATATAGTATTGTCAGAATATCATTCGACAGATATCGGGGTTTTGGGGTTTTGGGGTTTTGGGG
>JBBARV010000064.1:0-1773 GCA_040399625.1 Candidatus Nanopelagicales bacterium | reverse complement strand
CCCCCAAAACCCCAAAACCCCAAAACCCCGTGACATGACGAAAGAGTGATGTATAGAAGAAATGTTAGTGAAACATAGGGGTTAAACAAACTTTCAACACACACTTGCTCCCACTGACTGCGTGTGAGAGGTATCACTGATGCGCGGGGGCACTCGTACATCAGAGAGAAGCGAAGAGTGAGTCAAAAGTCTACCACGTGAATGAGAGATAATGTGGGACCACGGGCTCAGAGCTCGTCGGTCTTGCCGGCAGAGTAGGCCTTGTAGGCGGCGGACTTCTCCTTGATCCAGGTCTTGAAGTCAGCGAGCTCTCTGCCACCGTCGTAGTCGACGGGGGAGCTCTTGGAACCTCTGGGGTAGAACTTGAGGGTGGGGTAGCCTTTGATATCGACTCCGTCGACCTCGTTGGCGGTGGCGTCCATCTTGGCGATGGTAAGGCCGGAGACGTCCTTGAGGTCGGCAGCGAGCTGGTCCCAGATGGGGAAGAGCTTCTTGCAGTGACCGCACCAGGGAGCGTAGAACTCGATGAGGACATCGTTGTCGTTGTCGGTGACGACCTGCTTGAAGTTCTTGCCAACAACGGTCTTGACAGCCTCTCCGGTCTCCTCGGGGATCTCCTGAGACTTGAGGAAGGGGGAGAGCTTGCCAGCCTTGAAGTCGTTGACGAAGGTGGTAAGGGACTCAATGGTGACGCTCTCGGCCTTGCCGTCGAAGGTGTACTTCTTCATGTTGTTGGCGGGGTCGAGGATGCGGATGGTGGGAAGGTTGCCCTCCTCAACTCCGATGAACTCTCCGAGTCTCTGCTGGATGCCCTCGGTGACACCGGAGACAACAAACAGGATTGAACCCTTTAGGGATGAGGCAGCCTCAGCGAAGACCTTAGCGAAGGGCTTGTCAGCATCGCTGTTGGATCTGAAGAGGAAGATGGCGGACTTTCTCTGGCCAAAGATGGGCTCGATGTAGTCCTCAGAGAAGTTAATCAGGGTGGGGACGGAGGAAGCCTGGAGCCAGTCGACGATGGGGGATGATTCCCATGAGGCACCGCTGTAGACAACGGTGTTGTCGTCGAACTTTCTGAAGATGATCAGAGAGGGGGAGCTGGAAGCACCAAAGGACTGAGCGCATTCCTTGTCGTTGATGTGGAAGAACTGGTACTTCTCACCTACAGCGGGGTTCTGGGCAACATCAAGGAAGACCTCAGAGTATTCACGGGACTCTGTCTCGCCGAAGTAGGCGACAGCGAGCTTGGTGGACTCGATCTTGGACTTGAGCTCAGCGCAGGTGACCTCGACGGAGGGAGGGCCAACCTTCTTGAGGATCCAGTTGACGATCTCGTTTTCGGTTCTGCCACCGTTGTACTCGGTCTTCTGTCCCTTCCTATAGTTGGAGCAAAGTTGGTTAACATCTGTGACCATAATCTTCAAGAGATACCTGCCTCCATATTTGTTCTTGATCCGCGCGCAACTTCCTCGAGATCAATGAAGATAGGAGGTGTCGCGAACAAATTAGAACAGGAAGCGATATAAGGATATGCCTCGAATTAAATATATAATAATAAGACTTACTTGAAGAAGAAGAGAGTGGGGAAGCCCTTAATGCCGAATCTCTCGGCAACTTGCTTCTGCTCGGTGGCGTCGACCTTTGCGAGGTGGTAGGGAGGGTCATTCTGGGCGAGTCTCTGGGCGGCCTTGGCGTACTCGGGTGCAAGGGTCTTGCAGTGACCGCTATAATCGTCAAAAGATACATTGTGAGATTTCATTCCGAGAAAAAGGG
>JBBARV010000063.1:0-1799 GCA_040399625.1 Candidatus Nanopelagicales bacterium | reverse complement strand
CCCCAAAACCCCAAAACCCCAAGCGTCAATATTGAGAGTGAACGTTTTAAATAGGGGTTGTGGAGTTTCATAAATAAATAAATTTAAATAAAGAATATGAGCGTGAGCTTGGAGACCTTAGAGCGCATCAAGGCGCAACTTAAGCAGGCGAGAGACCAGGGCAGCACTGTCAAGCTCGACCTTTACACCCACCTCACCGAGGTGTTCAACCGCATCATGCTCCACCACCCCTACGACGCCTACGACAAGTTCGAGGAGATCTCGCACTTGGTGAAGCAAACCCACCTTAAGATCAAGGATCCCAAGTTCGATCACGAGGTTAACGGTATCCAGCACGAGCAGACTAACCCCCAGAAGGAGGCATGGATCCAGAAGTGCAAGAATCTTCTTAGAGAGGTAGGTATCGATTATTATTCAACAAACGGGATCGTTTCATAAGTCAAATGATCTTCTTTTGTGAACTTTCATATTTAATATAACGGTCATTTAGGTCATTGACGGCGTTCCCAAGGAAGAGAGAGCCCTTTTGAGCAAGGACAAGACCTTTGTGATTCCCAACGTGATGGAGGAGGCTCGCATCTTCGAATGGGCTGGTGTTTCATTCGGTGAGGAGGAGACTTACAAGCTCTCCAAGGCCATGAAGAGACTCGCTCTCTTGTCTGGCGCCACCAGACTTAGATTCTGGGGTAAGATTTACGGTGTCCAGAAGGACTACTGGGTCATTGAAGGTGTCCTCGATCAGGCAGAGGAAGAGCGCAGCCACTGGTCACACGAACGCCGTGGTGAGGGTGTCAACAAGCTGGTCTACTGGGTCAACGAGTCCCTTCTTGAGGACTGGATTCAACTCCCGGACGCCACCCCTGCTCACATCAAGGCTGCTCGTCTCATCAAGCACGTCGTCACTGGTAACTTGAACGCCTTGATTGACTCCAACCCTCCTTTCCCAGGCAAGGAGCGACACTTCCTGAGAGCACAGATTGCCAGAATCACCCATGCCACCAGCATCATCCCCAAGGGTCTCCTCGAAATCGATGAGGAATCCGGCAAGGAAAAGTACGCTGAGGAGTTCAACGTGCCAGGCACTGAGGAGCTTAAGGCTCTTGAGATCTGGGGTCATCAGCACCAGCAGATACTTCAGGCAGGCAGAGTGACCCACGCCCTTGACCCCTCCATCCCTGAAGAAGGCAAGGAAGAAGCCTTGGCTGGACTTAACGAGAAGGACGCCCAAGTTGATCGTTTCCGTGCCATCAACGAGGATGTCGCTGTTGCCGGTCTTCCCTCCGGTCTAGAGACTGGCTTCTCTTGGATCTCTAAGGTCTGTGGAGACACCTAACCCTACAACCAGATGCCACCTAAGGAAGGTACCACTTCTTACTCCGTGAACGTCATCAAGTCCCTCAGATGGCCCGGTGCCGTGACTGTTGCTCAGAACAGTCGCTTTGCCTCCATTTATGTCGGCTATGGCCTGAAGAAGGGTGACAACTGCTTTAACCCCATCGAGCCTCCCGAGATCCAGAAGGACCCCACCGATCAGATGGAAATGCCCGAGCCCACTCCTCTTTTGGCTCCCGAGCAGCTCCCCGAGCCCGACACCGAAGCCGATAAGAAGAAGGCCGAGGGCGAAGGCGCAGACGAGTGATCGATGCTAACCCGCACAACCAACACATGACCTAATGTCTCACTTTCTTTCATTAAATCAAGCTTCACTCTATATTGTAGGGGTTTTGGGGTTTTGGGGTTTTGGGGTTTTGGGTTTTGACGTAGTAGATGGTGGCCAGGTAGCCGTTGCCCCCGTTGTC
>JBBARV010000062.1:0-1819 GCA_040399625.1 Candidatus Nanopelagicales bacterium | reverse complement strand
CCCCAAAACCCCAAAACCCCGAAAGGATGAATAATGAACATAGCAGCGGGAGAAATGATATTTTATACTATGAGTGTTGTGGTATAATAAAAAACAAAAATGAAACTTTTGGTTATTTCACAAAGCGAGGCTAAAGGAGCCGACGCTGAAAAACTCCTCCTCTCCCTGGACCCCTCCCTATCCATTAAGAAAGTCTATCTGGGTGCGAAGAGTGTACCGAGACACTTTGAAGCAGTCGTTGTCTATCACACGTAGACAAGTGAGGTCAACTTCATCAAGGATGAGATCTAGCGTTACAGTGAGGCGCCAATCAAGATATTCCTCTCCAAACCCGGTGTGACCCCTTACCCCGATCCAACCACCTACAAGAGCAAAGCCTTCGCCGGTGATAAAGCAGGGGAGGCCCTGACCTACCTGAAGACCCAGAGGGCAGAATTAGACACAGTCATCATTAAGGCATTCAAAGCCTTCGATAAGGACGGGTCAGGCTTTATAGACTCAACCGAGCTGAAGCAGATCTCGAAGGAGATGGGCCGTGAGTTGGACCCGGCCGAGGTGGACGAGTGCATGAAGGACCTGGACATTGACAAGGACAACCGCATCAGCTTCGAGGAGTTTAGCAAGTGGTGGCTCAGCGGGCGCCAGGGCCTGTCACCCTGGATGCGCCGCCTCCTCGCCTCCAAGCTCACCGCCCTCAAGGTCATCGATCAGATCAGCGCGCCCATGATGGAAATATTGCAGGATGCAACCCATTCGGATGCTGAGGACATCGCTACATCTAGCCTCACTGTCAGCGTGAACAACGTTGGCGACAACGCAGGTCTGTCTCTAGACGCTAAGGTCTTGTTCTTAAGCCCCGAGCTGCATAAGGAGCACCTCAGAGTGCGCACGTTGCACAGCTTCCCTGGTGATGCAGATTTCGTGGTGAGCATAGCAATCCAGATCCCTGCAGACAGTATGCCCCGTGTACAAGCATAATTCGAGGAACTCAAGGAATTCGTTAAATACATGCTCCCAGATCCCTCCATGGTCTCGCTCGTCCTCGAAGGCCATAGCCTGCTTTGCATCGGTTTAAACCTAACTATGTTCATGCGCATCGGCAACCTAATCGAGAAGCACAGTGATATCATTAAGAGAATGCAGACTGAGCTGAAGGTTGATTAGAACCTAGAGATTTCTCTAAGGTTCGCTACCTCACCTAAAGAGCTCTTATCTGAGGGTGCAGAGCCTTTTATCACCTAACTGCTCAACGGCTTCTCTCTGCAAGTCCGTTTGAACGTATGGCGTCGTCTCTCTGACGTCCTCATCAAGCTTATCGAGAATGGGGAGCTCGATTCTACTATGCTCCCTATCCTGGGGGGTCTCGCACCTGCATTCCTCCTCCGTATGAATGGTAACCTGAACCTAACCGTGGATGATCATATGATCTCCAAAATCACCGAGAATCCCCTTATCCAGCCCCTCCTAATGGACGCCGATTCCCTGATCGGAGCTACTAGCTCAATCGGCTCAGATGAGGAGCTAGAGGAGCATCTCAAGAATCTAGCCTTACCCGAAGCAATCGGGCACCTCCTGAAGGTACTCGTTGAGGAAATGGGCGATGAGATCGGTGTCAGCGTGACCCACCCACAGCTGGGCCTGCAGATGCGGGTCGTTGGAGAGGGTCTCAAACTGGTCGTAAAGAGCATCGCGAAGTACATGCCGAGCAAGGAAGGAGGTGCGGGAGCGCATTGAGAACAACAAGCGTGTTTCTGTGTGATAAGTTATTTACCTTTCAATAATACGGGTGTGCGGGGTTTTGGGGTTTTGGGGTTTTGGG
>JBBARV010000061.1:0-1820 GCA_040399625.1 Candidatus Nanopelagicales bacterium | reverse complement strand
ACCGATACAATTACCACTCCAACAACAACCCCAAAACCCCAAAACCCCAAAACCCCGCCAGTCGAGAATAAAGGAGCGATTTGAAGATCAAATATAATAAATTAATATATAAAGATGTTGAGCACTCAACTCAAACGCAGCTACTCCTCCAGCAATAGCAAGTTGAACAAGACCGTTTGCATCATGGCTAACTCCAAGCAGGGCGACCTGGTTGGACAGAAGCTCATGCAGAACCTTAAGGCTGTCTCCGGTGTCAATGACTTCGATTTCTTCGGCTATGGTGGCCCCGCTATGAAGCAAGAGGGCATGGCCGGCGGCGTGGAAGTGGAGCTTGAGGATTTTATGAGCAAGGAGTTCGTGACTGCCCGCAAGACCAAGAACTACTCGGAGACCCAGTACTCGACCAAGTACAACTTCCTCAACTTGATCAACAAGCACTTCACCCGCGGCGCCAACAACGTCCTCGACCAGTTCGACAAGGTCGAGGTCTCCAGGAGGATCTACCAGGCACGCCCCTCCGTCGTCCTCTCGGTTGACAACGAGTACATCACGTTCAGAGTCAATGACCAGCTCAAGGGTAAGTAGAGAGACATGTTTTGATAAAGTTGTATAATCTTGTAGGTTATTATCAGAACAGTGCTAACGCTCTTCCCCAGAGACACTTCCACAACCGCTTCATCAAGGACTACAAGCAATGGTCCACCAACTATATTGACTTCGTTCACTATACCGTCCCCATAGCTTATGGCACCGCTGACGGATTCCAGTTCCCCGGCGAGTACTGCGGCCAGTATGGCGTCTATGAGGCGGTCAGACACATCTATGAGACCTCCAGACAGCTCAGACCACTTGTCAAGGAGGAGTCCCTCTTTGTCTCGAAGAAATTCTTCGCCTCCGATCTCGAGAAGGCTATCAGCGACCTCCGTGCCAACTGGAGAGCCAAGCAGGGCATCCCCGAGGACGGCATCGTTGTGTTCTTCGCCCCAGGCAACGAGCTGAAGGAGGCCCAGTTCTGCCTCGACTCTGTGAGGAAGGGTGTCCGCGAGTTCCTCTTGAAGTACTCCGCCCCCACCTCCCTGTCTCCCAAGGCCCCCACCCTTGACCAGTACACCACTGTCATCTCTGTCCACCGCGGAAGCGAGGCTGAAGCTTTCATTAGACAGGCCGTTCAGGAGAATGAGTGGCTCGGACGTGTCTTGATCGTCACCAATGAAGACAACGAGCACTACAACGCTATGGCCTCCGCCGACATGGGTATCGTATACGACGGTAACATGGTTGCCTCCGCTGCTGCATGCCACTTGCCAACCATGGTCATCGCTAACTTGAGAATGCACCACTAGTGGTTCTCCGACCTCTACAATAGATGGTGGACACCCATGAACATCATCGCTGACAACAACATCTACCCAGAGCTGATCGGTGGAGAGGCATGGTTCGGTAAGATCGCTGACACCCTCGCCGAATGGTACGTTAAGCCCGAGATCCGCTACGATATGGTCCGCAAGATGGAATACTTCCTCAAGGACTCCATGTCTTACAAGCCCCTCGATCGCTCTGTCATTAAGACCCGTGACCTCGTGCTTGCCAGCGGTGACGCCTACGACGAGTTCAAGGACCCCTTCAGACAGGTGGCTCACCACTTGTGGAGGGACATCCAGAACTACGAGCTCAAGGCCGGCAGCGGCATCAAGGACCTTAGTGCCCTCAGCAGCGCTATCCCGAAGCTTTACTGAGAAAAAGAGACAGTGTCTTTTGTTATTTAACTCTTTTCAACTTTTAGAAGGAAGAGGGGTTTTGGGGTTTTGGGGTTTTGGGGG
>JBBARV010000060.1:0-1823 GCA_040399625.1 Candidatus Nanopelagicales bacterium | reverse complement strand
TGGCAACCAACAAGGTGGCAACCAACAAGGTGGCAACCAACAAGGTGGCAACCAACAAGGTGGCAACACGGGGCAGCAGCCTGGTGGCGCAAACTTCAATCCCGGCAACTTTGACCCGAACGCGGCCCGACCAGGAGAGTTCGCAAATATTCGCCCGGGAGAGGCCGCACAAATGGCCCCCGGTCAATTTGCGGAGATGAATGCCCAGCAGGTGTCGAATTTCAAGCCGGCAACTTTTGCTAGTTTCAAGCCGGATCAGATGGGTGCCTTGCCACCGGAAGCGATGGCTGGGTTTAAGCCTGGTCAAATTAGTGAACTTAGACCAAATGCGATGAGCGCCATGACACCAGAACAAATGGCTGGATTCAAGCCAAGTCAGATGGGGTCATTCAATGCTCAGCAGATGGGTGCGTTGCCGCCGGACGCGATGAAGGGATTCAATGCTCAGCAGATGGGTGCGCTACCGCCGAAGGCGTTCGCTGGATTCAAGCCTGATCAGATGGGTGCGATGCCGCCTGATGCTTTCGCTGGTTTTAAGTCCACGCAGATTGATTCGATGAAGCCAGCTGCCTTTAGTGGTATGAATCAAGAACAGTTGGGTGCAATGCCACCTGGTGCTTTCAAGGGAATGGACCCCAAACAGTTTGGTCAGTTACCACCAGATGCAATGAAGGGGTTTAGCCCGCAACAGTTTGGTCAGTTACCACCGGACGCGATGAAGGGATTCAAAGCGGACCAAATGGGCGCGTTGCCGCCGGAGGCATTCGCCGGGATGAAAGCAACTCAGATGGGTGCGATGCCACCTGGTGCTTTCAGCGGGATGGGGCCGGAGCAGTTGGGTGCAATGCCACCTGGTGCTTTCAAGGGAATGGACCCCAAACAGTTTGGTCAGTTACCACCAGATGCAATGAAGGGGTTTAGCCCGCAACAGTTTGGTCAGTTACCACCGGACGCGATGAAGGGATTCAAAGCGGACCAAATGGGCGCGATGTCGCCTGAGGCATTTGCCGGGATGAAGGCAGCTCAGATGGGTGCGATGCCACCGGGTGCCATGAACGGCATGACACCGGAGCAGTTGGCGTCAATCTTGCCGGCCGCATTCAAGGCCATGGATCCCAAGCAACTTGGTGCGTTGCCACCAGCAGCGGTGGGGGCCATGGAACCGGGTCAAATTGGTCAGTTGCCGCCTGCGGCAATTGGTGGGTTGAAAGCGCCACAGATTGAACAGATGCCAACCGAGACATTTGGCGCCATGAAGCCGACCCAACTGAAGGCTCTAAAGCCTGGGGCGGCTCCGGGTTGTACTGATGAACAGTTGGCGGGTTTGACGCCGGCCGAGGCTAAGGCTCTATCACCAGCCTTCATCAAGGCCTTGGATCCTGAGCAAAAGCAGGCTTTGGCAACCTAATGTAGGTAGTCAATTATCTGCCAAGTGGCCTCGAGCATCATGGATGTTCGAGGCCACTGCTTTATCTGGGTTCATAGTTGGGCTAAGCCAGGTGGGCATCGAGTACCTTGGCCAGCCCGGTCGCAGACTTCATTGGCGAACTACTTAGCCGGAGTCAGCAACTCAGCCAGCAGGTTCTCGACGCGTTGACGAATCTCTTCTCGTACTGGTCGAACGTCGTCAATACTGAACCCAGCAGGGTCAGTAATCTGCCAGTCCTCATACCGCTTGCCAGGGAAAATTGGGCAGGCATCGCCACAGCCCATAGTGATGACCACGTCAGCGGCACGAACGATCTCGTCGGTCCAAGGCTTAGGAAACTCACGCGAGATATCGATCCCGATTTCACCCATTGCAGCAACTGCTGCTGGGTTGA
>JBBARV010000059.1:0-1842 GCA_040399625.1 Candidatus Nanopelagicales bacterium | reverse complement strand
ACGCCCATGATATGAAGCGCCTCCTCATTGACTCTGGCGGCGCCCTTGTTCGAGACAGTCAACCACATAAATGCTTCTGAAACACTTGTTTGCATAGCAAGACCCTTTCGCACCGCTGCTCTCAGATCGCCCTCCCAGTGTCGCTCTGCAAAATATTCCCCAATCAGTGCTCGCGATGGTTGTGCATCTCTGATTTGGTTGAGGAACAATAAGTGCGCCGGGTCGCTGGACCGGTAAATAGTTTTCAGCTCCACCGTATTGATCTTGGACAGCAACGACGCCATCATACCTCCGCTGCCCACCGGCCGCAGCTGCTTCAGGTCGGCAGCAATGCATACCATAGGTCTCTGAGGCAATTCTCGCACTGCAACGATCATCTTCATGAATACGGAGTCTTCAATCTGAGATGCCTCGTCAATCATGATAAGATCGTATCGCCTGAGCCGGGTGGGTGGAGCATACTGGACCACTTCGTCCGCCTCTCGGCGAATCACGAAGGCGCTGTGCAGCGTTTCGATATCGATGCGGTCGTTGTCGGGTATCTTCTCGCGATAGCTGCACAAGAGCGCTCCAGTGGGGCACAGCAACAGCACTGCTGCGCCTTTTGCAGCTGCTTTGACTGCACCGTGGGCCATAGCTTCGCTCTTGCCGGAGCCAGGGCGGCCCTTGATGCCAAGCCAGCGCGCAGCGTCAAGCCGATCTGGATCGGTGTTCTCAATACCGTCCTCAATCAACTGCAGGATCTGCTTTTGTTCGTCGCTCCATACTCTGCTCTGGAGTGCGGGGTTGACGCGCATATTCCACTGTTGCTGCAGCAAATCTCGATCGTGCCCTGTGTGAGTGGACACGAACTCAGTGAATAATCGAACCGCTTCCAATCGGTGCATGAAGCTTCTCCTTCGCCCGTTGCCAATACTGCGCATCTCGAGGTCTTTTACTATGCAACGCTGCAAATACACGTGGGCTTGCAACTGCGTCTCGAATACCTTCGCTCCAGGCTGACCTGCTGGCAGTCGCTGCGGAAAGGCTGTCGCCGCATACTTGCCGTCGCTTTGGAGGTTACCATTTTCGGTCCACGACAACAGCATCAAGAAGTTCATCACTCCGACATAGTGGTCCGTGTACGTCAAGACGGCTTTGTCCTCGGATAGAAAGCAATATTTCGATGAGTGCGGCATCATCGTCACTGCAAACTCGCCCAAGAACAAATCATTCAGCTCGAAACGATACCGCACGCCCACTGCCGTAGTCTCCAAACTTCGCTTCGACAGCTTGCCCTCGAGCATATGCCACTGCCGTGCAAATTGCACCAAGGTCATAGTGGCCATGTCCTGCCGGGCCATCTCTGCGAGATATGCGTCGTAGAGCTTGTCCGAAGTGTTGGGCTCTTTTCGCATAACTTCGCCGCGCCGGTGCTGTGCAGGTGGATACAGTGTTCCCACGTGGAAACTGCGTCTCATATGTGGCAACTGCCCGAAGCTGGTGATAACCTCCGGAATAAGCGGAGTGCATTTGGACAGCAATCGATAAGTCGTGAGCCACTTGTGGTCAACCTTCTTCGCTGCATATGGCTTGATGCAAAAGTTCAAAGCATCGGACGCCTTGGTGGTGTAGCCATTGATGTAGTTGAGATGCCCCGAGCCCTCCTGCACATCGATGCTTGCATGGCATAACTCCTCCAAGAGATCGACCAGCGGCGAAGCTTTCTTGCGGCTCTGGCCGACCAGTGAGGCTATAGGTCGGGCATCATCTGGAAGCACCCATGCGGCAATATGCAGATGCAAAGTCCCTCTTCCCTGAAACTCATATCTGATCACATAGTGGTAGCACTTCTTGAAGAAT
>JBBARV010000058.1:0-1929 GCA_040399625.1 Candidatus Nanopelagicales bacterium | reverse complement strand
TCACGGTCGCCATTCGAGCAGATCGCTCGAAAAACAACTGCCACGCCCAACTCCTAGCGGTGGAGAGCCTCCGTGCCATCTTCAACACACCGACACCACCAAGCAACCCACCCACCATTCGGGCGGACCACAGCACAACCCCTGCATCATCTGCAAGGGTGTCTGTACCAACCCCGGTAGCAGCTCCAAGGGTGGTTGTACAACCTCCAAGGGTGGCCAGTGTGCCCGACCCACCAACATGGCAACCGGTGGCGCACCGCACGCGCACCAACCTAGCCAACGCCGAAAGCATCGCACTCAATGTTGTCACCTTCTCCTTGCCGACAACCCACGTCGACAAATACAGCAAGTCGTTTCGGGACGCAACGCCCACCAGTGACACAACGTACAATCCCGCCTGGACCACAATCATGCCGAGGCATCATCCAACAGCAGTTGCATCACGCACATCAGCCGCACCACGCCCGACATACAACCGGTTTGCGCTCCTTGCGGATGATGATATCGATGACGATGTACTCCTACCAACCGCCACAGCATACTCTGTCCTTGATCGCGACACGGGGGAAACGTTGGAACATTCGCAGCTCCGACGTCACCCCAAATACAAAGTAAAATGGGACAAGTCCTACGCCAATGAACACGGACGACTATGCCAAGGAGTGGGCAGGCACCCCACCAAGCCCAACGCTCAGCGCGTTGAGGGCACCAATACAATGAAGCCCATCAAGTTCCAGGACATCCCCCCAGACCGCCGGAGTGACATCGCCCACACCCGAGTTGTATGTGACGAACGGCCTACAAAAGCAGACCCCGACCGCACCCGAATCACCATCGGAGGCAACACCATCAACTACACTGGGGACTGTGGAACCAAAACTGGGTCCCTCGAAACTGTCAAGCTCCTGATCAACAGCACTCTCTCCACCCCGGAGGCGGAATTCATGTCAGCCGACCTAGAAAACTTCTACCTCGGCACTCCTCTCGACCGAAAAGAGTATGCGCGAATCAAACTCAGTGTGATCCCGCAAGAAATCATCGACGAGTACCACCTTGAAGAATACGCGCACAATGGATGGGTCTACTACGAAATCTCCAAGGGAATGTACGGACTCAAACAGTCGGGAAAACTTGCCAACGACCTCCTCACGACGCGCCTCTTCGCACATGGATACTACCAATGTGCCACCACCCCAGGGCTATGGAGACACAAGTGGCGACCGGTAATCTTCGTATTGATAGTGGATGACTTCGGAGTCCAATACACAGGCCGTCAACACGCCGAGCACCTCCTCTCTGCACTTCGAGAAACCTACAACGTCACGACAGATTGGAAGGGAACTAAATTCGCAGGCATCGATCTCAAGTGGGACTACACCAAGCGGTGGTGCCGCCTCACAATGGATGGATACATTGCTGAAGTCCGAATCCGATTCGCGCACCCGGACCCCATCAAACCACAACACTCGCCACACAAACATCGCCCCATCACCTATGGGGCAAAAGCGCAGTTGGTAGTAGATGACACCGACACCAGCGAACCACTGGACGCCGCTGGCATCAAGCGGGTCCAAGGAATTGTCGGATGCCTCCTATACTATGCACGGGCCGTCGACAACAAGCTACTATGCACACTCAGCGCCATCGGCATGACACAGGCGGCAGCAACCCAGAACACACTAGCAGAATGCAATCAACTCCTGGACAATCTCGCCCTACATCCTGACGATGGAATCACCTTCAAAGCTAGCAACATGATACTAGCAGCACACTCCGATGCTAGTTACCTCAGCGAAACCAAGTCTCGTAGCCGTGCAGGTGCACACATCTTCCTCTCCAACAATGACCCCATTCCGCAGTCGAATGGCCCAGTATTATCCATCGCATCCGTTCTCCGATCGGTCTATGCCTCAGCAGCGGAAGCTGAAC
>JBBARV010000057.1:0-2010 GCA_040399625.1 Candidatus Nanopelagicales bacterium | reverse complement strand
AGAGCAATCGGTTTCTACCCGGTCGGTTGGGGGTTCGAGTCCCTCCGGGCGCACTCAGCGTCACCCACGCCTGACTCGGCCGTACGCTTAATCCATGGGTAATCGACTGGCAGCACTGCAAAGCCAAAGCGAAGCGATACACGCCATCGCGCTACGTCACGGCGCGAGCTCAATTGCGGTTTTTGGCTCGGTCGCTCGAGGTGAGGAACGCCCTGAGAGCGACGTCGACTTTCTGGTGGAATTCGGACCTGGCGCGTCGCTCTTGAACCTGATGAGTCTTCAAGACGATCTTGCGGCTCTCCTTGGCTGCAATGTCGACGTAGTTTCTGTTGGCGGGCTTAAGGCACGGGACGAACATATTCGACGTGAAGCTGTCCCGGTATGACCCGCAGTGATGACCAACGCATTGCAGACATTCTGGATGCGTGCGATGAACTCGAAATTACCATCACACTCAAAACGCAGAACTCGACCCCAGATCAGGTGCTTCTTCGATCCGCTGAGAGATTGCTTGAGATTATTGGTGAGGCAGCGAGCCAAATGAGTGACGAAGGGACGGCCGAATACCCAGACATCGATTGGCGCAGCCTGGCGCGACTGCGAATTGTGCTGGCTCACCACTATCACCGAACCGACCCAGACCTAATCTGGGCTTACGCGACCAACGAGGCTCCTTCACTCGCTCGGGCATTGCGGCAATAAACGATCTCGAGCAAGCGGGGCTGGGATCTTGTAGGGATCAATGAGAAGTTAGCGGTTTCTCTCATCTTTTATTTACATGCTCAGCTCGATCAGTCAGACCCTCGGAGTTGAGCGAGGAGTGAACCCGGTCGGTAGGGGGTGCGAGTCCCTCCGGGCGCACTTTATTGAGCGATTCCCATGGCATAGGTTTGCCTAATGGCTTTCCCATTCTCAGATTTGAGTGCCGCAGTTGCTACCCAAGTCGTGACTTTGCTCCCTGATTGGCTAGACCCTCAAGTAATTCTCACGAGTGCGGGTGACATTGCCTTCTGGGTTGTGGTGGGCATCATTTTTGCTGAGTGTGGACTCCTCATTGGATTCTTCTTGCCGGGTGACTCCCTGCTTTTTGCTACCGGCCTGTTCATCGCCAATGGTTACATCTCAATGAATATTTGGCTGGCAGCCGTGATTCTCACCATTGCAGCATTTGCTGGCAATCTTGTCGGGTATTGGATCGGATACAAAGTAGGGCCACCGCTGTTTAGCCGCCCGAATTCCCGGCTTTTCAAGCAGGCATACGTCGACCACACGCAGGCGTTCTTTAAGCGTTATGGCGGCAGAGCAATAATTATTGCTCGGTTCACCCCGATCGTGCGAACCTTCATCACAGCGATGGCCGGCGTTGGCCGAATGGATTTTCGAGCTTATGCGCTATTCAGTGGCATCGGCGCGATTCTCTGGGCGGGAGCCATCACGATCGCTGGCTACTTCCTCGGCACAATTCCTTGGGTCAAAGACAACTTCGAACTCGTACTCATAGCTCTAGTTGTTGTCAGTGTCCTTCCTATTATTTGGGAGTTAGTGAAACACCGGCGCCAAACATCCACGTAGTAGGCGTGAGTGACTTTGGATGCCAACTGAGCAAGGGACTTTCGGGTTAGTCCGTCAATGTGGCTCTGCTCAGCCGACGATAACCTTGCCTTTGCGAACGGCAGATACGGGGATGCGACTTAATCCTCGCGTGGCCGGCCCTCGGACCAAATCCCCGTCCGACTCGAACTCCGACCCATGTGCGAAACACGTCCATCCGGTGTCACTTCGATTGACAGTGACGCCTTGGTGGGGGCAACGCAAGCTCATAGCTTTGTACTCTGATGACCCAGTTCTGGTAAGTCCGACCGGTACCCCCTTCACATTGCCGATCGCGACCGCACCCCCGACAGATGCAAGTTCAGGCACGCTTTTGAGGGTCACTTCTATTCGACCATCCGGCAGTTTGCGCAACGCTGTTTGAGCCGCGGCGGGCAGTGCGCTCACGCCACCGATTGC
>JBBARV010000056.1:0-2096 GCA_040399625.1 Candidatus Nanopelagicales bacterium | reverse complement strand
CGAAAGGTTTCAAGTTGACGGACCATCAAGCAAGATTGGCCTTATTACTCGTGAAATATGCAAATTTGCCGTCGGCCACCTTGCAGCAGTGGGAGGACTTTGCAGATATCTTGGCACAGGGCTTGAGCCAAGAGGTCACGATATGTCAGATCGCAGAGCAACGAGGCTGGCTGGTATCATTGCGGACCATGAGATCTATGCGCTCGGAGTATGCCAAGCAAATGTCACTTCAGGAGCTGGATCGTCGCTATGGAGCTGTGCTGAAAGAGCGCCTCGTGCAGACTGGAAGCGGGTATGGCAGCAGTTATAAAGGGTTGCAAACCTGGCTCACACGCACGCATAACGTGACATGCAGCAGACAGACTGTGTTGACCTGGTTGGGCAAACTGGACGATATAGACAGTTGTGTCGGCAAACTCATTGATCTATTCGAGACGGACCCGAATATCAAGCCAGCGGTCATGATGCAGCATCTGGACCAGCCTATCGCCAAAGCAGCCGTCGCGGAGTGGCTGAGACACGCCAGGCTATGCCACTCTTTGCGTGACCTGCATATAAGACCTACATGGTACTTGGCCCCAACAGCGGATATGCAGAACACATTCAGCACCGTTATCAGCGACGACATGACCGAGCCGATGGCCATGCGAGCTGCCGCAACAGCTGGTATTTTCTTCGCTACGCATCAGCTGTTTAAGGACTGCAAGGAGCGAGCTCTCATTGTCAAAGTTTGGACGCAGGAAAGCTTGCTATCGTTCGCCCTGAAGGCGCATGGCGTCCAACCGAAGGCAAAGGCTATAGCACCGGCGGACAACAGCTATGCTTTCTGGTGTCAGTTCTGCTCATGGTCCGTTTGTCGATACTGCCACCGACGACGGCCAGAGGGTCTACCGGCACTGGAGGATATTCAGTTGAAGCGAACTGCTGTCGTATATAAGTGCTGCCATGCGACATGCAGTCTGGAGGCTGACTTATTGAGTGCCCGCAAAGTGCGGCAGTGGGAGGAGCGAGGCGGCTTCTTGCACACCACCACGTATGAAACGTCCGCACTCTACGTGACGCCCAACCACCAGGACTGGCCTTGCTATGCCGACGGGAAATACGAGTTGGGAGCCTGCGGCGAAAGTATGGTCGAGCTGTCGCAGGAGGAGGTTCGCTCTCTTGAGTTGGTTCTGATTTGGTGCGATATGAAGCAGGAGCGCGGGCGCACTCGGAACCTGGGCACCTTTAACTGGAAGAAGCTGGGTATTTCACGGGGCAAGTGGAAGGAGCCTAGTATGTCCACGCGGCTGCTGACACCCAAGGCACGTGCTGCGTATGACTGGCTGATGCAACACAATACCACCTATGCGGCATGGCAGCAGAAGCACGAAGCGGCGATGTTGGCAGGACCTCACAAGGACCACGGCCATGTTTTCCAAACTTGGAACTTGCTGCTGCATAGCCCAGGCATTGAGGTGGCGGCCTTTCCGGCGTTGTATCCGCAGTCGAGTTATGGTGACACCGATGCGCGCGAAAGACTTATGAAGCTGGATTGGATTGGGCCCAACTCGAAGACTTCAATTGGCTTCAGCTACATGAAGAAACTCACGTCACCGTGCCTGAGCTATGCACAGGAGGCGAAGCTTATGTTCTTGTTGCACGATATTCATATGGCGAAGCAGATCATGACGAAGTTGACCATGGCCGAGCAGAAGAACATCACGCCCGACGTCATGTCCAGTGGTATGACGAATTCTGTATCATATTGGACACACGAGCAGGACGTTCTCGCAGATGTTGTTCGAATTATGGAAGAACTTTGCCGGTCGCTACTGGATCCCGACCTTCAGGCGTACTGTGCCGGTGATATGCAGAGCGAGAAGAGTCTGGCTTTCCCGAATTTGTTCATCACTATCGCTCCGGGAGAGTGGAAGACCGCTATGCATATGAGCACGAAGCCGTTTGCCGACTCGCAGCAGCTATCGGAGGCTCAAAGCATTTTGACACTGCACTTGTATCACTATCTGACTTCAGTGGTGAAGAAGCTGTTGAATTCGTCATTCTTCAAGAAGTGCTACCACTATGTGATCAGATATGAGTTTCAGGGAAGAGGG
>JBBARV010000055.1:0-2120 GCA_040399625.1 Candidatus Nanopelagicales bacterium | reverse complement strand
TTGCATTTTCACACTTTCTCATTGCAACACGGTGCACAAGAACACCGAAACACCGGTACTCACGTCAGCTCACAAGCTAGTTGGAGTCCGAATCGGCGGTCGTCCACGACTTCCGAATCTTCGCCTGCTCCTTTGGCTTCGCTGTGGTCTGCTTTATGCTGCTCTCGGCCTTTATTTGCGCCCTAGCCTTTTTCAGTCGCCTCTCCAGCTCCTCGTCGGATGAACTAGCTGCCCGGCTTAGGGAGATCTTGGTCTCGGCCTTCGCCTTGGTCGTCGCCCGCACCTTCTTAGCCTTTCTCTTCGGGTTCGCCTCGTCCTCGTCGGATGAACTATTTGCTGCCCGGCCTACGGAGATCGTGGCATTGGCCTTCGCCTTGGCCTTCGCCGGCACCTTCGTCTTCCTCTTCGGCTTCGCTTTGCCCGGCTCTTCTCCGGATGAGGGCGCCTCCTCCTCCATCGCTCCGCTGACAGCAAGCCAAGCGTCGACGAGGGCCTTCCCAAGCAACGGGGGATACGATCCGGAGTCGATCAAGTTTTCGGTGATGCCTGCCCCCATCGTGTTTGCTCATAGATTTTCTGTACAAACTAGCTTTTGGGTCTGCAGCAATTCTGCCGCTATACATGGTTATGTAACTTTCGAGCAAACCGATGGAGCTCGAAAGTTACATAACCATGTATAGCGGCAGAATTGCTGCAGACCCAAAAGCTAGTTCGTACAGAAAATCTACGAGCAAACATATGAGCTCAATGCCTCTAACAGCGCCGAGGTCCAGTTTCGTGACAGTCGGGTGGTGGCACTTCGGCTTGCACTTGCACGGCTTCCGGATGGCCACGATCCAAGCACCCGTCGCAAAGAACTTGAAGCCCTTGAGGTAGCGCTCTCCCATGGGTGCGTCATCGTAAGCACACCGGTACGCCAAAGCCTCTACGAGCTCAAGCTTGTCAACGGCAACCTTTACACCTCCGTACTTGAAGATGGTGCTTCCGATCGGGTTCTCCATCGAGCAGTGGACGTCTCTGGCCCAACCGACGAACAAGAAAAAAGCTGCGATGTCGGCCATGACGTTTCCAACGTGCACCTTCTCGTAGGACCAATCACCGGCGAAACGATTATCCTCGTCTCGCTGGCACCGAGAGGAGTTCATGAATCCGAAACTCGAGCAGACCGGAGCCATATGCAGCAATCCAAGGCGGCGCAGACGAAGAACAAGGTCAAGGGCAAGCCTGAAACCAGACACGGATGTGATGTTTTCCTCGGGCTTGCTCAGAATGTCAAACTCGGCAACCTTGAGATTCAAGGCATCGCCTGCCTTGGCAACTGACCCCTTGCCCGCCCATAACTCCACCACATCCAGGTCGCGCTCAACCGGCCACTTGAGCACGTCGCAAACCGTCAAACCAAACACCTTCGGTGCCTCTATGAGTCCCAGAAAATGGAACTTCTCATTGGCCTCGAAACGTTTCATGGCAGCAACGTGCACAAGGACACCGAGAAACCGGGACGTCGTTGCTTGGGAGAAATGGCTACAGACTGTGCTCCGAAATCGCTCGCTGCTCAAGTTCGTCTGCACATGCATACAACCGTGCAAGCTAACACTGCCACGAGCAGCGGTCACCACAAATCCAAAATATATATTCCCGTGGTGCCGGCAGGCAGATCCATATAACTCGGGTGCCGAGGGCGGCTGCATGCAGCAAGACGAGAATCCGCCGACCCAAGACTTGTCTGAGAGGAGGTGTCGCCAACCCCGCTGCTCCTCTGGGGGAAGCGAGCCTTCGATTGCACTTGGCTGTTCTGGTTTGGCCTCACAGTCCACGCCGCCAGATGGTATAAAAACGGTGTGTCCGGAGCCCCAAGCAAGGGGCTCAGAAGGTGCCTAGCGGACACAAATTCGATCCAATGCGGGCCCCAAACCACGAAATCGGTTCCATAGCTTTCGACAATTATAGTAGTGTAAACAATGATATGATTAGGAGTAATACTGATTCTAATAATAACATGAAATAGTATATATATAATAACATTAATGAAGGATGCTGATTATAACGGTAATCATAATAACAGACTTTGAAGCGGGGCCCGCCATTCAGACTTCCTTCGCACATTGTCGATGCTCCAT
>JBBARV010000054.1:0-2442 GCA_040399625.1 Candidatus Nanopelagicales bacterium | reverse complement strand
CCCACCGGGTGGGATCCCGGGGTTCCCGGAAGCCCCTTCGGTAGCGGCCACTTACAGATCTCTATAGAACATATTGTAAGCAGGCGGTGCCCGATTCCGACGTGGGGCCACACCTTCGTAAGACACCTTACCCGCATCGTGACCTTAAAAGCTGCGGATACATGTGTCTTACAGCGGCCGACCGTGGCAAGCTTGAAACTTGCTGGGCATGTGTGCGCCTGCCCGTCGACAAGGCCCCGAGGCCTGGAGGTTCCTACGAACGAAAAAATGGGAGAGGCTTGCGATCCTTAGTTCTCTGACCTGGCTGGATTTAACGGCCGACCCTTAACCCAGATGTGACCCATGAGTAAACGGAGGGTGTCGGAGCTCTGCTGTGTCCGACGGGAGAGTTATCAAATAGGAGATGCCGGGATTGTGTTTTCACACAGATAGAGCCCAGCGAGCTGTTTAGAACACATTCGTGGAGTCTCGTGGTCACGTGTGGAGGGTGTGGTGAGGGGTGTGTGTGATTTGCAATTTACCCAGATCTTGGAAACAAGACAATGCACAAGCCAAAAACTGGCGACCTTGCCGGGTGTGCCTCCGGCAATCGCCGCCGATCCCCCCCCCCGAAGCGACGGTGCAGAGGCTTGCGGACAGGGAGCGGGATGTGCACGTGCAAGGGCTACAGGTTGCAAGCTGCATCTGTCGAGGTCAGCCCGAGGGAATTTGGAAAGATCGGCGGAGTAATCAATGTCTCGGACTCTGTGTGATATCGTACACACCTGCCCATGTGTTGGGTGTCGGCGGATCTCCTAAGGTCAGGCATAGCTTTTCAATACTCGATGTGGCATCGCCACCAAGTCAGCAGCCAATTTCGTATCTCGAGATTCGCTTAGCGAATGTGCAGGCATGGTGTCTTTTGCGCTCGCTCTTGTCCTCCGCTTGTTACCATACATCCTCGAAGTCCAACGGTGTGGATTGTCCGATGGGCCTCCAATAGACTTCGTGGAGTTCTTTGCCGGTGAAGCCGCCATCTCCCGTGGCCTGAGAGCCTTCTCGCACACAGGCATGAGTTTCGATGCTCGGTATCACGAGTGGCATAACATTTTGACTCCCATCGGGTTGTTGGCAGCCATCGGTGCAATTTTACGAGTACGGGAACACGGTGTCGTTTGGTGGGCACCGCCTTGTTCGACATGGGTGTGGGTCAGCCGGCACAGTACCAAACGAACCCGGGACACAACATTCCAAACACAACAGAGATCTCGCTTTACAAACAAGCGCTAGCTGGCCCAACCGAGTGCACTGATACGATTTCTCCGTGGGATAGTGTGGTGACGGAAATCCAAACAACAAGCTTGCACTCCCAAACACACCCCCCTTGGCCAAATCCGGCTTGTGATCTAACGATCGTACCCCAGACCAAATCCCGTTTTGACTGGAGATGTCTTCGGAGTGTTGGTGCAAATTTGTACACGGGAGGGATCAGTATTCAATACAAGAGTGGCCATGCCCAACCACCCAAATTCCTGGGGTGCCGTTGAATTCAATTCGCTCTTTCCCGCCTACCCTCTCTTTAATTATAGACAAGGTCTGACAAGTCCTGTTTGTTTTCGACATCTCTGTGGCTCATATTTCGAAGGACGTCCTCGGCGATCCCGACAGCTCCTACATTGCAGCTCAGAACGCGTTGGTTGCCAGAATCAGTTTTTTGATTGCTTTGTGTTGGTATCGAAACATACACTGGATCGTAGAGCAACCTCAATCGTCCGTTATGTTCTTGCACCCCATCATGGCCAAGCTATTCGAGGAGATCTATTCGATTACTACGTTGGTTCATTTGGGGTCTTTCAGCTTGGAGAGTTTGAAGCCTATCTACTTGGTGGGCTCAGCGCCTTGGCTCGCTCATCTGTCCAGAACCATGACGGCTTCCGAAAGACAAGCGATGAAACGGATTGGACTCTCAAACCCATCGGGTTTGCATGTGCTCGACTGGCAATTTTATCAGGCCACCACCGGAACGTTTCTCGACTCGATCGTTTTCAAATTAAACTCTGCAGAGTGGGCTATATATAAGTTAGTACTAGTTGTAATACGTTGCAGGAGCAAGTGCCGACCTAACCGGTGTTTGAGATAGGAGCGAGAAGGCCGTCCAGACTGCCGTCCATTTCAAAGACTCCACCGGCAAGTTGCGGGCCAGGGGCACGAAGGACATCAAGGGAACGCAAGCTTATCCGATCGGATTCGGCTTGTGGCATGCCATGGAGTTCCACAAACACATTTCGAGCATCCGCTCGGTCACTTTAGGGCTCTTGCCAGACCCACGCGTCGAAAGCATTGTAATCGATGACATGGGTTGCTTCGCAGATTTAGACACCCATATTCACGATCTCTGGCATAACAACTTGACGGACGAGCGAGCCGTTGCTTTGACGTTGAGTCGGTAGGTGCCGTTGCTTG
>JBBARV010000053.1:0-2587 GCA_040399625.1 Candidatus Nanopelagicales bacterium | reverse complement strand
CTACACCGAGAGCTACTCCCGGTCAATTGCACCGAGAGCTACTCCCGGTCTGTTACACCGAGAGCTTCTCCCGGTCTGCTACACCGAGAGCTACTCCCGGTCAATTGCACCGAGAGTTACTCCCGGTCTGCTACTCTTCAACAAGTCACGATCTGTCGAGAAGGGCGTCAAGGCCAAGTTCAGACAATTGTTTTTCGTGAATAACGATCGTCCATGTCTCACAAAGAAACGTCCGCACACAATCCCTTCTAGGGAACGCGGCTCTCAAACTCTGTGGCTACAACGAGAGCTACTCCCGGTCTGTTACACCGAGAGCTACTCCCGGTCTGCAAACTGGCATGGCCCCAACGAGCCTTTGCTCTGTTTCCTGCCGAATAGGACTGCACACTGTCAACTTTTGGAAGTGAGCAACGCTTCCGCTCCTCAAGCTCACAAGTACTGGAGGACAATCGGGCAGTTCCACCCCCGCTTACGCCACGTCATGGAACACCCGCATCCGTGCTGGAAACGACCACTGCACCCACACATCCAGGACCATTTTCGCAGCCAGTGCACGTCGTAGTACGACAGCTCGAACACCCGGCGGGAAGAACTGCGAAACACGTACAGATCAGGAAACTGCAAACCGTCCAACTCAGGTTCTGGACCCCAGCATTCCGCGATGAGTGTGTGTGCCTCTGGTACCTCCAGCAGCACGTCTTCCAGACACAGTCTCCCAGCAGCAGGCTCCTCCAGGGCCGCACCTTCTAAGACCCTTCCCGGTTGACACGCCCTAGCTGGGCCGATACAGTGCATGAATGGTATCACGCCACCGTCTGTACTCCTCGGCGGACCCTCAAATTTGTTTGATAGACAGCAGTATTTGGGCCGTGGTTTTTTTTATCCTTTTAAACACCGGCCCCACAACACGGAGCTCACCAACATCCGGATTCCGGGTCCGAAAACCACGGCTCAAATACGATTCCCTTTCAAACATGTTTTAGGATCTGCCGATCCTTGTCCCATGCTTTGCAGCTCGTATAGACACGCCATGGAGGGGGAGGAGGCAACTTGTCCGGTTTGTGGGCGGCAACCCAATAGAACCCCAACGTCGACCGCAACCGTTCGATACGATGAGCACGTGCGTGCCACCGACGCTGCCAGTCATTATCGGTCAAGTCTTCGAGTTGCCGGGGCACGGGCGGCCGCCACCGCTGCATACCGGTACCATATGGCTTGCCGGAAAAGTTGACAGCTGGAGGGGGAAGGCTGGGATGCATTTTGGGTAGGAAAATCTGCCGACGTCAGGCGTCAACACAGCGGGTCAAACCATTCTTCAGCTGAGAGCTACTCCCGGTCTGTTACACCGAGAGCTTCTCCCGGTTTGCTACACCGAGAGCTACTCCCGGTCTGTTACACCGAGAGCTACTCCCGGTCTGCAATGCTAAGAAAACAAAGACACATTCAAGGACCAACCATCATGCAAACTACGACAACTTCAAACATCATGCAACGAAACAAACGAACCCCGGTTCTGGCTTCAAAGTTAATCCATTCAAGAACGGCACCATTGTAGCACCTGATTTTTGCAACCGCAACCAACATAACGTTTGGCACGTGCGAGCACGTGCGAACACCCATCGCCTAAGCTGCCTACAACGGCCTCGACGTGGCAGCACGAACGGCACCATTGTAGAACAGGCCGAACAACAAACAAACAAAAACTTGCCCAGTCTCCCGGTCTGTTACACCGAGAGCTACTCCCGGTCTGTTACACCGAGAGCTACTCCCGGTCTGCAATGCTAAGAAAACAAAGACACATGGAGGCAAACGAAGGCAACGAGAGCAAACGAAAGCCTCGATTCCAAAACAAACGCAGCTAAAAAGCAAACGCAGGCCTCGACGAAGCACTCAAGTGTATATACACAAGTTCTAAGTTCTAGCAATTGTTCCTGCCTGGTTACTTCGTCGTAGCAATTACAAGAGGAGAGCAAGGGCATCGACGTGCTCCTCGCCGACAAAGACTCTGTCGACTGAAATGTGGAAGTTATCTCTGCGCAACTCCACGATCCCAGTGCAGACGGCAGCAACCTGCCGAGCTCTCATGAAAACTTCGTGAAACCAACTACCGACGTGCACCGTGAGGATGGTGCGATGGACGATGCCGATGACTTTTTCGATGCGAATTGCATCGACCAAAGCGAAAACGGGTTCCGGATATGCCGGACTCTGTTTGTTCCACGTAGCCAAGCCGTGTTTCACTATCTCACAAAATTTCCCGCACGTCTTCGCAGTGGGAGCCGCTTGCTTTGCCTTCCCGGTAAGATGAAGAAGACTGACGTGGCAGTTTGCGACAGCAGTGGTGTTGGAGTCCCTCAAGCGGAAGTAGATGCCGACATATGAGTCCGTGATGACCATCCAATGCTCAAGCACCTGGAACCTGGCGGGTTCTCTTTGCATCGCCGCAGCCCATGTAAGACGGATGTCCGGCTGCACAACTGGCATCGCGGCTGCTCACCGAGAGCTACTCCCGACTACTCCCGAGAGCTACTCCGGCGTTGGGAGGCAATTTGAGCCGAGATGGCTACGGACAGTAAACTTGCCGAAG
>JBBARV010000052.1:0-2607 GCA_040399625.1 Candidatus Nanopelagicales bacterium | reverse complement strand
TCCCCAAAACCCCAAAACCCCAAAACCCCTGATACTCTATCCAATAGGTAGAAAATAATATATCTTTTAACTTTATTCCAAGACGAATACTCACATGGAGCAAACACTATCCTTCACCGAATACCCCTTCCTCGCCGACCTCGGCCTGACTGAAGTCAATCAGGGTGTCTACCACTCAGGTGTCTGGCAGGCAGCTGGACCCCTCTACACCGCAGTTTCACCTCATGACAACCGCGCCATCGCCAAGATCCAGATGGCCTCAGAAGCCGACTATGAGAACTGCATCACTGCAATGCAGGCTGAGAAGGATAAATGGATGCTCACTCCCATGCCCCTAAGAGGAGAGATCATCAGACAGGTGGGTGAGGCTCTTCGCTTGAAGAAGTCTTCCCTCGGTTCATTGATCAGTCTCGAGATGGGCAAGATCAAGTCAGAAGGCGATGGTGAAGTACAGGAGTACATCGACATCTGCGACATGGCTGTCGGCCTCTCTCGCACGATCGAAGGCAAGGTCCTTCCATCCGAGCGCCCCGGCCATTTCATGATGGAGCAGTGGAATCCCCTCGGACTGATTGGTTGTATCACTGCTTTCAACTTCCCCGTTGCCGTCAGTGGCTGGAATGCAGCTATCGCTCTCGTCTGCGGTAACCTCATGCTGTGGAAGGGCGCTTCAAGCACCAGCCTCTGCACGATTGCAACTCAGAGAATCGTCGGTGAGGTCCTCCTGAAGAACGGATTTGGCTCTGTCCAGACTGTCTGCCAGGGCTCCGGTGCCACCATAGGTGAAAAATTCATAAATGACAAGCGCCTCGCTCTCATTTCATTCACTGGCTCTACAGAGATCGGCCAGAGAATCTCCACTGAGGTACACAGAAGGTTCGGCAGAACTATTCTTGAGCTCGGTGGTAACAACGCCGTGATCATCATGGACGATGCTGACCTTGATCTTGCCCTTAAAGGATGTACTTTCTCAGCAGTGGGTACCGCTGGCCAGCGTTGCACTTCTCTCCGTCGCTTGATCATCCATGACTCTGTCTATGACCAGTTTGTTGATAAGCTTAAGAAAGTTTATGCCTCCATCCGCATCGGAAATCCCCTTGAATAAGGCACCTTGATGGGGCCCCTCCATACTAAATCCACAATCAAGGAATATTTAGAAGGAATCGAGACCATCAAATCGCAAGGTGGTAAGGTCCTCTACGGTGGAAACGTCCACACAGCAGTGAATGAGACCGGTAACTACGTCCAGCCGACACTTATTGAGATTTCCGCTGATGCCGAGATTGTGAAGACCGAGCTCTTCGTGCCTATTTGCTATTGCATCCGCTTCTCCACCTTTGAGGAGGGCGTCCACATTAACAACAATGTCCCATAGGGCTTGTCGAGCAGTATCTTCACAAAGAATATTCAGACTTATTTCAAGTGGGTCGGCCCCCTCGGGTCGGACTGCGGCATCGTAAACTGCAACATCGGACCCTCCGGTGCCGAGATAGGCGGTGCTTTCGGCGGAGAGAAGGAGACCGGCGGTGGCAGAGAGAGCGGGTCGGACTCGTGGAAGCAGTACATGAGGCGCGCAACATGCACGGTCAACTATACTAACAGCCTCCCACTGGCTCAGGGTGTCAAGTTCGATGTGTGATGTTTGAGTAGATTAAGGAAGCATGTGTAATTAATAAATTATAATTTCGGTCAAAGATGTTTAAAAGATATATCACTCTCTCCCTCTGTCTCCTCGCCCTCCTCTTCACCACAGGTAACCCCTACTCATAATCTAATGTTGATTTCAGGTTTCGCCCAGGACACCGCCACCAAGGATGCGGCAGCCATGTAGAAGAAGGCGCAGCTGAAGAAGCAGCAGGAGGAGCGCGCGAAGAACAAGCGCGCACTCGAATCCTGCCTCACTCTCGTCCGCTCGCTGTACTCCAAGGAGGAGGTAAGTGAATAATGGCACTTTATAATGACACGTGCGCATAGAAAGCGATCCAGGACTTTGTGATGGCACACCCTACCCAGCACAAGGAGCGCCTCATGAACAAGATCCTCTCGCAGATGATGATCAATTGCCGCGAGCACGTGACCCCCGACCAGGTTACCTACCTGCAGACCTTCAAGGATGACGCGGCCACCTTCGACTGGACCGACTCCAACTACCAGCCCCTCCTCAACTTCGACCTCTCCCGCTACCAGGTGGACCCCGCCCTCCCCAAGGACAAGGCCGAGGGCCCCGTCGATATGAGCCAGGCCGAGACCATGATGCAGACCATCGTCGAGGATCTCTCTGAGGAGATGAAGCGCGAAAAGGAAGAAGAGCTGCGCTCCAACCGTGGAGGTGCCCCACAGATCGCCTTCATCGATCTCTCTACAGTTTCAGGTTTCACTGCTCTCTTGTACGTGGGCGGCATCATCGGGTTCTTCGGTGTGATCTTCTACGTGCTCATCAACAAGATCATGGACAAGCCCGTAGACTTCAGCAAGCAGAAGAAGCTCGAGAGACAATCCAAGGCAACCTCATCCGGCAAGCAGAAGTCGCAGTGATATATAGATTATTCCCTTTCTATAAATATCATCACAAAGTCCTGGGGTTTTGGGGTTTTGGGGTTTTGGGGG
>JBBARV010000051.1:0-2703 GCA_040399625.1 Candidatus Nanopelagicales bacterium | reverse complement strand
CCCCAAAACCCCAAAACCCCAAGAGTCATGTATATAAGGAGAATGTAAGATCTTAATTTCAAGATTTCAATACCAACCTTACCCTCCCTTGATTGTTTATTACATATAGCTTGCTATTGGCGACGAGCAGTAATCTATTCATGCATGCGATTTCAAAGAGAAGACGAAAACCGTTCAAGCCTGCTCCTGGGAGCCCTCAGCTTGGCCGGCACCACCCTCTGGTCTGGGGTTCTGGTATCCGCCTCTGCCGCCACGATATCCACCACGGTAGCCACCGCTGATCTGGGCTCCGCGAGAAGGCCTTGGGCCGCGAGCCTCGTTGAAGGGAGTCTCAGTGCCTCTCTTAGTGACAACCTCGAAACCACCCTCGGTCATACCCTCCTGCTATTGTTGCTGCTTGTGGTAGTTGTTGTAGGGCTTGGGATAGTAAGGTCTGTCGGGTCTATCACCTTGGTAGGGGCGCTTTTGATATGGAGGTCTCTCTCCTCCTTCAGCAGCGCCGCTGGTTGTGGTGGGAGTTTCTCCCTCAGCACCAGTGGTACCTTGAGGTGGTTGATCGAAATAGCGCTTGAGCTCTCTTTCCCTTGGGGGACCAGTTTGAGCATCAGAGTTGTTACGATAGAAGGGGTTGGGAGTGCCATCGGCGTTCAGCTACTGCTGTTGTTGGTGGTAGCCACCTCTGTAGTTGCCACGGTAGTTTCCACGATCGCCTCCACGGTAGTTACCGCGATATCCTCCTCTGCCTTGGTAAGTCTCTTGGGCTTGACCCTCACCACCATCGGGAGAGGCTCCACCTTCCTCACCGCCTTGGTTGTTATGCTGCTCGTTGTCTCTTGGGTAGAAGCCACCACGACCTCTTCCACCGCGGTATCCTCCTCTGATGACACCACCTCTCTGCTGAGAGAACTCCTCGTCACCACCCTGAACTGCAGTGTCAGCGCTTTGAGCATAACCGAGTTGATTATTCTGGTAGTAGGATCCACGGCCTCTGTAACCACCGCGGTTGCCACGATACTCGCCTCTGTAGTTATCTCTATCTCCGCCTCTGTAGCCACCTCTATCGCCACCTCTATCACCGCCTCTCCAGTTAGGGTTGTTGCCACGGTAACCTCCACGGCCGCCTCTGTAGCCTTCTTGGTTTCTGTGCTCAGCAGCACCTTCCTCCTTAGGCTGGTGGTCTCCGGGTTGAGCCTCATCAACGTGTTGAAGACTGTCTTCTCCCTCACGATTCTCATGTTGCTGCTCATGAGTTTGATCCTCATCCTAAACCTCTCCGAGCTCTTAGTGCATTGTCTGATGGGTCTCGTGGACCTCTTCCTCGTCTTCTTCGTCCGATTCTTCCTCAGGTGCGTGCCAGCTTTTCATGTTCTGTACAGCAGCGGGTAGCTCAGAGGGAACGACATGCTCTTGTTGCTTAGCGACTGGAGCATTTTGTTGTTATGATTACACGGGGTACTAGGTGGTGTGGGTGGCAGGTGCACCGCCGAAGATACTTTGTTGGGCGGGAACAGGAGCCGCGAAGGATGGCATCTGTCCGCCAGCGAGGAGAGGTGCGGGTGCGAGGATTTGGAAGCTAGGGTTGTGATTAAGAATGTCTCTGTTATTCAAGATTCTATCGGTGAGGATCTTTGATATCTGCTGATAGGTGAAGTCAGCCGAAAACTTCTCGTCTGCGTGTCCTGGCTCCTTGCTGTGGACGAGTTTTGAGAGTTCATGCTCTGCGCGCTTCAGTCTCTGCTCAACGGTAAGATCCTACATGTTCATGATGATGTTAAAATAGAACTGCTGAAGGACGATGAGCTCTTGTTGGTTCATGTGGCTGGCATGAACAAAATGAGGTGGCACTCCCATGAGAGTATAGGCGCTTGGCAATACCAAAAAGATTGGCGCAATTAACCGAATTGCTTCCTCAAGCGAAGTCGAGTGGTCACGCACGACCAGCTTCACAGCCTGGACGGGGGGAGCGACCTCCTTGGGTGGAGCTTACTCGGCTTGGACCTGCTTGGCCTCTGTCTGAGGAGGGGTCTGCAGGATTTGGCACTCAACAACCTTGTTCTCCTGGCCGTGTAGGGCAGAGGTGTTTGTAGACACAGTCTCGCTTTGAACTACAGTTTCCTTCTCCGCCTCAGCTGCACCGACAACAGGAGTTGGCTCTGAAGCTTTAGCGACAGCGGCTTCAGCCTCAGCCTAACGCTGAGAGAGCTCGGTCTTCTTGTAGATGTCGAATGTTTCGAGAGAGAGTTGCACGCTCTAGATGAAGGAATCCTTATTGCGCAATTTTTCCTGCTGAGCTTCATCAATCTTGGCATTGCCCAGCTTCATCTTCTCTTCGATTGCCTTGATGTCGTCAAGCTTCTTAACATGGTTCCTCACCTTCTTGTATAGCTCCTTGGCGAAGGGTGATACGCTTGTGATCTCCTCGGAGAGTAGTGATTTGACACGCTTGTTGAGTTGATCGTAGATGGACTCTTGTTGTTGTCCTTTCTTGGTAATTGCACTTGCCATTTCTCAGTGATATTCTTTCTTTCTAAAACTAAATTAGCTTAATCGATTATTGCTTCGATTTCAATATTAATTATATAAGGGATGATGGTTGAATTATTAATAGTATAAGAGGTGGCCTCGATCGGTCGATCAATCAATCATATTATCAATCAATCACATGAGTAATGTTAAGCAGGATGGGGTTTTGGGGTTTTGGGG
>JBBARV010000050.1:0-2741 GCA_040399625.1 Candidatus Nanopelagicales bacterium | reverse complement strand
CCACCGACAACTTCCCACATGTGGTCACAGACTTCGTCAAGGAACCAGCGATCATGGGTAACGGTGACGATTGCAATTTTCGGACGGTTTTTCAAATGCGCCGCAAGCCAGGCAATAATCTCGACGTCGAGGTGGTTCGTAGGTTCATCGAGAAATAAAACGTCAACTTCGCGGATCAATTGCTCGGCCAAATAGGCGCGGCGCCGCTCCCCACCCGAAAGATCAGCAATCCTGCGATCAAGTTGTTCAGGACCAAAACCACCCAGAAGTGATGTCAAAATCTCGCGGACGGCCGCATCACTCGCCCATTCATGTTCATCACGATCCCCCAGAACGTGGCTGCGAATTGTCGCATTCTCCGCACTAATCCCGACTTGGTCCAGTTCACCGACCACCACGCTTGCCCCGCGGGTCACCCGACCCGAATCAGCCGGCTCTGCTCCCGCGAGAACTCGAAGGAGCGTGCTCTTGCCCGCGCCATTGCGACCCACCACACCGATTCGTTCGCCTTTGCTCACGCCGAGGGAAACATCACTCAATAAAGGTCGATCCCCGAATGATTTCGAGACGTTTTCACAGCTAAGCAGATTGACTTGTTGGGGGGAGGACACCGACATATCATGCCGATATCGCTGCAGCCCTTTCATGGCGGACCAATTTTGGCGCTAAATCTGGTGAATTTTGCTCACTCGAAATACCGGAATTTCTCTTTCAATGTTGCGTTCATACATGCGATATGAGGACCAGGTATCACCAAGTCCCGCATAAATACGTGCTGCTTCCTCGCCGTGAACCTCGGTGAATTCTGCTTCACTCACTTCGCCATCTATCTCAATGCGACCCTGGTTGTGTTCTCTGACATTGAAAACCCAACCGGGAATTTTCTCCTGGCCCGCATTAGAACCAGCGATCCCCCAACCACCTGAGTCCGGGACAGCGAGTAGCGGAGTTTTCCGCCACTCACCACTTTTCCGACCACGGGTTGTAATCCACACAACCTGAGCACCGCCGGGGAAATGACGACCCAGTTTTCCACCACTGAGTGAATAAACAGCACGGTGCAAGATCGTTGTTGTACGCAGCGCTGTCCCCCACAAACGGTCATACGCCTTAGAACCCACGTCTCAACCTTCCCACAATTTGCCAGCTGCTAAATCAATCGCCGTGGCTAACCCAAAGTCAAGGGCGGTAATCCCACCAGCAGAATGTGTGCTCACCGCAAATACGACTTTATTCCAGCGAATATCGATATCAGGGTGATGGTCCAATTCTTCTGCGATCACCGCAACCGCATTAACAAAATCAATCGCCGCGAGAAAACTGGGCGCTATGAATTCTGAAGTGAGCGCACTTTCAGTGCTAGACCAATGCGCATTGCGATCAAGGAACAAATCAATCTCAGATTGCGTTGCAAGTTGTGGCATGAATAAACCTCCCTAGAGATCGATGCGGGTCCCGATCGAGATGATGCGCTCTTGAGGTAGACCGAAGTAGGTCGCTGGCGGCTGGCTATTGCGATGAAGATAAGCAAAGATTTTCTCAACCCACGCCGGTATCGTGCCGGCGTTTGTTGCCACGAACCGCCGCTCGGAAAGGTAGTAGGTGGCCACGGACTCCCGTTCACCCAGAATGCTCGCTCGCAGCGTCTTCGGGATATCGGCGGTCTCCATGTACCCGGTATGAATGGTTACCCGACGCACCCGATCCATAACCTCGTGGACCGTTGGGGATTTTGTGGAGTACGGGACGCTGTCCGTAACAACGGTCGCGATGATGATGTCGGCTGGCATTACGTGTAAGAGGCGTAGTTGGGTTGTCAGCGCGGCGGGTACGTCTTCGATCTGACTAGCAAGGTAAACACCGATGCCGGGGGTGCGTGTGGTGCTGCCGCGTCTCACCCCCTCTTCGATGGGCTCCCACTTACCCATATGGGATGCCATATAAGAGTTCAAGGCCCGGTTACCGCCCCACCACGCAAGCATGACGCCGAGTACAACTGCACCAAAGGCAACGGGGACCCACCCGCCGTTGAGCACGTTCGAGAGAGTTCCTATCAAAAAGAATGAGTCGATAATGAGGAATGCAATAGTCAGTGACCACCGTCGATAAGCGGGCCAATGCCAGACCATCGTGGTTACCGCGTGGAATGCGATCGTCGTAATGAACATCGTTCCTGCGATAGCGAGCACGTATGCGTGTGCCAGAGCCGAGGAGGTACGAAAAGCTAGAACGCAGGCGATGCACAGGATTCCGACGATGAAGTTGACCGCGGGGACATAGATCTGACCCTCGTGATCGGCGTGGGTGTGCCGGACGCTCATGCGAGGCAGTAACCCAAGTTGAATGCCCTGGCGGGCGAGCGAAAACACGCCCGTGATCAGCGCCTGGCTCGCAACGATCGTGGCGAAGATAGCCAGCAGGACTAATGGCAGCGCCCACCCGGCAGGGGCTAGTGCAAAAAACGGATTGGCGGCGTTCGCGGGGTCTGACCGTACGAGCGCGGCTTGACCCAGGTAGCACAGCACCAGTGATGGCCCAACGAGAACAGCCCATGAAAGGCGGATCGGACGAGCCCCGAAGTGACCCATGTCGGCATACAGGGCTTCCGCTCCCGTTACCGCGAGGATCACCGATCCGGCCAACGCAAGTGACTGCAAACCATTCTCGGCAAAGAAAGCAACCGCATAGTGCGGCGACAGGGCCGCGAAGACGCTCGGCTCAGCCAGTGCCTGCCACAGACC
>JBBARV010000049.1:0-2775 GCA_040399625.1 Candidatus Nanopelagicales bacterium | reverse complement strand
GAGCGGCCGTTGGTGTTCAAACCCGTCCACCGAGCCCGGCCAACAACGTGAGCTTCTCGCACACACGGGACTCCAAGGTGGTGGGGTGCGAGGACCTCGAGGCTATGGTCTTCACAGCCCCGACGAAGTCCTCATCTCTGTAGCACCAGCAACGGTTCGGGCTCCCGAACAAGCCGAGCTGTTCATCAACAACATGCATCAGCATGTGGGTCTTGGGTCGCACATGAAAAGGGCAGCGGGCTCGCTGCTTCTTCGTCATCATAGCACTATCCCACAAATCGTGGAGGCCTTTGAACGCATCCAGGAAACTGTACATTGCGGTGCGGCAATCGGAAGCCGAAAAAGGAGACGCTGCGCAACTGTTGTGGTAATCCACCATGCCCTCCGTCATCTGCACGAGGTACGTCAAGTGGTTATCCTCCTTGCCGGCGAGAGGATGATTCCGGTGGAACTTGAGTCTTGCTCGATTAAGCTGCCCGGCATGCATATGGGCCAGAGTATTGGCAAACTCGGCAAGGTGCCTTGTCTCCGCGGCCTTCGCCTTGAGGCAAGGGAACGGAGGATCTTTCTTGGCCTTAATCTGGGACATGGTCAGCTGGAGCTTGTTGCGGCTCTTGTCACTAGCCTGGTGGTAGCTCTTCAACATGGCGTTCACCTTAGCGAGGCCCTTCGGGGCACTCTTGTGCCACTGCTTGTTCTGGACCTCGATCCACAGAAGGCTTCCAATTGCGTCCTGAAACACGCCGAGATCCCCACAGTGCATGCTGTCCGCCGCGACATACTTGATGTCGAACCCCGGTGCGGCGAACAGAGAACTTGGCGTACTGCCCTCTCTCAAACAAGAAGCCAGGTACCGCCTGTGTGTGATGCCAGTGGCCCTGTGGCCTGCGTCGGCGGAGAAGTTGAAGGCCCAATTCTGCCCCTTCTCCTTCGTGGCATCGCACTTCCAACAAAAGTAGTTCGAGTTCACGGAACGGAACTTGAAGGCATGCTCGAAGAATTCCCAGTCGCCGCGGACCTGCATCAGCCCTGCACGACTCAAGGGCACTCCGCCGGGGATCCTGTTCTTCCTATCCACGGGCGTGAATTCGGTGTCGTCGTGCCGGCGGGTGGGGGACACACCCTTGGCCAAGCATTCCAAGCTCCACGTGATAACTTGAAAAATGAAATCCAAAGTGTGGAATCCCGAGCAGCACTTGCAGACGCGTTCTTTCTGAAGGCAGAAGATGGGCTGGCGATTGGCCCTGGTTTTGTCACTGGCCGAAGAGATGACGTTCATGCTGCAGGCGAACACGGACTTGGACCCACCAGGGCGGACAGAGTGCGTGTACGGGACGCCATCGCAGTGAAGACCAAGTGCTGCAACGGTGCTGACCGGGTCGCGGATATCCACCTCTCTGTGCCCCATCCATTCCGTGATAAGTGCGGCAAGTTCAGGTTGTGACGTATCCGTCTCCGCCAAACAGAACGACTCCAAGCCGTCAACCTCGACCATCTTGTAGTACGCTTCGTGGGGCAAGAAGATGTCTAAGGTGGTGTGGTCTGGAAGCTCAATGATGTAGGGTTGGGCGCTGGAGCTCAGGAGTCCCGCTGCACGAGCCGCTCTGATGATGTCTCGGTTAACGTTGCCGCTGTGCTTGCCCTGCGTGCTAGCAGAAGCCAGTTGACTTGCCAACTTGTTGTGTTTGCCCCACCCATCACAACGTGCACTGTGTGCGAGGGATTGAACCGTCGAAGCTGACACCTCTCCCTTGGAGAACAACGTCAGCAACTCGTGGGCCAAGTGCAATGGTTGCTGCGGCATGGTTGCAGACAGGCGGGTTGCGTGCAAGGTGTCAAAAAGGGAAGCGACAAGCTGAGATCGCGAGGAAAACTGCGGGAGCACCCTGACGATCTCCGGGCGTTGCCGGACCCGGCCCGGATGTTCACGGTTCCTGTCCGCGAGCTCCCGGACCGAGCCCAGGAGCTCCCGACATATGCACCAACTCCACTTTGGGAGACTGGACACTGCATGGAATGGAAATTGTTCCGGCTTACACATCTACAATGATACTGGAAAACTTGTGCTCCGTAAGCCGGATGGCCGTGCTCCGGCTGACACATTTACACTGCCGAAAGCATTGGATGCCATAAATTGTCTGGCAAAGCTTGGGGGCACTCTCATCTCTTTTGATTCTCATGGAGCAAATCACCAACTCCACTTTGGGAGACTGGACACTGGAATGGAAACTGCTCCGGCTTACACATCTACAATGATATTGGAAAACTGGTACTCCGTAAGCCGGATGACCGTGCTCCGGCTGACACATCTACACTGCCGAAGGCATTGGATGCCATAAATTCCCCTGGCAAAGCTCGGGGGCACTCTCATCTCTCATGCCTCTCATGGAGCAAATTTCAGCCACAAGTTATTGCCTAGCGGCAATTCCCAGCAACATCATGCATGCACCTGAAGAGATGGAGGGATGACAGAAGACCAACTACGGCTTCAAGGATTGCCTTGCGGAATGCTGCGCTTTCACGAAGATCTTCTCTTTCTCATGTTTGAGGTAATCCAACGTGGAAATGTCCAGCTTCGGAGAAACATAATGCATGACCTCAGCACCCACGAAGGCGTGTCAATTGACGATGGCAATGGTGCTGCTGTGGCCGGTTTTGCTCATAATATCAACAAAGCTTTCAACCACAGCGTTGTACCACCACCTCTCCCCCATGTTGTGGCCGCCGGGGCGACGGTAGCTGGCAGTGACTTTCTGCCCCGGCTCCAGCGTCAAT
>JBBARV010000048.1:0-2961 GCA_040399625.1 Candidatus Nanopelagicales bacterium | reverse complement strand
TGTATTCCACTGGATCATGAATCAATGAGCGCGCAAGCCAATAAGCAGCCATTTTGAATGTCCTTTTGAAAGTTAAGAAGTCGCCACCGTATTGCCTAAGTTAGGCAGCCAGGTTGCGATTTCGGGGAAGGCAATGATGAAAAGAATGGCGGTAAGCAGGGCTATCCAATAGGGCACGCACCCACGGAAGATTTCCCCATTCTTTAGATCTTTTTCATCCGTGATCGCCGCTTTGACCGTGAAGACCAAAATGCCAAAAGGTGGGGTCAGCAGTCCTGTTTCAATGGCCAAGATACCAATGATGGCGTAAGCGATGGGATCAAAGCCCAATGCCATAGCGATAGGGGCAAAAACTGGCACGGTCAGTAAGATGATTGAGATCGAGTCGATCAGTGCGCCCAAGATGAACCACACCAAAATCATCAGCGCCAAGATGGCGTAGGGCGATAAGCCAGAGGCCAAGAAGAACTCTTTGGCAGCACCTGTGACCCCTGTCATTGACAGCACGCGAGAGTAAAGCTGTGCGGTCACTAGCAAAAGCAACAGCGGTGCCGAGGTTCGACCCACGGAGATGACAGCTTCCAGCATTTCTTTCATCTTCATGCCGCGAGCAATGGCCAAAATTAAGGCGAGTGTGGCGCCAACGCCTGCACCCTCAGTGGGGGTGAAGGCGCCTAGCCAAATGCCCCCCAACACCAAAATAACCAGCGCAAGGATGCCCACCGTGCTCCACAAAATCGTACGCAAGTCTTGCTCAGGTTGCTGCGCGTGCAAGTCACGGGCGGCTTGTTGAGCGGGTGGTAAGTTGTCGCCTTCGCCGACGCGATGCGGCTGCGTGACAGCCACCCAAATGATGTAGATGATGTACAAGGTCACCACAATCAGTCCGGGAAGGATGCCCGCGATGAATAGTTTGCCGATCGCCAACTCGGTCAGCACACCCCACACAATCATCAATACCGAAGGAGGGATGAGCATGCCCAAACAGGCACTGCCAGCGATACAGCCCAAAGAAAACTGGCGCTCATAGCCATAACGGCGCATTTCGGGATAAGCAATTTTTGAGAAGGCGGCTGCGGCTGCAATGGACACCCCAGTGACAAAAGCGAATACGGCATTGGCTAACACGGTGGCCACGCCCAAGCGGCCAGGCACCCAACGCGTAGAGCGGTTGATAAGGGCAAATAAATCGCTGGCTGCCCCGCATTTGGCTAAAAATTCTCCCATCAGCATGAAGAGAGGAATCACGGCAAACACATAGTCACGCAGCGCCTCGTAGCTGGTGTTTGAGACAAAGCTCAACATGGTGGAGAAGTCTTCGGTAAGCAAGTAGATGCCCAGCATGCTGGCCAAACCAAGTGCAACGGCAATGTGAATGCCTGAAAAAACCAAGACCAGCAGCGTGCCGATCAAAAGCATCATGTCGGTAACGTCGTACATCGCAATCCTTTAGTGTGTGGCTGAGGTATGTGCTGGCGCTTGGCCGCGAATGGCACGTATGCCGTCTTCAATAAACATCAGCAAATAACTGAAGGAAGCAATCATGGTGCCCAGCACCAAAACAAAGCGTGCGGGCCACACGGGGACGCGTAAGGCGCCTTCGCCTTCAAATTCATTAGAGCTCCAAGCGTGTGCTGCCCCTTCAAAGCTGCCGACACACACAAAAGCAAAAAAGGCCAACCCTGCCAAAGCTGCGATGGCTGACATGACGCTTTGTCCACGTGGCCCTGCTTTGCTGACAAACATGTCTACATGCAGCATGCCACCTGAACGAATGGCAAAACCTGCTTGCAAATAACAAATCACCACGATCGACAAAGACACGATTTCAGTCGTGCCTTTGACGGGGCTGTTAAACACCACGCGCCCCAGCACGTCGGCGACTACCAAGAAACAGAGCAAAAAAGCGAGGACAGCTGCAAAGACCAGCAAAACCCGCGTAAGTTGATCGTTTATTTTTTTCAAAGTGTCCATAGGAGAAGCCTTGCGTTGGGGGCGTAAAAGTGCGAACAGATATCAGAGCTGCGGCATCACTTGATGCTGTAGCGCACAGGCCACTTATGGCCAATTTTTTCGGACTCTTCAAGTGTGGTTTTTAGGACCAACGTTGCTGGCAAACCTTGTTTATCCAAGTCGGCGGCTTGAGCTTGTGGCCAGTCTTTCAAAGAGTTTGCCCACTCAACGCGAACGCTGTCAGGCACCGACTTGACGTTCACGCCCAAGGTTTTGAGCTGTGCCAATTGCTTGGGGTAGTTCTCTTCATTGACAGTGCCGGTTTTGGCTTCAAACTCTCTGCCGACTTCAACAATGATGTCTTGCACGTCTTTGGGTAAGCGGCTGAATTTGTTTTTATTCATGGTCAGGCCATGCCATGAAATGGAGCCGAAACCCACTTCGGTGTAGTTCTTGGCTACTTCATTCAACTTGAAGTTCACCCAGCCAGAGGGGAACATGATCCAGCCGAAGTAAACGCCGGTTTGCATCGAGGTGTACGCCTCAGGCAATGAAGATTGCACGGGCACTGCACCTGCGTATTCAAGCCACTTGAGGTTCAAACCTGCGCCGGCTAATTTGCGGCCTTTCAAGTCGCTCACCTTGTCCCACTCAAAGGTTGTGCCCAAGTTGTAGCCGTTGTCAGCAATGATTGCCAATAACTTTTGGTTGTACTTGTCTTCAAACACTTGCGACATGTAGGGAACTTTGTTGTAGACGGTGCGTGCCAGCTTGACGCTTTTTTCTGGGCTCATCGTGCCAAAAGGCAGCATCACTTGGAAGGCATGTAGCGGTAGGTTGGAGGGCTCAAAGCAGAAGCAGTAGCCACCAATGTCCACGATGCCCGATTGCACACCTTCCAATGTGTCAGACACTTTCACCATAGAGCCTCCATAGCCCTCCACAAATTCAACTTTGTGTTGTGTGCGTTCTGCGACGCGTTTGCTCACCTCGGGGACAAAAAAGTTT
>JBBARV010000047.1:0-3022 GCA_040399625.1 Candidatus Nanopelagicales bacterium | reverse complement strand
GTCCCGGTGGGGAGGTAACCATGCTTTCACCGGAATACGCCTCAACGCGCACCCAAGACTTATCCGAGCGCTGGCATGATGCCGGGGCGTTTATCTGGGGCAGTGCACTCGCGTGGTCACAGGGTGAACCCGTGTTGACCCGCGCCCATGGATTTCCACTTTCGCACTCCCAAACCGTGGACCTCGATACCGAGGATGACTGGGTGCGTGCTGAAACACTGCTCACGGTGCGAGAAAAGGCGCCCACACCGGCGACCGATAGTCTTACCTAGCACTGAAGACACACACAAGGAGACCAATTGTCAGTCATTGATGAATCCTCGATCTTGATCACCGGGGGCACGGGTTCCTTTGGTAAGGCATTCCTTCAGGAGGTTCTCACCACCCACAATCCACGCCGGGTTGCGATCCTTTCCCGTGATGAACTCAAGCAGTCAGAGATGCGGGCACATTTCACTGACAAACGGATTCGCTGGTTCCTCGGTGATATTCGTGACAAGGATCGTTTGATTCGGGCCTTCCACGGAGTGGACTACGTGGTGCACGCAGCAGCCCTCAAACAAGTTGATACCGCCGAATACAACCCCTTCGAGTACGTCCAAACAAATGTTCTCGGTAGTCAAAATGTCATTGACGCCGCCATTGATGCTGGTGTCAAAAAGGTTGTTGCACTCTCAACGGATAAGGCATCTTCTCCCATCAATCTCTATGGGGCAACAAAACTCACCGCCGACAAATTATTTGTTGCGGCCAACAATTACAGCTACAGCTACAACACGGCCATGGCCGTTGTGCGCTACGGCAATGTCATGGGCAGTCGAGGGTCAGTGATTCCGTTCTTCCAGAAACTAATCGCTGAAAACAAACCACTGCCCATCACTGATCCCAACATGACCCGGTTCTGGATCACGCTGCCTCAAGCTGTTCGGTTTGTTATTGACTCCTTTGACTCAATGCATGGTGGAGAACTGTATGTCCCACGGATACCCAGCATGCGAATCATGGATCTGGTCGAAGCACTCAAACCTGGCGCCGAGACTTTTGTCGTTGGGATTCGCCCGGGTGAGAAACTCCACGAGGAGATGATCGCCTCTGACGACAGTTACCGGACACTGCTCCAAGCAGATCGTTATGTGGTTCAACCAACTGTCAAAGAGTGGTGGTACAAGGACTCAGAGGGTGAGCCGGTTGCCGAAGGTTTCTCCTACGCCTCCAACACTAATGATCAATGGTTAACGATTCCAGAATTGCACAACTGGATTGCTCAAGGCTAGGTGAGCCAATCCATGATTCCTTACGGCCGGCAGCAGGTGGATGCCGATGACATCGCCGCGGTCGAAAAAGTTCTCACAAGCGACTGGTTGACCACCGGTCCGGTTGTCACTGAATTCGAAGAGGCACTCGCCGACTACGTTGGTGCGAAATACGCAGTCACATTTTCATCGGCCACCGCGGCCCTGCACGCAGCGTGTGCTGTTGCAGGATTGGGTCCTGGAGATCTGGTTCACACGAGTCCTTTGACTTTTATCGCAAGTGCAAACTGTGCGCGCTACGTCGGTGCAACACCGGCATTGATTGACATTGATCCATCAACATTCAATATTGATATCAACCAGATTACCGATGGCATTCAGGCTGTGATTCCCGTGCATTACGCGGGACTGCCGGTCGAACTGGGCTCGTTACCCACTCGCCCTCGGGTGATCATCGAGGATGCATCCCACGCCCTGGGTGCACGGAGCACAACTGAAAGAGTTGGCGCCACAACACACAGTGATATGTGCGTCTTTTCATTCCACCCGGTCAAGCCAATCACCACGGGCGAAGGTGGTGCAGTCACAACCAACAACGCGGGTTACGCCCAAGCGCTCAAAGAATTCCGCTCCCATGGAATCAAAGCGAATACGGATCCACTGTCGTGGGAATACAACGCGACTACCTTGGGTTACAACTACCGGTTGACCGATATTCAGGCTGCTCTAGGTCTGAGCCAGTTAGCCAAAATTGACCGCTTCATTGAGGAACGTAACGACATTGCACAGCGGTATCGGGAGAAACTGTCCGGGTTAAACCTTGAATTACCACCGGCCGCACCATCGGGCGCACTGCACGGCTACCACCTTTTTGCTATTCGGGTCCCCCAGCGGCGCGAAGTATTTGCCGAGTTACGCAGGCGTGAAATTGGCGTACAAGTGCATTACGTACCCGTTCACCACCACGGCGTGAGCGCCGATATCAAGATGCCACCGGGTGGCTACCCGCACGCCGACTCCGTCTATGACGGTTTGATCAGCATTCCAACTTATCCTGGGCTCACCGAATCAGAACAGGACACTGTGATTGCAACGTTGACAGACGTCCTGGAACTTCATGGTTGAACATAACCCACAGTGGGATTCTGGCTACCAGTTCTTTCCCGAACTCACTGTGATGAGTACCGATAACCGTTACCAGCTGCGCCCCATACATTGGAATGATCGTGAGGCAATCCGAAAATGGCGCAATGCTCAGATCGATGTACTGCGGCAACAAAATCCTTTATCAGCCACTGATCAAGACAATTACTTCTCGAATGTAGTTCTACCGCAACTCACCTTGGAACAGCCCAATCAAATTCTCTTTGCTTACCTCGAGGATTCCCAGCTCGTTGGTTACGGCGGCTTTGTGCATATTGTGTGGTCTGATCACCGCACTGAGGTGTCGTTCTTGACCGACGTTAATCGCAACGATCAACATATATTTTCACGGGACTGGTCGGAGTACCTGAAGTTAGTCGTGCAGCTTGCACAGAAAATTGGCTTCAACAAACTCACCACCGAGACCTACAGCATTCGGCCGGAATTAATTGAAATTCTCGAGAACTTCGGTTTCACCCAAGAAGGGCTCTTACGTAACCACCAACTCATTAATGGTGCGCCGGTTGACAGCTTTGCCCATGCATATTTGATTAACTAGTTCGTGGCCTGCGTCCTTTGCCAAGCAGAGAACGAACGCGCGGTGCCCGAACAAACATTCTTTCAAA
>JBBARV010000046.1:1569-3194 GCA_040399625.1 Candidatus Nanopelagicales bacterium | reverse complement strand
CTGCTTCAGGTTCAACCATGACAATCGCAACGAATGCTGGGCGTGCTCACAACCCTTCCGATGATCTTGTTGATCGATCCCTCGCGGACACAACTCACGCTCCCTACTGGACTGATCAACCAGGTGCACCAAGCCCGTGTCAGCAATTACTCGCGAGTAAAGAATGCGACCTGGCAATCATCGGTGGTGGTTTTACTGGACTGTGGACCGCAATATTGGCCAAAGAAGCAGATCCGCAGCGCGAAGTAATTCTGCTCGAAGCGGAGACAATTGGATTTGGTGGTTCAGGTCGTAACGGTGGTTTTATTTCTGGCTCGCTCACTCATGGTCTCGCGCACGGTGAAGCAATCTGGCCAAAGGAAATGAAAACCTTGGTGCGACTGGGAAATGAAAACCTCAATGCGATTGTTGACTTCACCAAGTCAGAGGGCATCGATGCCGACATGCGCATCGTGGGCAAAACTGCGGTGGCGCTTAATGAACACTCTGTGCGGGCGCTGGAAGCAATGCATGCTCGACATGCCCAATGGGGTGAGGACAGTGAACTACTCGACCGCGAACAGATGCAAGCCGATGTTGCCTCACCCACCTATCTCGCTGGATTGCGGGTGCGCACCGGAAGTGGCTTGATGGATCCCGCTCGACTGAGCTGGGGGCTCAAGCGCGCTGCGTTGGCTCGCGGGGTGCACATCTATGAAAACACCCCGGCGTCATTTCTTTCCCATCAACGCGATGGCGGAATAGCACTGCAGACCCCCCTTGCCTCGGTGCGCGCCCGTCAGGTTGTTATCGCCACCAATGGGTTCACACCACTTCTTAAGCGGTTGCAGTATCGGATGCTGCCAATTTTTGACCACGTACTCGTCACTGAGCCACTCACTTCACGCCAATTGGCGGACATTGGCTGGTCGCAGAATCAAGGCATGACCGATGTCGGTAATCAATTCCATTACTACCGGCGCACCCCGGATAACCGCATTCTGTGGGGAGGTTACGACGCGATCTACTACCGCGGTAACCGCACCAACCGTGAGTTAGAGCATCGTGATGCAAGCCACCGACTTCTTGCCAAACAATTCTTCACAACATTCCCGCAACTCGAAGGCCTGAGGTTTACCCACAAATGGGCTGGCATTATTGATTCAACGAGTCGGTTCACTCCTGCGATCGGCACCGCCATGAACGGCAAAGTTGCCTACGCCGTTGGTTACACCGGGCTCGGTACAGCTTCCGCCCGCTTCGGGGCCAACACGATGCTGGATCTATTAGCCAAACGGAAAACGGAACTGACCGAACTGAAAATGGTGCGACGCAAGCCGGTCCCATTCCCACCGGAACCTCTACGTTACCCATTGGTGCAGTTCACGCGGTCACAACTCGTCCGCGAAGACCTCACTGGTAAACGTGGTATTTGGCTTTCACTTCTTGATCGATTCGGTGTTGGATTCAATAGTTAGGAATAACGTGTCACAAGGCGTACACATCAACGGTCACACCCGTGATGGAAAAGGTCCCGTAATCGAGTTGATCAACCCTGCAACGGGTGAGGTGTGTGACTCGATTACCACCGCGAGTACTGCCGACGTGAGTGAGGCCGTTGCAGCCGCTGTCGCTGCGCAACGCGA
>JBBARV010000046.1:0-1469 GCA_040399625.1 Candidatus Nanopelagicales bacterium | reverse complement strand
ATTGGAGTGGTGGGATCAATTACTCCGTGGAACTTCCCGTTCATCATGGCGATCTGGAAAATCGGACCGGCTTTAGCAACGGGTAATGCGGTTGTGCTCAAGCCAGCACCGGCAACACCACGCAGTTCCATTCGTCTCGCCGAGCTAGCAATGCAGGCAGGTTTGCCAGCTGGATTATTAAATGTGCTCAGCGGTGGTAATGACATCGGGGCAGCCATGGTGACCGATCCGGATATTCGGATGATTTCACTCACCGGTTCAACTGCGGCCGGCGAGGCCGTGATGTCTGCTGCAGCGCCTAACGTGAAACGACTGCACCTAGAACTCGGTGGCAAAGCTCCGGCTCTGGTTTTCCCCGATGCCGATCTAGAACAGATGGCTCGCGCCCTCACGCTCGGAGCGACCTACAACTCCGGCCAAGACTGCACGGCTGCAACTCGAATCTACGTACACGAATCGCGCTACCAAGACACAGTTGATGCAGTCGCGCACATGATGTCCACCGTTCGCGTGGGCGATCCATGGGCGGACACCACCGATATTGGGCCATTGATTTCCCAAGTCCACCGAGATCGCGTTGATGGTTTTGTCCAGCGAGCCCGTGCAGCCGGTGCACACATTGCTGCCGGCGGTGAACGCATTGATTCACCCGGTTTCTACTACCCGCCCACCCTCATTTCCGGTGCCGCCCAGAACAGTGAAGTTGTTCAGGGCGAGATCTTCGGTCCCGTTCTCGTGGTTGTTCCCTTTGAGTCAGAAGAGGAAGGAATTCATTTAGCGAATGACTCGCGTTATGGACTCGCCAGCTCGGTGTGGACCAATGACGTTGCCCGGGCACTACGGGTGAGTCAGCGCATTGAAGCGGGTGTCACCTGGATCAACGACCATCTTCCGATTGCATCGGAAGCACCGCACGGTGGTGTAAAGGGAAGTGGATTCGGCAAAGACATGGGCCACGAATCATTATTGGAGTACACAACAACGCACCACATAATGATCAAACACTCTGAGCCCGTGAAACACGATTCATTCCGGCCAGCCTGACGTGGAAGTGGTGGCAACCGAAGTCACCACCACCTGGCACGCATGCGGCTACTCCCGCATCACGTCAAACAACCATCGGAACAATTCGCGAAGCAAAACACTTAGCAAAACCATTCCAACCCGTGCTAAGATCCGCATGTTGGTTGCGAACCTATTGGTCTGACCCGGCCCTAGGGCCGGGTTTTTCCTTTTCAGCGCAGGATTTCTCATCCTTCACATCACCCCCTATCCCCTCGGAATTTCCCCGCAAACATCACGGAGATCGAGGACCCAGGTCAGGGACACAGGAATGACGCCGCATCAACACACTCACTTAGCACCACAACGCTAAATCAAGAACAAACCCACGCCAATATGCAAAGTGACGACTGTGGAAAAAGTGGAAGTGGTGGCAACCGAAGTCACCACCACCTGGCACGCATGCG
>JBBARV010000045.1:0-3336 GCA_040399625.1 Candidatus Nanopelagicales bacterium | reverse complement strand
ACCCCTATCTACAAGGTCTTCACCATCCTCAAGCCCATCGCTCGCCTTATGGGCAAGGACGTCGATGCAAAGGCCTCCTCAGAGCATGAACAGCTCCTCGGAGATATCGAGGCTGCAAAGAAGAACAAGGATAAGAAAAAGAAGAAGAAGGAGGCTCCTAAGGAGGAAGACAACGTTGAGCCTGACCCACTCAACTACCTCGGCTTCGGTATGGTTGCTTACAGAGATCTTATGTTCACCATGTTTGCTCTGTTTGCCGTTCTTTCAATCCTGATGGTGCCAGTTATGAGCTTCTACAAGGGCCAGGGTGCTATCAACGACGACAACAAGAAAGGCTGGATGGGCCCTCTTTCCATGGGCAGCTTCGGTTACTCCACTAGCGAGTGCCAGATGGCTCCTTACACCCTCAACCAAATCCCCATAAACTGCCCTTACGGTACCCTCGGTAAGGTCATCTCCGCTGGAGTCCTCCCCGAGGGAACTGGCGAGAAGGATCAGTATCTCTGCAGCTGGACTGGTGCCTCTGAGGAGATCAAGACCAAGTGCCCCGTCCGCTCAACCCTCGCCAACGAAATCGATGTTAACCTCCGCGGTGTCAACCTTAACAAGACTTCTGCTACCAACAAGTATCAGTACCGCACCATCAATGCTGATGAGAGTGAGCACACTAACAACATCTTCGACTCCCAAAAGACCGTTGATGCCTCTTGCAAGACCATTAACGCCAAGGTTTTCGTGCAGTATCAGTGCATCATGGATTCCACACAGCTGAGTGACAAGCGCGATCAAGCCGCTATGATCTCCTCAGTCGCCGTCCTGGTCGTTCTCGTGTATTTGACTGTGCTCTTCTACTTTAAGCGCGCAAGCCACTTGAACCAGATGCAGTGGGATATGGAGACCATCACCCCCGGGGATTACACCGCTGAGATGGAAATCACCGACAAGCAGTACAGATTCTTCATGGACAACATCTTCCCCCGCGAGAGGTCCAAGCGCGCTGATATCTCCATCGGTGAAGCCCTCAAGACATATATCAAGAAGGAGCTAGAGAGAATCCTAACTGACAAGCTCAACGAGCTCAAGCCCACCAATGACAACCTCAAGGTCCACGAGGTCAAGATTGCTGATATCGTTTTCGCTTTCAACAATGCCCGCCTCATTAGCCTTTTGAGACTCCGAGGTGGCCACATCGTCTTCCAACGCTATGACAAGATGCGTGAGGTTGAGGCCCAGATTAGCGAGGTCAAGAGCAATGAATACGAGTCCCTCACCAAGCCCGTCCATGCCTTCATCACCTTCGAGGAGGAAGACGGTTTGATTGTTGCTCAAGAGTTCGAGGCCCAGTACGACCTGCTCGGCAGACAGAAGCGAGCTGAGAAGGAATTTATGGATGACGAGATGTGCCTCGAGGAGTCCACCGAGCCCACCAACATCATCTGGGAGAACAGACACTGGACCCAAGCCGATTACGCCAAGCGTACCCTCCAGGTCGTCGCATTCATTGCCGGTCTCCTTGCTGTTTCGTTCCTTGCCATCTACTCTTGCAAATCCTACGCCATCGAGCTTGCTGCCAGACAACCCAACGTGAACCCCAACTATATTCTCAACGAGGTCATCAACAATTCTGCCAAAGAACTCTACAAGTACGCTGAGAATGAGCACCAGAACTTTTACGGCAGAATAGCCAACGGAGAATCCCCCATCCCCATGGCTGGTTTCTACAAGACCTACTGCATCCTCAAGGCTGCCGACTCACCTGCTCTCTCCGGTTACTCCAACGAGCTTTGCGGTGACTATAGTGACTCTCTCATTGAGGGCAAGGTCTACAACCAGCTTGTTACCACCGGTATCGTCGTAATCAACATGATCCTCCGTATCTTCATCATCAAGCTCATCATCTACATCGGCAAGGATACCGAGTCCGAGCAGACTCGCCTCATCTCCAATGGTGTCTTCGTCGTGCAGTTCTTCAACACTGCTCTCCTTCTCCTCCTTGTTAACGCTAACATGTCCGAGCAGGGCGGTTTCTTCGATATCCTGTCAAAGCAGTCCGGCATCCCCGATTTCAACTCAACCTGGTTCAATGAGATCGGCACTACCCTCGTCGCTGCCATGCTCTTCAATGTTTACTGGCCCGTCGTCGAGTTCTTCGTCTTCGGAGGTATGCGCCAGGCCTTCCGCCTGATGGATCGCGGCTTCTCATGCAACCACGAGCTCACCAAGAAGACCACCCTTCAGTAGTACGTTGAGCTGTACTCTGGCCCCGTCTTCTTCATCCATTACAAGTACTCCTCCATCATGAACATTACCTTCGTCACCATGACCTACGGTCTCGGTATGCCCGTCCTTTTCCCCATCGCCTCCGCTGCCTACCTCACTCTCTACTCAATGGAGAAGCTCATGCTTCACTACTGCTACAGGGAGCCCCCCATGTACGATGAGAGACTCAACAAGAACGCTCTCAGCATTCTGACATGGGCTCCCCTCCTTTTCTTGTCCTTCGGTTACTGGATGCTTTCCAGCAAACAACTCCTCTCCAACAACCCCACTGAACTCATCTACAGCAACCTTGATAGAACTTCAGGTCATTACGTTTCTGAGGTGTTCACCGGTGCCACTTACTCCACCGAAAATGTTGCCCTGCCCCTGTTGGTCACCTTCTGGATCCTCCTTGTTGTGATCTTCTTCAGAGGTATCATCTACAGTGCTCTCTGCTTCGTCCTTCCCTTCCTCGCCATCGGCAACTTCGAGATCGATGAGGACCTTGACAACTACTTCAACACCATCGATGACAACGACCGCAACTGGTCCATCAAGGAAGAGGAGAACGCTCGTGACGTCCTCGGTATGCACATCCTCGAGGATGAGACCCTCCAAAGGTTCCGCGATACCAAAATTGGTGCCAGCCACATGAAGGGCACCCACTGCTATGACATCCTCGCCAACGAGCAGTACCTCGACGACTTCCAGTACTTCTCGCCCGCCCGCGAGGACCGTAACGAGTTCATCAAGGATGATGATGATGAGGAGGGCAACGATGCCGCCCAGAGCGATCTCGTCAAGATGATCCTCAACCTCGCCTTCATGTCAGAGGAGCGCGCAAAGAACTTCAGCTTCGACAAGAAGGCATGCGGTGGCCCCGCCCCCCAGGGTTCCTTCAAGGTCAACCCCCACGCCATCAACTGATGAGATATAGATCGGTCAAAGTTCTATATTTTTTCAATCAATTTATATTAAACACTCACATACAACAGTATCCAAGGGGTTTTGGGGTTTTGGGGGCGTGCACCATATAAAGCAGCGGCTGTGTTACCTTTTAATACAGAAATATTTTCT
>JBBARV010000044.1:0-3774 GCA_040399625.1 Candidatus Nanopelagicales bacterium | reverse complement strand
GATTCTGATTCTCTGCACGGATCGCCTTCTTCCTCCATTGTTTTTTCTTGAACTTATGACGGACCTTCGCTACGATATTGTTCTCCTTCGCCCACTTCTTATACTGACGGTAGGCGCTAAGGAATTTCGCATTTATAGTTCCGCCCCTGAACGGGCAGCGGTTCTTGCTCAGCACCAATTGCCACATAATAGATGGCAAGACGCTTTGGTAAACACCTACCATGAAAAACACAGATGTGGTTCTGGGCCCGTCTGGTTTTGAGTTCCCTGGGGATGGGCCGGTAGCCTCGGTAAGTTTTGACAAGCCTTGATGAATCTGTTGGGGGGGCTCATCAAGGCTGGTCAAGGCTTGCCATGGTTTGCCAATCTTTCAAGCAAAACTGAAAACCACGCGAGCCCAGAACCTCATGTATGTTCTCATAAAACCAAGGTCCAGACAATGCATAATATCGAAATGCACCCTCCAGATTGTGAACCCCGGGATCATGAGCAACGGACAGACGATAGCGAGAGCTGCATATCGCATCCACCAGTTGTGACTTGAAACTCGAGTCAGACGGTGCGGAGCATCTCTGGCAAAGTTCGTATACTCCAGCCCTGGCACGTGACGGCAGACATCGCACAGATGGCAAAGGGCTTTATTGTTATTATAATGTTCTTTCAGCCCCAGAACCTGCCAATCACACGGGCGAGGACGTCACGTGTAAACCCATTGATTTGGTGGGCGCGGGCCGTGCAGATCGCACTTAAAACATTCCATGTCAACGTCTGGTTTTCGGGCCCGTCCGATCGGGAGGGCCCGGAAACCAAACCAACCAATAGTCTCTTGTCCGTGCGATGAACTTACCTGCAATCTTTCCGCCATTTTGAATATGAGTTTCCCGGGGGGGCTGCCGCCCCCCGGACTCCCCTGCGACCCGGAGGAATTGCCGCCCCCCGGACTCCTTGCGCCAGGCGTCCGGGGGGCGGCACCCCCCCGGGTCGCGGGAGGGTCTTCCGGGAAAACTCAAATTATAATCTTAGGTCCCCACCAAGACTGCAGATAAGAAAACGTGAACTTCTTTAAGAAATTTCCAGTCGCCCCTCAGTTCCGCCCACGCTCCCACAAATCCACCCGCCAGTGGGAGACCAGCAACCGCTGCTCTTTTTGGTTCATATCCTTTCAGGCCGGGGGCCGGGCCGTTGCTTCGTCGAAAAACATGTGTTATGTTGGAGCCGCTTCGGCCCAAAAGCGGCAAGGAGAGAAACGTGTGTTTTGACGATCCGCGAGGCTCGACCCACGCCCTGAAATCAGTCCATCGGAGAACTCGCGGCCCTTATGATCGCACCGTGGAAAAACGCCCTCGGCCAAGGCTTGCAGACTCCAAACTAAAACCTCGAGCAAAGCGTGCAAACTGCCTGGGATCATATCTCCTGTTCGCACCATCGTAAAAATCAGCCTTGAGTCGAGGGTCGGGAGCTGAGCAGCAATCGACCCCCACGTCAAGACCAGCACTTGGTTTTGCCCGTGTACTCCGGCATCATCACCGTGAAATCCCACTGGAATTCTGAATTTGGCCTCCGTCGACTGGATCACCGGATGGTTTTCATACCAATAGTCGTTGATGGCTTCCGCCTCTCGCCACCTATACACGGCACATTTGGATTCGCGCGTGTGAGAAACACGGGCTCAACAATCGGAGCAACTCTACTCCGGTCGGTCTAAGATGTTGAACATGTTCAGCGAGGGGTGGATCTCCCCCCCACTCTTCGCCCAACCAAGGGATTCGGCTAAGGGGCTAAGAGGGCGAAAGGCCTTCAAAGCTGGGGTGTTTTGGGGGCGAGAGTGCCGCAAGGGTAGAGGACCCGGGGAGCAACGCTTATCTTTTGAAAAATGTGCCCAGAACCAAGTCGCTAAATTCTCTTCGCCGCCCACGAAAATAGAATTGAAAATCGGTCGTGCCTTAAATGGTGGCCCGGAAGATGCATCACACCATCAGCCCACTCGGGGTGACGCATCTTCGGGCCATCGATGCCGAACCTTCGTGAAGATGGTATGAAAAGCCTCGTGCGGTAAGAGGGCCGCATGCCGTACAAAGATCTTACGCTCAGCATCATCTTGCAACGGCAGTTCAAACTCAAAGGTATCTGGTAACAATCCCCGCCACGGTTGTTGTTTCACCTGATCTGGAAAGTATGATAATAACAATCTGATAGTGGCCGGTTCTGGGGGAGTATCCCCCGGTCCATCCCCGGGATCCCACCCGGAGGCCAGATCACTAACATAGATCTCGGCACCCTGCGAAATCGAAGCGTCCGTGAGCGATCTGGCACCCGGGGAGGTCCCGGGGGAGGGATCGAATGCCACCCGGCACCGGCCACCAAGCGACACTTATTAACAAACTGCTACACCCGACTAACGTGAAAGATACGATGCAGATTAGCCATCGCGCTGCCTGATATCACCATCATCGAAAATGTGTGGGCCAAAGGCAGTCGAATTGGGACCGACAATCGATTTGATCGAGAAACGCCGGGATAATGTACACGCATTTTTCACGGTTGCCCATCGGTGGAAGTCTCGTTCAAAATTAGATGGGCGAGACTTCTGCGCCACGGCAGCTAACTCTGACAGAAACGGCAAGCCGCCTCGACGGTGGGGCGAACTTACTATGAAGGCGAACTCTGGGGAACTACTGTAAACCTCTCCACTTGTAGAGCCTTAGGGGCTTGTCACCCAAATATAGCCCCACATCTTGCACCCCGGTTGCCAGGCAAATGCATTGCGAAACACACCGGTCGAAGGCGATACCGAATTGCGGACCTCGCAATCCGGCATCACCAAAAGCAGGTGATTTTCACAATGAGGTGGTCCCATGTGTCTGTGTAAGTTCGCTCCAGGCTCCGCAACAGCGAGTGACACGGCGCAAGTGTTCAACGGATGTGCGGCCGGTCCCAGTGCCAGTCAACAGCTCTAGTAGCAAGTCCCATGACCCGCAAGCGAAAACGGGCAGAGCGAAAAAAAGTAAGCACCGCCACATGCGAGCCATCGTTAAACTTCAGACAGATCTGCCTGAAAGGCCCAAGTTGGCTTTACACCCGTCTCCTGCTATCATGTAAGGTGCCAAACGGGGTTTCAAATGGGTTGCTAGCTCCGACATCCGATCTCGCATCCCGTTTGTAACACACCATGTGTGACCCTCTCGGGGAGGCGGAGGGAGGGGTGGGGGGGGGAATGGAACGGTCACAAATGGTGTGTTACAGACGAGATGCTAGATCGGATGAGTGGTCGGATCCAGCAGCCCATTTGAAACACCCCATGTGCCACAGCTCGATACTATCGACCTCCTATCATTAGACACATCCGGTTTCAATAACAAACACCGTGGCTCGGCCTGGCGAAATTGTATCGCTTACGGGATCCGAGGGACCGTGCGAGGCCGGGGATGGGGTTGCGGCACCATGGCCGGCAGTTGTGGATGACCCGCCCTTCCACTATTAGCCCTCAAAGCGAAAGGCCGAAAGGTTTCAAACACATGGAATTTAAACACCGGTGTTAATTGCAGCGAAAGTTAATTCTAAAGGGGACACGGCCAAAGTCCCCGCCCCCGTCTTTTGTAGCTGATCCCCGGTCTCCAATTGGAGACCGGGGATCAGCTACAAAAGACGGGGGCGGGGACTCTGGCTCTGTCCCCTTTAGAATTCCTTGAAAAGTGACCCTTGCCCGCAGTGTGCCTTCGTGGGCAAGCGACCCTTGCCCCTTGCACATGCACGAGGGCGACCCCCTCATTGCAT
>JBBARV010000043.1:2952-4583 GCA_040399625.1 Candidatus Nanopelagicales bacterium | reverse complement strand
CGGCGACCCCTGACTGTGCCATCGTAGGCGTTGGCATCGCGGCTGGCATCGTGACCTCGTCGGCGACCCCTCCTTGTGGCATCATGACTTCGGCGGCGACCCCTGACTGCGCCATCGTAGGCGCTGGCATCGTGACTGGCGGCACCGCAAACAGTTGTTCCAACTCCTCCTCGAATGCCTTGTCGTACTTGTTCTGGGTACGTACCAGTTTTGGCGCTTCTTCCCTACCTTCCTCGTCGACCCCATTCGGTACACCGAGCGCAGGTGCCGCGGACTCAACATCCTCGATTTGACGAAATGAGAAGATTCTGATACCGGTGGGCTCAGGCCAGATCTTCACGGGTTTGGCCGAGGCTTGGCAGGCAGAGGCCGAAGCCTGCCGGCATCCGATTTCCCAGATTTTGGGCGAGCCGGCCGATGGTCGGTCCCCAGCCCAAATCCAAACCCCGGAAATTGGATGCCGGCTTTCCTCGCCCAAGTCCCGGCCGAGCTTCTGAAGATCCGGCCCGAGCCCCCCGCCATCAATATCTGTTCCTTTGGTCACGATTGCTTGACTTATGTTGCAGCTTGTTGTTGTGTTTGAGATTTCGAACTAACCAGCATACGGATTGGCGGCCGGCCCAAATCGTGAATTTGCGATAAGCGGGTGCATGATTTTCATAGGTTCGGGCCGTAAGCTGCAAAGCAAATGTCAAGCCTCGTCAGACAAGTCCGGCTCGCCGTCGCCCGCAACCTCGGATGCAGCCGGCCTCTTCATGAGCAACTCCTGCGGCTCCGCTTCCTCGGACGAGGTGACAGCGTCGTGTTCTTTGGCCTCCTCCTCGGCCCCCTAAGCTCCCGTCGCGAAGGGTCCGCGGTGCAAGGAAGGTAGCCTCAAAGAGGGCCTCAAGCTTCCGGAAGAGAATTCAGTTTTAGGGAGAGAATAGAAGCCAGTTTTAGGGAGAGGATGCTGGTCGCGAAACATCAAGCTCTGGAGAAAGCAGCCTTGACGAGATAGGCCTCGAAGCGGCCGGCTTCGAAGAATTTGCACGAGAAGTTCAGGCATCGGAGATCTCCGCTGATTGAAGTTTTCCGTGTAAGCTCCTTCAAAGCTGGCCGCTTCGATGCCTACCTCGTCGAAGTTGCTTTCTCCAGAGCTTGATGCTTCGAGTGCAATTCTCTTCCTTAAACTGCTACCGCGGTCTTTGTGACAAGGCACACCTCGGGTTCGTCGCTCTCGGCGTCATCTCCGTCCCTGGCCTCGCCCGTGGGCTTCTTGAGGAGCGCTCGTGTGTTCCTGAACTCCTTGTTCCTTGGGCATCCTAGATATCTGCACTGGACCGGTCCCCGGCTACCGGGCCGGGAGGCTTCAAAAACAAGCCGGGACCAATGCATTGTGCATATTCGCATCGGCCGGCTTGTTTTCGAAGCTCCCCAGCCGTCCAGCCCGGGACAAGTCCAATGCATATATTAAGGGTTCCCATACCTGTTGGACGTGAACCACCCGTTCCGCAAGATGACGGCGTCTGCCCTATAAGCCTCCATCGACTTGCGAGCCGCCGTCGTCTTGCCGACGACCTGGAATTGGAGGCCTGGGTCGAACTCCATGGGCAGGCCGTGTGGCGAATATATATATATATATATATATATAT
>JBBARV010000043.1:1355-2852 GCA_040399625.1 Candidatus Nanopelagicales bacterium | reverse complement strand
ATATATATATATATATATATATATATTCTGGATCGATCGGATAGAGGCGATGTTTGGCCGTGTTCGTTGAATTCACGCTCCGGACACCAGAACACCAATGAAATCAACGGACATGGCCAACATTCGCAAGCAGTCTGACCGCTCCGGAATATATATATATATATACGGCCTGGCCAAGGAGTTTCCTCACAAACCTTCGTCGGCCCCGCGAAGGGCCGCCTGCATCGCCTTGGTTGTCAAGGGCCTCATCTCGGGGAACTTCTCCATAATGTGATCCACCAGATCCTATGTCAAATAGGCTTCGGTTGTTCACCTACTACACCACGCTTTACACCGGTAGCCTTATGTTGGGCCGATTACTTGCGCAGACCTCCAAGATGATACTAGATCTAAGGGTTCGGCTTGGAAGTGCGGGGGGCCTCAAGGCACTGATACTTCCAAACAGAACCTTCAGATCTGGCAATGTTTGGATAACCCCATCTTGATGGTCTGCCAGCCGGCACGGCTCAGGTAGTAGCTGAACGATGCGAAGCATACTCTGGTCCTGGTTGGCCAAACGAGACGCGGCATCCGGTGTGGTGCCGCCGCTCGTGAAGCGGCCTCGGCCTCTCAAGGTGTCGAACTCCGCACAAATAGATATATATGGCACCGGCCCCAAACTTCGGATTAGATTTGCAATTTTGGACAAAAGTGTCTCAGGGTAAAGTTCCCCGCATGCCTGAACGACTTCCGGCATCTTGGATTTAAGGCCGGTGCCGTTTCGCTGGATATAGCACACCGCAACCCCGAACATCATTAAGCATTAGTTTCGGGGGGAGTTTGCGGTCTGCATTGCGAGCGATATGCCGTTGGCCATGCAGACCGCAAGCTCCCCCCGAAACTAATGGTTCATGATGTTCGAGGTTGCGGTGTGCCATGCAGACCGCAAGCCCCCCCCCCCCCGAAACTGATGGTGGGAGCTCCCCAACATCTGGACGATGCCTATCATCGAATCCTGCATCTCGGGCCATGGCGAAACTGAACTCACGCCACAAGATGAATTGCTTTCTCCAAACGCGGGATCCGACCCGGAGGTAGATGTTCGGCGGCATGGGGCAAACAAAATGTGACCGCAACAACTTAAGAGGAGGCCGATTGGACACCTCGGCGATAAGCTCGGCTCGTTTTGTAAACCGCTTCTGCCAGTCGGCTTCCGAAAGCTCGAGGCCCGGAGGCCGACTGGGAATCGACCCATGCCGTCGCTGCATCTGGGTCTGCACGGTCGACACATTCCAGAGCCGAAAGCTACGGGGATGCTACGGGATGTCAGGGCCTGGGTACCTGAAGGGTGTCTGGCCGGGTTTTTGGGGTGCGTTTTGGAGGTCTGGCCGGTCCCGGGGGCCTAGGAAAACCTCCTAAAATGTGGGAACCTTGCCCCCCACATTTTGGAAGGTTTTCCCAGGCCCCCGGGGCCGGCCAGGCGTCAAAAAGGCACCCCAGCAAATCTGGCCAGACTGC
>JBBARV010000043.1:0-1255 GCA_040399625.1 Candidatus Nanopelagicales bacterium | reverse complement strand
GGCTCTGTCAGAATTTCGACGGCTATGCAGACCGCAAGACCCCTCCCCGAAATTAGTGTTTCCAGACGTTGGGGAGTTTGGGGTGCAATTTCGATGGCCATGCAGACCTCAAAGCCCACCCTTCACCCGCATAAAAGAAATGAGTACGGGAGTCGAGACTGACCTGCGGCATCGGCCAAGCGGCTGGGCTGAGACCGAAAATAAAATGCGATGGCTTCTCCGAGCGTTGTCATCTGGGTGGAAAGGTGTGGTAGCCGGCTTGTCCCCCGGGGTGGAGGTGCGGGATCCAGCCCGGGCGGTCTGGGGTCTGGGAACGCCTCCAGGAAGCATAACCACATTATTAGCCTTGTGGGGCCAATCATGTGGTTATGCTTCCTTGAAGCAATCCCCAACCCGGGCTGGGCCCCGCCCTCCAAGTTTGGGGGAGATAGACGTTGCCACATCTTTAACCCGAGCAAGCTTGAGAGGCGCAGCTACGGATGGTGCCATCGAGATTCCCCACTCACCCCGAGATAGGGAAGCCATCTCCCCCCATTGCACCTGTACTTGAAGACCGAACACCAGTTGCGCTAGAGCCAAATTCACAATTATATGTAAGTTACCTCCCCCGGGATCCGGGCCGGAACTGAGCTCAAACCTGCGAAACTCCAGAAAGGTAGATGACAGTCCGAACAGCCTCCCCCCCGGAACCCAAACCAAACCGGTAAAAAGGAGTGGGGCAAGCGGCGAAGAATGTTTTCCACCTTGACCTAGCCAAAAATGCAGAACACCGACGTGTCTTCCAAAGCGGGGCAGCCCTGAAACTCGGGGCTCGGCGACTCCAACTCCGTCGGGGAATAAGCCAATGGTGGAGAAGGCGGGGTCAATCTCAAGAACGGCTCCTGTGGTCAGTCCGGGACAACGGGATCCTGAGCCTATTCCAAAACGAAGCGAAACCGTGATCCCATTGCCTGGATTCGACCGGATCCTCCTCGACTTTGTTTTGGATCTCCAAATATTCCGGAACTGTGATAGTCCCTTTCCAGCTTCCGCGCGAGGGAGTGCTCCATTGCACGGTGCATTGGCAACAAAAACTACGATGTAGGATGGAAGGCACAGACATGATTGCTCGAACTCCGTTATTTCTGCAGGATCGCTTGCCCACGAATGCAATGAGGGGGTCGCCCTCGTGCATCGGCAAGGGGCAAGGGTCGCTTGCCAACGAAGGCACACTGCGGGCAAGGGTCACTTTTCCCCACATAGACCCTATATTTTC
>JBBARV010000042.1:0-4630 GCA_040399625.1 Candidatus Nanopelagicales bacterium | reverse complement strand
ATTTCTTGGATCACAACTGAGCCGCCTAGCGGATCATTTTCGCAATCAATTGTGCACGGGTACTGACGCCAAAAGCGATAGTTACCATTGCGATCAAGCAGGTAGACACCATCACCATAGAGATACGGTTGTTTAATCGGTTCTGGGTACAGTCGAGTCTTGAGATTGGCATACAGAGCGCGAGGATCATTAGCCGACGGTGGTTTGGAACCGGTATAAACCACGCGGTAATCCCCCGGGCTGAGAATGCTGCCGCCAGGGAGAACGATCCAGCCTTGGTTGCCTGATTCACGAAGAGTCCAACCCGAAAGGTCAACATCTGACGTGCCAGAATTTCGCACCACAACCCACTCGTCTGCGGCTGAGGTTCCACGACTGATTTTGAGGTCAATTGATGAATTCGGTTGTTCCAGTTCACCACATAATTGTGGATTCCAAATTCCGATCCGTTGCTCTTGGGCACGCGCAATAACATTGCGATAGATCGAACTCATGGATGCTTCTTTTGCCACCGTGAACCACAGGCCCCAACCTCGCTCGGCCATTCCCCAAGCAATGTCTTGATCAAACTCCTTTGTCTCCGGATTTTGTGCCAACACCACCCGTTGTGGTCGATCGGCTACACCTTTTGAATTCTGATCCGCTGAAAGAAGTCGGACGAGTGAACCTAAAGGCAGGATTTCCGATAACACCTTCGAGGCTTCGGCGCCACCACACTGACCTACGGCTCCGCGATGGGTTATTTCTGGGGAATTGATTCCCAACAGGCGGATTCTTGATTCTTGATTTGTGACCACATCTTTAACTATCAGAGTGTCGCCATCAACAATTCGGCTGACATATGCAGTTTCCCAGGTTTGGACTCCATCCCAGTTGCCAGCATGAGCTGCGGGGGTGACGAGCAGGGATATCGCAGTCAAAAACCCAATGAAACCTGCCGTGAACCGAAAAGATGGCATGCTGAAAGAAACTCCTGTGTGAATGGATACGTACCTTTATTGTCACACGCACCACACGCGTTACATCACAATGGGTTGTCCCCCCGGCGTGGGCCACCACTCAATTACGGGGCGGGTTCAGCTAGGGGGCTGGGAATCCGACCGTCACGGGGACACCATTGCGAGTGATGGTTACAACTCCATCTCCTATTTGCACGGGAACACTTTCAGCGGATCCGCGGGGCACAAACACTGTGACCATCACTTGTTGTCCACCCTTACGCGGGACGGTGGTCGAACGCGACATAACCGTCCCAGGTGCTTTGACACCCCAATCTGTGGTGTGCCAACCAATTGAAGAATCGTTTGTTGCTGATCGCAAGTTCCAGTCACCAACACCGGCTTTAATCACGTCTACTCGTTGATCACCAGCGACCAAAGTTAACTGACCTTCGACACCCTCAACTCCAATGCCTGGACCAATCTGCCAGCGCTGGGTGACTTCACGATTCTTGTAATTCGCTCGTTGCTTCTTGGGAACCTTGACCTTGGCCGCATCGATGTAGTCGGCAACGACGAGAACATCACTTCCGCGAACATAAGTAACGCAACGCGTTATTGGCGTATTCGTCCAAGTTTGGTCCACCAAGCATGAGTAGTCGTTTCCACCCACAGCCGAATCCGAGGTGCTCTTGGTTTTTACAACACCCTTCCAGCGGTTGTACTTGGTGTTCGAAACCGCGAACGCCGAGTGGGCGGCTCGAGTCTTAACAAATGACCTCAACGAACTTGAGTTGTAACGGTAGGGACCAGGGTCTGAGATCCAAGAAACACCGCGTGAATAGAAACTGAGCGATCCACCGTCATCATGTGTATGTGCTGTTCCGGGCCGCACACCTTTGTAACGAAGTGAATAAAAACTATCAGGCGCACCTGATCCACTCGGGGCCCAGGAGTAACGCCCGAAGATGTAACCGCCGTCAAAAGCCGAGTAGACGGGCGTCGGTGGAGTTCCGATGGCGCCTTTCGTTCGCAACCAATCTGCACGCCAGTCACCGACACCGAAGTTACTGCGAAGTTCTACAGCGGCCGTGTCACCGAGTGATTCAATTTTAAAATCCGGGCGGACTGATTGTGCAACAAATGCGTACAACAGTTCACGCAATTGTGGAATTGGCTCATTGGGTATTCCGCACGTTGCAGCGGCCGACTCGACCTGGGTAAGAAGTTTCTCCATGTACATGGCGTATTGCGGGGAACCTTCAACATCACTGCCATCGTTGTTAATAACCCCACGAGCCACAGCAACCAGGTTTCTCCACACGGCATCTCGCAGGTTTGGATCACCAACGGAGCAGAACGTTGCCAGTGCTCCGATTTGCCGGACCAAATCCGTGTTATTTGCACCAATCTTGATGTCGGCTCCACCCCGGTACGACTTCCACATTGAGGTGGCGTCTCGTACGGCCGCTTGCTGGATTACCGGGTCCTGCAAAGTTTGCCAAGCACAAGCAAGGGTCTGGGTTCGCAGTCCGCCATAAATCGAAGCATCAACCCAATAGGAACGCCCTTTTTGGTGATCCTCGATCCAGTCATACATGAGTTGACGAAAACGATCGACCATCGCTTGATTTTGTTTATCCACCCCTCGGAATAAAAGTGGCAGTGCCCAGTCCAATGAATTTATGTGGCGGTTGCCCGAGAGGTCCGCTGAGGACTGTGAACGCCAGTTGGGCTTTTCGTTGAGTTTGTACGACCCACCCTTTCCCAGATCCACTTTCCCGGCCATCAACGCTTGCGCCTTAGTTCTTTGCTTACTCACCGACATCGGGAACAGGCTGGTGCACCAGGTACCAAGTGAAGTGGGCACGCTCGGGGGTGCGGGAGTAGGTGCCGGAGCAGGAACCGGCTCAGCGGTAACTACAGGGGCTGGAACCGGAGCGGGGGCATCTTCCGCATAAGCCGCTGACCCAAAAGTCGCCACAGAAAGCGCACCACACACCATCACGGTGGTTGTGCGCGCTGGGAGAAGTCGACCTCTAGGTCGCAGCGACCACATGTCCTACATCATCACCCGCGAGGGGGTGCGTGTGTCAAGTCGGGGTCGAATCAAAGGTCGCGGCCCGCTCATGTGCTGCCTGCATTGAGGGGGAAGTCGGGCCAAGTACCCACCCAAGACTGCCGAGCATTCCGGCCACTACGGGTTTGACAACCGTCAGTGGAATTGTGGGCAAACCCAATAAATCACGCTGATATTTCGGCATTGTTGCAGTCGCACCAGCGAACAGCGCGCTGTATGGGGGCTTAGCCGCTAGCGGTACCGGGGCATTACGCACGAATTTCACCGTGCGTAATGCCCGCTCACCTCCACATAGATCCGGCTTGAACGCATTGAGTTGATCCTGTAGCTCATCAAAACTTCGAGGTGGATCGATAACACCCACCAATTCGCCGGCGATCGCCCATTCGCGTACGTATTGATCTGGCCCGCCAGGGATTGATCCACCCCACACTAAGTGCGTTGATAAAAACGAATCTGTGAAGGCAACGTGCACCCATCTCAAAAGATCAGAGTCCGTTGCTTTGTAATCCTTTTCTTCACCCTGTGCGGTTAGGTAGGTTCCGGTTACTTTCCGATGCATTCCACGGACCCGCGCGCACTCCCGCTCAGCCATTGCCGTGTCACCAAATGTCACAACGGTCAACCACTGGGTGGTACCTGAGAGACGACCTAATGGGTCTGCTTCATAGCGCGAGTGTTCATCAACACCCGCGAGCGCTCCCGGGTGAAGTGCCTGCATGAGTAGTGAACGCACCCCACCCACGAGGGTTGGCAAGGAACCATGCACAGTCCAGGCCGCGGAGCCGGGGCCAAAGAATCCCTTGTCAGTTCCACCGCTCAACTGGGTCACCCATTCGGGTGCACCGTTGGCTTCGCCAGAAACCATGCGCCTAAAACCGGAGGCGGTCTTTTCACGCGCAATGGATACAGGGTTGAACACCTCTTAACTCTGCCCAATAAACGCAAAAGACGCAATCTGAAATGAACTGAGCCCGCCGCGGAGGAGGTTGCGGCGGGCTCAGTCTGTGCCTTTCATTCACATAAGTCGTTAGCTCGTTGGATCAGCCGCCGTCAGGGTCAATGGGACCGTCAGGATTTGGCCGTTGCGCAATACGGTGAGTTCGATTTGATCCCCCGGGGCATTTGCGCGAATCGCAACAATTAGAGCGGTTGAGTCACTTATCAAGTTTCCTTCGACCTTGGTGATCACGTCACCTTCTTGTAGGCCAGCAATGTCAGCAGGTGAGCCTGGCGTTACCACGGCAACCGCTCCACCCGGTCCGGCAAAGCCCGTCTCGAGCTGAACACCGATGATCGGGGTCTGAGAAGTTCCGGTCTTAATAAGTTCATCGACAATTCTCTTTACGGTATCAATGGGGATGGAGAAACCAAGCCCAATGCTTCCCGATGCATCTCCCATTCCAAGTGTTGCAATCGCAGAGTTCACGCCGATTACTTCACCTAATGCATTAACAAGTGGACCACCGGAATTGCCCGGATTAATCGCAGCATCTGTTTGAATGGCGTTGATGTAGGCCAAATCACCGCGACCACCAGCGGTCACCGGACGATCAAGTGCACTAATAATTCCTGAGGTTACGGTTCCTTGGAGGCCAAGCGGTGAACCAAT
>JBBARV010000041.1:0-4639 GCA_040399625.1 Candidatus Nanopelagicales bacterium | reverse complement strand
CCGAGTTGGGTCAGTAGAGCTTGTAGCGCTGAAACCTCTGCCGCTGTGTTAAGGGAAGAGGCTCGCAGTTCACGCAAAACCTTGTCAATTGCGTCATCCACAAGGGTCCATTCATCGGGATTCGTGCGCTTAAGCAAGGCCGCAGACTTATCCCAAGCCGTTTCTAAATCACCGATTCGCGCGGTGGCCCCACCTTGATCCCCAGCGTTCAAAAGATCAAGACTGTCTTGACTGATCGTGACGAATTCACTGACGTCCCCCAGTGGGGATCCGGTTACTGAAACCTGTGACATCGCAGCACTCGCTTCAGAATTGAGAACTGAGGTTCTCCAGGCGTAGAACGCGCCACCGAAGACAATGAATGCACCTACGACTGCGACCGTTTGGATGAGCGCACTGTGTGAACCGGTGCCGGGAGGAGCGGCAGTCACTGCTGACTCACTAACAGGAATAACGTCGGGTTTGCGAATGCTGAGGTAGGTAATTACTCCGATGATGAGTGCAAGGAGGATGAGACTGGTTGTTGTGGTGCCCAGCCCCAATCCTCCGTTATCTGGTGTCTGCGCCATGAGATCACCGATTGAGGCACCGAGTGGGCGAGTCAAAATGTAGGCGATCCAAAACGCCAAAATAGCATTGAGTCCAAGGCGCCATCCCAGAGTGACCAGTGCAATGAGTGCTCCCATGAGCAGGCCGGTGCGAAGGTAGCCAACACCGAGGCCCTCAGAAACTAGGTCACCGACAGCAGTACCTAAAGCGAAAGTGACAAAGATGGTAAGCCAGTAAAACATTTCACGCCGCCGTGTGAGAATGGAGTGAATGGAAAGGGTTTTTTCACTGAGGTACCAAGCGATAAAGACCAATGCCAGCAGTACCGAGAACACAATTGTGCTAGCTTGAAGTGGGACTCCAAGATTATCCGTCAAGTTGTCCGTGACGAGTGTTCCAAAAACACTCACCAACATCACGGTTAACCAATACACGGCTGGGATATAACGGCGCAGCGAAACTTGTGTGGTCAAAACGATGGCAAGTACGAGCCCCGTTGCCACCGATGTGCCCGAGAGCCCCCACCCCATATTGACATTGAGAAAATCCGCCGCGGACTCGCCCACGGTTGTGCACAAAATCTTGATGGTCCAGAAATAAATAGTGACTTCAGGGACCTTGTTGAGGACTGGTCGGGCGAGAGCACCCAAAGGTGAGGGGCTGATTAATTTTGTCATGGGTGGAAAGTTAGGGGGTCGCACCTGTGAATTCGCTGAGAAGGAAAGAGCAGGATGTGGAGTCGGTAAAAAGCCGTATCCCCGACCAAAAAATCTTTGGCCGGGGATACGGGTGGGAAGTTAAGCGGTCGGACTAATCAGTTTCAGTGCCCTCGGCCCCCTCGGTTGCGTCAGCAACCTCAGCAGATTCGCCCGCTTCGTTAGCATCTTGATGCCCGGGTTCGGTGGCGTTGGCATCAGGACCTTGATCGGGTCCGTCGTTGACTTCATCAACTTCGGAAGCATCATCAGCCTCGGCACCTGATTGTGTTGACGTAGCGGCTGGACTCGTGGCATCTGGTGAGGCAGATCCGGCTGCCATTGCAATCCCGGTACCGCTTGCAACGAGCAGTGCGAATCCTGCTGCGCCCGCTCCCAGTGCTTTTTTGTTGATCTTCATAACGCTGATCCTTTCGTCTAGCAATTGCTGGTGCAATCGCACATGTCCAAGACTGCGGGATTGGGACTTAGAGTTCGCTGAGAACAGATTCCGTTGCGTTAGCCATTCACTCTATGCTCGCAACATGACAGTGAAATCTCAGAGGAATCAATGGTGGGCGCGACGGGGTATCAGAGCCCGGGCATCCATAGTCGCTGCGATTGCTCTTTTCTTTGCAATGGTGCTTGCCGGATTTGCTCTGGCGTTGACCCTTCAGGTGACCCTTACCCGGACACTGGGTTCAGCCACTTTGGATCGTGCACGGGACCTCGCTTCTCAAATTGACTCGGAAGGTTTTGACGGCGCAGAGGCTCAAGTCGGTTCACGGCCGGGGGATTCAACCCTGCTGCAAATAGTGGACACAAGCAACACAGTTGTGTATTCCTCAGAGAGTATCTCCGGCGAGCAATCACTGCTCACTGCTTCGGATCTCCAGATTCGAGAGGGCACGTTTCACAGGCTAGTACCTTTTGTGGACAACCAAAATTACGTTATTGCGCACGTGACAAGTTCATCGGAAGCGGGTGAGCTCACCGTGGTCGCGGCCCAAACTTTGAGCCAGGTGAGTGACACCATCACTGTGGTGCTCACGGCTTTTGCACTTCTGGCACCGATTTTTATTTGCGTTGTCGCCTGGATCATTTGGCTTGCGGTTGGAAAATCGCTAGCCACTGTGGATCGAATCAGTACGCAGGTGACCAATATTGAGTCTGAGTCACTACACGAGCGCGTCACGATTCCCGTTGCCAAGGACCAGATTCAGAAACTGACAATTACTGTCAATCACATGCTGGATCGACTAGAGAGTTCTATGGCGTCACAGAAAAGATTTGTGGCTGATGCCAGTCACGAATTGCGCAGTCCGTTGGCGACAATGCGCTTAACACTGGACCTTGAATCCTTGGCGACTAATTCTGCAGATAGCCATGAAGAAGATTTGGAGGTTTTGAATCAGGAAGTGAATCGCATGACTCGACTGGTCTCTAACCTAATGTTGCTCGCGAAATCGGATGCCGGTCCCTCTGAATTAAACATTTCCGATGTTGACTTAGACGACATTGTTTATCGAGAATTATCGAGCATGCGCCATCGAACTAATATCACGATAAAAGCGAGTATTGAGCCAATCAAGATTCAAGGCGATGCGACCCGCATCTCGCAAGTTGTGCGCAATCTCATGGAAAACGCCATCAACCATGCGCATGATCAGGTTCACGTCACGATCAAGTCAGCTGCAGACGGTTGCTTGATCGAGGTTTCTGATGATGGCCCGGGGATTCCCCTCGAAAAGCGGGAAGCGGTTTTCGAGCGCTTTGTTCGTCTGGATGAACATCGATCGAGGGATGCAGGCGGAAGCGGGCTTGGTCTTGCAATCGTCGCAGAGATTGTTAAGCAACACGGTGGCACGGTGTTCATCTCAGATAGTCCAACGGGGGGCGCTTTGTTTAAGGTTCAGTTACCCTTAGCGCCCGTTACCGTCGCTGCGAGTTGATAACCGAATCCGCGCACGGTCGAAATCGATTGAACGCCAAACGGCGCATCAATCTTTTTGCGCAGGTACCCGACATAGACCTCGACCACATTCAAAGGTCCATCAAAATGTGGATCCCAAACATGATCAAGTAGTTCACTCTTGCGAATCACTCGATCTTGGTTCCTCATCAAATACTCCAGCAGGGTAAATTCTCGCGGTGTCAAACTTATGGGTGTTGAATTGCGCTTCACCTTCAGCGTTGCCGGATCCAACGACAGGTCTCCGCATTCAAGGATTGCGGGTCGCTCTTGAACGGTTCGTCGCAACAAAGCTCGAATCCGCGCAACAAGAACGACCAAACTAAATGGTTTGGTGAGGTAATCGTCAGCACCAAGATCTAAAGCATCTGCCTGGTCATATTCACCATCTTTGGCTGTCAGCATCAAGATGGGAGTCCAGATCCCTCGCTCGCGCAAGCGTTGCACCACCCGGTACCCATTGAGTTTAGGCAACATGAGATCCAAAACAATGGCGTCAAATGAGTTCTCCGTCGCCGACCAAAGGGCATCCTCACCATCGTGGGACACGTCAACGGTGAATCCTGCGGCGCGCAGTCCTTTTGCGGTTGCCAGAGCCAGGTTCACTTCGTCATCGACAACTAAAATGCGCATGCTCACCTCCCACAATCATGTAGTTGCCTAGTTGATCCTGTGTTGCCCGGACTCCAACCTAATGGATGATTCCTGAGAGAAACTTGAGAGTTGTCACGAACACCTCAGTTTTCTTGTCGAGAAAGAAGCCTTCGCCGCGGCCTGATCGGATCCATCCACATTCAGTTAAAAACAAGCGCCAGGTGGTCCGTCCTCCTTATCTTGGCAGCACATAAACTCACGCCATGAATCGTGCATCCTTGATTGTTGCCTTCACGCTCAGCCTTCTAATCCTCCCTCAGGTAACTGCAACCGCTGCAGATGATTCAACCGTGCATCAAATTGGGACCTACGACTACTTGGTGCAACCAGACTTCACCGGCCTTCAACAAGCGGGAAAAGTCACCGACCGCACCACTCTGGGTCTGGGAACGTTCGCCAATCTTGATGGTGAGCTAGTCATGGTGGGGGGTGTCGCCTACCGGGTTCCCACCACGGGAATCCCTGAACGAATCACCGGCAAGGAACTCACCCCATTTGTTCAGGCAATTAATTTCACACCCACCAAGTCAGGTCCGATTCCTCCTGGCACTCTGTGCAGTCAACTGATCCCAGCAATTAATGAACTGGTCGGAACAGATCAAGGAGTTATCGCTGTTCGAGTTCGTGGAACTTTCAATCAATTGGAAACTCGCAGTGTTCCCAAGCAGGTAACACCGTGGCCGAGTCTTGCTACCGTGATTGCTCAGCAAACCAAATTTACTCTTGACGGCATGAAAGCAGTTCTCGTTGGCTTTCGTCAAGGGTCTGA
>JBBARV010000040.1:0-5202 GCA_040399625.1 Candidatus Nanopelagicales bacterium | reverse complement strand
CCGCACGCAAATCAGATTGCCTTCTGGTTCGACTTGCTTCCTCGGTGGCCAATCCACGTGCCCGGCCAATGTGACCTTGAGATGCACGGGCGGCAAATGCCGCCATGGCTGGATCGATTTTGTAGGTGTCAATCAGGAGTTCGGTTACGTCTTTTGTTGTTGGTGTTCGCAACGAAACGTGTCTCGTTCGAGAAACGATTGTGGGTAAAACGTCTTCGACACTGGGAGCACACAGCACCCACACGGTGTGCGGGGTTGGTTCTTCCAGGCTTTTCAGCAGCGAATCAAAAGCCTGGTCGGTCAGGCGATCAGCGTCTTCCATGACGATTACTCGCCAAGGGCTGTCAATGGGGGCAAGGGATGAAAGTCGAACCAGTTCGCGGGCTTCGTCGACACCGTAGGACAAGCCACTGGGAGTAATGATTTCAACATCCGGGTGACCACCAACGGGAGCCATTCGACAGATCTGGCAGGTGCCGCAGCCATTTAGTGGGCAGATGAGTGCAGCGGCAAATGTCGTTGCAGCCGTTGACCTTCCCGAACCCGGCGGCCCAGTGATTAACCAGGCGTGCGTCATGGCCGGACCGGGTTCACCAACTCGGATTTTTTCGGCGTCATTGACCGCGCGACTCAGTTTTTCAACTACGTCACTCTGACCAACCAATGCACCCCAGATCGGTTGCACTTCTAATTCAATTCCTGCATTACTCGCTGGCGAATAACCTCAGCTATTTCTTTCTTCGTTCCGGTTGCATCAACAACGAGGTAACGATCCGGATCCAAGGCAGAAATTTCGATGAATGCCGCGGCAACATCACGGTGGTACTGCATCGGTTCCGCTTCCATGCGATCAGGATTAATCACCCGCTTCATGCTGACTTCAGGGTCAAGGGTCAACACAATGGTGAGGTTAGGAAGTAGTCCCCCGGTTGCCCACATGCTCAAATCCCGAACTCGCTCGGGACCGAGTGCGCGCGCATAGCCCTGGTAGGCAATTGACGAGTCGATAAAGCGGTCACAAATCACGACATCACCTCGCGTGATAGCCGGCCGGATCACTCGGGCAACGTGGTCCCCACGCGCAGCCGCAAAAAGTAGCGCCTCACTTGCAGGATTCATGCCCTCATGTTCACGGCTGAGAACCGTGTCACGAATCTGTTCAGCCGCTGAAGTTCCACCCGGTTCGCGGGTCCGAATAACCGTCTTACCAATTTCGGTTAAATAATCTGCCAAGAGGGATTCTTGGGTTGACTTACCAACACCCTCACCACCCTCAAACGCAATGAAATATCCGGTCATAGTTGTTCCTAGATTGTGACTTCTTGGCCAGACATCACGTCGGCTGCTGTCGGCTCAGCTTTTTTCGCTACTGCTTTTTTCGCTACCGCTTTTTTGACCGCTTTCTTTGCCGTTTTCTTGGCAATTTTCTTCGCGGTCTTCTTGGCTGGTGCCCGCTTGGCAACTTTCTTGGGTGCTGGTCCTTTGGCCCTACGCTCAGCGATCAGATCACTTGCCCGATCAAGGCCGACGCTCATGGGGTCATCGGCAACCCGAAGGGTTGCATTGATTTCACCGTCGGTGACGTAAGCGCCAAATCGTCCTTCTTTGACAACGATTAATTTCCCGCTGGTGGGGTCAATGCCAATTTCCCGCAGCGGTCCAGCAGCTTGACCTTTACCGCGTCGCACTTTCGGCTGGGAATACAACTGGAATGCTTCGGTGAGGGTTACTTCAAAGATTCGACCCTCGTTGTCCAATGATCGTGAATCTTTACCCTTCATGAGATAAGGACCGTAACGACCATTTTGGGCGGTGATTTCCTCGGCTGACTCGGGGTCAATCCCGACAACTCGTGGCAGGCTCAAAAGTGAAATGGCTTGTTCGAGTGAGACATCGCTTGGCTTCATGTAACTAAACAATGATGCGGTGCGTGGCTTGGCTGATTTAGGTGAGCCCTCCGGCAGGTTTTCCGTTACATAGGGTCCGTAACGACCGGATTTTGCCACGATCATGAGTTCGGTATCAGGGTGAAGGCCGAGTTCCCGGTCCCCTGAAGGCTCAAGGAGTAACTGCTCGGCCAACTCAGCGGTGAGTTCATCCGGTGCGGTGCTCAATGGAATGTTCGCGCGTTCTTCGCCGCGCTCGACATAGGCGCCGTAGCGGCCAACGCGAAGCACTGCATCGGTTCCCCTGATGGGCATGGTTGCAATTCCACGGGCGTCAATTGCACCAAGGTCTTCGGTGAGTGCTTTCACGCCGTGGAAATGACCCGTGGACATTTCCCCACCACGCCAAAATGCATCGAGTTGTTTGACGCGATTCGTTTTGCCCATTGCGATTTCGTCGAGGGCTTCCTCCATGTTGGCGGTGAACTTGTAGTCAACTAATTCACCGAAGTGTTCTTCCAAGAGTCGGACAACTGCGAGAGCCGTGAAACTGGGAACAAGCGCCGATCCCTTTTTCCGCACGTATCCGCGGTCAACAATTGTTGACATGATGGATGCATAGGTTGACGGACGACCAATACCAAGTTCTTCGAGCTTGCCCACCAAAGATGCTTCGGTGAATCGTGCCGGTGGCTTAGTGGTGTGACCCTCAGCCGTGACTTCCTTCGCGTTGAGTTTTTGTCCTTCACTCAATGCTGGGAGTTGGCGGTCTTCTTCTTTGTCGTCCTCTGAGACGAGCTCGTCAAGGGCAGCCTTGAACCCGGCAAAAATAACAACAGTTCCACTTGCACTAAATTCAGCGTCTTTTCCGTTTGCTGCTTTAGCGCCAAATTTAATTGTGGTGGTGGCAACCTGGGCATTCACCATCTGGCTGGCAACGGTGCGTTTCCAAATCAGTTCATAAAGAAGGAACTCGTCTCCCGTGAGTTCCTTACTCACTTCACCGGGAGTACGGAAAGTGTCACCGGCCGGACGAATCGCCTCATGCGCCTCTTGGGCATTTTTTGATTTGTTGGCCCAAACGCGCGGAGTCGCCTCAACGTACTCGGGGCCGTACAACTCGGCGGCTTGTTTGCGCGCAGCATTTAATGCTTGAGCGGAAAGGTTGACCGAGTCGGTACGCATATACGTGATGTAGCCGTTTTCATAGAGCCCCTGAGCAACGCGCATTGTGCGCTGTGAACCCCAACGGAATCGACCTGAAGCTTCCTGCTGAATTGTCGAAGTCGTGAAAGGCGCCTTTGGTTTGCGCTGTCCTGGCTTTTGCTCAACCGAACGCACCGTGTATTCAATGCCGGCAAGTGATTCAACGAAGGCTTTCGATTCGGTTTCGTTCAGAAGTACAGCATCGGTTTTAACTAATTCACCCAATTGATTGAAATCAGCACCCGAGGCAATTCGTTTACCATCAATTGACGCGAGCTTGGCCTCGAAATCTCCAGGAGTGAACTTGCCCTTGATATCCCAGTAGCCGGCTGAATTGAATGCCATCCGGATTCGTTCGCGCTCAACAACCAGGCGCACGGCAACAGATTGAACGCGCCCAGCAGAGCGGGCTTCTCGCCCAATTTTTTTCCAGAGAACTTCCGAGACGGGGTAACCGTAAAGACGATCCACGATTCGGCGGGTCTCCTGTGCTTCCACCAGATCCATGTCAACGTCGCGGGTATTGGTAACCGCCTCTTGGATTGCTTCCTTGGTGATCTCGTTGAAGACCATGCGCTTCACGGGCACCTTGGGTTGAAGGACTTCCATGAGGTGCCAGGAGATTGCTTCGCCCTCGCGGTCCTCGTCCGTTGCTAGCAGGAGTTCATCCGAATTCTTCAGGGCCGCCTTGAGCGCCTTAATCGTTGCTTTTTTGGATTCATGGACGATATAGAAAGCCTTATAACCGTCATCTACGTCAACCGCCAGCTTTGCCCACGGCTTCTTGCGCTCCTCGAGCGGAAGGTCGGATTTTTTGGCAACGAGGTCGCGAATATGACCAACTGATGCAAGAACCTCATAATCGGGTCCAAGATAGCCGGCAATTTTCTTCGCCTTGGCCGGTGATTCAACAATCACCAGTGTCTTGCTTGCCATGTAATCCTCTCGGGTCCGGGGCCAACAATCCCCCTCGATCGAAACCTGACGGTAGGACACACCTATATATAGGTATCGCACCGCCCCCTGAATTGGGGGTATCTCACTCCCCGGGTTTGTGAGGCAACGCTCTTGAGAAGGCCCTGGGGAAAGCAAAAAGGGCCGGACACATGGCCCGACCCTCTCGCTTATTGATGAACAGGTATTACTGAGCGACCGTGATCTCTTGTGAATCGCCGACCGCAATCGGGCGACGCTTGGAGATGATGACAGCGATCACGATCACGATTACGGAGAAAGCTGACACCGCGTACCGCATTGCGTCGTTGGAGTCGGCGCCAACACTGAGACCAACAATCGCTGGGGCGATCAACAGTGCGACCAGGTTCATAACCTTGATCAGCGGGTTGATTGCTGGGCCAGCGGTGTCTTTGAATGGATCACCAACAGTGTCACCGATAACGGTTGCTTCGTGGGCAGCGGATCCCTTACCACCGTAGTTGCCGTCTTCGACGAACTTCTTGGCGTTATCCCATGCGCCACCACTGTTGGACAGGAATACTGCCATGAGAACACCCGCAGCGATTGTTCCAGCGAGGTAGGCACCGAGGGCACCAACACCCAAACCGAAACCAACCGCGATTGGAGTGAACACGGCTATGACTCCTGGTGTTACCAGTTCACGAAGTGAGTCACGGGTAACGATGTCGACAACCTTGCCGTATTCGGGCTTCTCGGTTCCCTCCATAATCCCCGGGTGATCGCGGAATTGACGTCGCACTTCGTAGATCACAGCGCCAGCAGCACGCGATACCGCGTCAATTAGCAGACCTGAGAACATGAAGACGACGGCTGCGCCGATGATCAAACCAACGAGGTTGGCTGGGGAGGCAACGTCGAGGATTCCGCTGTACTGCAGGCCATCGGCTGGGCTCAAGCCCGCAACCGCGTCCTTTGCTGTCAGGGTCGCACCAATGATTGCGTCCCGGAAAGCCCCGAAGAGTGCTGTTGCAGCGAGCACCGCGGTTGCAATTGCAATTCCCTTGGTGATTGCCTTGGTGGAGTTACCAACAGCGTCAAGGCGGGTGAGAATTGCGGCACCGTCACCGTGGACGTCACCGGACATTTCGGCAATACCTTGGGCATTGTCAGAAACAGGTCCGAATGTGTCCAT
>JBBARV010000039.1:0-5383 GCA_040399625.1 Candidatus Nanopelagicales bacterium | reverse complement strand
TGTACCAGCTTGGGCTGGTTATGCTGTCAACGTGGTGGCAGACCGGACTTTTGATGACCTGCTCCCCAGCGGAGGTTTTGGTGGCGCACTCAAATTACGTCCTGCCGGCCTAGGCTCCTTCAAGCACATTGCCCGAATCGCTATCGCGGCCACAATTGCCTGGCTAATTGCAACCAACCTCTCCCAAAGCACCCTGGGGATTTTTGCTCCAATCACCACATTGCTCGTTGTCCAGGCCTCACCCTGGTCAACCCTCGGTATCTCTGCTCAGCGCGTTCTGGGAACAGGCCTTGGTGTATTCGGGGCATCGATTTGGGTGAACCTATTGGGGCTTACTTGGTGGAGTTTTGGACTCGGCGTATTGATTTCACTCGCTATTGCGCGACTCTTACCATTTTCCATTGGCGGACAGATTCAGATTCCCATTGCGGTGGTGTTCGTGTTGTCCATCGGTCCGAACTCCATGGAACAAGATTTATGGAGGGTTCTTGACGTAGGTATTGGTGGAGTCGTGGGTATTGCAGCTGTATTGATCTGGCCGCAAAAGCCACCGGTTGGGCAACTGCTAACAACGTTGGCGAAGTACAGGGACGATATTTTTGACGTGTTAACAGCCATCGGCGACGAGTCCGGGTCAGATGTGCACAAGGATTCACACGACTACATCTCGAAAGCACGTGTCCTGCGTGATGGCGCCCTAGATGCTCGCGAGCAACTCGCTCAGGTGTCCCAAAGCACCCGCGTCAACCTGCGCGCCGGAGATATTCGCTCCCAACTACCACAACTCGCACTCTCACTAAGACGCCTGATGGGGTTCGCCATTCAAGTGCGGGGACTCGCGGGCGCCACAGACGCGCTGTATGACCGGCGTCTACCTGCCGCCCTGCCACCCGAGCAATTAAGCGAACTCATCAATTCACTCCTGGCGCTTGCTAATGCTGCCATGGGCTCTAAAGGCGCTCCGATCGTGCTGGCCGGTGTTGCTGGTGCAGGCCATTCCACCGAACTCGCTGGCACGATTCGGACCATAGCTTCAAATGTTGTTGCCGAGTTTGGCGATGTATCTTCGGTATTGGAATCAACCGCAATACTGGGTCGATTCGATTTTCTACGAGGGCAAGTTCAAGCTTATGGAACCGGCGATCAAATTTTCGATGAAGATCTGTGAAGTGGACACCGACAAGATTTGCGCGACTAACTGACGGGTACCCGGATCCGAATTCTGAGGCCACCAGCTGGGCTTTCCTCTAGTGAGATAGTTCCCAAGTGCGCAATAACCGTTGCTTTAATAATGCTCATCCCAAGACCAAAACCACCCGTGTTGGTCGAGCGCGAGTCATCAAGTCGCGCAAAGCGGTCAAATATCCGCTCCCGCATTATTTCTGGGATACCCGGGCCGGAGTCGTCAATAACTAACTCGGCTACCGAGTTGCCTTCGCTCATAATCTGGTTCAGTTTCACGCTCACGGGTGAGCCAGCTGGCGTGTATCGAATGATGTTCTGCGTGATATTGCCGAGCACTTGCTCCCAGCTGTCGGGATCCCCCGTAACGGTGACCGACTCGATTGACAAATCGATCGGTCGAGGTGAGATTGCAATCAGGTCGTCACAATACGTGGACACAATCACACTAAGTGGTACTTCATCCTGCACTGATTGAAGGCCACCGCGCCGGTCAAGTTCCAATAAACTTGTAACGAGGCGCTCAAGGCGTTTGGCTTCGGAGTCGATTCGCTCAAATGCGCGGCGCTCTGACTCGGTCGCGTTGGATTGAGCCAGAAGAATTTCACCATAGCCTCGGATCACGGTTAGCGGGGTTCGAATCTCATGTGATGCGTCTGAAACGAAACTTCGTAGAGCCTGTTCAGACTCCTGCGTTCGCAGAAGTGAATCCCGAAGGCCCTGAAGCATCATGTTCAGTGCATCGGAGAGATCACCCAGCTCTGTTCCCGGTGTGGCATTGGGCACCAACATTGATGTGTTTCCGTGTGAAATCTCACCCGCCGCCGCGATCATGGAGTCAACCGGTTGGAAAAAACGACGGACGACAAACCAGGAAATCACAGCTCCCAGCAGAGTAACCCCGAAAACATAGGCAATGATCGACACTAAAATCTGACGCATCGTATTGGAATAATCCTCGAGTTGGGTAACCGCAACGACCTGCACATCTCGTCCTCCGGGGCGGGCAACCAGTCGAAATTGTTTCCCGGAGATCGGATCAATAAAAGTTAAGGCTTGGCCGGGACCAATCTCGATTCCCGATTCCGGCAGGGCTGGGAATTGCTCGGGTGCGTCACTTGTTCCGGCGGGACGTAGGACATTAACTACGCCGTTGCCTGAAATTTTCCCAATAGCGATCGGGGTGTAGAAGTTGGACAGGTCCCGACCCTGCGGGGGCTGGCGTTCCACGGCTCTTTTTGGGTTGTCCCCGAGTGCATTTTGCAGAGTGGAGTCAATTGCATTGATTTGAGCCTGGGAAATGCTGATGTAACTGGCCACTCCAATAGCCGAGGAGGCAAGAGCGATCAGAAGCGCGGTAACCAATGTGATCCGCCACTTGAGGTTCATTTGGCAACTCGCCCAGTGAATTGATAACCCACACCCCGGACAGTGCGCAAGGGAAGCGCCTCTCCAAGTTTCTTGCGCAGATAGGAGACGTATGTTTCAACAACATTTGGGTCGGCGTAATTGTCCAATCCCCAAACCTCGGTGAGAAGAAAATCTTTGCTTAATACCCGCTCGGGATGCTGCATAAATGTTTGCAGTAGTCGAAACTCTGTTGGTGATAGATCGATGGTGACTTCGTCAACCGACACGTGATGTTGATCGAGGTTAATCGTGATAGCGCCTGCAATTATGACAGATTCATTCTCGATCTGAGGCTGTGATCGTCGCAGAATCGCGTTGACCCGCAGAGTCAGCTCCTCGATCCCAAAAGGCTTACGCACAAAATCGTCAGCGCCGAGTTCGAATGCGCGCTTCGTGTCTTCGCGGTCAAGTCGCGCGGTGAGAACTATTACGGGTGTTCTGGAACCCTGTTCGTGCATTCGTTCCAATACTTCATAGCCATCCATGGTGGGCATATTGATGTCGAGAATCATGAGGTCTATCTGATTATCACGGAGTTTTGTGAGCGCTTCCATGCCATGCGCGGCAGTTATGCTGGCCAGGCCGACCAGATTCAGGGCATCGGAAATTAGATCACGAACGCCTGGTTCATCATCGACTACCAAAATAAGTGACGATCCCACGATAAGCCTTCTCCTTGATTGTGCCTGGCACTTCTGAGCTCACTTTTTCACACGAAAGTGCGGAGTGAGCACACAACGCCCGCTCCGCACTTTACCGTTGGTGTAATTAGGCCTGGTTGGTTACAGCCGGAGCCATAGCTGCACCCCGTGGGGCGCCTTTACCCTGACCCCGCGCGCCTGCTTCTGGCTTGGCTGGCTTGCTTGCCTTAATCGCGTCGACCTGCGCCTGAGTTATCGTTGCGTTCGCAACGAGCTTGCTCAGCACTGCGTCACGCTGGGTATCGCGATCCTCGCCATTGTTCGCCTTCATAGCATCACGGAGCGCTTGGGCTTGTGCCATGGTGAAAGTTCCGTCAGCGATGAGGGCACGCATGCCGCCACGTTCTCCCTCGGCGGCTTTAAGTGCGTCAGCTTGGGTTTGCGTGATGGTGCCAGCGGTGACAAGCGCGGCGATTTCTGCGGCCTTCTTAGCCTCGTGGGCTGCGCGCATTGCATCACTCACAGCAGTTGCCTGCGCCTGGGTCAACGTTCCGTTGGTAACGAGGGAACTTGGTAGTCCGCCACCATGGTTGGAGCTGTGGGCCTGCGCAACGCCGGTTGAAGCAATGAGAAGGGCGATCGCGCTTGCCCCCAGTGCTGCACCTGTCACTAACTTATTCATGTGTTTCATGTGTACTCCTTCGGTTTCATCTGATTGCTCAGATTGTGGTTGTTGGGTTCTTGCTGCCCTAAGGTTGCGGCACAATCTTGGGATTTCGCTGGGCTGCACCTGTGAGAATCCTGTGAATATTTCGGCTAGGTACCGAAGGGGTAATTGGCCGGCGGCTCTAGCGCGACCCCAGCTGAACATTCAAAGTTGAGGAAGCGTGTCTACGCTATTGAGTACCGTTTTCGCAGCCCAACATTGTCACTTGTGCTCTTTCTCCCCATTGGTGGAGTACTTGCTGACAAGTTGGGTCGCGCCAGCGCCAGCGCCATCGCTATCACCGACTTGATTATGGCTGTCTCCTTCATGAGCATGTCCCTGCTCTTCTTAACTGGCAATGCCACCGTTCTGCTGCTCTTGGAACCGAGGTGACCGAGTTCCATTATTAAGTTCGTCAGCGCTCACCGCGGTGCCCGTATACCACTTACCGGTGCCCGTGAGGATGATCCGCAATCGCGTTACAGGATTCGACGTCATGTCCATGACAGCGACGCCACCGCCACCCATCGCGACATACGCCCGGGTCCCTGAAGGATTGAGGGACAAGCTTTCCTCTCCTGTCAGCGCTGCGGTGGGAATGAATCCCGTCACCGTGTCGGTCGCCGTAGTAATCTCCACCAGGGCATCAGTTGTGCCGTTGTTGGCAACCACGTAAAGCTGTGAGCCATCGGATGTTACGGCAATCCCCACAGGATTGTTGTAATCCGCGAGGCTGATCGCGGCGACCACGGTGTTATCCGAGGTCCTAATCTTTGAGACCGATGGTGTCGTTGCCGGACTCGTAAAACGGCGGTTCACGACATAAGCGGCGGTGCCATCAGGCAGTACGGCAACACCCCGGGGTTCGTTGAAGCCCGTGATCGTCGACACGATCGCATCGGCCCTCGCAGGTATAGCCGTCACGAGTGCGCCGATACAGGTAATGATCGCAATGGCCAAGCAGACTCCACGAATACGCGAGGAGTTCGATCTGAGATGAGCCCCCGCCCGGGCAGAACTCAGGGTCGCAGCTTCATTCAGATTACAAGGGTTTCAGTCGATTTGCCTGGCAGCAACCCACTGACACGACCTTGCGGGTGCGAATGACGGGTTTCCGTCATTTGACATGGCTTGAGGTCGCTCGCTAATTGCGCTTCAATCCTGCGCCGTCTCTATTCGGCGCAACTCAATAACAGTAACGGAACCGTCCGCGTCATTCAGATTTCGGATATGACGATTGTGTCGACGATCAGCAACCTCGACGCCGCCAGTGGGTGCAACGGGATTGGATGGATTTCAGGCACTACCTTCCAAGCCGTCTAGTGTGGGAAAAAGATTGACCTATGGCGAAGATAAGGATTCGTCTAAGACGGCCGTCATGCCGTGTAGCGCACGGTGACTACGGCTTTGCGTGCGGTTTCACTCCCGCTCAGGGCCCCGTTGC
>JBBARV010000038.1:2468-5402 GCA_040399625.1 Candidatus Nanopelagicales bacterium | reverse complement strand
GTGCGTGATGGACGCGAGGTCGTGGTCGACACCTTTATCGATTCTTCATTGAGTCCGGCAGAGATTGACGCATTAGTGCGCACGCGCATGGAGGCTGGGCTTGATTTGTATGAATTAGATGACGCGGCGCTTGCACGTTGTAATCCGGATCTCATTCTGAGTCAAGATTTGTGTCGGGTGTGTGCGGTTGCAACAGGTGATGTCGAGGCCGCCGTTGAGCGTCTTTCCTGTGATGCCCTCGTGTTGCAGATTGATCCGCAATCTTTGAATGAAGTAATTGAATCAATCAATACGATTGCCGCGGCTGCGGGTGTGGCCGAGCGGGGTGCTGTCCTCACCAAGAATTTACATGCACGACTTGATTACATCGGGGAGTGCGTTGCCGGAAAACCCCGTCAGCGCGTCTTCGTTTTAGAGTGGATTGATCCACCCTTTGGATCTGGACATTGGGTGCCAGACATTGTGACGGCAGCCGGTGGTGATCCCGTTATCGCACAGGCAGGTGCAAAATCTGTTTCCACTTCATGGGATGAGATTGCAGCCGCTGCGCCCGATATTGTGATCGTGGGACCCTGCGGGTACGGCCTTGAGGCAGCAAAGGAGCAGGCCCGCGAAATTGAACACCTACTTCCAGCAGACTGTGAAGTCTGGGCAATTGATGCCGACTCCGTGCTTGTGAGGCCGGGTGCACGCCTCGTTGACGGGGTTGAGGCAATCGCAGCGTTGCTGCACAATCTCGGAGACATTCCCACTTCACTGCTGTACCGCGTTCGTTAAATCAACCCGACTTGCGTGTCTGCACGTAATCACTGACAACATAATCACCCAAGCGATCTGGATCCGTTGCTAAGACCTTGCCGCCGTTGCGGCGCGCCATGGTGTCTAAGAAGCGGGCCAACTGTGGATCCTCACCTAAGCGGAACCAGGTAATGGCAACTTTTCTGCGGGTCATTTCATCAACTGCTTGGACCGTTAACTCGATTGTCTCGGGATCGGAAGGCCAGTTGAACCACCAATCACCTTGGGATACAAGGTGCGCTGTTGGTTCTCCATCGGTTACCACCATCACAATGCGTTGTGATCCTGGGTGCTTGTCAAGAAATCTTCCGGCCAACATCAGTGCGTGCTGCAGATTAGTTCCCGGAGTCTCACTCGCCTGCAGATCAGGAATATCCATTGGGTTCACAACGCGTGCAAGGTTTGAGAAACCAATCACCTGCAGTGCGTCTAACGGGTACTTCGTTGAAGAGAGTGAGTGAAGAGCTAGCGCCATTGTTTTAGCAGCGCCCCACGTGTCATTAATCAACATTGAATAGGACTGATCAACCAATAACACGACGGCTGCCTTGGTCATGTTTTCCGTCTCGGCGACTTCAAAATCTTCAAGATTCAACTTCGCGGTGTCACCCGTTGCCAGGCGCCTGAAGGAGGAATTTTGAACCGTTCGCACAATGTCAATAACCCCGTCGTCACCAAAACTCCACTGACGGTGGGTTCCTGTTGCTTCGCCAGATTTTCCGCTCTTGTGCGTCTCGTGTCCACCGCGAGCAGCACTGTCTAAATGTTTGAAGACTTCACGTAATGCAGATTCACCAATCCGCCGCACCGCTTTGGCCGACAGTCGCAAGGAGTCCCCTTCAGAAACTAAGAACCCTTGATCTTGTAAATCTTTTTGAAGCTGGATCATTGCTTCAGCCTCAGCACGCGCCGCCTGACCCATGGTGCGTTCTAAAAGATCTAAATCAATTTCTGATGGATCCCCCGATGAGTCCGCGTCACCTATTTGACCAACAAGTGATTCGAGATCCCCCATCTCTGCTAAAGCTTGGGTTGCCTGCGGTAAACCTTGTGACCCGTCACCATTAAGTGGTGTCCCCTTGCGACGAGAAAATTCCGGTCGCAAAGCTTTTAGGTGATCTTGCAACTCGGCCATTTCGCCCTGCACGCCCATGTCTGCCATTGCCGCCTGCATAGCCTCGGCGAGTTCGGCCCTTTGCTCGGGTGACATGGACGCGAGCATCCGATCCATTGCGGCGGATTGGCGCGCAAGGTCATCAATGAATTGGTCGAGTGTTTCCGGGGCATCGGGAAAAAAGTCTTTATGTTTCTCCATGAATTCCTGGTAATCGTCCTCGGTAGCGGTTCCATCACGGTGCTTGCTCAACAATTGGTTGAGGTCCTGCATCATTTGCGCCATGGCCGCTTTGTTCTCGGGGCTTGACATGTTTTTTAGTGACTCGCTCATGCCGGCGAATTGTTGATCAATAACGTCACGTCGTAGCCGGTCTTTCATCTCCTCAAATATTTGCTGGGCGGCGGGCGAGCGCCACTGATAATTCTCAAGTTCTGCCATCGCGCGCGGTATGTCATCAGGTAACGCATCAAGAACAGCTTCAGCAAAACGGGCGTCATCACTGGGGTCCGGAAAAAGTGCCCCGTGCTCGATATCAAGTGCCTCGGCCAACATCTCATTGAGGTCATCGAGCAAACCATTCATTGAAGCCGACTCACGCACTTTGTTGTAACGATCTCGGATGTCGCGATACATCTGCTCTAAACCTTGACGACCTTTACTCCCGCTGCGCATTAAGTCACGTAAGGCTTCCTGCACTGATTGCCCAGCAAGGATTCGCTCGCCTATTTCGTCAACACCTTTACCCGTGTCAACGAGGGGGGCAAGCGGATCAGGGCCCCCGGAAAAGGGCCCATAAATGGATGGCTTGCGCCTGCTCAATGCTCTGGAACCTCGGTGACGGAACTGCCATAGGTACTCGTTCCATCTTGTTGGTCTTTATCAATTCGGCGGGTGAGCCAAAGCCCTTCGGCTGCGAACTCAAGACATGAAGCAACCAGCCCTGCGGACTCCGCCATTTGCGCTTCGGCTGCGGTGAGTAACGGACCGACTCCTTCCATAGGGCCGATGGCTTCCAAGAT
>JBBARV010000038.1:0-2368 GCA_040399625.1 Candidatus Nanopelagicales bacterium | reverse complement strand
ACCTGAATTCTTTCAACAAGGTCAGGGAGTTCGTTGATGGCAAAGATTCCGCGATTGGTGCGCGGGATCAGGCCGAAGTGAATCGTTTCTGGGTCTCCCAACGAGCGACCTTCAGCGACTTTAATCGGGTCAATGTCACCGATCAGGTCTCCCACCGAAGTGTCAGGGGTGGCAAGTTTTTCACCATAACGCTCGCTGCGGTGGCGCCAACTAATAGGGAGTTGATCCCCCAGTTCACCGGCAAGCGCGATGCAGGCAACACAGATGGGTTCAGTTGGTTCATCACTAATCTGACATCCTGTTACGTGGGGACTCCACTCATCCAACAAGTTGATCAGCGAGCGAATCAAACGGGTCTTTCCTTGTCCGCGCTCACCCAGTAAAACGAAATCGTGGCCGGCCAGCAGTGCTCGCTCAACCGCGGGACCCACCGTGTCCTCAAACCCAACAATCCCCGGCAGGGTCACCGACGCTGAGCGCAACTTCTCCAATAAATTCTCTTGTATTTCAACTTTCACCGTGCGAGCGCGGTATCCGCTAGCAACGAGTGCACCAAGAGTTGTTGGCAAATCAGCGGGGCTCGTCAGTGATGTTTTTGGCACCTTTGAACGATAGATCACGCCGGTTCCTACCGCAACCGCTGGCTCTAGCACCCGATCCAATTCATCGATCCGAGGCACACGAGGGCTCCCTATTCCAAAAGCGACTTAGGGGTTAATAAACTTCAACGATCTCCAAAATGTGATCAAGGTGTTTAACATCTTTAATGTTTGCGGTTAAGAGCCGAGCGCCATGCGCATGCGCCGTCGCCGCAATCATGAGATCGAGGCTGCGTGCACTGGATTTCCTTTTCACCTGGTAAGTAGCCGCCGCAATTTCAGCGTAACTTGCAGCCACTGAGGCGTCCACTGGGAGTGGTTCAAAGATCCGAGTGATTGCACTGAGACGGGCCAGTCGAGCGGCGCGCTGTGATTCGCTAGGAGCAACGAGGACGCCAAATTGAAGTTCCGCCATTGACACCACGCTGATCGTGAATTCACCTTCAAGGCGATCAAGAGTTGAACCAATAAGTACGCTGGTGTCTAATACCGAACGCATTATCGATCCCAAGGATCGGACAGTTCCTCAGTTCCAAATGCGCGACGTTGGGAGTCCCATTCCGGGTCGTTCGGAGTGCTAAATAGCAACGTCACGCGTTCCCATGAAACCCAATTGTCACCGAGAATTGGCACGATTTTTGCCACAGGCCGACCAGCCACAGTGACGGTTGCCGTCTCACCGGCTTCCACCTCACGCAAGACCCCGCTGGCATTTTGGCGCAACTCCCGCACCCCAATCGTTGACATGAGTTCAGAATAGCACTTGTGCTACTCCATCGCTATTAAACGCTCAAGAACCGATCCAAATCTAATTCACGTCAGCCAACATTGATAGCAGTAAAAGTAAGCTGTGGATGCACCCCGGTATTCAAGGAACTGCCTTTCGCGCCTTATTATTAAGTATCCTTTGCGCACGTCAGAGAAAAAGTACGGGGAGCCGATTGACTACTGGATGAAAGAGCTCAAGAAGGTCTCACAATTAGCGCACATGGAGCAGGTTGCTCATCTGAAAGAAAAATTTGAGATGGGTCATGGCCACGCAAACGCTCTCGTTGCCGTTTTCCGCAAAGAAAACGACCTGTAGTTCGACTCTCCATATACATATATATGCGTGCGTGAAAGGTTACTCGGGCGCCTTTAATGGCTCTCGTTGCCACATTGACACCTACTTTTTAACGTGACTACAATTATGGTCATGACGATAACATCCCTGGCAAAAGTCAAAGCGAGTCTCTCTGCCTACATTGATTCGGTTCGTGAGTCTGGAGATCGGGTCGTGATAACCCGCAACGGTGAACCAGCCGCAATCCTGATCTCCCCAAGTGACCTTGAATCATTGGAAGAAACAATCGCGCTCCTCTCTGACCCTGAAGCCATGCAGGAAATTGCGCAATCAAAAGTGGAATTTGCCAATGGCAAAGGAATCGACGCAGGTGACATTGCACTTCGTCCAACAAGGTGACCTATTCAGTCAAATTTTCAGCCTCGGCTCGGCGAGCGATTGAAGTCACACTTCCTGAAAGCACAGCTGCTGCACTTTGGGAATTCATTATGGGACCGTTGGCTGAGAATCCCAACCGGTTGAGCAAACCCCTTCTTGGCAAGTTGGCGAGTTCACGTTTAGCTCGCCGCGGTGGATATCGGGTCGTTTTTTCTTTATCTGAAAACACCAACGAGATTCAGATCGAACGCATCGCTGCCAGGAAGAACATCTACCGCTAGCGAATCTGCGGCAAGGGGACCACCTCGCTAACGAAGTCCCGGGTCTG
>JBBARV010000037.1:3896-5444 GCA_040399625.1 Candidatus Nanopelagicales bacterium | reverse complement strand
CCAGGGAGGCCCGGGAAGGCCCGGAAAGGCCCAGAAAGGCCCGGGAAAGCCAGGGAGGCCCGGGAAGGCCCGGGAAGGCCCAGGGAGGCCCGGGAAGGCCCAGGGAGGCTTCCCTGAGCCTCTCCGGGCCTTCCCTGACCCCCGGGCTCACCTGGGAGCGTCAAGCGGCTTTAGGGCCCCCAAGGTGGGGACGAGGGAACGAGAGCAAACAATTTTCTGGGTTGCTCTGTAGCTTTTGGCTCCACCGTGCTTCGCTCTGTAGCTGTGTGCTCTTAGCGAGCAGGTGCTCAGCATGGCTCAACGTCGTATCGTTGTGAGGAGGACTGTCAAGAAACGCCGGGCGATCGAGTTGATTATGCTCTCGGACAATCATCTCCGACTTCGTTTGGTTTTCAAATGATGTGCTGTTCTTTACGGCTACAATGTCGGTGACCGCAATTTAGGATACGTCCGTTGCATGTAATCAATTTGAAGGCATCAGCGCCGGACCAGACAGCAGCTGGATCCACAGCTGATGAAGTTGTCACTTGGAGTAATACCGGGATTAACCGTGCAATGCCTGCACGTTCATCAACCCGGGCAAACACCCCAAATTCTATGCATGTCCGTTTACAAGCCATGTTCGGTCGCCCCCGCTTGTGAATAATCATACGTTGACGTCCATCCGTTTGGGCCAAACCGAATTTAATAAGTTGGGGTGCTTGTTCTTGAGTTCGTCCCCTCGGCTTTCCTGACCTCCCCACCCATGTGTGTGTTTACGAACCACTTACAATTTGGGGTAGTTGTTTACCCCTTCTTATTCAATTCAATTCAAACATACTCGGACATGGCAGTTATAAATCCTAGTGATCCCCTTACTCTAAGTATCTATAAAGGCTTCGCCGCTTTCCGTACCGCCTGGCCAGCGCACCCCTACCACACCAAAGGCAAAGTGGGGCACCATTATCGATGACTCTCCAACAACAATGGCAACGCCGCTACCCTCTGGAGCCCGAGCACTGGAGAACACACCGTCGCCGACACAAACGGCAAAGCAGTCGTCCGGCCTCGACACACCCATTGCCAAAACGGGCGAGTACGACGAGATCGCCGGACAGGCCGGTGCAAAGGCACACGAAGATGGAGCGGCAGCGCCCAATGAGTCACCCAAGAAGGCTGCTCGAAAGGCAAAAGCAAAGGCAAAGGCTGGAGCGGCAGAGGCCGAGGGGCCACCCAAGAAAGCTGCTGGAAAGGCAAAGGCAAAGGCAGAGGCTGGAGCGGCAGAGCCCGAGGGGCCACCCAAGAAGGCCGCTGGAAAGGCAAACGCGGCAAAGCTTAAGGGGCCACCCGAGAAGGCTGCTGGAGAGGCAAAAGCAAAGGCAAAGGCTGGAGCGGCAGAGGCCGAGGGGCCACCCAAGAAGGCCGCTGGAAAGGCACAGGCAAAGGCAGAGGCTGGAGCGGCAGAGGCCGAGGGGCCACCCGAGAACGCTGCTGCAGAGGCAACGGCAAAGGCCGAGGCTGGAGCGGCAGAGCCCGAGGGGCCACCCAAGAAGGCCGCTGGAAAGGCAA
>JBBARV010000037.1:0-3796 GCA_040399625.1 Candidatus Nanopelagicales bacterium | reverse complement strand
GCCACCCAAGAAGGCCGCTGGAAAGGCAACGGCAAAGGCAAAGGCTGGAGCGGCAGAGCCCGAGGGGCCACCCAAGAAGGCCGCTGGAAAGGCAACGGCAAAGGCAAAGGCTGGAGCGGCAAAGTCCGAGGGACCACCCAAGAAGGCCGCTGGAAAAGTAAAGGCAGGGGGAACGGCACCAGAAGAAGCGCCGGAAGAGGTCGATAAACGTTCGGCGATCGGATTTAAATCATCAAAATCAAAACAATCGGTTCCGGTCGGCTTTCGTACGAGTTCGAAGGAATTTGCAGGGATCCAGACTTCGAAGATTACGTGCCGGGGAGCACCGGGATCCCTTGGCCGGGACCCCGGCCGACCCCTTCGAAATCCAGCCAAAGCTTACCGGTGCCGGTGTTTTTGTTTGTCCATGCACCGGCGTCGACTACCTGCCAGCCACTGTGACAGGATGTGACACAATTCATGCAAAGATACATCAACGTTCGATTTTTCGGTCTCATGCCATTGTCATAAATCTCTAGCTCGAAAGTCAATTATCTGGTGTATGTCCAAACTCGTAGGCGGCATCCTCTGGCGGCGGATACCACATCGATCGTGCGATCGTTGACATGGTTATGAAGGTTGCGTCTCCCGAACATATTGGACACTCCGCCCCCTCGCCGCTTTGACTTACTCCCCGGCCCCCGCTTTGTTTGAGTTCGATGTATTATGAATGCTGGGTTAAGAACTTCTGGAGCGCTCGAGGCCACAGAGGCTGCAGAGATAGACGTCACAGTGAGGAACCAATTGTATGCGGCGCTTGGCCGACGTATCACAACAGCCCCAGCATCTATCTTGGCATCGGTGTAAAAAACCTTTGCTCCATATCAATGTGCGGTTTCGAATTAACACCTAATTACCCAAGATCGGGGGTCCCCCGTTGGGGGCCACGGCCCCAAACCGCCCCTCGACAAGTGCCTGGTGGGCCTCCGGACCACCATGGCGAGGGGTGCTTTACCCACTGTTTCTCCGACCACCTCAGTGACCTAAGCCGAAACCCCCACGGATCCGTCGAGCACCCCCCAGCTTGGGCAATTAGGTGTTAGTCCGTCTTCGGCAATGTGTGCGTGTTGTCTTAGGCACCCCCCAACTTGAGCAATTATGTGCTTGTTGTCTTGGGCACCCCGTCAACTCTGGGTCCCGTCTATCGTTGTCTCTCTCCTCTCACCGGCGGCTGCCCGATGGGGGTTTAACCGATGGGGGTTTAGTGATTTGATGGAAAATCGTTCATTTTGAGAGTCTGGGCGGCCCCTGGGGGGCCGCCCAGCCCCACAAAATGATTGTCTTTCTATCAAATCATTAAACCCCCATCGGCTAAACCCCCATCGGGCAGCCGCCGATCCACGGTCCCGGGCCGGGTCCGGTGCGCACAGCTTAAGGCCCAGGCCCAACCACGGCCCGGGACCGGGGCCGGGTCCGCTTTAGCTCCACTCGGCGGCTGCCCGATGGAGGTTTAGCCGATGTGGGTTTAGTGATTTGATGGAGAATCTGTCATTTTGGGGGTCTGGGCGGCCCCTGGGGAGCCGCCCAGCCCCACAAAATGACCGATTTTCCATCAAGTCACTAAACCCCCATCTGCTAAATCCCCATCGGGCAGCCGCCGATCTCAAGGCACGTTGGACCGAAGATTCGAAGGACCGGAAGCTCAAATTCTCGTTCTTGAAAGAGTGGGTCGCGAGTGATGGATGCAGCTGGCTAACTGAATGCAGTCTGTCCATATTTGTTTGGCTGCACTTTTGAGGTCTGGCCGGTGCCGGGGGCCGGGAAAGCCTTCAGAAAGGGAGGGGTGTTTCGCACCCCACAATTTTGAAAGCTTTCCCGTGCCCCGGCCAGACCTTAAAAACGTACCCCCAAAAACATGCCAGACTGCTTTCAAGTACCCAGTGCAGGTCTCCGACACGACGTTCGCTACGATGGTACTGGTTGAAGAGCGCATGATCTCCAGAAGCAAATCGACCGACTTGGATTGTTTATGCCAACCGCTGAGCGTGTGTGAGCGGCTGCAGCTGGACTCTCGATAGGCCCAATACGGGGCCCCCCTCACACTCCGGTTGGGGAAGTCTTGTGGCCCGGATCGGGCCTGCACTGCGGTCTGCCCGGAAAAGCGACAAGGAAAATGATGCAGACCGCACTCCCCTCATATTAACACCCGCTCAGCTTGGCATCAATATCTAGGAATATGGCTGGTACACGAGAGGACACCTTATGGGCGCTCTGAATGCATGGAGCTCTACGGAGGTGCTTCGTTTGTTTTCTTTTTGGCCGCTGGACTTGAATCCACCGGGCACCGCAACAGTCTTATTACACGTGGAGTTGATCGTCGACACTCGTAGACTCTGCAGGCTTGGAGTCGCATCGATCGACATATGTCGATCGATGCGACTCCAAGCTTGCAGAGTCCACGAGTGTCGACGATCAACTCCACGTGTAATAAGACTGTTGCGGTGCCCGGAGGATTTGGGAAACTGGCGACTCCAAGGAGGAAACAAAGAGGCAGCCGAGTACGTGCAAAAGTTGTTGGACACCGCCAAGAAGACCAAGCCCCATCCTGATTACAAGAAGGATAAATCTATGGACATGTACTACATCTTGCACAAGATGGTGGAGGGCCAGAAGACGGACAGTGAGTGACCGGTGACGGTTTGCAAAAAAAAAAACGTCGATCGTATAACTCGGTGACCTTTACAAAAATCATTTGCAAGTCGCTGCCCAATCAAGGTCAGTTTTGCAGATCCTAAAACGTTGACAGATGGTTGCTGCCACTTGCTTGGCGGCGGGATACGGGGTTGGCGGGCAGGATCTCCAAAACATGACAACTACAGGATGACACCACGAAGCGCGGTTACCGGATCGAGACTGAGGTGGGCGACTCTACGTCTGCCAGTGCTGCCTTGGGTGCCATGGACAAAGAGAGTTCCATGAACGAGAACGACTTGATGGGGGGTTGCGCGGCCGGCGGCGAAGAGGACAATCAGGACAATGGTGAGCCGCAAAAGAAAAAAGGTAAAGGTTCCAAGGCGGTACCGAAACCCAAAAATGTGCGGGGCTACATGACATTCATGTCCGACAAGCAGTTGGAGATCAAGAGTGCAATGGCCCTCATTGATTCGGAGTCCAGGCTCAATGTGTGACACAAGCAAGCGGCCGGAAGACAAACAACAAACTGCCAAGAGAGACATATATCACAATGCTGAAGAGATTGACCACCAGAAAGGACGTCCAATTATTTTCCGACTCGGCGTAGCTTTGGAAAAAACGTTGGACTTCAGCGCCTGGTGTGAATGTTGTTACCATCGTGATTTATATCTCTCTCTTTGTAGTTTTTCATCTTGCCTTGCAGCAACTTGCTTTTTGTCACCCTGCACGGAGGCACGGCAAGATCATGATGGAGATGATGAGAGACGCTCTGCAAACGGCGACCAACTTGTACGAGAAGTTTGAGGAGGACTACCTTAAGGGTGCGAGCTCGGAAGCTGCGACTGCCAAGTGGGAGGCTTCTGCAGATCAGATTGCTCAGATCGACAAGGACTTGTTTTCGAGGGATTGGAGAATCAAGAGTAGTCACCGTCCCGGGGATTCCTCACTGATGCCTCTTGATGTGCCCCCCAAATTATATGCAGTGCCTCCGGCCTTTACGGCCGGTGGCAAAGTAAATATAAAAACAATGGATAGCCGTAAGCACGGACGGGTCTGAACAACAATAAATAATGGAAAACCATATACATGTATATATACATATGAATGAGTATATATATATATA
>JBBARV010000036.1:0-5744 GCA_040399625.1 Candidatus Nanopelagicales bacterium | reverse complement strand
ATCCCGGTGAAAGCCCCGAGTGTTAACCACAGCAACGTGAGGGGGACGACAACGATTCCGGAGTTGAGCCCCGGGGCAGCATCTTGTGCGAGGCGAGGAAGAAAAGTGAGCATCGCGAACTGAACAAAGCCGATGACAAGAGCGATCGAGGACGCAGCCACAATCGTCTTCGACTTCAGTAAACCAGCAGGAATCAGCCCGTCTCTTCGACGAAGGGCGTGCCGCACGAAGGCCAGCAGCGCGAGTGCGCCTGCGACAAGTGCGGCCCACCATGAGCGCTCGATTCCTAGAAGCAGCAGTGTGAGTCCCGATGTCATGAGAATGCTTCCAACAGCGTCGAACCGACGGGTCTCCACCTCACGTGGACGACTGCTGAGCTTTCCCCACAGCAGCAGGCCCGTAATGATGATCACCGGGAGAATGACAGCAAAGGCCCAGCGCCACGAGACCCCGACCAGTGCGCCGCCGATCAGCGGGCCGAGGCCGGCCGCGGTGCCATATGCAACGTTGTAGTACACCTGCAGTCGGGCTCGTTCATCACCCGTGCACCGGGCTGCGACGATCGCTTGACCCACCGGCACGAGTCCACCGGCACCAACACCCTGAATGAGACGTCCGAGGATAAGCAACGGCAGGCTGGTTGCGAGCATCGCGATAACCGTGCCGATAAAAAAGACCAATAGCGCCACCCACATCGCATTGCGCTCACCCCGCAGGTCCATCCAGCGACCCCACAGCGGGATCGACACCGTAGAAGTGAGCAGGTAGCCGGCGATCAGCCAAGAGACTTCAGACCCCGCACCGAATTCGTCGCCGATCGTGGCGAGGAGTGGCACGACGAGCGTGGAGTCGAGCACGGACAGAAGACCCGTGAGGATCACACCGACAAGCACCCGCACGCCGACGGTCGGAGGGATACGCGACACCAGCACCCGTAAATTCTAGCGACATCCACCTACCCAACAACGTTTTATGTAACGACTGTCGATGGCAACGAATACGTGCTGGAAATAGGTGACGACATCGGGGTGGAGTAACAGCTAAGTCATTGAAGTGACACAGTTTCGAACTTGCACGCGAATCTGATTCATCGCTCTCGTTACCCACATCGGATCGGTGATCCAGTGTCTTTCCACAATTTGACAGGCACCAATTGCCTTCGATGCCGCGCAGAGGGAGCCCAACTCTTGACTCCACAACGCAGAAACCCATCGCACCGCTTGCCTTGACCTTAAGTTGCATGTTGCGCAACATGCTACAATACACGTATGATCAAGTCCTTTCGGCATAAAGGCTTGCGCACGCTATTTGAGACAGGAAAAGCAACGGGAGTTCAGTTAGGCCATGCACGCAAGTTGCGCATGCAAATGGCCGCACTCGATACGGCTCAGGCGATTGAGGACATCGATCTTCCTGGCTTTCAATTTCATGGGTTGAAAGGCGACCGGGCGGGCCAATGGTCCATCTCGGTGAATGGTAATTGGCGGGTGACGTTCGAATTTCGTGACGGAAATGCGTACGTCCTGGATTGTAAGGACTATCACTAATGGCAGATATCAAGCCCATGCATAACCCACCACACCCCGGCGAGTTCATTGCGCAGGTGTACCTGGAGCCCTTCGGTGTGAGTGGGCGTGAGCTCGCCCAGCAGTTGGACGTCTCCGCTTCCACCCTTAGCCGTGTGCTGAACGGGACAAGTCGGGTATCACCAGAGATGGCCCTTCGGCTGTCCAAGGCACTTGGACGAACCCCCGAAAGCTGGCTTGCAATGCAAGACGCACATGATCTTTGGCAGGCCCGTAAGCATCTAGACCTTCGCCGAGTTAAGCGATTGAAACTGGCATCCGCGTAGAAGTGATTTTTATGGCCCCGAGATGCCTCGGACAGGGGATACAAGGTTTTGGAAATCCATTTTGGTGTTGTTGTGTGTCCGGAAGTATTTCTTCCATGCTGCTTTGACACGTTTTTTTCGGAGCCGCCTCGGGTGTCGTGTTTCACGACATATTTATCGCATGTTCCACGACATCCCTATCACTTGGATGAGTCAACTTCGACAGCTTTTTGGCCATGTCGAAGCACCGGGTGGTCGTCGAGGCAGTTCTCTCAAGCAAGTTCCAAAGGAGAGGTGGCCAGGCTCTACGGGCTCTATCTCAGCCTCGAGTCGCACGGCTCCTAGCGGCGATGGCAGGCCGACGAGTGGGTGCGTGTGCTCCTCGACCAACCCGTTCCCGGCTTAGGGATCAGCCGGTATCTCGCAACCCAGACGTGGCCGGTGTGATGTCGATGTGAAACTCAATGCCTAGGCCGCGCGCCAACCGCTCAAGCGTGCTGAACGTCGGCTCATGGTCACCTGCCTCCAGTCGCGCCACCGCAGGCTGCTTCATCCCCAACTGACGCGCCAGCGCCGTCTGGGACAGGCCGTGCTCGATGCGGTAGGCCAGCACGCGAAGCGCAACGGCGTGCGCCAGCGCCGTGCGGATGTGATCCGCACGGATCCCGTCGTCGGCCAAGTCCTCTTCGCGGATGTCGCCGGCCGTGCGCAACTCAGATAACTTTGTCATTTCAATTTCCCTCCAGTTTTGCGAGTCGTGCCATTGCAAGTCGTGCCGCCTTCTCAAACCGTCGATGGTCCTCCCGCGCCTCAGGTCCGATCGCTGCGATCACGAACGCGTCGTCCACTCGCCGATACAACGCCCGCCACGGGCTGCGACCCGCCCTTGGTCGCAACTCCCGCAGACCGGGAAAACCCTGCACTGCACTGGTGTGGGGGAAGCCGAGCTGCGGCCCGAACGCCTCGAGCTTGTCCAGCGCATGCAGCAGGGCATTGCGCTCGTTCGCTGGCAACACCAGACGCTCGTCAGAAGCGTCGTCCATGAAAAGAACCATCCACACCAAGGAATTATAACACACATGTTATCGGTATTGGTGCTGCAACCGCGCGGATCCAAACGCTGTTGGGAACGTCGAATGCAACAACGATTATGGACGCACGAAACTTCAGATCACCATATCCCGGGGCTCGCCGTCACGGACTAGGAGCCGCTTGCGCGGGACTCCTTCACGTGTGGTGCCCACCCTTTCCACAACGATTAAGGATGCAGCGTTCTCGTCGATTGCTTCTCATCTCTGTGACTTCGTCACCATCACCAGGAACCATTTAACACTCGTCGTGAATAGTCCAGGCGTCGTTGCGCACAAGCAGAAGGTGCCTACTGGGGCGTCCGCAAGGACTGGGTTGTGCAAAGTCCGTCAACCCGAACCCTCATGATTGGCGGCTCCGCATGAGATTTCGCGCTGAGGAGTGCAGTCATCCCTCGACTAAGAAGGGCGAATCTCTAATGGAATCTTCAATTTCCTTTGGAGCCGCCTCGGGGATTTGAACCCCGGACCTACGCATTACGAGTGCGTTGCTCTACCCCTGAGCTAAGGCGGCGCTCTCTTTAGATGAGCCTACGTAGACTACTAGTCTCTGTGGACAAACAATTCGAGGGTAGAGAGGGATGGGTCATGGCCAAGAAAGCACCCAAAAATGAGAAAGTTAGTCAAAGCAAAGCTGGGCCAACCACACCGCTGGTATCCGTTCCACTGATGTTGTGGCAGCAAGCACCCGATAACCACGATTACCCGGCGGCGGAGTCGTACCTCTCATTGCTCACCAATGCTGCTCAAGCCAAGAAGCTCGTGGAGCGATTGAAAAAGGCGCCGCTGGTGATGCACCCCGCGAAGGATGTATTGCGATCAGCGCAACTTCAACTGTTGCCCATGAATGACGTCGCGGTCATAAAAGACATCACCAAAGTTGCACAGGGCACGAAACTTTCTCCCGTGTTGCTCGTGCGCGGGAACTACACCACTAACGTCCCGCTGGTGATCGCTGATGGGTATCACAGAGTTTGTTCGAGTTATCACCTGAGTGAAAACGAACTGATCCCTTGCCGAATTATTGATGGAACCATCTGACCTATTTGTGGAAGCTCCGCAGCCGCAAACTATTCGTCACGACAAAGACACTGGAGAACGCCATGGCTGCTCCAGCAATCATTGGATTCAGTAGTCCGGCCATGGCAAGCGGTATCGCTGCGACGTTGTAGGCGAAGGCCCAGAACAAGTTTCCTTTGATTGTGCTTAGCGTCTTTCGGGCAAGTTCAATACCTGTTGCCGCACTTGTCAGGTTGCTGTTGGTGAGCGTGATGTCACTCGCCTCAATTGCAACGTCTGTTCCAGATCCCATGGACATACCGAGATCTGCTTGAACCAGTGCTGCCGCGTCATTGACGCCATCACCCACCATTGCGACAACATTTCCCTCGGATTGAAGTTGGATGATGATGCTGACTTTGTCTGCGGGAAGAACACCAGCGAACACTTTGTCAATGCCGACTTCTTTGGCGACCTGCTCGGCTGCACTGCGGTTATCCCCCGAGATGAGAACTGGGGTCAGACCTAGCTCTTTGAATCGCGTGATTGCACTTTTGGAGTCGGCCGCAATGGTGTCAGAGACGGAAATGATTCCGCGGACTTCACCGTCCCAGGCTACGGCTACAACGGTGTGACCTTGATCTTGGTGGGTTGATACCCAGTTCGAATCAAGGGCGAGAGACCACTCGGTGGCTAGCCAATCGGGGTTGCCGATTATCGCGGCTTTGTCATTGATGAGTCCTTGTACTCCGCGTCCTTGTGTTGAAACAAAGTCGATGGGAGTGATGAGTTCAACACACTCAGCGGCATAGTTCGAAATCGCTCTAGCAATCGGGTGTTCACTGGAGTGTTCCAAGGAACCGGCAACAATGAGGAATTCGTTGAGGTCGACGTTGTCGGTGAGTTTGATTTCTTGCACCGACATTTTCCCGGTCGTGATGGTTCCAGTTTTATCCAGGGCGATTACGTTGACCCGTTTTGTTGATTCAAGTATTTGGGGTCCGCGAATGAGAACACCCAGCTGGGCGCCACGACCGGTTCCCACCAGCAGGGCGGTGGGAGTTGCCAGTCCCAATGCGCAAGGGCAGGCGATGATAAGTACGGCAACCGCTGCAGTGAAAGCGAAGCTTGGTTCTTCACCAGCGAGTAGCCAGCCGATCAAGGTACCAAGGGCGAGAAGAATGACAATCGGGACAAAGACTGCGGCGACCCGATCAGCCAAACGTTGGATTGGGGCTTTACCTGCTTGGGCGTTTTCTACCAGGCTAGTAATTCTGGCAAGGGCCGTGTCAGCACCTATAGCGGTTGCCTTAATAACGAGGCGGCCACTGGCATTTAGTGTTGCTCCGATAACGCTGTCCCCCACTGTTACTTCGATGGGGATTGACTCGCCGGTAATCATGCTTTCGTCGACGGCACTGGCGCCCTCAACAACTATTCCATCAGTTGCAATCCGTTCTCCCGGTCGAACAACGAAATGATCACCCAACTTCAAACTGCCAATCGGAATTTGGCTTTCGGTTCCCGCTGTTATGACCGAGACGGTTTTGGCACCAAGGTTCAACAGCGCTGTTAGCGCGGCACTGCTTTTTGACTTTGCTCGAGACTCAAAGTAGCGACCGAGCAAGATAAATACGGTTACAGCCGATGCAACCTCGAGGTAGATCTCACTTGCTCCACTGTGACTGGGAAGGAGGGTGAACTCCATTTTCATTCCGGTCTCACCCGCACCGCCAAAGAACAAGGCGTAGAGGGACCAGGTGTAGGCAGCGATTACCCCCATTGAAATAAGGGTGTCCATGGTGGCAGTGCCGTGACGAAGGTTG
>JBBARV010000035.1:4181-6139 GCA_040399625.1 Candidatus Nanopelagicales bacterium | reverse complement strand
CTTGTCCGCTGAAGCGAAAGCCACCGGTTCATTAACAGCGATTGGTTCGGGGATTAAGTCCGTTGCCCACCTCACTTTGGAGGCACGCGCTCACGTTGAGTCAGCCGATATCGTCCTCATCTGTTCAGCAGATGCGGTAACTGATGCGTATTTGCGGGAGTTAAACCCCAACAGTGAAGACCTACACGTCTATTACGGGATCGATGTTCCTCGACGTGAGACTTATCAAGCCATGGCGGGACGCATGGTTGAAATGGTTCGTCGCGGAATGGATGTGGTTGTGGTTTTCTATGGTCACCCCGGCGTGTTTGTTGATCCGACTTTTCAGGCCATCAATCAGGTGAGGGAGATGGGCCTTCCCGCTGTGATGCTTCCGGGAATTTCCGCAGAAGACTGCATGATCGCCGATCTGGAAATCGATCCAGCAAGTCAGGGCATGCAAACCTATGAAGCCACGTATTACTTGACCCGCAACATCCAAATTGATGTTCGGGTGCCACTGGTGTTGTGGCAGGTGGCTCTCGTGGGTGATCCCAGCTACCCGAAGGGGGGGTACGACTCGCGAAACTTGGGGATATTGGTCGAAAGACTCCAACAGCTGTACTCCCACGACCACCAAGTGGTGATCTATGAGGCCGCCCAGCACCCGCTGGCACGAGCGAGAATTTGGCCGGTGGCCTTGAGTGAACTGGGCCCGGAGCATGTCACTGGTATCTCAACCATGTTCGTGCCACCCAAAGAGCCGGCGTATATTGACCGGGAAATCGTAGAGAAGCTCAGAGCAGTACCCCTAACTGTGGCAGAATCAGGTCCGAGAGGAGCATCACAATGACAATTACCGAATCCGCACCCGCTTCCCAGCGAGCCAGCATGACACCTTTAGAGAAACTGTTGGTAGATGTATGCACCAACACCAAAAGCCTCAAGTCTGTTTCCCAGGATCCGGCGGCAGCATTCCGCGCCGCTGGCGCCTCTGACTTTGTCGTGAATTGTCTGTCAAAGCAGCGGGGGTCTTGGATCTCATTAGCTCTGTCGACCAGCCAGCCGATACCCACCCAAGAAGCCATCGATTCCTTCTTGGCCATACGTGTTCGCGAGGATTCCTTCTTCGCTGATCGTTTGCGCACCGAACCGCGTCGCATTCTTGAGCGCAGCTTCTCCACGCGTTTTCCTACAAGCGCCACATTCGAGGTAATTGAGCTGGACGGTTACCCGAGAGTTCTCGTGCAAGGTGTCGTCCCAGGCACAGTAAATAGCAATGACCTCAGCCCTCATGCCGACACTGAAGTTGACACAGATACTGATATTGACATCGATGTCGACGTGGATACTGATGTTGATGCTGATATCGACACTGATATCGACATAGATACCGACACGGTAGTGGACACCGACAACTCATTGATCAGTGTTTCAGACTCAACTGATTCTCGGTTGAAGACCCTCCACGATAAACGGTGGAGTGAGTTCTGGGGACGGCACGAAGCTATGTGGGCGAGCCGCGACGACCGTCCCGCATCCTAACGACACCTGCATAAAAACCACTGCGCCTAAAAAAGAATTGTGAATTCGCTCAAGGCACTACTGAATCAATATCGCCGCGCAATCATTACGGCGCTTGTCATCACGATCATCACAACAATTCCCACACTGCTCTCCGTCGTTGCCTTGGGTTTTGTCGTCGATGCGGTCCAGTCAGGCACCGGCTCTGAGGTAACTCGATGGAGCATCGGACTTGCATTACTTGCCCTTATCGGTGCAGTGTTGTGGATTCCTCGTGCACGCTCGGTGACGAATGCTGCACTAAATGTTGAGGCGGATATTCGCTCACGTATTTTTGATCGCATTTTGCGTGTTGATCTGTTTACGCTCGGCTCGCTAGACATTGGTCAGGTTGTTTCACGGGCGACTGCCGATTTGCGGTTGATCCGATCATTTCTTAGCAGTGGCATTCCCGT
>JBBARV010000035.1:0-4081 GCA_040399625.1 Candidatus Nanopelagicales bacterium | reverse complement strand
TACTGATGCTGCACGTTGCTGCCCCCACAATCTCATTAGGCACATTTATTTCTGAGGGCCAAAATGCCGCCGCGGCTGCCGAGCGCATTGAAACCGTCCTTGCCTGGCCCGACGCAGGCCCCGACCCTCGCATTTCATCTTCGGTCACGAAAGTGAGTGATCTCAAGTTCGCTCTGGGTTCGGACCCCATTCTCCAAGGTATTGATATTGATCAGTCAACGAGAAAAACTCTCGGGATTCAGGGAGATCCAGCCAGCGGCAAAACCATTTTGTTGCAATCACTGCACGGCATGGTGCCACAGGTCACCGGTGAGATCCAGGTTCCTTCAACCACCTTGGTTACCTGTGACGATTCGATTTTCCATGGCACCATCCGCGAGGCCGTTACCTACGGCGCCGCCAATGTGAGTGACGAGGATCTTCATCTCGCGGCCACACGCTCCCACTTAATGGAAGTCGTCAACAAATTGCCCGACGGGTGGGACACCGAACTGGGAGGAAGTACCGGCGTGGTGCTCTCGGGTGGGGAGATGCAACGCATCCGTTTGGCACGGGGTCTGCTGTCAAACTCGGACTTGCTCCTACTTGATGCAGCAATGGTGGGCCTTGACGCATTAACCCTTGAAACAGTTAACGAGGGAATCAGTCAACAGCGAAATGGCCGCGAGCTGATCACCACCGCTTACGCCCCCGCCGGATTAGGACCCACCACCGGCAGGGCAACCCTTTCCCGAGGGGAGCTCACCCCCGCACCCGACGCTCCACCACAGCAGCCGGTAACCCCGCCACAATCACAAAGCAACATCCAACAGCAAACGCAGCAATCACACACACCAGCACCCACCCAAAAGAAAACTCCCGGCAAGCTCAAGGCAAGGGCAAAACTGATTGTGAGTTTGTTGCGCCCCGATGCTGGCTGGTTGGTCTTAGCCATGTCCTGTGTTGCAGTCACTGCGGTAACAGCACTCGTACCCATTTATTTGAGTATGGAACTAATCAAGGATCTCAGTGGATCTACTGGTAACGAACGGATAGGTCTGGTGGTTGCGGTGTTAGTCGGTGTCGCAATCGTCTTCGGTCTCGCACTTTTTCTGTGCGAATTCCTGGTTCCTTGGATAGGTCAACGTGGCCTGAATCGTTTGCGGTTGCGAGCGTTTCGCGCCCTGCTTGATGTCCATCTGGCATATTTCGATCGCCAACGTATCGGAGCGATCGTTAGCAAGTTAACGAACAATATTGAACTACTGCAAACAACAGTTAAAATCGGTGCCCGCACAGTTGTTTCTTCGGTCGTCACTTTGGTTGTTGTCGGTGGATTACTTGTCATTCTTGACCGCGAGCTCGCGATCATCGCTTATCTCGTGTTTCCCGTGATCGTTATTTTTGCCGTGGTTTTACTGCGCGCCCAACGTTGGTCACTGGCAAAGAACATAGCGGGAATAAGTGACTTGACCGTCTGCATTCGTGACGCGGTCCAAGGTGCCGCCACGATTCGGTCATTTGGAACCCAAGATCAACATCGGGAAGAATTTGATCGGTTCAATGAATTTGAGCGCACCGCGTTAGCTCGCTCTTCGTATGTGTTCAAATCTTTTGCAGCAGCAACGCAATTCGTCGTAGCACTCGACGTCGCTTTAATTGTTGCCCTTGGCGGTCAAGATGCAGTTGCCGGAGCAGTGGCTGTGACCACCATGGTTCTTTTTGCCACCTACCTTCAGAACGGGATCTCCCCGATTTCTTCACTAGCAACAATGCAGGCCGTGTACGGGCAATCCGGTGTTGCCATGGATCAACTCGTGACGATTGTGAACCTGCACCCCGATTCCCAGTTGGCCGGTAGCAAGTCCGCGGTGAATCCCGACCCGAGCATTCCCGCGATTCGTTACGACCACGTGTGGTTCGCCTTCACTAATGCTGGCTGGGTGCTCAAAGATGCATCACTGGATGTCATGCCGGGTGAACACTTGGTGGTTGTTGGCCGTACGGGCGCCGGTAAATCCAGTCTGGTCAAACTTGGCTTACGTTTCTACGCCCCCATCAAAGGAAATGTTGAAGTTTTCGGTGTCCCCGTTGGCGAGGCGGACGAACATTGGCTTCGCCAACAGATTGCCTATGTCCCTCAAGAGCCCACCGTCTTCTCCGCAACGATCCGAGACAACCTGCGCATGAGCAAACCTGATGCGAACCAAAGTGAACTCGATGCCGTTGTTGCTGCATTGGGCATTGAGCAGTCCGTGATTGCTGACCTTGGTGGCTGGGATGCAGTAATCGGATCTGCGGGCACCATGCCCTCAGCGGGTCAACGTCAACTCATAGCCATTGCGCGCGCCCTTGTGGCCAACCGACCTATTTTGATTTTAGATGAAGCCACCTCGTATCTCACCCCCGAAGCTGAGCAGGCAGTCATCAATGCATTGCGCTTTGGAAATCCCCATCGCTCCATCATTGCCATTGCCCACCACCTCGCCTGGGCTCCTCAAGGTGACAAAATCGCTGTCATTGCCCAACACCAAATTGACCAATACGGCACCCACCAAGAGTTACTCAACGAAGAGGGAACCTACGCCAAGCTGTGGGCGGCGAGTCAACTCACTACTCAGTAAAAAGTCAGCGTCGAATTAGTGCAACCAAATACGCGGTCAGGAAACCTAAGCCAATTCCCAAATAAGCGAATCGCGCGATAGTCCAGTCGGCCGGCATGAGAATGGTGAAAACTGTCATGGCGCCACCCGCCACAATCATGACTGCCGCCGCCCTGCGAATGTTGATCTCAGGAGCGGATCTGACCAACCACATCTGCCCACTCAAAGCAAGCAATGTTGCGCCCATCATGCGCAGAGCCCAATCACTGGTTTCTGATGTAGTTAATCCCAACAGATCACCGAAATACGTTGGCAGAATGATCAAGACCACAGAACTGACAAGAAAGACCAGCGAACCTGCACCAAGAATCCCTCGTATGAGTTTCGCTTGACTACGACCGTCACCATAGGCATCAATCTCTGATTCCGACTTACTCATTTCCATGCTCACTCCGCTCACTCGCAGTCTTCAATGTGCGTTAATTATGTCTGTTGAACGTCAAACAAAGACGCTCATATTCATAATTCCTTCAACGAAGCAACTAAAAAATCGTTATCTCAGAGTCCTTAATTCGCCGCACTGCCTAACGGGTGATGAAATCATGTACCCTTACTTCCATGGCTTTTCCTCGCCGCCTGATCGCAATTATCTCTGGGAGTGCTCTGACCCTGTCAATGTTGACTGGGTTGACAACAGGTGCTCAATCAAGTGAAGTGCGCGGTGGACCCGCTGGAGCGACACCGAAAGCGTGTGACCCTACCGGCAATGGTGACGCCAACGACTGCATTAGGCACGGTCACCATAAGGGCGCCAGCGATCACGTTCTCAAAGGTGATGACAAACTGATTGTGCGGGGACAAGCACATCCCGATCTTCACAACAAGACCCTGCGAACCGAGATCCAGGTTCGCGCCTTGGATTGGTCAGGCAAATCCACCGGATCGTGGGTCACCCAAGGGAAGTTCATCTGGAGAACCACGAACAAGGATGGTTCAGCCGAACAGAAAACATTCAGTGTGTGCGCCCCTACTAAGCCGGGTTTGTATCAAGTGCGCACGAAAGTCACCGTGCCTAAGGCCTCCACCAACAAGGGCTCGGTGCGTTCTAGCGTTCGCGCAACAACCACCTACACGAGTGCTTCTACCACCATTGCCTCTAATGGTCCAAACTGCACACCCGCATCGACATCCATGCCGCTCATCGAATACTTCAACGAAATTAACTTCGACATGTCGATCGAAATTGGGATAAATGCAATTTCAGGATCGTCCGCGAACTTCTTTTTCTTCTGCCCAACTCCTCCCCCAGGTTTGCCTCCTTACAGTCTGGTGTTAAGCACCGCCGATGGGTCAGCGAGCGCCAACTGTTCTAGTCCGGTTCCCATTACTCTCAACACCAATAGCCCGAGCTGCAACAGTGGTGGAAACTGCTCTTTCACCGTTACTTATAGTGAGCCAGCCTCCGGGGTAATTCTGAGCGAGACCATCATCTCGCTATT
>JBBARV010000034.1:0-6218 GCA_040399625.1 Candidatus Nanopelagicales bacterium | reverse complement strand
GAGGTGTCACTGCAATTGATCCGCCCTCTTCGCACGGAGTTAATTGTGGCGGGGTGCGATTCCGTTGATCAGGCTCTGTCAATTGCTTCACGGTTCACCGGCAGGCTCGCTGCAGTGGAGATCATGGATCGTGCGGGCCTTGATGCGGTTTCGCGCGTTACCGGAATTGTTGTTCCCTTCCCCACGCCGTTTCACATCCTTGTGGAAGTTAACGGTGACATTGCTCCCGGTGAGCTGGAGGATCTGGAGCACGTCACGTTAGCTATGGATTCGAGTGAACGAGCGAAATACTGGGCGCTGCGTGAAAGGATCACTGAAGCAATGGCTGTTGAATCAGTGGGTGTGAGTCACAAACTTGATATCAGCGTTCCTTTGTCAGTGCTAGGTGCCGTGTATCGGGAGATCACCACTTACCTGGATCAGCCCGGTGTGCGTGATGTTGTTCTGTTTGGGCACCTAATGGACGGCAACTTCCACGTGTTCTTCACAACTGACACCGATGACACTTCTTTGGATGCAGCGGTGCTGGAACTCGTTGCTGCCCACGGTGGGTCGATCTCGGCTGAACACGGGGTTGGTCACATGAAGGCCGATCACCTGCACCTTTCCCGCAGCGCCCCTGAAATCGCCGCTATGCGGGGGATCAAGACGGCGCTAGATCCGAAGGGGATTCTCAACCCAGGGGTGCTGTTCACCCGTTAACAACTCAGACACAGAAGGTGTAAGTCACATCAAGGCTTCGGCGTCTAGCTCGCGACTGTTGAATTAGCGAGTAATGCCTCGGGAGCAATGTCTGCCCCAGTTGGCCAGGTAACGGTATCGCCGTATTCACTGACCGTGACAGCGTCAAAGAGTGCTCGGTTGTTTTTCAACGGTTCGAACACTGGCCCCCACAGCATTGGGGCGACGTCGAAGTGGGTCGTTCGCCCGTCGTCGAGTGTCAGTGTGAGTACATAGTTGGTCGGGTCCGTGACCACGTTCACGATTCGTGTCATTGCAACCTCCTAAGCCAATGGATCTACCGTACCTGTGTAGTCGGCCCTCATGCCCGGAAGCACTGTTCGGCCCTTGATGTTAGGGGCCTATGCCCAATATATATAACACTCTCATTGTGATATATACTTGAGAAGTGAACCTCATTTTGGCTAAGCGTCAAGAGCTTGGATTGACCCAAGCTCAGGTCGCTCGCATGTTGGGGACCAAGCAGTCAAACATCAGTTCCTACGAGCGCGGGGTCCTTGCACCTGGCTCGGTTATTGAGCAACGCTTCGCGGGGTTATTGGCACTCACGCTCGATTCCCAGTATCGCTCATTCGAGGTAGAGACTTTTGCATCCAGCGGTGTCGCATTGAGGGATTTCCTGTTGAGTTCAGGAGTCCACCCGAGCGGGATAAGTAAACCGAATATTGAAACCGATCGGATGCTCTGGGAAACAGATGTCATCCGGTTCATGATCGAGCTGCGCGATCAGTTCACCCATCTTGATAATTCCCAGGATCAAAACTTCTTCATGTCAGAGCCGGCAACAACGGGTAACGCGGACATTGATTCGCTGTATGCAGGAATGGCTGTACACCTCACCCGGACGTCTTTGTTGGAAAGAGTCCCTCGCTGGACGAACAAGAGACTGCGAACTAATTCCCCAGCATGGTTCCCAGGACTGCCCGACCAACACTCCATTTTGCACAGGCATGCAATTGCGAACGGCGTACCGTCGTTGCGTGCGCGCGGTATTTTCATCGACAGAATGAATCTGGAGTCAATCTGATGTTTGCCAGTCGGGAAAAAATTGTCGAGTTATTGACAGAACTTGGCCAGCGATTGCAAGAGCGTGGAATCGAAGGTGAAATTTATTTGGTTGGCGGGGGAGCGATGCTGCTTGGCTATAGTCGATCAACCGTGACGAAGGACCTTGATGGGATCTACGCTCCGTCTGAAATTATCGACCAAATCGCTGATCAGATGGCGGCCGATCGATCGGACCTAGCGCTCATGCCTGGGTGGTTGAACTCCCAAGTACTGCCCCTATTGCCGCGCGTGCAAGATTCAAGGGCTTGGCAAGCACTTGAGCTGCCGGGCCTCACAGTTACGGTTGCATCGCCCGAGCATCTCATCGCTATAAAAGCACGAGCCAGTCGTGGTCCGCGTGACTTCGTCGACGTTGCTGTGCTCGCTGATATTCTGCAGATCACCTCAATGAATCAAGTGTGGGAAATCTGCGAGGCCGTGTGGGGCTTTGATGTTTTTTCGCCCGAATCCAAAGAGGCACTCGCTGCCTACCTAAAGACCCGAGGGATCCAGTAACAGGTCTCGAAGTTCAACTGGATTTTGCGCAATATTGATTGCGCCGGCTTCGTCCAACTCGTCTCGGTCGCCGTAGCCCCACAGCACACCGATTGTGTCGATTCCATGTTCTTTGGCGCCGATCACGTCGTGGTGTCGGTCACCGATCATGATGATGTTGTGTGAAGTTGGGTGGGTGTTCGTGTTCTGGAGCGTGTGCGCAATCACGAGGTTTTTGGAATCGCGTGATCCATCTAGTGCAGCGCCGCCAATGAAATCAAAGTACTGATCCAGTTCAAAGTGCTGCAAGATTCTGGTTGCCGAGTATTCGGGCTTACTTGTTGCGGTGGCCAGACGAAGGCCAGCACCTTGCAACTCGGCGAGAAGTTCTGGTACGCCTTCGTAGACACTGTTCTCGAATAGGCCTACGTCGTGGTAGCGCTCGCGGTATTTGTCGATTGCCTGTGATGCTTGCTCCTCATTCATGCCAAATGATTCGCGGAATGTGACAACCAGTGGTGGGCCGAGCAGTTTACGCATTTCTTCCCGTTCAGGGATCGGGATTCCTTGATCTTGTAGGGCGTACTCGAGGCAATTGAGAATCCCAGGACCTGAGTCGGTCAGCGTGCCGTCAAGGTCAAACAGAATTAAATCAAGATCACGGTTTAGCATTGGGGAATCATGGCACTACCGAAAATTGTTGCCCACCGCGGTGCAAATGACACGGAGCCCGAGCATTCGCTGGCCGCCTATGTTCGGGCGATCGAGCTGGGGGTTGACGCGGTTGAGTGTGATGTTCGTCTGACCAATGACGGGACTTTGGTATGTGTGCATGACCGGCGAATTGATCGCACGAGTACCGGGCGCGGATCGGTCTCGGGTCAGTTGCTCGCGGACTTGGTGACCAATGATTTTAGTGGCAGCCTTGATGACTGGATTGACTACGAAGACCCCAGACCCGATGAAAGTCGAACGCGGTTAATGACTTTGGAAACCCTGCTTACCACAATCCTGGACCATTCCCAAAGTATTGAGTTCTCTATTGAGACCAAGCATCCGGTGCGTTATGGAAAATACGTTGAGCGCGAGTTATTTGATGTCTTAACTCGATACGGATTGACCAAGGCGCAAAAGGCAAGTGGGTTCCCGCGAGCTCGCGTTATGAGTTTCAGCCAGTTTGCTATTCAACGGTTCACAAAACTTTCCCCATTGACCCAAGTTGTTTTACTTGCTGGGAAGCCTGCAAGCCGTTTTCGTGACGGTTCGTTGCCCAAGGGAGTCAGTATTTCTGGGATAGACATTCACTACCTGAAGAAGGATCCAGAGTACGTTGATCGTGCACACTCATTTGGACACGAAGTTCACGTGTGGACAGTTGATGACATGCAAGACGTTGATCTGTGTCTGCGATTGGGAGTTGATGCGATTATTAGTAATCATCCCAGTGAGGTTATTGCTCGGGTGAACTCCAGGTCAGTGGTGAAATAGTGGCCGCGCGAGTGAATTGTTTGTGAGTTCAGGTAAGTTTTCACACTATGGCTAAGAAAACCCAGCTCGAAGGTGAAGTTCCCGTAGTAGGTATGCGGGAGCCATGTCCCTGTGGATCCGGTCGCCGCTACAAGGCGTGCCACGGTCGTGAAGCTTCTAAGGCTGTTGCCGCTCCGAGCCGACCCTTCGATGGATTTGTCAGCGAATGTGACATCGTCGCGATGCGCGAGTTAATTCCATCTGCGACAGCAGAGCTAACCCTTAAACCTGGGGTAGCCGACGGACGCCGGGTGACACTGGGGACGGTGCTCCCTATGGCCTACCCGGCACTGGTGCGGGCAAACGGTGACATTTTGCTGGGGCTGCAAATCAATACGGGGAGCGGTGACCCATCCCGCGACCTTGCTAATGCTTTACAGCGCGCGCTGGTGGCTCCTTACGGCGAACCGGTTGGACTAGAGCGGGTCACCACCGAGTCACCCTCGGCCCAAGAATTTATTGACGCCTCGGTTGCTTTAGATGTTGTGGTCCATGAAAATTTTGATTTCTGGATAGAAGAGGGATCGGATTTAACCGACGAAGTTAAGGCTTCCCTTGAGCGCGCGAGTGAATACGCAAATCCCACAGTGAAACTTGCATCGATTGATTCGGGCTACTGGACTCAAATGGGGGAGAAAGAACACCTGCGTTGGATTATGTCGACCCCGGAGAACGAGTTGCTCAATGCGCTCGCGCGTTTGCATGCTGCCGAAGAAGACACAATCGGTCCTGACACCAGGTTGGTCGGTATGTTTCGCGCTCAAGGGCTGATTGTTCCGGTCTGGGATATTCCGCTGGGCCGTGGCGCCGCTGCAATTGAGGGACCAGCTGCAGAATTTGGTAAGAGACTTGATGCGGCGTTAAAGGTGTCAGAACCGTTGACCGATGCGGAACGCCGCGCCCGCTCGGGACTGACTTCACGCCAAGTCACTCTGCGTGACGTTTAGAAAATTCTAGGGAGTTTCGTCTCTTGGGTTATCTTCTTTAGTCTTGCCTTCGTAGATTTCCACGGCTGAAGTTGGCCACATAGTGTCAAATTTATTCTTACGCCCCCCACTCCACGGTGCTGGAACTACATCGAGCGTGTATGCGAGTTGGTAGGCAATGTATTCGTATCTCGATCGTGTGACTGAAAACTGTGCCCAAGCAGTGTCAAGGTCGACTTCAACAGGGTAGCCCGCCCGCTTGAGCATGTTGACAGCATCGGTGAACTCTTGTTGTGAGAGTTGGGAAACGCTTTTTTCACCCTGACGCATTAGTCGAATGGCATCTGCTGAGAAGCCACGTGCCGTGTCCGCACTCGCTGCCTGTTCAACCGCAACCGTTCCACGGTTGTAACCGCGTATTTGGTCTTGTGCCCGAGGTTCAGAGCCTCGCGTACCGAGGATTCGACCAACAAAAGGTAATTCTTTCAGAAATTTTTTGCGTACAAATAATGCCGCGTACATGCTTTCCAGTGTTTGCGTCCCGTGGATAATCACCTGCGCACACTCAGCACGCGGCAATGTTTTTGTGAGCGCAAGTTGCATGGCTGCGGCGTCCAACATGGTGATACTGGCGACAACCCAATGCCGGTATGGAGATGCGGATCTGATGTGAACGAGTACTTGGTAGGTCGTGTGGGTCAGGCGAAGATCACCGAACCATTTGGTCCAAGAGTTCATGCGATCGGGGATGTCAGCGATTTGGTCGTTAAGAGTGAGTCGTGCAAGTAATTCTGGTCCCCAACTGGGTTGACCACCGGAAACACCAAGCAGTGAAACATTAACTTCACGGTCAATATAAGCCCCATAAATGGTGGGGAGAAAACCAATGAGAAGTGCGATCACGATTGGACCGGTTGCCGCCGCCATAAAGGCGAGAATTGTTGGACCAAAATTTGTTGTCCCAGCGAAACCGAGGGTGAATAAACTCGATCCCGCTTCACGGAATGCGTCAATGAAATCAGCGCCACCAAGTCCGTAAATCCACAGACCGTAAGAGATCAAATACAGTATTAGCCAGGTGACAATTTGCGAAACGATGATCATGGGACCAACCCATGCCAAGACCGAATCCTGTTGCACGTAGGTCTTGTGACGGTAGGCGATAAATCGATGAACTCCGGTCACGCTTCGAGAAATCGAATCGGCAATGAGTGACGTGAGTGCGCGTGGAACCACGATAGTTCGCAAAATGCTGATTGTGGTGACGATGAACAGAAAAAGACCAAAGATCGTTGCTGCGCTCCGAGAAAAAAGGTCGACCGTCAGCATGTCGAGAGCATTCACGGTCATATGTTGGCACGGACGGCAAACTTGTGAGCACTTTGGTGCGGTTCCTGAAGCGCGCTAAGTTGCCGCTACGCTTATAAGTATGAATCTTGATGCCCAAACAGCCACGATTGTGGGGCTGATTGGCGTCGTTGT
>JBBARV010000033.1:0-7646 GCA_040399625.1 Candidatus Nanopelagicales bacterium | reverse complement strand
GAGCCACCCGCGGCCCGGTTCAGAAAACTGCACACCGGGATAGTCGGGGCCCGTGGTCACTGGGGCGGAAATCGGGTTAGTCCGCAGCCATTTTGGCCGCAGTTTCGGGTGCTTCCCAGTCAGCGCTCGCCGAGCATCGCCGAGCGGCATGCAGTGTGCGGTGTGCGCCAGGCGGGAGCGGTTCGGGTGGACACGGCGTCGCGCAATCGTGCATCGCCCATCTGGCTGGCGCTACGAGTGTTGCCAGCCTTGTTGGGACTCTGCTTACAGAGCGGTGAGCAAGTTCGAGCTCACGGGGTACTTAGACTCTCCATGCAACCGACACATTGTCAACACCGAGTGCTCAGAGGAGGTGCGGAGGTGGGTGGCAATGAACAACAACCTGTCGTTGGAGGACTTGACGTTCTGAGCTTGGTTTGTGCTTACCGCCCGCGAGGCTGCCGCCGCCCACGAGGCCGTCGCCGCCCGGGAGGCCCTCGTGTTTGCTCCCTCGTGTTTGTTGGGGAACCGTTTTTTGAATCGCACGTTGTGCCGATTTGCCGTGGGCCACATAATTAATGGTGGAGGTTCCCACATTGCCATCCGTCGCTTTCGGCAGTGTTGATGTGTCAGCCGGAGCACGGTCATCCGGCTTACGGAGTACCAGTTTGCCAGCATCATTCATTATCAACACTTTGCCGTTACCCACTTTCCACTTCCACCTTCGGTGGTTTTTTCGCGAGTGCGAATTTGTGCTCATGGGACCCTCACGACTATGGATGTCGCATTTTTTGCAGGCCCTTGCAACGCGGGCAGCATTGCGGAGGCACCCGCGAACAAGAAAACGTATCATATCTGGCTCGGCTCTGCTCGTCCCCACCACATTCCTCCCCACCCACCCCACCCCACCTCGGCTGAGATGCATGGGGAGAGGTGATATACGGTCCATGCATGCATGCAAGGCGATCCAAGGTTCACACCGTCCGTAGCCATTTTGGCTCAATCTACATCAGAAAGCTTTCCATATCTGCAAGTTGGCTGCCTCTCGCAGCCTGATGTTCAGGACCTCGGCGCTTGTTTCCTTGTCTTCGCTGGCCTCTTCGCCGGCACCGTGGACACCCACAGCGACGGGGTAGACCTCGGAATGGACGCTGCTGATTGGTTGGTGGTTCTTGAAAGGGTAGACCTCATCAACACAACTTGTGCAGAAGGTGATCTGGGGCGAGTTCGCTCCCCCATCGAAGAGCTTGAAGAAAGCCGCTCGGTGAGTATCCCGGTGGCTGGGGCACAGCTGCAGCAGAGTAAAACACTGGACTCGACTGTGGAAGGAGCCGCGCGGCCACTCGTTACTTGCGAAGTACCGAGGAGCGGCTGCCGCTGCCCTTGGGCCCGCGCCCAAGGCCAACTCTGTCTCCATGACGCGCTTGGCGGGCGACCCTCACGTGGAGACCAGCCGCCCACTTGCGGTCTGTGCGAGGCGGAATGCCAGTGTGCTTGCAGTGGATGTTACCCCGCCTCAGATGATGCTAAGGAATGCGGTGGAAGGAGCAGCACCGTGGACACCCAGACCTGCGGGGCAGACCTCAGCACCGGCACCGTGGACACCCAGACCAGCGGGGCAGACCTCATCACCGGCACCGTGGACACCGACAGCGGCGGGGCAGACCTCAGCACCGGCACCGGCACCGTGGACACCCACAGCGACGAGGCGCACCTCATCACCGGCACCGTGGACACCCAGACCAACGGCGGGGTTGACCTCAGCACCGGTGAATCTGATTTGCCTGACTTCGCCTTGAAGTGGATCGCCCGCGAAATGGATCCACGTCCACGGAGCCGCTCGCCGCACCACGTCCCCGTGCTGCCAATATTGCAGCCTGCACGCTCCCGTCGCTTTGTTGTCGCAGCCTCGGTGCCGTCACCATTCACAAGCATGAACACGCCGTCGACTTTCGCCGGAGTTAACAGCCCTCTGGGAGCTTTGTGTTGGCGTGCTCTTGTGGGCCGGGACCGTGGCTCGAGCCTGGCAGGGCCGAACGTCTTCATGATGTCCCGCGGCGATCGTGATGATGTATCAGCCGCAGTGCAGCACAGCGATGCGGTCGTCCGCAAGATCGTTGCCCGTCGCAAGGGCTTCTACGTGGGCATCACGAGAGACCCAGCTCGTCGCTGGGAGCAGCACCAGTTGAGGCGAATCTGGTCTCACATGACTATCGTCGTGGAGGCTCGCGACAGCTGCTTGAGCAGAGCTGTTGAGATGCAGATCTTGCTGTTTTGGCGTGGGAATCAGCTCTGCTGGAACGCATCCGGCGGCGGCGAGAGTGCTACACCTGGCAGTCCGCACTACGTGTACGTGCTCGAAGCCATTGGCTCCACGTGCGTGTGAGCTTTGAGCTTCGCGTGCGGCTTGTCAATCTGTGCTGTGTACGGTGATATATACGGTGCTGTCTACCAGCCGGCCCCTTCGCGGGCCCTGTCCTTGCGGCTCAAACAACTGGTGCATGGGGCCACCTTTTCGAATGTAATCGGGGGACGATCCGGCGAATAGCCATTACATACACCCGGAAAATGAAGAAAAGGTTTTAATGCTGACCCCAACGAGAGTTTTCTCGTCATCCAGAGGTGTAGGCAAGTCAAACGAAAGAGCAAACGAAGCCGGCAACGACTGCAAAAAACAAAGTCAGACTCAAGGCTGGGCGTCCTTGTTCAGGTTCGCGTCCTTGATCAGACCGTCCAAAACGGACGACTTCGGCGACCCCCGACATCCTCGATGCTAGATCTGCCGAGGTCCGGCCTAACTTGGGCTGCGGATTTTTGGCAACGTTTTGGAAACACCAAAAGCATATGTTTTCAATCCTGGCCCGGAGCCCCTGTACACCCCGCAAATCGGCCGGATATGGCCGGAGCTGGCGGCCCCGGACCCACCACGAACCGCCCAAGGGTCCTAACCTCTAAAATGCCGATGCCTCCGTCCGTCATGGAACGAAGTCCTTACGGCGCCTCTTGGTCGGCCCAGGCTCGCCCTCCTTCTTCTCCTTCTTATCTTTCTTCTCGACGGCCTCGCCCTCCTTCTTCTCCTTCTTCTCCTTCTTCTCCTTCTTCTCCTTCTTCTCCTTCTTCTGATTGTCATCGCCCATCAATGTCCTCACGGACGCAAAATGCATTGGGCACATTGCTAGGCCAGAAAAGTCCTGATGCGAGTGGGCCCAGCAAGCCGGCCCCGATCACACCAACACTTTTCGGGCCTAACCGGCTTGCCGGGCCCCATCGCATCAACCGCGACATCTGATCCCCGATGCGGGCGGGGGGATGGTTGAGTTTGCCCGCTGTCCTGGCGAACTTGCCGGACATCCTCGACCAAAATGCAGACGACTGAGCTGCACTCGGTTCCTAATGGCTCGGGAACCGTGCTGGTGCAGAGAGAGAGAGAGAGAGAGAAAACAAATTGGCGGCTTGTGGCTGGCAACCTGTGAGGCTACCACAGAGAAGTCGGCCCTGCACACAAACACATTTCGCAAAAGTGATTTGCGAGAGTTTGTGCTCTTTGGGTCTGGATTGGAGCCCGGGGGGATTGGAGCTCGGGGATCCCGCCTTTCACACCAACAGGGTTTCCGTGTCTTCACGGCTCCTGCTCCACACCATGAGTCGTGCGTTCCTCCCTGAGGTCGGCCTTCTCCGCCGACTTGCCTCAGGCTCGTCGTTAGGCTCGCACAGTGTGGTTTGATAACCACGATGCTGAACGTACAATATGCCAACAGATCTCGTTTTCGGGTGGGTGTCGGCTGACGGGACTCAGATAACCCATGCCGGTTTTGGGGCGGCTCAAGTAAACAACGTCGTGCAATCAAGTTGACGACTGTGCGGTCCAACGTTTTCACCAATGGGTGCCAGCAACAAAATATGTGTAGCCGGCGCTCTTCGGGAAACCCTTGGATTCTGCCAAATCAACTTGTTTCTGTTTCAGCGGCTCGCTCCTAGCACGGAGTGGCTGGGGTGATAACTTTGAGTTGCTTGGTGGTGATTTGCAAATGCCTCGGGCTTCAGTTTTGTTGCCCGCCCACGAAGCCCCGGAAGCCCAGGACTCGTTGAGCTTTGGCTCCGAGTGTTCTTACTATAGTGTTCTTACTTACATCAAAGCTCTTGCTACGCCACCGGCAAGCATCTCATTGTAGGACCCATACACCCCGTAAGTATCCGCAAATACCCAAGGTCTTCGTACTCTTGCAGTGTCTCATCGTTCTTCACATCTTTTGTGTTCAAGAAGTTGTAGTGGGCACAAACCTCGATGTAATTCATCTCTCTTTCGATTGTCTTGTGAATCGTTGACGAGCTCTCGTTCAGCTGCGAAACGACCTTGGACTCTGCTTTCATCTTAGAAAACCTCTGAGGGATTGAAAATGATTTACTTCGGCGGCGAACACCTTCCCCACCAAAACCCCTCTCCCACACCGCTCCTGCACCGCGACTTCGCCGGACGATCTGCCCCGCCGATTAGTGAGTTACAATCCCCAACAAAACCTCTCCATCAACTCAGCTGCTTCCTTCTCACCGACTACCTTGTTCGACAATGCTGCAATGGCTTTGAATTGTTTTGTCATAGTATGGTCAGGGAACCGGTGCCGGAAGGACTTGAAATCATCTTTTAATTTTTTCACTTCGGCCTGGTGTTCCTTTCTCAACGTGGTTATGTCTTTGCCTTGCTGCTTCAAGGCTTCTTTATTCTCTTTCAGGGCCTGATCCTTCTCTTTGAGTTTCCCTTGAAACACCGCCACCTTTTGCAAGGCAGCGACTCTTTGATCCTTGAGTTTCGAATTCTGGTCCTTGAGTTTTGTGGCATGTTTTGCTTTTGGATCGCTGATCCTCATTCCAAACGCCTAGCAGACGAAACCGATGTTCAACACTGTTTCGGCACCCGGCAAACCATATTGACCGCCAATAAACAAGCTTATGTCCGTGGTCGCTCCAGACGCCTCCCCCGACCGCGTTTCCTCTCGGACCTAACAAATTCTCTCAAACCGGGAGCTTAAAGTCCGGGGAGTTCCCGGCCCGGGCCGGGGGCTTCCCGGAATAGTTCCGTAAGTCTGCAACTTGGATGAACACTGTTCGGTTTTGACACTCATGCTTGCACACTGCGCTTGTTTTCATTAGTGGATTCCGGCCTTGATGAGACGGACTTGAAATCTTAGATCAAGTGGGCCTCGTCTGGAGGGCCTGTGGCACCCGATCCTGAGGCCGTCAGAGTCGGCGTCGCTGTCTGAACTGCTAGAAGAGGAAGAACTAGAGCTGACCGAGGCAGCCTGCACTGCTGCACGGTGGTAGCCGCTCCCTCCCCCCCCCCTCCCCTCCTGCATGGGGCCCCAAATAATATCCTGTGTAAGAAATTGAACCGCACGGATTAGGTTGTGGTATATCAGCCCAGCCCCGTCCGAGGCCGGGTTTTTATACTCAACTCCGTGCGGGCCAGTTTTTGTCCAAGGTATTGTCTGGAGCCCGCGGGGGCGGATTGTTTGGAGAACTGGTACTCCGTAAGCCGGATGACCGTGCTCCGGCTGACACATCTACACTGCCGAAGGCATTGGATGCCATCGGCTCCAAACATCCTCCGCTCGGGGTGTTGTGTACATACCCGGCCCCAAAAATGTGCGGTGCCCGGAGCCGCCCCCGCTTACATGAGGGTTCGATCGACTTGACTGGGGTCGGTTTGGATTTCGATGAGGCACCTTCGAGGCTGCCGTTGTTGCTGTAGCCTCCCTTTTGCCATTGCCTTTTTTGTTCTGCTTCCCCTCGAAGTTTGAATACTGTCAGCTTTCCACATTTTTGTTTAAATGTCCCAACCCTTACTTGTAGGATGCGGTCTTAGTGTGTGACCCTAAGTATGCTTGCCGGGCTCGGGTTAGGCCGGTAAAGAGGGGGGGCGGGCTGATCCCCCTCCCTCTCACCCGATATCCCCTATATCCTTTCCCCCCTCATCGCCCCCCGTCGGTCTGAGCCAATAAGAAGGCCTTGAATATCCCCTGACCATCATTGAAAAGCCAAGCTAAATTCAACTCGACGAACCACCCGGACCCTAAGGTCCAACTGTACGTTCCGACGTGTGTGCTAAAATGAACGAACACATTGTGATTCACCTCCATCGGGGCCCTCCGGGGCCACCAACCTTGGAACAAGCACCCGCCACATTTGAGGCTGATTGAAAGAGGGGCGACAAGTTACGTTTGGTGTACCCTCCTCATTTACCGACCTTTCGATGTGTAACGGTTTACCTTGTTGCTGACCCTGAGCATCTTCAAACCTCGGGTCCGGCATTGCTACCCGATGCCGCCGCACCTCTGCGACGGGCACCTGCCGCCTTACGGCCGTCAACAGCAACCGCTGCTGGAGTCGGTGCTGTAGTCGGTGCTGTAGTCGGTGCCGTCTTCTCGGCTTCGGGCTTATTCTCCTCCAACCAGGTCTGCAAGTCATTGTCCTCGGCCTCCTCTATGGCAATCTGCTTAGCCATTGCGGTCTTCTCCTCGCAGTCGGGCATCGTCTCCATGTTGGCCTTCTTCTTTCTCGTAATCTCAATGTTCCTCTCGAGCCTGGCCTTCCCATCCTCGTACGTTTCACCGCTGGCCTTTGCTGCCTCTAATTTTTCTTCTTCAGTCATGTCCCCGGCCGCCTGCGAGCCCTCGTCCTGCAAGTCGATGACTTGCTTGGTGTTTGGAAGATTTTCGTTGCCTTGCTTGGCAAGCTCTGGCCCGTCATTGCTCCCGTCGTGTTCGACGGGTGCTGTACTCTGGGTAGTAGGTGCCGTGTTCTCGGGTTCGACATTGACCTGAACCTCGACGGCATCCGGTGTCGTACCTCCCGGGGCCTGGCTTTTGGTCGGCCCCGCTCCGTCCAGCCCGTCAAGGACTGTGTCGCTCTCGGTGGACTCGATCGCGTCCTCATGTCCTTGGACTGGTTGCTTCCTTTCTTGTGCGGAGGCGTTGTCGATCTGAACTTCCTTGTCAGCATCAGGCGCCACCGTCGCTGTCGTCGGCTCCGGGATCATGCTCCCGGGCTGTCTCACTCCGTCCACCCCGGCAGAAGCCGGCATCTGGGTCGCGGCTGTTTCCTTTCAACGCTTCGATTTTAAACACGGACCGGAAACATGGACCATATGTTACGCAATATTGCTTCCGGACCGGAGCTCTGGCTTCCGGGCCGGATCTTGTCTCGGTCGGATTCTAGCCGGGAGCCCCTGCCGGCGGAAGGACGACCGCAAAGCCGATTGTTATCGTTTCCCGATTTAGAATCCGGGCGAAATCCGGCCCGGAACCCCGATCTCCGGCCCAGAAACAATATTGCGAAACATAAGGTAAATATATGTCCCGGCCGGTCGATTGAAGTAATGAGTGGGGCCCCCAGACGGCCAAGCATGGCCCGGGATATCGGGCCCCATCAAAGCGAACAACAGTGTTTAAGAGAAGTGTTCTGACTTGTTGCAAATATGTTTTCGACCCTTCATACAAAATAGATGCGCGACAGTCCAGCCCGCCATCTGAGACGGGATATATAGCCGCATGACCAGAAGATGAAGCCGCACCACTCGTAGGCGTCGTCCCGTCCTACGACAATGTGCGAGAGAGAAAGAGAGAGAGAGAGAGAGAGAGAGAGAGAGATCATGTGAGATCTGATGTAGTCGG
>JBBARV010000032.1:0-8086 GCA_040399625.1 Candidatus Nanopelagicales bacterium | reverse complement strand
GGGGTGCCGTGGACACCGCTTGGGTTTGTCAAAGGCGACAAGATGCATTGCTTGTAACAGAGCAGTAACCCGAGTGGCTTCGTAGAGTTAGGATTGCCGCCATGAACAACACAATTCGAAGTGAAGTAGTGAAGCGTACGCAGCGGCCTTGGGGTTGGTATGAATCTGTATCAAGCGTATCTTCTCAAATAGAGGGCATCAAACTCAAGCGCATTGGAGTGCTGCCAGGCCAGCAAATCAGTTTGCAAAAGCACCAACACCGGCGCGAGCATTGGGTGGTTTTGCAAGGTGTGGCGCGAGTGACATTAGAGGATCAGATTTTTGATTTGAATCCGGGGGAACACTGTGACATTGCAATAGGACAAGTCCACCGACTGGCTAATTTAACGAGCGCTTTGGTTGAAATATTAGAGGTCCAGCTGGGAGAGTATTTGGGTGAAGATGACATCATTCGCCTGAAAGACGATTACGGGCGCATTCTTTAAGCGAAACATTTGCAACTAGTGGGTTGATTTTTATGGCCGATACATTTGAAATTCATTTCTCCTCCTTGACGGCGCCAGTGGCGTGCGTCGACATAGGCGGCACCAAGATCGCAGTCAGCGTGGCTGACCGCCAAGGTGTTAGAGGCAAGGTGTCTGAGCCAACGGTCAAAGTAGGAGACAGGGGCGCAGTTGCGGCGCAAATTATTCGTTTGATTGAAGCGAGCTGCCAAGCAGGTGAATTGAGAGCGGCTGACATCACGGCCGTAGGAGTCGCATCTTGTGGGCCGTTTGTAATTGAGTCGGGAAAAATTGAACTCGCTGCTCCCAATATCTGCGGTGGCTTGGCAGGCATTGCGCGAGGGCTTCCCAATAATTGGCCCACTGCGTATTTAGAGGCCCCTTTGTCTCAAGTTTTTTCTCGTGTTCGCGTAGAAAACGATGGAGTGGGTGCGCTCGAGGCTGAGCGCCGGTGGGGCGCTTTGCAAGGCATTGCCAATTGCGCCTACGTGACTTGGAGTACCGGTATTGGAATGGGGCTGTGTGTCGATGGCCGAATCTTGCGGGGAAAGAATGGCAATGCGGGCCATGCAGGCCACACCTTTGTCAGCGACAACACCGAGGCACTGTGTGGCTGCGGCAACGTAGGCGATGTGGAAGGCTTGATTGCTGGCAACGCCATTGCCCGGCGATTCGGTTCGCAAGGGTATCCAGACGCCTCTGCACTGATGGGCGCCGCCCAAGCCGGCGATGCGCTGGCAATGGGCGTTGTCAATGAACTGTGCCGGGTAATGGGTCGTACGCTTTACAACATGGCCTCTACATTGGATTTGCAACGCATCAGCATCGGGGGGAGTGTGTTTTGGCACCACCGTGAATTTTTACTCCCTAAGCTCAATCAGCATTGGCAGGGGAAGTTTTCCGCGCTGACTCACGGCCTGGAGGTGGTTTCAGCGGGATTAGGTATGCAAGTGGGGGATTACGCCGCCTTGGCCTTGGTTTTGGACGCAAAAACTTAGGGAAAGTCCTAGTACGGACGCCTCATTAATTAATGAATAATTAATGAATTCGTGCTGGCGTGGTGCTGGAACGGATTCAACCCTATATTGCGGACACATTGCCGCAAAAAAAGTACTGGAGACATGATGTTGAAACTTTCTAAATTGGCTGCTGCGGTGGCTTTGGTGGTCGCGACAAGCGCGGCCATGGCAGGTGAGGTCGAGGTATTGCATTACTGGACTTCTGGTGGTGAAGCCAAATCAGTGGCTGAGCTCAAGAAAATCATGCAGGCCAAAGGCCACACATGGAAAGATTTCGCAGTTGCAGGCGGCGGCGGTGACAATGCAGCCACTGTTCTCAAAAGCCGAGTGGTATCTGGAAACCCTCCTGCAGCAGCACAAATTAAAGGACCTGCGATTCAAGAGTGGGCTTCCGAAGGGGTTCTCGCTAACCTCGATGCAACTGCTAATGCAGAAAAATGGGACAGCCTGCTCCCAGGCGTAGTTGCCGATGTCATGAAATACAAAGGCAATTATGTAGCTGCTCCAGTCAACGTTCACCGTGTCAATTGGATGTGGGCTAATGCGGCAGTGTTGAAGAAAGCTGGTGTGAGCGGTGCTCCTAAAACGTGGGACGAGTTTTTTGCAGCCGCAGATAAAGTTAAAAAAACAGGTCTAATTGCAGTGGCCCATGGAGGTCAAAACTGGCAAGATTTCACCACGTTTGAATCAGTGGTTTTGGGTGTGGGCGGCGCGAAGTTTTACAACGACGCGTTGATCAAACTCGATCCTAAAGCTTTGACCAGCGACACAATGAAAAAGTCACTGGAAACCTTCCGAAAAATTAAAAGTTATACCGATCCTGCTTCTCCTGGGCGTGATTGGAATTTGGCTACTGCGATGGTGATTCAAGAGAAAGCCGCATTCCAGTTCATGGGTGACTGGGCTAAGGGCGAATTCTCCGCCGCTGGCAAAGTGCCCGGTAAAGATTACATTTGCGCTGCTGCTCCTGGCACCGCCAATGCTTACACCTTCAACGTGGATTCGTTTGCGATGTTCAAGCTCAAGGATGCTGGCGCTCAAAAGGCGCAAGGTGATTTGGCCGCATCGATCATGGGAACAGAATTCCAAGAAGTTTTCAACTTGAACAAAGGCTCTATCCCTGTTCGTTTGAACATGAGCATGGCCAAGTTTGATGACTGCGCCAAGCTTTCTAGCAAAGACTTCGTGGACACAGCAAAGACCGGCGGATTGGTTCCTTCTGTTGCACACGGAATGGCGATCAAACCAGCAGCTGAAGGCGCTATCAAAGATGCAGTAAGTCAGTTCTGGAATGACGACAAAATCTCTATCGCTAGCGGCTTAGCCAATATTGCGAAAGCAGCTGCGACCAAATAAGCGTCATGCTTAACGGGAGTCGCATGGCCCCGTCTTCATCGCAGGCTTCAGCTTGGTGGTGGGGCGGGGTTTCTTTTAGGCAGGCTGGGTAAGACACTATGAAATCATTAGAAAACATCATCCCCAAATTGGTGATTGCACCAGGTTTTGTGCTGGGCTTTGCTTTTATTTATGGCTTCATGGTGTGGAATGGCGTCTTGTCTGTGACTGCTTCGCGGATGTTGCCCAACTATGACGAATTCGTTGGTTTAGAGCAGTATGTCCGTTTGTGGGAAATGGACAGGTGGCGACTTGCGCTGAAAAATCTGGGTATTTTTAGCGTGCTTTATGTCGGGGGCTCTATGGCCTTCGGTATGGGCTTAGCGATCTTCCTAGACCAGAAAGTGCGCCTCGAAGGCGTCTTGCGAACCGTGTATTTGTATCCCATGGCCCTGTCATTTATTGTGACTGGCACGGCTTGGAAATGGATGTTGAATCCCAGTTTGGGTTTAGAAAAACTCATGCATGATCTTGGCTGGGCAAGTTTTAGCTTTGATTGGTTGGTGCAAAGTGATACTGCGATTTATTGTGTTGTGATTGCTGGGATTTGGCAGTCCGCGGGTTTTGCGATGGCACTTTCCTTAGCTGGATTGCGTGGAATTGACGATAGCATCATCAAAGCTGCACAAATGGATGGCGCAAGCTTGCCACGAATTTATTGGCGAATCATTTTGCCGATATTGCGCCCCGTTGTTTTCTCTACCGTTCTGGTTTTATCGCATTTATCGATTAAAAGTTTCGACTTGGTGATGGCGTTGACTGCGGGCGGACCGGGCTACGCATCGGACGTGCCAGCCACATTCATGTATGTGATGAGTTTTACGCGTGGGCAAATTGGCCTGGGCGCTGCCAGCGCGACCATGATGCTTGCAACAGTTGCAGCGATTGTTGTTCCTTATTTGTACAGCGAACTTCGTACTAAACCCCATGAACGCTAAAGCTATGACAGAAAAATATATTTCACGCGGCCTCGTGTATGCCGTGCTGTTGATCGCAGCCGTTTTTTTCTTGACGCCTTTGTACGTGATGCTTGCAACTTCGTTCAAAGACGCAGAGCAAATTCGCTCTGGCAACCTGTTGAGCTTGCCGAGCAGTTTGAATTTGGATAGCTGGCGGTTGGCGTGGGATAGCGCGTGTACCGGGGTGGACTGCCGCGGGTTGAAACCATATTTTTTAAATTCGGTGGTGATGGCAGTGCCCGCCGTACTGCTCTCTACGGCATGGGGCGCGATCAATGGGTATGTTCTGAGCATGTGGAAATTTAAAGGTAGTGAGATGCTATTTGGCTTCATGCTTTTTGGTGTGTTTATGCCTTTTCAAGTGGTTCTGTTGCCGATGAGTCAGGTGCTGGGCTATCTGGGTTTATCGAGCTCTTTGGGTGGTTTGGTTCTGGTGCATTGCCTCGCTGGTTTGGCGGGAACGACTTTATTTTTTCGCAATTACTACGCCGCGATTCCGCGCGAATTAGTGAACGCGGCACGTATGGATGGCGCGGGGTTTTGGCGCATTTTTTGGCGGATCGTGGTTCCTATGTCTACGCCGATTCTGATGGTTACTTTGATTTGGCAATTTACCAGTATTTGGAATGATTTTTTGTTCGGCGTAGCTTTTAGTGGTGCCGATAGCAAGCCCATCACCGTGGGACTCAACAATATGGCCAATACCTCAAGTAGCGTCAAAAGCTACAACGTCGACATGGCCGCAGCCGTTATCGCCGGTTTGCCCACGATGTTGGTCTATGTGTTGGCGGGACAATATTTTGTAAAAGGGCTCACAGCTGGCGCTGTGAAAGGATAAAAAATGGCAGCATCACTTCATATTGCAGGCATTCGAAAGTCGTTCGGGAAAAGCGAAAAAGCCGTCGAAGTACTCAAGCGGATCGATATTGAAGTTGCCCCTGGCGAATTCTTGATATTGGTAGGACCCTCAGGTTGCGGAAAATCGACGCTTCTAAACATCATCGCAGGGCTTGAGGAGCCGACAAAGGGCGAGCTTCGTATCGCCGGAAAAAACGTAGTGGGTGTCGCCCCTGCTAAGCGTGATATTGCGATGGTCTTTCAAAGCTATGCCTTGTATCCGACGATGAGCGTTGCAGAAAATATTGGATTTGCTTTAGAGATGCGCAAAGTACCCAAAGTGCAGCGCGTTAAGAGGATTGGAGAAGTGGCAGCCATGTTGCAAATTGAGCATTTGCTAGACCGTCGCCCCGCCCAGCTCTCAGGAGGGCAGCGCCAACGTGTGGCGATGGGACGCGCCTTAGCGCGAGATCCGCAATTGTTCTTGTTTGATGAGCCACTGAGTAATTTGGATGCTAAGTTGCGCGTAGAAATGCGTGCTGAGATCAAACGCTTGCACCAAGTCTCTGGCATCACCAGTGTTTACGTCACCCACGACCAGATCGAGGCAATGACCTTGGGTAGCCGTATTGCGGTGATGAAAGATGGTGTGTTGCAACAAATTGGAACGCCTGATGAAATTTACAACCGGCCAGCCAATACCTATGTTGCAACGTTCATCGGGTCACCGACTATGAACTTGGTACAAGGCCAAGTCACTACGGCGGGGTTGCAAGGCCAATTTAGTTTTACCTCAACAACGGTGGCGTGCTCTTGCCCTGCACAAGGAGAAGCCGTATTGGGAGTACGGCCTGAACATGTGAAGTTACTTGATAGTGGCCCTTGGCGTGGTGAGGTCACCATCGTGGAGCCCACTGGCGCAGACACCTATGTGGTGGTTAAGACCGATGTTGGCAACATCACGGTGCGAACCGCTCCAAACATCCATTACAAGCCCGGTGATCTTGTGGGCTTGGAGCTTAGTAACGCGCATCTAAATTGGTTCGATGTTTCAAACGGAAATCGACTACAAAGGGTCATTTGATTAGTTAGTCAGTCAGTCAAGCACTCTTTATGTGAGTGGGAGCTCCAAACGGACGGTAAGGCCATGGGGGCGGGTTGGGATGGCGTGGGCTGAACCTGCATGGCGTTGGGCAATTTCAGCCACAATGGCAAGCCCAAGGCCACAGCCTCCGGGAAGTTCACTGGCTCGCCAAAAACGCTCAAATAGCTTCGGCAGGTTACTTTCTTTAACGCCGCTTCCTGTGTCCTCAACTTCGACCCAGCAGACTTGATTTGACTGACTCCGAACACGCAAGGTCACACTGCTGTTGCGTGGGCAATAACGAAGGGCATTGTCAATTAAGTTGTTAAGCGCTTCGCGCAAAAGTAACTTATCGCCTGACACTTGCAGATGATCTTCTCCCTCAAACCCTAAATCAATACCTGAACCAACCGCTTTGGGCGTCCATTCGCGAGCAACCTCACGCGCGAGCGCGGCTATATCAACTCGGTGCAATGTCACTTCTGTTTCGGTGCGTGCGAGTGAAAGCAGTTGATGTACCAAATGCGCACTGCGCTGTGCCCCTATATGGACTTTTTGTAATCGATCATGTAAGGCCTGAGGTTCTGTTTCCTGCATAGCCAATTCTGTTTGACTGATAAGCCCAGCTAAAGGGGTACGTAACTGGTGGGCGGCGTCATTTAAAAACCGTTTCTCCTGAGTCAAACTTCGGCGCACTGTAGCCAGCAATTGGTTCAAAGCATGTGCCAATGACCGCACTTCTTGCGGGGCTTGTGTGAGCTCTATTGGAGAGAGCGAGGCGGCATTGCGATTCGCTAATTGCGCTTCTAAGCGCTCCAAAGGCGCAAGCCCGCGCCGAATACCTGCGTACATCAGAAAACTTAAAACTGCACCCAAGACAAGCAAAGGCGATAAAACATCGCGCACCAATTCGCTGGCAATGGCTTCTTGGACGGCAAGACTTTTGGCAACTTGAACTCGCATTCGCTGAACCGCTGGACCATCACCAAAGCTAAGCTCCATGGAGGCTACGCGCATCGGCTTACCTTCTAATGAAATTTCGTAGAGGATGGGTACGTTGTCTATAACAAAAAATTGACTAGGGGGGCCTGGAAGCTTGCCATTGCCTAGCAAAAAACTACCTGGAGGAGAAGACACCATATAGGCTAGTCTGTCCTTTGGGTCTTGCTCTAAAACCGCTTGGGCGGCCTTTGGAAAGTCGACGAGCAATCCAGAGCCAAGTGGTTTGACTTGGCGGGCCAGGGCGCGAACCGACTGCGTCAATGATTGATCAATGGCTTTTTCAGCATAAATGAAGGCTACGCGAAACGCCAATATCCCACCCATCAGCCAAAGAACTAACTGCGGCACTAATAGCCACACCAAAAGTTGTCGTTTGAGTGAAAAGCCGCTTTCAAGCGAAAAATCAGTCATGGAGTTTGAAGTTCGAGCATATAGCCAAGTCCCCGAATATTTCGAATAGTCAAGCCGCTGTCATGCAGCTTTCTGCGGATGCGGTGGATGTACACCTCAAGCGCATTCGAGCCGGTCGCGCCTACTTCTGGTGCCTGGGTTTGCCATACCGAAAAAACATCCTCACGGCTTACCACCTGGCCCAGTTGATCAAATAAAAGTTTGAGCAGCGACCATTCGCGTTGAGTCAAATCCATCGTGTCATCACCCAACCAAGCTAAGGGCAGATCCGGGTCAATGCGCAAGCGGTGTTTGAAAGAGTGCTCAGAATCAGGTGCGCTGTCAAAAGCGGGCATGCGCGATCGGCGCAGCATGGCTGCGAGACGGGCTAGCAGTTCGGCCATCTCAAACGGTTTGGTAAGGTAGTCGTCTGCACCTGCATTAAGTCCCTGAACGCGATCATCAATATCGTCGCGAGCAGTCAAAATCAAGACGGGAAGATTGGATAAACGCTGACGAATGGTCCGTAGCACCTGAATTCCATCCATGTCTATGCCATTGATGGGCGGTAAACCTAAATCAAGAACTACCCCATCAAAGCGTTCGGACTCTAAAAAAGCAAGTGCCTGCGAGCCGTTGCTGGCAGCGATAGCGGTATGCCCTGCGCTGACCAACTGTGCGCGTAAGCCATCTTGAAGGAGCTCATCATCTTCAACTAAAAGTAAGTGTGACATAGGCCAAAGCATACCAATGTAATTAAAGAGATCTCAAACCTTCAGTCACTGCCTGCGCTCTGGCTTGGGAAACCATGTGGCCGATCTCTGCACCGGTTTTCCCTTCTTCAATGGCTTGCGCAGCAACGACTTCGGTGTTGACCGATTGAGCGCATTGCAAGGC
>JBBARV010000031.1:0-8493 GCA_040399625.1 Candidatus Nanopelagicales bacterium | reverse complement strand
ACACCGAGTAGGTCATATGGCTTCAAAGTCCAGATGTACCAGTAGCTGCGGTCAATACCCAGACGTAGATCGTCAATGAAGGTACGAACAACGAAGCCAGCGGCGCGTGCACCGGTGATTTCTTCCCTAGGAAGATCTCCGGGGCCAGCGAGGCCGTAGTTCAGCTCGGTATCCCACAATGGAAGTGTTGGTGCACCGGAGGCTTTCAGTAGATCTTGGGCCTTGAGGATCAACGCTGCGCGAATGGATGGATCACCCGTTGCATCAGGGTAGGTGTGGATCGCAATTACGTCGACCGGCCAACCAAGAGCTGCCAATTCCTCGAGGTATGCGGGGAAAAATCGATCAAAGGATTTGATCAAACGTGTTGATGGTGAAGCAGAAACAACCTGTGCTTCGGGGTCAATTGCTTTGATGATGTCGTAGGCAACTTTAGTCAACTCTGCCATTTGTTGCGGCGTTCCGTTGAAGAAGTTAGCCAAGTTCGCTTCATTCCAGATTTGATAGGAAGTAATGCGTCCCTTGTAACGGGTGACTACCGCGGTGACCCACTCGGACCAGTCAGTGATGTTGGCTGGCGCTTCTGCTGCTCCCGGCTGCGGGTAGTCACTTGGATTAAGCTTTTTGGGATTGGCGGCGGCCCAGTCGGGTGTAGTTCCCATGACATAGAGGATGTCGGTCAGACCCCGTGACTCAGCGGTGTTTACCGCACCGTCCAGGTTGTCCCACTTGAACTTACCCTTTTCAAGTTCAATTTGCGACCAAGCAGTTCCGTTGTCCCACAAGCGCAAGGCACCAAATGGAGCTGATGCCCAAGCGCCACCCTCGGCGCCTTCAATATGCAAACCCACCAGTGACGGTTGCACCGCATTGGGGTCAATTACCGCCGACTCGGTGGGGGCTGGAGTTTCACTTCCGGTCGTCTCAGAACCTCCACCGCAAGCGGTCAGCAGCAGTGCTCCTGCTGCGAGAACACTGACTAAGGCGTAGTGGCGAGTCTTGGAACCAGAGTTGCCTGATTCTGACCGTTTTGTTGTGCGCTTCCAAACCATAGGGGCATGTTTCCAATCGCTATTGAGTCACCGGGATTAACTGTGGAACAACGGTTCATTGCATCGCATCGCACCGTTGCATATGCAGGAATAGTGTAAGTCCCGCTGCCTGAGTTCGACCACACGACCACATCGGGTTGGGTGTAATCACCCATCTGGCACACATTTACGGTGCCTTTAGTGCAGGAGAAATAGGAGTTGTTCATCCACATGTAGGCGGTCTGGTAGCCAACGGCGCCCGGGGTTCCGTCCTGCAAGGTGATTCCTAGGAGTGAGTTGGCCTTATCCCAGTAGTACCAGTACGCACGATCCACACCTTGGGTCATGTTCTCTAGGTAGGTCTGGGCGGTCCAGGCTGCTGCGGTGTCACCGGTAATGCTTTGACCCTTAATCTTGCCTGGGCCCTTAATTCCGTAGTTGACTTCGGTATCCCAGAGTTGCTTTGATGCAGGGACTTTGGACTTTTTGAGTTGACTGTTCACCTGGTCCAGGTACGCCGCACGATCACCAGGGTTTCCTTGGCCATCGGGGTAGGTGTGTACGGAGATTACGTCAACCGGCCAATTAGCCTTCTTGAGTGCCTTGAGGTACGCGGGGAAGAAACGCTGGTAGGCGCTCTCCAAACGAACGGTGCTGCTTGCACTCACAACCTTCGCGCCTGGATCGTATTGACGAATAATTTTCGATGCGGCCTTGGTCAAATCAGCCATTTGCTGGGGTGTGCCCTCCCAGAAGGTGTTCAGGTTCGCTTCATTCCAGATCTGGTAGGCGTTAATGCTGTTGCCGTGGCGCTTAACCACCGCGGTGACCCATTTTTTCCAGTCGGCCATTTTGGGAACAGATGCAGCACCCTTATTGGGGTAGGTGCCCTGCTTTAGGTTAGTTGCCGCCCACTTCGGGGTACTTCCCAAGACATAGAGCACTTCAGCATTTTGCTTATTCGCATTCGCTATCGAAGCATCAAGGCCGTTCCACCAAAACTTGTTCTTCCCTTGTTGAACCAGGCCCCATGCAACACCGGAATCCCACAGCCGGATTGCCCCGTAACTCACACCAGGATCAACCCCGAGCGAGATATTTGGTACGTGCATCCCGAATTGCACTTTATTGATCGGTCCGTCAGCCGAAGCTGGATTTGCGAGCACCAAGGATGCTGCAAGGCCAATGGAAAGTGTTGCGGAGATGAGCGCACGGCGCATATTTAAAATCCTTTGCATGTTGGGAAGTAGAAAAAGGAACCTTCTGAACCTAACCCATGTGACTCGAAAAACTAACTAACCACGCCACTTTTTAGTTAAATCCAGATGAACTAATACGCCCCACTGCCGGTGATGACTACTTTCACAGTTTTTGCCACAATCACAAGATCGAGGGCCGGGGACCAGTGCTCGACGTAGTCCAAGTCCAGCCGCATCCGTTCATTCCAGTCAACGGCTTTGCGGCCAGATACCTGCCACAGGCCGGTTAATCCGGGTTTGGTGAGGTGGCGACGGTGATCCGCGTCGCCGAAAAGTGGGATCTCGTCGAGCAAGACTGGGCGCGGGCCCACCAAGGACATGGTTCCCCTGAGCACGTGCATGATTTGGGGCATTTCATCAATTGACCAACGGCGTAAAATTCCACCGAACGGGGTGATCCGGGGATCGTTCTGATACCGGTTGCCGATATTTTCATCCGGCATTCCGATTACCTGATTCCGTTTTTCATCCGATCCGACGTACATGGTTCGAAATTTCACAACATTGATGACTTCACCACCACGGCCAATTCGTTGATGCCGGTAGAAGACCGGCCCTTTGCTAGAGAAGAAAGTTCCCACGGCGGCAAATGCCATGAATGGCAGGAAAAGTATCAATAGTAAGACACCCGACACGAGATCGAGTGCTCGTTTAATTGCTCGCTTGGACCCGGTGAGTTGAGGTTCGTCAAGGTGGATGAGGGGAAGGTCTGCTTGCATACGCATGGTGACGCGGGGGCCAACAAAATCTCCCAATGTCGGTGCCACCAGCAGGTCAATACGTGGTCCTTCAAGTCGCCACGACAATCGACGAATGAGGTCTTGGCCTAAAAGTGGTGTACCAGCAATAGCAACGGTGTCCACGTCATTGATGGCAATACGCGCCATGACTTCGTCCAACCAACGGACAAGTTGTTCTTCTGTGCAATTTTCTGCAGGTTCCTGCGAGACGTCGACCACAACAAATCCGGCAACGGGATCACGGTCCAACATGTCCACAATTTCCTGCTGACGGTCGCCTTCGCCGATGACCATGGTCTTGTGCAAGTAATTTCCGTATCTGCGTTCATGGCGCAACCACGTGCGTAATCCCCAACGTTCGCCGAGCAGGAAAATCATTCCCACTACGAAAGTGATCAGAACGAAACCGCGGGACAGGTCGAGCTTTAATGCAAACGCGACAATGGCCACCAGAGCAAAAAGCCCAGCTGATGCGGTGACTACCCGTTTGAATTCTTCCGAGCCGGCGCCGAGCACCCGGGTGTCATAGGCGCCACGCACCACTAATGCAATGATCCAAGAAACAACAACGACGAGTGCGAAATAGACGTAGGTGCGATCGGAAATATCAAGGTTGTAGGGGATCGTCCATCTCAACACGAAACCGGTGGCAGCGGCAGCAAAAATTGCAATTGAATCAAAAATTACCGCGCGGGTTGCGTACACCCGTAATGGGTCACGGGGCTCATGTGGTCGATCCCGATGCCGATCAGTGGTCGCCCAACCTTGGGTGGTGTGAGCCTCTCGAGCGATTCGACGCCACGTTCCCGTGTCGGTGATCGGATCATTCCCTTGCTCAACAGCAGGGTCTGGCCTCTCGATGCTCACCCGTACACGGTACCAGTGCGTGCACGGCCAATCAGCTAATTGTCGGTTGGCTGATTAACGACGTCGCAGGATATACAAACTTTGACCATCTGTTTCCCGGCCGTATTCAAACCGGTCGACGGCCAGCCCGCCAGCGTTTACGAGGGATTCGAAGTATTGGCGGGAGAATCGGGTGCAGTGCAACCGGCCTTTCCACTCAAGTGGCCCGTATCCAGCGGGGTTTTCATCCCATTGGGGTACGTCTTCCTCGACGAAACAGGTTACGAAAGCCTTGCCTGTCGGGGTGAGTGTGCTCCCCAAGAGTTCTAAATACCCGGCGGTGTCTAACGCATTCATGTGGCTAAACACGGAGTAGGCGTAGAAAACATCGACGCTGTGTGGTTCGGCGCTTAGGGTCCGTTCGGGTGAACCGTCGGGGTTGTAGCGCTCATTGCTTACGTCGACATAAGTGAATCGATAACCCTCACCGGCCAAATTCGAGTCTGCCCAATCGATGAGTTCCCGCTGTACGTCAATTCCGTGATAATCCTTAATCGATGGGAAATACTCCTTAACCCCAATCGCTAGTCGACCAGCGCCACAGCCCCAGTCAAGTAGTGAGGAGTCTGGGTTGAGGTTGCAGTACTTCTCCAGACGCTTGACGTCACGCACCGCTGTCTTGATGAATGCCTTGTCATTTTTGAAATGTTTCCCGCCCATCCGATACTTGCTGGGGGGAAGCGGGGTCTTTGCTTTACCGCCGAATGACAGGGATCCAATTTTTACCACGACCTAAGCGTATCCCCAGGTGATTTTTTTCGTCATTGTTTTCACAGCCTGCGTGTTTCTCCTCTTCTCGTGTCCACTCACTCACAGAATGTCGTCGTGATGCATTGTGTTTGATCCCGTGGTTCGCAGCCTCTACCGTGAACCAACGATTTTTGGTTCTTCAATTCTCACCCGAAATTCCTGGAATGTTGAACAGCTCCTAGCCATCGATTCCCTGTTCATACCAGAAAACAATTCGGATTTTCCTGGTGTGCCGAATTGGAGTAATCAAGAGTTGCAACGTCGAATTGGTCAGATCAGAGCACCAGCAATTATTTCCCACATAAGTGCGGCCAGAATTCTTGGTCTGCCACTGCCGTACAGGGTCGCCATTGATCCGCGATTACATGTCACTGTTTCTCGCTCCCGTGCGCGCTCACACCAAGCAGGGATCCACTCACACCTCGGTGACCTAATACCTGCAGAAATCGTTATGACGAACGGATTACGTATAACGCATCCCGCTCGAATTGTTGCCGATCTCGCAGGGTTGTTGGATCTCTCCGAATTAAATGTGCTACTTGACGCCGCTCAAGCGCCGCACCTCAATCACCTATTCGAGGACGGTGTCGGTGTCCGTGTCGGTGACTTCGGGATTAAACAATCTGCGTATCGCCAGTCGCTGATCAGCTTGCTCAGTACACAGAATGATGCAGAATTTATTAAAATACTGCTTCGGAGAAAGCGATTCCCCGGGCGTAACAACGTTACAAAACTTGTTGAACTGCGTAAACAAAATATGTTGCCCTTCTGTGAGATTCCTTGGCAGGGTTTCATAGCCGCCACGATTGCTGCCAACTACAACACATTGACGGTCTTACTGAGTCAAGATCAGCTTGCGATACCTGCACACAAGACAATTGTGGTGCGACCGTGGCACTATTCCGATGACCGTGAAACCTCCATGTCAATCGCATCAACCATCACGGCGCTTCGCTCATATGGTTGGTGTGCGGATTCATTTTCTTATCGGGATTTGTTATCCGCTGACTCACTTCTTGCTCTATACGCCAAGACACGTAATCGCCCTGAATTTGCCCACATGCAGCTCCACTCGCAGCCATAGAGGGCTACGAATCTTCGGCACCGCACGTGGGTGATGCCATTACATGCCCACTACGTTCAAATGCATGCCTACTGCGTTCACGCTATTGGTTAGCTGTGCTACTTAAATCCAATCCTTATGGGGAACATGCTGAAAAACTCCACGAAAACGCTCTTAAATCCGCACAGCTAACGTATAGGCGCGATTATTCGAGATATGCCGACGTGTACGAAATATGTAGACGTGTACAGGCATGCGCCCGTGTGTACTCACACACATGGCTGCACAAATCTGCGTCTATGCCAGAATCTCGGGGTGAGTGAAATTTCGTGGGGCGATATGAAAGTTTATGTCGCCGGGCATCGTGGGCTCGTTGGGTCCGCATTGGTCCGAGCCCTCGAAGGTGTTGGTGTTGGGGAGATCGTTGGTTGGACATCGAGTGAACTTGATTTGCGCGACCGAGAAGACACCATGGATGCGATCAGCCAGGCAAAGCCTGACGTTGTGATCGACGCGGCTGCTCGAGTGGGCGGCATCATGGCGAACTCGACCTACCCCGTTGATTTCCTTAAAGACAATATGTTGATTCAAACAAATGTGATGGATGCTGCTCATGCAGCCGATGTGCAGAACCTACTTTTCTTGGGTTCCAGTTGCATTTACCCACGACACGCTACGCAACCAATTCGTGAATCAAGTTTGATGACCGGTCCGCTTGAGCCGACCAATCAGGCATACGCCATGGCAAAAATTGCTGGAATTTTTTATGTCGAAGCGTTCCGCACCCAATATGGGCGTAAGTGGATATCTGCGATGCCAACAAATCTTTATGGGCCAGGTGACAACTTCAATCTAGAAACATCGCATGTACTCCCGGCTTTTATCCGACGGTTTCACGAAGCAAAAGAAAGTGGAGCCAAGTCGGTAACACTGTGGGGAACCGGTGCGCCGCGACGTGAATTTTTGCATGTTGACGATCTTGCGGGTGCGTGTTTGATGTTGTTACAAAATTACGATTCACACGAAACGATCAATGTTGGTTGGGGTGATGACCTCCCCATCCGTGAGCTCGCCGAGACCGTTGCGGAAATTGTTGGTTTCGAAGGTGAGCTTGAATGGGACTCGAGTAAACCGGACGGGATGCCCCGTAAGTTGTTAGATACCAGTCGAATCAATGCCCTTGGTTGGTATCCATCAATCCAATTGCGAGACGGGCTCACCGCAACTTATGGCTGGTACCTCGGAAATATTCAACGTGAGAACAGTGCCAAATAGATACAAGGTTGGTGAATCAGATGTTGCATGATGGTTTACTTCCGGGACGACAGGCTTTACTTGTCCGCCTCAATGTTGCCGAAGGTAAACGAACTGAACTTCTCGATCTGCTCAACACCTACGCCGATCGAATTGATGAAGAGCCCGGCACCGAGGTGTACACGGTGTTAACGGACCCTGACACGGAGAACATCGTCTGGCTGTTTGAAGTTTTCGCCAGCGAGGAAGCCGAGCTCGAGCACAGGCAGACATCTGGGTTTGCAGATTTGATGCACGGTTTGCAAAATGTTTTAGACGGTGCGCCAGGAATATTGCGCATGAATCCGCTGCGCATGACTATCCAGGAAGATATGTTCACCCAAGACTGGAGTTTTTAAAAAAGTTGATACACCAATCGATTGGAGTTCACCATGATTCGTGAAGTTGCGCAGGTAGTTGTCAAAGAAGATTTACATGAGCAGTTCATCGTCGATCTTGATCGCGCAGTTGCGGAGATTTTCCCCAACGTACAAGGCGTTATCGAGTTCGCACATGTTGGTTGGTGTGTTGAACGACCCAACGTTTATATGTTCACAATTGATTGGGAAACCCTCGAGGCCCACACGGTGGGGTTTCGTGAGTCCGATCAGTTCACCCAATGGCGCACGATTATTGGTCCCTACTTTGATGGGCCCGCGGTTGTGGAGCATTTCAGCCTGTAGTATGGTTAGTTGATCGTTCAACTAACTTATTAGAGGAGTTCCCGTGTCAACGCTTTTGCACATTGAAGTCAGCCCCTGGGCTGAAAACTCACTTTCCCGCACAGTTTCCGCCGAATACGTCACTTCCTGGAACGCAGCCAATGCCGACGGAACCGTAATCACCCGAGACCTCAACACCACCCCCGTCCCCCACCTTGATGTTGAAGCACTCTCAGCCGGCTACGTCGCTGAAGCCGATCGCAGTGAGCCAATGGCCGCCAAATGGGGCGCCCGCATGTACCTCATTGAAGAAATTTCCGGTGTTGATGAGATTCTGATTTCAACCCCACTATGGAACTACGGTGTTCCTTCAGTACTCAAGGCATACATTGACAGCATCGTCATTCCCGGTGTTTTCGACGAAGGAACTGCGACTCTCGCTGGCAAGAAAGTAACTTTCGTTGTCGCTCAGGGTGGTAGTTACGCTGCGGGAAGCCCGAAGGCTGGTTGGGATTACGCATCAGGATTCCTGCGCCAATTCGCCGGAGCAATGGGCGCAACCGATGTTGAAGTAATCACTGTCGAGTTCGGTCTCGCAGGTGTTGTCCCAGCACTCGAAAGCTTCATTCCTAACAAAGAAGCCTCAATCGCTGCCGCAAAAGAAACGGCACAAAGCCGCGCTGCTGCCTAACAACTGATAACCGCGCTGCTGGCTTGAAGTAGCCGCAGTTCGAATAGAGGGAAATGATGAAGGGGCCGAGTTTCGTTACTCGGCCCCTTCATCATTTG
>JBBARV010000030.1:0-8718 GCA_040399625.1 Candidatus Nanopelagicales bacterium | reverse complement strand
CACTCCCAGTGGGTGCTTGTGTGCGTGAGCTCAGCACGGGATCAGCAGCAACAACAGTCGGAGCACTCGTTATACGTGAACTCGAAACAGGCGCACTGTTAGCAGTTGCACTGTTAGCAGGAGCACTCACAACAGGGGTGCTAGCAACGGGTGCACTATCAGCAGGTGCGCTGCTGCTAGGTGCCTGTGTGCGTGAACTCAGCACGGTATCAGCAGCAACAGCACTCGGAGCACTCGTTACACGTGAACTCGAAACAGGTGCACTATTAGCAGGTGCACTGTTAGCAGAAGCACTCACAACAGGTGCGCTGTTAGCAGGAGCACTCGCAACAGGGGTGCTAGCAACAGGTGCGCTACTCGCAGGTGCACTGCTATTGGGTGCCTGCGTGCGTGAACTCAGCACGGGATCAGCAGCCACACCGGTCGCAGCACTCGAAGCAGGAGCATTCGTTCGCGATCTAGTTGTCGATGGTGCTACAGCTGTCGGCTGTGCCTGACTTCGCGAGGTCAGTGTGGGTTCTGGGACACCCCGCGTGCGCTGTGTTAGCGCACTGCTGGGCTCAGGCTCCGCTACTTCTTTGGCGGGTGAGATTGCTTTGGGAGTTACAACCGGTTTGGTCGCAGGGATGATTGCGGCTTCGCGAATAGGTGCGGCTCCAAGACGCGACCGAACGCGAAGATCTTGATTCCGCGAGGGCTCACTTGCCGCCTTGTCATTCATCACCGCAGAGATTTCTTCGCGACTTAGGGGTTTTGCATCTTCCTGCTTGGCCATTTCTGAGGGAATCATGGGTCCTTGGCTGCGTGGACGAGAATCTGGCTTCTGTTGGGCGCGCGGAGCCCCAAGTCGATTCACCGCCGCTGCTTGGTGTGATCCTTTTGGTGCCACCCGTGGACGCGAATTAACTACGGGAACCGAGCGGGGTGCGAGTTTCGGCACTACCCCTGCATCAGGTTGCGTTTCATAGTTGTTTTGAGCTTCGGGAGTGAAATCTTCACCGTCAGTAAAAGCGGGTGGATTCACCCGGCTAATGAGTTCAGCTTCTTGGCCCTTTGGTCGCACAGGGCGGGTGTTGGTAAAGCGGATAAGTCCCACTTTTTCTTCAGTGGATCCATGGCGCATGTCGGTTGTCGAGACCAGTGGGTTACGGCGGGTGACCACAAATTGTGGGAGACGCGAACTGATTCTTTGGGTAGTTGACGTGCTAAGCCGGAACGGGGGCATGGACATGAAATCCCCGCGAAGTGGCCCGCGCCACCCCGAATTTTCTGGGTTCAAGGCTTCTGTTTCATCCTTGTCGGGGGAACTCATTACTTGCTCCCATCGGATTCTGCTCGGTTCAAAGCCGATACTTGCTTAAGAAGCCTTCGTCGCACGTCGTGGGTTAAATCAATGATTGCGTCAAAGGACCAGTGAACGTAGTAAGCCAGGAATCCGATCTCCTCCCAGAGGCGGTCGGTCCCGACCGTGGCTATTCCCCCAGGCCACCACCTGCCACGTCAACCGTGAAGGATTGTCCGCACGGACAGGTGACCTCGGCGAGAGTGTGGCCTTCGGTATTGATGCGGCGATAGACATCTTGGAGAAAAGCTAGGTCCGTTGCCCACAGTCCACCGATGACTTGGTCATCGATTGTGGGCAACGAACCTAAACGAGTTACAACCCGAGCTAACAACACGAGAGACAGGAATGCTTCGTTCTCGCGCACCTTCGGATCTAAGAGCGGCAGCAGCTCGTCTCGAGCCGTTGCCAATCTCATAGTTCCTTCGCGGTGGACAGTTCCCTGTTGGTCTACGTATCCACGCGGAAGAACAAACTCGAAGGTTGTTTGAAACTCTTGGGTTGTACTCATCTTTTACAGATAGTCATTAGGCGGTTGTTGTCATTTCAGAGAACGTCATGGAAATAACCATGGAGATGTAGGCAGCGCTTCCAGCCTTGATGTCTCCGTAGTTGATGTTAGTAACCATGACATCTGAGAATGATGTTGTGAGAACTGGCTTGCCCATAGTGTCCTTGTAAACCAAGGTTCCGGTCTTGCGAGCACCAGCGAAGTCACCATTGATGCCCTGCATGAGCCAGGTGGTCACATTCTGATCACCCGTGTTGAGCACGGTCAGAGTCAAGGTTCCACTTTGACGTGGGCCAAGCATCTGAGCGAGCACATAAGTGCCGTCTGGGGTCATCGATTGTGTCTCGATGGTGGACGTTCCCTTTGTGATGTTGTTTACCTCCACCACGTTCGGGATTGTCTGCCCATCAATTGAGAAAGTGAACGAATACGCGGTTAATGCATCACCTGCGGTTAATGACATGAGGGGTTATTCCTTTCGAGTAATTTGGAGGTTAAATCAGTCGCTGATGGAAGTGCCGCCAGAGAACTGGGAGATTCGGAAGATAACAAACTCAGCTGGCTTCACGGGTGCGACGCCAATTTCGACGACAACCATGCCGGCATCAATTGACTCAGCGGTGTTGTTCGTGCCGTCACACTTGACGAAGAACGCCTGCTCTGGCTTGGTGCCGAACAATGCGCCACTGCGCCATTCGTTAACCAAGAACGCTGAGATGGTCCGACGAATTCGTCCCCACAGCTTGTCATCGTTGGGCTCGAAGACGCACCACTGCGTGCCCTGAAGGATCGACTCTTCAAGGTAGTTGAAGTAGCGACGAACGTTGATGTAGCGCCACTCGGCGTCACTGGAGAGAGTGCGTCCACCCCAGACTCGGATACCGCGACCGGGGAACGCCTTGATCGCGTTAATGCCCTGTGGGTTGAGTAGATCGGTTTCTCCGCGAGTGGCATTCAGCTCAACGCCAACAACACCTTGAAGAACCTCGTTGGCTGGTGCTTTGAACACACCGCGGGTGTCGTCGTTCTTGCTCCACAAACCAGCGACGTGACCGCTAGGTGGGAAGTCAACGTTGTGACCAACCGCTGGGTCAAACACGGTTACCCATGGCCAGTACAAGGCTGCGAACTTTGAGTCGTAACCCGTTACGTTCATGCGCCAGTCGGATACCTGCTGTGCATTGAGGCCAGCAGGGGTATCCAAGATCGCCATCCGGTTGCCCATGAGTTCGCAGTGACCAATCAGGGCTGTCTGCACAGCCGTGATTCCTGCGATGTCGATAAGGCCATTGCGGTGCGCCATAACAAGGTCAGGAGCCATCACCATCGTGATGTCTTCGAACATCTCAAAGCTTGAGAATCCGGAACGCTCTGCAGTGTCACCAATGACCTCAGCCGGATTGACCGTGGCAACAGGTGCGGAACCTGCGACTGCAAGAGTAACGGTTGTTGGAGCGATGCCTGCTGCGATTGTTGCGGCGTCGACAGTTGGCTCGTCAATCCGAATCACTTTGGATGCAGTGTTGATCAAAGTCACGACGTTTGTTGCGCCTGGGCCCAGTGTTGCTCCCGTGTAGTTCTCGGCCAAGACTCCGGCAACAGAAACGGAAACATCGAATGAGCCAGGTGCGGGCTTGTCACCGGATGGTGCAGTGGTTGCAACCGTGATCTCGCCTGCGTTCGCATCGAGGGCACGGAAAGTAATTGCCGGAGCACCCTTTGCATCAGAGGTTGGCAGTGCAGCAACAGGGAGCGCGGGTGATGGTGCATCGCCATCGCCTGGGTAGGCAAGGCGAACGATGTAGGCACGACCGCCGCCATTGTTGAAGAACCCATAGACAGATTTGGCTAGGGCAAACTCTTCAGTGAATTCACCGAAGACAGCGACATACTGCTGCCAGTTGGTAACCATGGTCGGAGCGTTAAGCGGACCCATTGGGGCGAACCCGACGAATCCTGCGATTGCGGTCCCGACCCCTGAAATAGGGGCAGTTGCCGCTGGAACTTCCTCGACGTAAACGCCGGGGGACAAATAAGTGGGCATCGGAGACCTTCCAATCGGTTAATGAGGTTGTCATACGAGTTTTAGTCAGCGGAGTATATGCACTATTCAGCAACTGCCGCAAGCCCCAAAAATCACCCGAGGAGGGAACCGTGCGCAAAGTTTCACACGGCGCTGGACTTGGCTCGAGCTTGTGGATGGGAGTGTAAAATTTCAGACAAATTTGCGGGATCTGGGCTGCGCAATGACGCTCTTTGTCCTATAGTCCACCCATGCCAGGCCCACTCGCCGTCCTCGGGACGATCATGGAATGCGATATGGGCGATGCACCAGGCGTGCTGATTGTTGAGCCGACTGGGGTTTTCGCCAATGATTTACCGGTCGGGACGATTTTTGACATCATCCCAGAAGTAAATATTCCCGGGTTCATCCTGTGCCATTCGCCCATTAACCCGGAAGTAATTCTTGAGACGCTCCTCGCCGAGGGGATCCCAATGCCAGCCCCTTGCTTTCCCATCGTGGTCGACCCTTGGATATCACCCTCCAATGTGCTTGTTGACGGAATGCCGGTCCTCACAGAAGGCTCCGTCTGCGAGTGCCTTTGGGCCGGGACGATTTTGCTCAGCGGGCCATCACCGGCAATGAACATCGAGGCCGTTTAACTCGAGCTTGACCAGTTGCAGCCTGAATTAAATCTCACGCGGACATGATCGATCAGCGACCAAAGAATCTACTGATACCGCTCCCGATCCGCTTCCCAAAGTTCTTGGTGCGCTGCCAAGCGTTCTGAAAACCTCGGCGAATGCGTTGCCCGCTGGTCTTCATGGTCTTCCACGAGTATTGATTCAACTCTGGGGATGTGTATTCCTGTTTCGTCTGATCAGATACCTGCGAGGTCGGATCATGTTGCTTCACTGCCTGCGCAGCCGTTGACTTTTTACCAGCGGCACGAATCTGTGCAAGATCAAGCTTTGGCTTGTGAACCGGGTCAGGTTCGACTACCGGGGTCGGCACGGGAGTTGGCACGGGTGGCTCAGGTTCGACCACCGGGGTCGGATCCTCAGTTGCAGGAGAGACTTTACGGGGACCGCCGATGACAACTGGGTCCTTCTCGCCAGGACCCGTAAGAAGATCGTTCGCCTTGTCAAACGCGGCATCGACCGCATCCCGTGAACTGATGTCGGCCTGCTCTAGGACAGCATCATGGGCTTGTCCGTCAAGGCCTTCTATTTTCGAGATTTCATCATGTGCACTACCAACGAGTCCCGTGGTGTTTTCCTCGATGGCACCTCGGACTGTGTCGGCAGTTTCATCGATTTTTTCGGAGGCTACGTCAGATCCGTGCTGCACCAACTTCTCCAGCCCAGCGCCGATTCCCGGATCTGATACTTCACTAATTCCTCCACCGAGAGTTTCCTGCGCTTTACCCAAGACGGAGTTCGCTTCACCATGAACTGTGTCAACTAATTTGTTGGCCCCCTCTGAGACCGTCTCGGCCACAGGCTCCACCGTGTCGACTGCCTGGTGACCAACCACCGCAACATCGTTGGCAATGTCGGCAACCGGCTTCATTGCCGTGGCAGTGTGGTCGGCTATTGAATTGACCACCGATGAGCCCGTTACGGCGCCCGCGAGACCATCTTTTATGTCGTCACCGAACTGACTTTGGACCGCTGACAAAACGTGCTTAGCGCCCCCCGCGAAATCACCCTTGAATGCTCCAGCGTCGGGTCCGTGCAAATCCAAAACCGAGTTTTGAACCTCGTGAAAACGCCCAGTCCTGCCGTCTGGGCCGTACTCCAAACTTCGGCCTTCTTGGGCCAAAATTGCTTTGTCAGCGCCTTCATGCGTGGCGGCGCCGACGATGTTACCGCCGGCCTGAAGACCTTTACCGATGCCACTCATTGTCGATGAAACTGCGATGCCGGCACCGGTTGCACTTAACACAGCGTCAGTGATGCCTTGAGTCGCTCCAGAGATGGCGATATTGCGACCATGCTCATGATCACCCGACTCATTTGCCGCTCGAGCCTTGCCAACATTGCCTTCGACTACCTCGCCCCCTCGGACAGTGGTGCGCGAAGCCTCATTGAGTGCCAAGGAGCGTGCGTCCTCAGGTTTCGTGATGAGCTTGTCAGGGCTAAGCCCAGCGCTGATGCCCCCGGCTCTGCCATCCTTCACTTCCTCGCCATCATGATCTTTTGCAAACTTTCTGGTTCGCGCGACCAGACCCTTGTTATCCGAACGTTCCTTTTGAATATCTCCATGTCGCTTTGACTCATCGGTCGTTAGTCCGGTATCCGATTCTTTTTTAATGTCTAAGAGACGTTGTTCCTTCTCAAGTTTTTGATCATGCTCTTCCGCTGACATTCCGTGCGTCTTTACAAACCGATAATGATCGATAGTGTCTTTTTGATCGTCCCGTGCGTCAATATCGGTTTGTCCAGCGCCAGAGGTCGAATCACCCTTTGCCTTGTCCAGTTGAGCGCGCAAAGCATCGTGCTGGCCTTGCTGCTCCTTGGTGAGGCCAGTTGTCTTTTCTCTCAGAAGCGTGTTTCGGTACTTCACTGCGCTATCAAGGCTCGCATGCGAACCATCTTGAACCTGTTTGAGTTCGGACTGGTGCCGTTTAATTTCGTCGAGCTTTGTTTGCTGACCAAGTGTGTCTCCAGAATCCCGGGCAGAGTTAGCAGCGCTTTGCGTGTAGGCAATTTTCTTATTTATCATTTTTGACTGCTCTGCTTGCTTTTCTTTGATGCTTCTCTCAGCATCTTCGAGATGCGCCTTCTTAGAAAATGAATCTTTTCGGCCAAACGCCTTATTGGAGCGATGTCGATCTGCGGTCTTCTGTGCTTCACCCGTTTTGGTGAGTTCGTCAAAGGAGGACTGGAGGGACGCCACGTGATCATCGTGGGCTTTTTCAATGTTTGTGCTTGCCTCAGTGTGAGCATCACGCGCCGTGCGGTATTCCGCGGCCTCGTCCTCATGCAGGCCGTACTTGTAGCCCTTCAAATTCCTGGTTTTAAATTTCTCACGTTCCTTCGCAGACGTATCCACGACTGCAACTTCTTCTTTAAGCTTCTTTCCCTCTTCAGCGTTGAGGGACATCCGCTCGTCCCAATCCTTTTTCATTGCAGGGTCGGCTTTTGAGAACCAGCCATCTTTGCGTTGACCTGGTTTTTGCTTGAGATCTTTTTCTTCGGCCGTCCACCCCTCTTTGAGAGCGTCCTTGTGCTCGCGCGCCTTGTCGCCAAGACTCGAATCAATGACGGTTCCATCTTCGACACTGATGGGAACCACCTGACCGAGGGTGTGGTCCACACTCATCGGCTTGATCATGTCCCGACCCGCCGCAAGTGCATCTCGGCGCGCAGTGTTGTGGGCTATAACCGTCGCACCCATCCCCCTCAACAGCGCACCACCCTGCCCCGGTTCATAAGCACCCCCGGAAGATTTGGATTCACGCATCGAATCAAGTGAATCCATCAAACCTGAGTGGACTTCGGAAGCTTTCATCTTGCTTGTCCGAGCAGCGTCTTGGCGAGCACTGTCCTTCTTGGCCGAGATCATGCCCTGGGCCTCGGTCGCTAAACCAATTTGTTGGATGGTCTGACCAAAACCGCCGGTCAACTTGTCGACCACCTTCGCCGCGGTGCCACCCTCATTTAATGTTCGGTCAACTGCCTTACCCACCGAACTAGCGCTTTGGGCCATGCGATCAGCACTGGTCGATCCCGTCGCGGTTAGAGCCTGCTGATCTTTGCGGCGAATCATGGCGTCTGCGTCATCGGTGTAGATGTTCTTTTCCGCATCGCGGTTTTCGTCCATCTTCTTCTGTCTATCTGCCGCGCGATCATTGACGAACATCGGTCCCAGCGACTTCGTTGCGGGATCGCGTTTTGCCCGGAAGGCATCCATGTGCGCTTTAACCTCGGCCTCTCGAGCTGACGTCGCCTCGTCCGGCTTCACATTAGGTCGAATTGACTTACTTGGCGTATTAACGGGAGCCGGCCCTCCAGCTTGCTCTGGCCCTTGTGACGCGAGCCTGGACAGCCGCAACCGCTCGTCGTCAGCTTCCTTCGCAGGAGCTAAAGATGGTTCAGTCATCAGTCACGTTCTCTTCCAGGGAGCAGGCATTTCTGTTTCGAAAGTTTTGCCGAATTCTGCCATACCCGGCTTACCGCGGCGGCCCGAAGTGGGAAGAAAGCGCCATCCCCGCGTGGCTCGAGTTCTGGGTTGGCCAAAGCGAGTTCAGGGGCCCTTGCGCCATTGCCCCCTCTTATCTTTTACCCATTTCTTACCCTTATACGGCTCGGCCTTCTTCGGATCCGCGACGACCGGTTGTGCCGCACGGCGTCTAAATAAGCTGCCGATGCCGCTGCCAATCCGTTTCCCAAATTTCTTGGCGCCCTGCCATTTGTTCTGAGCACCTCGGCTGAAACGCTGCCACCTGGTCGTGTTTTCTTTATCTTCTTTATGTTTGCGATTCTCTGTGGGATCGTCGTAGTTGCGGGCCTTCCCTCCGAAAAGACTGCCGGCCCCGGAGTACAAGCTTCGACCCACGCTGCGTCTGCGTCCCCAGATGCCAGACTCTGCGATAACTGGAGTCCCATGCTCCTTAGTTTTAGTCCCGTGCTCCGCATTATTGGCCCGCAGAGTTAGATTGTCGGAGAACCGATTTAAGCGGCTTCCTATCGAGTTGTAGTCCTTCTTTGTCGCTTCAAACCTCTTGTTGGCTGCGTCAGCAACTCCTTGTGAGTCGGGCAAGGCTGCCTCAGGATCATTCACGGCTGCCCTATGCTTTTTGAGGTCTTCCTCATTGCTCGTTGTTGACCACCCACCAGCTGCATGAATCTGGGAGTG
>JBBARV010000029.1:7757-10751 GCA_040399625.1 Candidatus Nanopelagicales bacterium | reverse complement strand
TTGAGTTTGGGTTTCTTGGTGTGGATAACGGCAGCACTTGGTCCTCGGTTGGTTGCGATTGCGATTGTTGTTGTGATGGGCGCAATGAGTATTTATTCGGTTTCCGCCTTTAGTGGTGTGGCTGATTCGATTTCGGTGAAGTGGGATCAACAGGAAGAGATTGCTGGGGTCGCTCAGTCGTTGATTGACAACAATGTGACAGTTATTTTCGGGGACTATTGGGAGATCTTGCCGGTTGCTTACGCATCAGCAGGTGAAGTTCACCCGGTTACCGCAAATTTCAACCGCTTACCACTGCCTGCTGAGGTTGTTGATTCACCCGAGGTGCGGGTCGGGGTTTCCACAGGCACCATCGCATTACCTAGTGGGCGCGAGAGTTGGGACAGTTCTGCTGCGGTGAATGAATTGGTGTCAACCTCGTGCAGATTCATTTCTCCGTTGCCAGGTGAATACTCTGATCTGGTTTCGCTGTATCTATGCCCATCGAGTGTTTTGGTGAAAGGTATTGGTTAATGGGTGTGATCACTCGGTTGCGCCCGTGGCAGAGCTCCCTCTTACTGGGATTTTTGGTCGCACTTATTGGTCTGGTGAAATACGGGATCGGGGTTTTCCCGTCCTGGATATATATGTATGACCTGTCGGTGAACTGGTCTGACCCCTCACTCTCACCACTCATGGTCGCACCGTCTGACTACCTTCAATCCAACTTCGTTGCAGCGTGGGTTGCGGGCGCTTTTGGTTTCACTACCGTGGTTTCCCATTTCACTTTTCATTTGGTGCTCGCGATTTTTGCGATCGTATTGCCGTTTCTGATGCCGGTAGTTCGTTCATCGGTTGCACGTAGTCGGTTAGTGTTTATTGCTATCGCGGGTGGGGCCACTTTGCCGGTGCTATTGCTCTGGGTGAATGGCTACGACGCGGTCACCTTGATCGGGCTGGGGTTTGCTGCACTGTGTCGAAATAAATATTGGGCGGGTCTTGGTTGGTTCATTGCAACCCTGAATCACCCCTCGATCGGGATTGTTGCGCTGGTTCTTTGGGCGGTTGTTTCGTGGTGGAGTCAGCGTTCGGTGGTGCGAATTGCTGTTGCTGGGATTGGTGTTGGACTTGGTGGTTTTCTCAACGGATATCTCATGGACGCATGGGGTGGTTCAACCTCACGGCTTGACTGGTTTAGTGAGCAGCCATTTGATTCCTACGTTCAAGGGTTTTTCTCCTCAATGCCTTTACTGTTCTTCAGCTCCCTTGGTGTGTTGTGGTTTGTGTTACTGCGCCCGCGCGTTATGCGGTTACCGCTAGTTCGGATCTTGATCGCGGAGGCGGTGCTGCTCTCCTTGCTCTTACCGTGGATCACTTTTGACACTTCACGCACTGTTGCTCTCGCACTCTTTGCCGCGGTGTTGTGCGTTGTTGTTGCGCTGCCCGACCTACTCGAAGAACGTGATGTTGATTCAGCGTGGCGACACACAAGTTTGGTTGCGGTGATTGTTCCCGTTCCGGTGATCTGGTCGGGTGCTCTGCTGTATGGCGGTTGGGAAAGTTTCTTTGAATTGGATACTGCTTTGTTGCCGCCCGATGGCTACGCGGTGCTGGGGTGACCCAGGTACGGGAAATTTCCTCGCGCAGTGCGGGATTAATTGTTGTTGTGGTTGCATTCGTGGTGAACATTGCCGCACTTGTGACCTGGAATGCGCGTGGGTTGTACGGCTTAAGCGGAGATGAACCCCACTATCTGGTGATCTCCGATTCCCTGTGGAGTTTTCGTAGTTTGGATGTCAGCGCGGCGTACCTCAAAGAAGCGTTGATCCCGCAGTTCTATTCCCTCGGTCTGGCACCCAGTGGTGTCTCGTTGGGTTCTGATTGGTCGTGGGGTCATGTCGTGGAAAGCTCCAATGGAGTTTTCAGTTGGCACGGAGTCCTGGTGGGTTGGTTCCTCGCCGTGCCGTTGGGACTATTGGGAATTATTGGCGCAAAGATTGCGATGATTGCGTTAGGTGCTGCTTTCGCTTGGGTCGTGTATTTACTCAGCGGACAAATCTTTGCTTCGGTGCGTTTGCGGCTGGCAGTGTCTTTGGTCTTGGTGTTGACCTACCCGCTACTTCTTGCATCGAATCAAATCTTTCCTGACCTGCCGGCGGCTGGCCTGGCGTTACTGGGTGTGTATTGGTTGATCCGCGAAGTTAAATCGAGCTCTTCTGAATCTGCGAAGGCGCGACCGGTTGTGACATTTGTTGTCGCGTTTTTAGTTGCTCTGCTTCCGTGGGTGGGAATCAAATACGCTCCGATAGCCGCGCTCATTTTGGTTGCACTGTTGATTGTTTCTGTGTCAAAAGTCTCGGTTGTGTTGGCAGGTGCGGTGAGTGCTGGGTTGCTCATGGCATTTCAGTGGTACGCGTATGACTCACCATTTGGTGCATTTGCGCAAGGGGTTGTTGAATACGGCCCAGAGTTTTGGTTACGACTTTCTGGTTTGGTACTCGATCAAAATCAGGGCTTCCTGTTTTATTCGCCCTTGCTGTGGCTTGGGCTTTTTGGAATAGTTCCCCTTTTTCGATTCTCACGCTTAGTGGGTGTCGTGTGGCTTGTGAGCGTGTTGCTGTTCTTGATTCCCAGTGCAGCGCACCCGGGTTCCTACGGCGGTGGAAGTTTTGTTGGCCGTTATGGCTGGGGCGCGGCACTGCTTTTCTTTGTGCCCACCATGTTTGTGCTCGCGGGTTTGTCGCGGCGCTGGCTAACCGGTGTACTCGGTTGCAGCTTGCTGTTCTCGGCTTGGATATTTGTGACCCAAGTCTTTATTGGCGGGAGTTATCCCGGTGGTCCAGTGGCACTGGATTTGTACACGAAAGCAACCGACACTTGGCTTGAGTCCTATTCAATATTCTTTTTTCCTTTGCAAAAACTCTTTCCAGCTTTCTATGACCCAGCGTGGGCGTGGACCTATTGGGTTAACTGGGTGTGGGCCGCAGCACTGGTTGCTGTCCTCGTAATTTCATT
>JBBARV010000029.1:0-7657 GCA_040399625.1 Candidatus Nanopelagicales bacterium | reverse complement strand
ATTGGGTTAACTGGGTGTGGGCCGCAGCACTGGTTGCTGTCCTCGTAATTTCATTTGTTGCACTGCGTGCTCGGGTGTTGGTGATTGCGGTTGGGGTTTGCGCCGCTGCGATTGTTCTTGCCGGGGTTGTATCCGTTACAGGTAGTCAACGTGTTGTTATTGAGCAGAATGTTTCTGCGGATGTTGCCGGGGTTTTGGCCGGTGGCCCAACGTGGAATATGCGCGAGGGCGACTACACGTGGAGTGTTGACTACCGCTGGGTCGGTGATTCGTCGGTGGGGGTTGTTGGGAAGTGGGAGTTGCTGGAAACTGCGGGTGGAACAACAGTGGCGGCCGGCGAATTACCGGCCACCACGGGTGATGTGTCGAGTGTTTCGCAGGTGATTCCCTATCGCAGTTTCCAACCTCAAGGCTTCACCCTTTTAGTGAGTTGGTATGGAGAAGGTAGTTTCGAGGTTGTGTCCACCTCGGTTGCGCGTTCATAACCTGGGACCCGTGTTTATGCGGGAATCACTTTTGCTTCCTTACTGGCGGTTGCAACGTATTCGGATCCATTGTCGGTGTAGCCGGCTGGCGCTGGATTGATGGTGACCCACTGGGTTCCGTTGTCGGTGTAACCACTGGGTGGATTGTTTTTGATCTGTTCACTCTTGGTGTAGTTGCTGCCGTTGTCAGTGAAGCCAGCCGGAGCGCTGTCTTTTACCTGCGCGGTGGGTGAGGGCCCGTAGAGACGACACCATTTGCCGTTCACTCCGTAGTCTTCAAGGTTGTAACCACCGGGGCACACGTCCTGGGTTTCAAATGAGTCAAGAATCGGCATAGGTCCAGTTGTTACCGTGTGATACGTGTACGCCAGATTTGTCACTTCGGTGCGGTAGGTGTAGGGCGTGTAGGTAAGGGTGTGCGGCAGTCTCTTAGTGCAGTTGCTCCCCGTTTCGGTGTAACCACTTGGGCAAACATAAATAGTTATCGTTCCTGGCTCTGGCGTTAGCGTGGGTACTTCCGCGACTTTTTGTGAAGTGAATGGTTGATCTTTTCCAGCCATTAAAGAACGCAGTGTTACTGACATTGCGGCGGTTGTTGATTGACCTGGGCCCATAGCGTTAACGGGTGTGACGGTAAATGTGTATAGCAGATCAGGATTGATTCCGGAGAGACTGATTGCAGTTCCTGTTGTTTCAGTATTGATTGTTTCTGTGTTGATTGTCGCGGAGTCCAGTGTCGGGGTTCTCATCTTCTCAGGTGTTGCAGTGACGCGGTAGTTCACATTGCTGCCACCGGTGGCCTTTGTGTTTGAGTGTTTCCAACTCACTGCAACCGAGTCGACGCGGGTGGTGGTGACAACGGTCAGATCTGTCGTTGGGGCCACGGTGTTCAGTGCGTTTACTTGGGTTGACTGACCGCGTGAATAAAGGGTGTAGGTCTCACCGGCGGTGAGCTGGGTAAACACCGCGACACCAGCGCTGTTTGCCTTTTTCGACTGCTTTACTCCTTTGGCGCGCAGGGTTATCTGGGCATTGGCTTGCGTGGTGGCTGTGATCTGTCCCGGTTTTGTGGGTGCTGCGTACAGTTTCATTTCTAGCGTCTGAGCACTGGTGCCTTGGGCGATCACGACCCCACCGGGGGTGGGTTCGGTGGCGGAGACGCCCCCCATGGTTAGTGCCGTGATTCCTGCGAGAGCAGTGAGTGTGATGAGTGAGGTGGCTGCGGCGGTGAAAAGTCTTGTTTTCATGTCAAAGGTTTACCCAGAATGAGCCAGATGAAAACGAGGGAAATTTTCCTGTGGATATCTTTCTAACGTGCTTGCAGGTTGGTGACCTGCACGAATTGCTCAAACAGTCCACCTGCGGGGGTGCAGCCGGGTAGTTCCGAACTGATGCTCACGCTCAATGGATTCGTTAATGGGTTTATTGAATCGGCTGAATCGGTCGTGAGTGAAAAAGTGCCCGGGGCGGTGAACTGAACAGAATTTTCAATGGATCCCGGACCTTGGATGAGTGAGACGGTGACCGGGGTTGTGTTTTCCTTGGCGCATTCAGGGATTTCAACTGATCCACTGATTGTGTTAATCCCAACGGTGGGATCAAGTTGGGTAACTTGGAAGCTGCCGGTGGGCCTGGTGGTCCACCACCAATAATTCGAGCCTTTTGACCCGCGCGGTGAGATTGATTGCGGGTCGGGTGTTATGGCCGGGGCATAGAAAAAGCTTTTGCGCTCCTGATCCCACTGGGATGGCTGCATGAATTCAGCACTGGGATTAATGGTGAAAAATGCCCAGAACGGCTGGCCTTTGGAGTTAAATGTGAGAATCGGGGAACCGAAACGTTCGGTGAGTTCGGCGAGGACTCGAACTTGGGCCGGGCGGGCAAATGCGCGCAGATCAACATGAATTCCACAGAATCCCGAGCGGGCAAGCAGATCGGTTGTCACAGAATCAGGGATCTCCGGGAGTGCGTTGTACCAGGCCGCAGCCGAGGTGTTTTTAACAGCGCCAAAGGTCCAGGATTTTGTTGGGTCATTGAGTGCGGTCCAAAAATGTTCGTAGTCATTCATTTCACGGATATTGCCGTTTTCCGGGTACGGCGTTGCGGGTAGCTGCAGGACACCACAGTTTTGTTCAATCGAATCATTAATCAATCCGGTGTAGGCGATCGCATCCGTTGTGGTTTTCGCTGCGGCACCGGTTTCTTCCCGGTAAACACTGGTAAATGGAATGACTTGAGTGAGTGTTGTGACGGCAATAATGACAGCGGAGATCACCCAGATTGTGGTGTTGCGCTGCCTACTTTGCCTTTGCTGTGACCAGTTCGCCAGGATCGTGGCAGCAAGGAGCAACAGGATCAGCAAAATAATGGGAAGGAACCTGTTCCACGCGCGAATTTGTGGCGATACGAGTGCGGCAAAAAAGTAGTTAGCGCCCCACGGGATAAAAAATAAAATGGAAACAGCGAGCATCGCGGTGAGCAGGCCGAGGTTACGGCGAAGTGGAGTGAAGACTGCGAGGACAATCGTGACAAGCGCCAGGAAAGTAATCACCGTCCCGAAGTTGGCGACTTCAGTGTTCTCCAAAGCGGGTGCTGCAGAAAAAGCTCTGAGAATGTTGTTGTTATAAAAATCAAGGAAACCGATTGGTGCAGGGAGAATCCCGGCAGTCAGACTGCCGGCGAAGATCACCGACTCATATGGCAGTCGTACCGCAAGCGGCGCGAAGGGTGGATCCGTGATTCGAGCAATCACAGCGGGGAGGTAAGCCAGGACAATCAGTGAGGCTGTCGCGAGAATAGGAATCGCGTTACGGATCAAGGCCGCACCACGCTGGCCTTGGGCAAGATTCCACAGCCATGCGGTACCCATGAGGATCAAGGCAAATACCGCGAAGTAGATCCCGGACCAAGCTGTGACCAGTACGAGAAGCGCTAATGCTCCACGTTTAAGAATTGTGTTTTGCCTGCTGCGTGAAGCATCACGTTTGAGCCATTGGTTGACCCGACCACTACCAATAAGTTGAGCAAGAATCACCCCCGTTACGGCGCTGTAGAGCACCCCCAGATAGATGTGACCAATTCCGCGTGAGAAATGAAATGGAATCAAGGTGAATGAAGTGGCAAGTGCGATTGCTAAGAGTCCACGTGAATTCGTTAGGCGGATCGAAATGTAGGCCAGGGCGCCCACGAGTGGGAAACTCAGCACCAGTAAAAGGTTGATCCCCAGATACGGGTTTCCCGAGACCGTGTTCACCAGGTGCGCGAACGTGTTTTGGGTGATGTCAATGCTGGGGAACAGATTGGAGTTCATCCCTAATGGGTAACCAAATGATGAGCTGTTACTGAACCACAAACCGTTCCATTGGTTCGCATTCACATAAGAACTGAGCATGTCTCCGGCGCCCCAAGCGGAGGTGATGTTGGGCAGTGCGGGAGCGAGTGCAATCAGGCTGAGGAAAAAGGAGAGAAGTGCCGTGATGCCGATTTCCCACCAGAGAGAATTCCTAGAGAAGGGGGACGTTGAATGCGCCCCCCGAATTACTGTTCGCGCAGGTCTCAAGACACCGTTCGAGTAACTATTAGGTTGCCGGTAGCAAATAACACGCTGCTACTAAACACCGTGGTGTCAAGGGTGTCATTAAGAGTCTGTGCGGTCATCGCTGATTTCACCTTAATGGTCATGCCCGTGAAAACAGTGGTGCGAATTGAACTGTTACCGAGAAACTCACGCGATTCAATAGCTTCGATCAGGAACATGGTGTCATTGAAACCTGTGTTGAGTTTGCAGTCGATGACGCGTGCGCGCGTGTCAATTGTGGGAATAAAGCAACTTATTGACTCACGGGTTTTTGTGTTGGTGAACTTGAAACCACCAGCGGTGGCGTTCGCCGTCCCTGTCTTGGCAACTACGGGTAGTGAAATGCGAGTCGTTGCTGTGGTCACCGACGTTGTTCGGGTACCCGGGGAGATCGCTTCAAACGTGATTCCGGCAGAGGTCAGGGCGGGCAGAATCCCTGGGGCTGTTGTCATAGCGAATGCACCGGCGGCGTCTCTGGTATCGGGATTGTCATAGGAAAATTCGATGGCCGTTGCCGGTGTGATCACAGCGCTAGAGATGCCCAGGGCGGAAATAGCCAGCAGGCCAACCATGACCCGGCGGCACTGATGGCCAGCGATCGCGGTGAATGCCACGTAAAACCTCCAATGCCCCCATAAGCGGAATGAACTCTTATCCATGAGGATAACCCGAATCGGGGTGGCTGCCTCACAACCGGGTCGTAAGGGGTGAAAAGGGCGAACGAGCAGCCGAAATTAATGAGCAGAAGGTTGTTCCATAACGCGTGGCGATGCAGGATGATAATCAGGTGTTCATCAAAAACTTGGCTAAAGTGCTCGCACCGGCTCTCGTCCTCTCGCTTTTTCCCGTGATCAACGGGTCGGTGGCTAATGCGGCTAACCCACCCTCGATCACGATCGGGTCTAAGAAGTTAGTCAGTGACCTACCCTTCGTTGATCCGATTTATGTCGGTTATAAGGGACCAACATCTTTTATTCCCACTGCGGTTGCGAATAAGAAGGACAAGTTTGGTTGTGTTTTGCGTCAGCGCATGATCATTGATCTGGCGACTAAGAAGCCGAAGGTGGGCAAGGGTTGCCGGATGAGCGGCGGGGTGTGGATCACGGCGTTAGGTGCGAAGGTCACCAAACCAGCGAATCTGATAATTGCCCCGGTCATGCCTTATAAGGAAGCGTGGGGTCAGGGAGCATTTGCGTGGACGCCAGAGCAGCGGTTGGCGTGGGCCACCAACACGAAGGTGAGTGGAGCCAAGACTCGTGCAAAAGCTATAACGAATTTGCAGGTCACTCAAACATTGGTGTCAAAGTCCGAGAGCGCAAACATTCGACGACTCACTGGAATTAACTCGGAGTTTCAGACGATACTGAACTCTCTGCCTGGCGACGCTAAAATTGGTCTTGGCATTGTATGCAAACAATGGTCGGTGGCCTGTGCCTTACTTATTGCATCGGCATACGCAGAACTTGGCGCTAGTGTCGATGCAGCCATCAAGACGACCACGGCAGTGGTGGCCGCTGAACGCTGTTCGCTGATGATCAACTTGGCATCCAACATCACCGCATGGGGTCTGTCGGTCAGCCCGCAAACTCTGGCATTGATGCAGGGGGTGAATAAAGATTGCCCCGATGCCGGGCTTGGGGTCGTGCTGGAATACAAGCTCAATGGAATCAATCCCGTGCAGCCGACAACGACTGTTCCCTCGTATATTTTTTTCAGGGATGAAGAAGGTGGGATCATCGACCTTTCTTTGAAACTTTTTTCTGACTATCCCACTGCTACCCCCGGCGTCGCGGTTCGCGGTGACACATTTGGTATCCACGCGCCCGTTGACTGGGGAACCCCCCGTGTGGGGGCTTCATGGATTCGCCTGTGGGATGCGGGTGTTTCGTGGGCTCAAATGGAACCGACCTCGGGAAATATTGATTTCACAAAATTGCGCGCATCCGTCGCGGAAGCCGAACGTTTTGGTGCTCGCGTTCTGTACGTATTAGGGGATACGCCCGGGTGGGCTAATGGTGGTAAAGCGGGGAATATTGCTCCGACCACAAATGAGTCTGCCTTGAGTTTCATTCGGGCACTCAAGGCTGAATTCGGTTCGCGAATTGGTGCATACGAAGCTTGGAACGAAGGAAACCTTGGCACGTATTGGACCGGCTCCCAGCAGCAGTTGGCAGGGCTCACTAAGGGGATGAAAGATGTTCTTGGTGGCACCAGTTTGCTTTTGGCGTCCAGCACGGGAACGCGGGCAACAAATGCGTTCGTGACAAATTACGGTGATTATCTTGATGCGTTATCAGGGCTGGGTTGGCCGGTTGATGGTTATACGGTGCACAGTTACCCGATTGCTAGTGCCGGCCCAGTTCAACGCGTGGGTGAACTTGGGCAATTCAAAACCATGCTGGCTTTGCGTGGAGCACCGGTGAAACCGATCTGGGACACTGAACTCAATTACGGTCTTGGTGGGCTGGGTGAAGGTGTCAGGCCGATTGATGACGCCACCGGCGCCGCGTACATCGCCCAGTCCTACATCCAGTCGATTCAATATGGAATTGATACGACCTTCTGGTACATGTGGACGGGCACCCGTGGCTACTTCGATCTACTTGGAGCGCAGTTGGATCCGTCTACCCCAATTTCAAATGCTGTGTGGAACAACCTGCGGGGAATTCTTGAAGGCACACGCATGACCCGCTGTTCAGAAGCCGACGGTGTCGGGTTTGCGTGCCAATTTTCTGCTCCCGGTGGCCGTGCTCCATTTACATTGTTATGGAGCCGTGCGGGGACATCTGAAGTGAATGTGAAGGGGATTGGGACACAAGTGTGCGATTTGTCGGGCAACAGGTGTTCACCGGTGGCCAATAACATTGTCACCATCGGGATGCTGCCGGTTCGCGTTTCTTAGACAATAAGCCAGTGCAACCAGATGCAGTAGTGGACCAATTAGCGGGCATTGTTGGTGCCGAACAGGTTTTAAGCACACCTGATCTGATGGCTGCGTTCGTGGTCGACTGGACCGGTCGTTACCGCGGTGATGCATTATGTGTGGTGCGCCCTGGTTGCGTTGATGAAGTTTGCGCAGTGCTTGCCATGTGTTCGTCTGCGGGTATTCCGGTTGTGCCACAGGGTGGGAACACTGGGTTGGTCGGTGGATCCGTACCGGTCGTTGATTCGGGCGCCGTTGTGTTGTCACTGACGCGAATGAACTCCATGGGTCCGGTGGATCCTGTTACCGGTCAGGTGAGTGTTGGTGCGGGAGTAACCCTTGCGGCACTGCAAACACACGCACATGCTGCTGGGTGGTCATTTGGGGTTGACCTCGCGGCGCGTGATTCAGCAACAATTGGTGGCATGGTCGCTACTAACGCTGGCGGTATTCACGTGGTGGGTAACGGCATGATGCGCAAACAAGTGCTTGGTGTTGAAGCGGTTCTGGCATCGGGTGAAGTGATTCGCAGTATGTCCGGGTTGGCGAAAAACAATACGGGTTACGACTTGACCCAGTTGTTCTGCGGATCTGAAGGGACCCTTGGCGTGATCACGGAGGTGTCACTGCAATTGATCCGCCCTCTTCGCACGGAGTTAATTGTGGCGGGGT
>JBBARV010000028.1:0-11235 GCA_040399625.1 Candidatus Nanopelagicales bacterium | reverse complement strand
AGGAGATACATTGAGAACCAATCTAAAGATGGCTGGCGCGGTCCTTACCGTTGCCGCCCTCGCGCTGGCAGGTTGCAGCTCGAGTGATTCAACAGACACGGCTGCTACCGCAAGCGAAACAGCAGCAGCATCCGAGTCAGCATCCGAAGCACCAGTAGAGGCTCTTCCCGGTGCCGGAATGAAGGCTTGTGAAGTCACCGACGTTGGTGGCGTTGACGACAAGGGCTTCAACCAGAAGGCTTACAAGGGCGTCACAGATGCCGCTGAACAACTTGGTGTTGAGGCAAGCGTTCTTGAGTCATCGGCTGAGACCGATTACGCTGTGAACCTGCAGTCATTCGTTGACCAAGGTTGCAGTGTCATCGTGACCGTCGGATTCTTGCTCGGTGACGCAACCAAGGAAGCGGCTAACGCCAATCCTGACATTCCTTTCACCATCGTTGACTACGCATACGCTGATGGCGACATCACCGCTAACAACGTTCTCGGTCAGGTATTCAACACCGACGAAGCCGCATTCCTTGCTGGCTACCTCGCTGCTGGCACCACCAAAACCGGCAAGGTTGGCACATTTGGTGGCGTCAACATTCCACCAGTAACCATCTTCATGGACGGTTTCTACTACGGCGTCCAGAAGTACAACGCTGACAACGGAACCAAAGTTGAGGTTCTAGGTTGGGATCCAAAGGCACAGAGCGGCTTGTTCACCGAGAACTTTGAGTCACTCGATGACGGTCGCACATTCGCCCAGAACTTGGTCGATGAAGGCGCTGACATTGTGATGCCAGTTGCCGGACCGGTTGGTCTTGGTTCAGCAGCACTCGCAACCGAACTTGGCACCGACAAGCTCCTCATCATCGGTGTTGACAGCGATCAGTTCGAGTCAGACACCGCGAACTCTGGCGTCTACTTGACATCAGTGCTCAAGCAAATGGATGTCACCACATTCAATGCAATCAAGGCCGTTGTTGACGGCACCTTTGCTGGTGGCGTAACCGTGGGAACATTGGAAAATGGTGGAGTTTCCCTCGCCCCATTCCATGACCAAGATGGTGCAGTCTCAGCCGAGCTTAAGGCTCAGTTGGACACGATCAAGGCCGGTATCATCGACGGCTCGATCAGCGTCAAGGGTTAATCGTCAAAGGTTAATTCCGTAGTTCGTACGTGGCTGAGGGGTCTGAGAGATCAGGCCCCTCCTCCATGTCGAGGCAGTAGAATCCAATCGAAGCCGCAGGTCCAACATAGGGACAAGTCCAACATAAGGAGTAGTGCGCCGTGGAATTGGAGTTGCGCGGAATCACCAAGGCTTTTCCCGGTGTTCTCGCCAATGACGATGTTTCCCTCACCGCGCGCTCTGGGCAAGTTTTGGCCCTCATCGGTGAGAATGGTGCCGGCAAAAGCACCCTGATGAATATTCTCTCGGGTATCTACCGCCCAGACTCAGGCGAGATTATTCTCGACGGCGTCGTGCAGAAATTCCAGGATCCGGGTGCGGCGATCAAGGCCGGGATCGGGATGGTGCATCAACACTTCATGCTCGTACCGGTTTTTACCGTCGCTGAAAATGTCGTTCTTGGTGTGGAGCCAACTGTTTTTGGAAATGTTCTCAACGCCAAGAAGGCCAACAAAGAAGTTGAAGAGATTTCACAGAAGTACGGTCTTGCTGTTGATCCAAAGGCAAAAATTGAAGACCTAGCCGTCGGTATTCAACAGCGCGTTGAAATTATCAAGGTGCTTCTGCGCGGAGCCAAAATTCTGGTCTTTGACGAGCCGACCGCAGTCCTCACCCCTCAGGAAGTCATTGAGTTTTTTGGCATTGTCGCTGAACTCAAATCGCGTGGGGCAACCATTATTTTCATCACCCATAAACTCAAAGAAGCCCTGGCTATCGCCGATGACATCACTGTTCTTCGGGGTGGAAAAGTAGTTGGTCACGCTGATCCAAAGACTGCGACCCAAGAGGAGCTCGCTTCCATGATGGTCGGTCGCGAGATCGATCTCACGGTGGATAAGACCCCAGCAAAGCCTGGCGCACCGGTGCTCACCATGTCATCGGTCACCATGACCGATGACTTTGGTCGAGATCTTTTGGACGATATCAACCTGGAGGTCAGGGCGGGTGAAATTGTCGGGGTGGCCGGAATTCAAGGTAACGGTCAAACCGAACTCATTGAAGCGATCACGGGGCTTCTTCCCATCGCGAGAGGCTCAATCAAACTCAAGGGAGTCGATATCACCGGGCTCACACCACGCAAGATTCACCGTGATGGTGTCGCCCATGTCCCCGAGGACCGCAACGAGATGGGCATGATCGGTAGTTTTACGGTCGCTGAAAATCTAGTTCTTGATTCTTATTATTCACAGCCATATTCACGGGGAGTGCGACTTCAGGGCGCCTCAATTGATGAAAGCGCTCGAACCCTCGTGAAAGATTATGACGTGCGCCCACCGCACATCGAAAATATGGCCAGCGCCCTTTCCGGGGGTAACGCTCAAAAGATGATTGTTGCTCGCGAATTTAGCCGCGATGTTCCTCTGGTCCTGTGTGCCCAGCCAACTCGTGGAATCGACGTGGGGTCAATTGAATACATCCACGAACAAATCGTGCGCAAGCGTGATGAAGGGATCGCAATTTTAGTTGTTTCAACAGAACTCGACGAAATTTTTGCTCTCTCAGACCGGATCGTCGTGATGTTCGACGGAAAAATTGTTGCATCTTTAAATGCGTCGGAAACCAATCCAACCGAAGTGGGACTTTACATGGCTGGGAAAAACTCATGAGTTCACAACTTGACCCACAAACCCGCGATGAACTTGTTAATCCGAAAGACCGAAGTTTCACTCAGCGACTAGCGACCGCCGCGGATTGGCGTTCGGCAATTTTGATCCCGTTTCTCGCAGTTTTCAGCGCACTGGTCATTGGTTTGGTCATCATTATTCTCACGGGATCATCGTTCGCCGAAGCCATGAACGCTTATCTTGCTCTCCTGGAGGGCTCGGTAGGTTCGCTCCGAGCAATTTCTGAGACGCTCACCGCAGCTACCCCACTCATCTTGGCGGGGCTCTCGGTTGCCCTGGCATTTCGTGCTGGATTGTTCAACATCGGTGGCGAGGGCCAAGCGCTAATTGGCGGAATGTTTGCCGTCTGGGTTGGTTTTTCCATTACGGGACTGCCCATCTACATTCACCTCCCCCTTGCCATCCTCGCCGGAATCGTGGGTGGCGCGATTTGGGGCTTTATTCCCGGTATTTTGAAAGCGAAGACCGGGGCCCACGAAGTAATCACCACGATCATGTTGAACTACATTGCCTTGCGTCTGGTGGATTTTTTACTCAAAACCACAATGTTTCAACGCGAGGGTCGCAATGACCCAGTGTCAAAAAACATTGAAGCAAGTGCCGAGTATCCAACCTTCCTCAGCGGAATTGATTCGGCAATGCGGGTACACGCTGGACTTTTTGTGGCACTCGGGGCGGCATTCCTCATCTACTGGTTGCTTTTTCGCACCACAATAGGTTTTGAGTTTCGTGCGGTAGGAGCAAATCCAAGTGCGGCCCGTTACGCCGGTATCTCAGTTACCAAGGTCTACATATTGGTCATGCTCATTGCAGGTGCACTTGCCGGTACCGCCGGCGCGGGCCAAGTTTTGGGAGTTCTGGGCCGCACAACCCCGGGTTTCACCGCCGACCTTGGCTTTGACGGGATTGCGGTAGCACTACTCGGGCGCTCAAATCCTTGGGGTGTTGTCGCTGCCGCAATTCTTTTCGGTGGGCTGCGGGCCGGTGGTCAACAAATGCAGGTGAGTGCCAACGTTGGAATCGACCTGATTTCAGTTATTCAAGCGCTCATCATTCTTTTTGTTGCGGCTCCAGCCCTGATCTCGGCAATTTATCGACTAAAAACTCCGGTGGCCTCCGCTCAGATCAGTAAGGGGTGGGGATCATGAGCGATAACAGCGCACAATTTGAGCGAGCTCCCATCGAGAGTTATGAAAGCAAGGAATCAAAGTCCAATGTGCTCAGTAAGAGCAAGGTTCGGCGGGCAAAGATTCTTGGCATCATCATGCTGCTGCTCTCGGCCGCGGTCATGTTCGTGCTGGCTCCCGCATCCCAGGGGATCGCAACCTTTGGGCTGAGTTTCCCTGACGACAAGTTCCAACTTGATGCACTCGCAATCCCCAGTACAGCTGCCCTCTACGTCCTAGCCATGGTCCTAGCGTTTCTGGGCGGAACGCAGTTTCTTAAAGGATTCCAACGCAAATCAACCATGATTCTGGGAATCTCGTTTGTTGTTTTCGTCATTTCGATCATGATTTGGGCAACAGCCGGCCAAGAGTTTTCCTTGATTAGCATGCTGGTCTCCACAATTGCGCGAACGACCCCGATCGCCCTCGGTGCACTCTCGGGAATTTTGTGCGAGCGCTCCGGGGTGGTCAACATTGGTATTGAGGGCATGCTTTTAGGTGGTGCATTTACCGGTGTTGTCATGGGTTCATTACTGGGTGGCTGGGTTGGTTTGATAGCTGCAACCATCACCGGTGGTGTACTTGCGTTACTGCTGGCATTTCTCGCCATCAACTATCGGGTCGATCAAATAATTATTGGTGTTGTTATCAACCTTTTGGTGCTGGGGCTCACATCATTTTTGACGTCACAAATTCTGGTCGGGCGCCCCGAATGGAATGACGCACCAATCTTCCCGGCGATCAAGATTCCCATTTTGGGGGATATTCCAATTATCGGTCCCATGTTTTTTGACCAGACCGTGATCGTTTACGCCATGTTTGGGCTCATTGCCCTCACTACGTTTATGCTCTTCCGCACCCGTTGGGGTCTGCGCACACGCTCCGTCGGGGAAAACCCGAAGGCTGCAGACTCATTGGGCATCAGCGTCTCCAAGACCCGCTATCTCGCGGTGATCTACGGCGGTATGGTTGGCGGTTTCGCCGGAGCGTGGTTCACCCTTGGCACAGTGGGTCGTTTCGACGAAGGAATGACCGGTGGAGCCGGCTTCATCGGTCTTGCCGCAATGATCTTTGGTGGCTGGAATCCCATCGGCGCATTGGGAGCCGCACTCATCTTCGGATTCTCAGATTCGCTTTCGCAGAAACTTGCGCTGATTAACACGTCAATTCCCACCGAGTTTTTAGCCATGACCCCATACCTCGTCACAATCGTTGTGGTGGCCGGCCTGGTAGGACGCGCTAGACCACCGGCCGCTGACGGCCAGCCGTTTGAGAAGCAGTAGACAAGGGACATGACTACTTCGGATCAACAGTGGGATGAACTAACCCAGGCCGCAATCGGGATCATGAAAATGGCGTACGCGCCTTATTCGAAATTCAAAGTCGGAGTAGCGGGTTTAATGGATGACGGCCGCATTGTGGTGGGCTGCAATGTTGAAAATGCGAGTTACGGGATCGGGTTGTGCGCCGAGTGTGGGATGGTTTCGGCAATCCACGCATCCGGTGGCGGAAAACTGGTGGCAATCACATGTGTTGACCAGCACGGTAATTCATTGATGCCTTGTGGGCGCTGCCGTCAACTATTGTGGGAAAACGGAACACCCAGTACACAGATCACCACCCCCGAGGGAATAAAGACTCTCACCGAAATCCTGCCGCAAGCATTCGGCCCCGATGACCTAATTGAGCGAAAGGAAACTCTTTAACCCATGGTTGAACCATTTTCGGCAGTCGACGTCATCATCGCTAAGCGCCAGAAACAGCAATTGTCCAAACCCCAAATTGACTGGGTAATCGACGCTTACACTCGTGGCGCTGTAGCCGATGAACAAATGGCCGCCCTTGCCATGGCAATTTTGCTCAACGGGATGAACCAACTGGAAATTGTTCAGTGGACCAACGCCATGATCAACAGTGGTGAGCGGATGGATTTCAGCGACATCACGATTCCAACGGTGGACAAACACTCAACCGGTGGGGTGGGGGACAAGATCACTCTTCCCCTTGCCCCACTTGTCGCTGCCTGTGGCGCTGCCGTCCCTCAACTCTCAGGTCGAGGCTTGGGTCACACGGGCGGCACACTGGATAAAATGGAGAGCATCAAAGGTTGGCGAGCCGACCTCACCAATGAAGAAATGCATTCGATTTTACTCGACGTCGGCGCCGTCATTTGTGCGGCCGGACCTGGTCTTGCCCCAGCCGACAAAAAGCTCTATGCGTTGCGTGATGTCACCGGAACCGTGGAAGCGATACCACTGATTGCGTCAAGCATTATGAGTAAGAAAATCGCAGAAGGTGCCAGCGGACTAATTCTTGATGTTAAAACCGGCAACGGCGCATTTATGTCTGACCCAGCCATGGCCCGTGAACTTGCCCAAACAATGGTGAACCTGGGCAAGGACGCCGGCGTGAACACCCGAGCATTGATCACAGCAATGGATGTCCCTCTTGGCCTGGCCATCGGCAACGCCCTTGAAGTCCAGGAAAGCATTGAGGTTTTGCAGGGTGGTGGACCAGCCGATGTCCGTGAACTCACCCTCACCTTGGCCAGAGAGATGCTCGAGATTGTTGGCATTACGACGGACCCAGAGGAAAAACTCGACAACGGTCAGGCATTTGATACCTGGAAAGCCATGGTCGCCGCTCAAGGTGGAGACAATGGTGCTCCGCTTCCTACGGCGAAACATGAGCACACGATCACTGCCAGCACGGACGGTACCGTTACCAGCATGAACGCTCTCGCCGTTGGGATTGCTGCGTGGCGCCTGGGTGCAGGTCGGGCGCGCAAAGAGGATCAGGTGAGCGCAGGCGCCGGGATCATGTTGCATAAGAAACCCGGCGATAGCGTGAAACAAGGGGAGCCCCTGCTCACCATGTTCACCGATCAAGATGCCCGATTCGAATTGGCCGAACAAGCGCTCGCCCAAGCACCCATCACAATCGGTGCGCAATCAGAAGTTATGAACCAACTCCCACTCATTATTGAACGAATTAGCTAATGAAAAAGACAAGGACTCAATATGCCTGAACTCATTCCAGGACCCGTGCATATCCCCGTGCCGGGTGGAAAAATGATCCAAGAATTTGCTGGCCATGCTTCAACAGGCGACGACTCGGTGTCGATTGCAATGATGGTGGCACCGGCTGGCTGGGGTGAACCTGTACAAACCCCAGAATTTGATGAATTTACCGTGGTCGTTGACGGTTCACTGACCGTTGATAGTGAATTTGGTCCCATTCATGTAATGGCCGGACAGGCAGTAATTGCCCGCGGTGGTGAGTGGGTCCGGTACTCCACGGAGGACGGTGCGCGCTATTTCGCGATTTGCGTGCCAGCATTTTCTATCGAAACGGTGCACCGTTCTGATGAAGACATTAGCGTGATTGATCCGGAATAACCTTTCTGGCCTTGAGAAGTGCATGTGTGATCCAGCGAACGACTTCACCGATGCTAAGTGCGAGAGCAGCCCCAATCAAGGTAAAAGCCACCCGCCATATATCAATGCTCGTTTGGTCGGAGGCAACGTTGGAATCTAGTAAGACAATGCCGGGGGTGGAAAAAAGAACGTATTTCCAATACGGACCAGGGACTATGTAATACAAGGAGATGCCGAAAAATACAAAAGCGAAAATAAGCTGCCACGTAGATCTTTCTTGGCCAAGAGACTGCAAAATCAAGATCGTAATGAAGGCGATGAGGCCACCACCCACGGTTCCCAAAACTCGATCTCGGGACTTGGTAAACGTTGAACCGGGCTGGGATTGTAAAACCACGAAAATGGTGAGGATCAACCAGGCACCTACGCTGCCGGGTGCATACTGCAGCAGGAAGTAGGTGGACAACCCTGTGCTAATTGCCAAAGCCAATGCGTAAGGCACCATGGAGTAGACGCTTCGAGGTGCTTTCTCTTTTGAGTTGGGAATTTTGTGACGCAGGGCTGCAATGACCAAGCGAGCCCAAAGACCGCCAATTGTCAGTAAAACTGCGGTTGCCAGTGTCGGGTTGATTTCATCAAAAACTTGCCATCCCATGTCCCCGAACTCGGGCGGACGGATAATCAAGAAACCGAGGATTGATCCGACCCACAAAATCGGGCTAGTTGATCCCCGCCGAGCACTGAACCCAATGATGAGTGCGACAGAAACCATTAACAACGCCGATGGCAGCGGGATCTGATCCAACCAACGTGCCATTGTCCCAGCAACGACCATTAACAGAAGAATTCCCCAAATGGACTTTGTCGCTCCGCGAAAGTAAGCCATAACAACGGGCAGGGCCCCGTACACCACCACCGTCGCTGCGCCGCTCATGTGAAACAACGCGAGCATTAAGCCGGGGAGAACGAGCAGGAGCAAAATACCAAAAATCATAACGATAGACCGGATCTTGTCCTTACTCCCGCTGCTTGCTAATTTTTTACCCGCTGAGCTCACTAACGCAGTTTAGCTGAAACCAATACCCACCAATAAGAGATCTATTTATTTTTGCTTTTTGGGTGTGCCTTTGACGGTGGGTATCAGTTGCATCTCAAGGCACCGCTCCACGGCTTGTTCGCGGGTGTGGACCCGCAGTCGTTTCATGACCCGCTGGAGTTCTTGTTTGATTGTGGACTCAGAAAACCCAAGATGCACCGATATTGATGCGTTTGATTTCCCGAGTTGCACGAGTTTTAAAATCTCGATCTGGCGAAGGGTGAGAGCCAATTGAGCGAAGCCTGTGCTCTGGGAAACTTCTGACAGACCACTTTGTGGGTGGGACATCCATAAAGATATTGCTGCGGACAGACCATCAAGAAGGGCTGTATTTCGCAGGTTCCAATCATTTTGTCGATTACAAAGAAAAGCGAATGCACCTATTGGAGCGCCATTAGAAATCACGGGAACTCCAACAAGATCACCATTATTTGTTTGCCGTTCCATTAACTGCCAGACGCTGTGATCGAGTTGCAGCCCTGGATATTGAGTCACAACCTCCCCTACCGGGAGAATTACCTTGGTCGAACTAATAAATGCATCAATGACGGGAGCTAAGACCGTCACGGGTATTCTTCGGTACTCGTCCATTGCCTCTTCGTCCGAGCCGTAGTGCGCGATCGAAATTAATTCCTGAAAATCTAGGTGCGTCCAAATACTTATACTTTGGCAACCAAATTGCGCTAAGGGACCGCGACATACCGCCTGTGCTACTAAATCAGGATCCGGGAAAGAAGTTAAATACTGGATGAATGAGGAGAAGATTCCTCCGCGAAACGTGGTGTCCAATCCAACCCCCCTATGTTGACTTAAAGGGAACCTAACGTAACCGACTGACATTGGCAACGAGTAGACAAACCGGACATAGCAACTGTTTTTTGCATCAGTCCTATTTATTCAAGAACGATGTAAAGATACCTCGTACCCTGCATTTACATAAGTTGCAAATATGCAACAATGTGGTACGTTCCCCACGTTCGACGGTGGTGGGCCGGCTGCGGGGGAGCCGGCCCATACATCAGATGTTTACCGTTACGGACATGCCTAGTCAATGCCTTTTTGGCAGCCTGGATTCTCATTTTTGACCTGAACGTGGCGATAGCCTTCAGGTCACAAGTTGAGCAAGGGGGGGGGCTTGTGACCGACAGGAACTATTTGGAGCCGCAAGTTAACTTCGATTGGGGCATTAATGCCCCATCGCAGAAGTTTATGCACATTGAACAAAGCTTGGAGGGCTTCACCGTCACAGTTCACCCGGGCTTGTCATACCAGCAGGTAACCGAGGCAGCCAAGGAATTAGGCGAGCACGGTCCCGCGGTAATTTCGGCATGGGAGCGTCACACCGGATTTACTGCGCAGGCCAACTAAACGAAATCCGTTGCCCGATCCGTTGAACCACCGGTGGTTGGTCCTCAGTAGGGTCTACGGCTCCAATGCGAACGAGGAGTTCATAGACACTCACTTCGAGGCCAAAAGCCAATGGTTCGAGAGCGTCAACCCGTGGCCGTTGCTGCTGGTGAAATATCCGAGAGAGATTTCCTTTGTCGGACCCGCAGCGTTCGGCGAGGGCTTCGAGGGAAGAGATTTCAAGTACATCCATGCGTTCGCGCAACCAGGCGAAACTCTGTTCGGGAGTTGCATGCATAACCATTCACCCAATCTGATGGGATATTCAGTCTCTGACAACACAATGATCTCATAGGCTCGTCACGATCCCTTTCGTTGCATGTTGTTAAGTCGCAACGTGCCCTAGATCCGGTTTCAATGATGAAGTGTCTGGCTCCATAAGTCCATCGACTGATGCACCCGCACAATCGCGACCAAACCACCTGTGGGCTCAATTTGCTTTTGGGGCAGTGACCACCTTCGTCATTACTGTTGCCCTGTTGTTCATCTTTTGGACACAATTCTCTGTGCAGCAGCAAACATTCGATCTGCACCAGCGGCAATATTAACAGTGCACATGCTTTGTAAATGGGGTGGACAAGTAATGAGTACTTGAACCCTTGGTCCCACTCGATTGAGTAGCGGGGTGTGTCCACAAGTGCTTCGCGTACCGGACTTTGATCCACCTTCAGGTGTTGGTTGTGGTGCGCCGGCCGACTATTGAGCCAAGGTTGCGGAGAATGTTATCAATTTCTTTACTTTTTCACTTTAATTCTTTACTCTGTGGAGGTGGCCGGAACCGTGTCAAGCAAAGGACAGGTCACCATTCCCAAGCATGTCCGGGAAGCCTTAGGGATTGAACCCGGGGACCCATTGGAGTTTGAAGTTCGTGGCCAAGAATGCGTGGTGCGGAAGAAGCGTAAGTCTGACTCAGGAATTGATTGGGATCGCGTGTACGGGGTCGTTGACCTGGGTGGTCGAAACACCGATGAGATTATGCGTGAGTTGCGCCCGGTTCGAGCCTGGGATGAGTAAACGTGGGATGAATAAAGCGATGGACGTCACATGACCACGACGGCAATAGATTCAAATATTTTGATTGACATTGTGAGCGCTGATCCCGAATTTGGCTCCAGCTCACGAGAGGCAGTTGAAAATTGCGCACGAGAAGGCTCGCTGATTATTTGTGCGGAGGTAGTTGCCGAATTCGCTACCGGCTGCACTTCAGCGACAGATTCATTGGCCATTTTGCAGGCCCTCACAATTAGCTACTTTGATATCGGGGAACAAGCGGCAGCTGAGGTTGGTGAAGTCCGCTCAAGAAAAAGCAAGGGCGGCCGAATCCTTGCTGATTACATGATTGCCGTGCATGCGGCAACGCACGCGGATCGACTGCTGACTCGTGATGCTG
>JBBARV010000027.1:0-12093 GCA_040399625.1 Candidatus Nanopelagicales bacterium | reverse complement strand
ACCGGCAGCAACAAGGCAATTGAGAATCTCAACGCTGAAGCAATTGACATTGGATCCACAGCAGGTGCTGCAGCTTTCGTGGCGCGCGCAAATGGAGCAGCAATCAAAACAATTGGAGTCTTCTCCCAACCTGAGTGGGCAGCAATTGTCGTGCCAGCGGACTCAACTATCACGAGCGTTGAGCAACTCGCCGGAAAGAAAATCGCAGCAACCAAGGGAACTGACCCTTACTTCTTCCTGTTGCAAGCCCTCAATGAGGCTGGCCTAAGCCAGACTGATGTTGAGGTTATCAACCTTCAGCATGCTGACGGACAGGCAGCACTTGCTCGCGGTGACGTTGACGCGTGGGCCGGGCTTGACCCCATCATGGCAACAACCGAGGCCAAAGACGGCGCAAAACTCATCTACCGCAACGCGGCATTCCCTTCCTACGGAGTGCTTAATGCTCGGGAAGTTTTCATCACAGAGCAACCTGAACTCATTGATCAGACGCTGAATTGCTACGAGCAGGCCCGCGCGTGGATCATCGAAAATCCAGAAGATGCTGCAGCACTCTTGGCACAAGAGGCATCATTGGAACCAGCTATCGCAGCAAAGGTTCTCAATGAGCGGACCAACGTTGATGTACCTCTCGTACCGGGTGATGCACAACAGCAAGTCCTCGAAACCATTTTGCCGATCTTGGTCGCTGAAGCACAGGTGCGAAGTGAAGAAGAAGCTCGCACAGCATTGGACAGCCTCTATGACACAAGCTTTGCCGAGCGAGCAACTTCGTGACCGTGGATTCACTGGTACACGAATTACCAACTGTTGAATCCCCGCGAGAGCGCAAACGCTCTCGCGGGGCCAGTTGGACCGGAGCGGTTCTTTTAGGCATGATCCTGCCCGCGGCGCTTCTTTTACTGTGGCAGTGGGCTTCAACAAATGGTTCATATTCGGCAAGTCAACTTCCCACACCAAGTGCTGTTGGTGCAGCCCTCGTTGAACTACTTGAACGCGGTACCTATTGGACGCATGTAGCGATTAGCCTGCAGCGGGTACTCACCGGTTTTGCAATAGGTGCTCTCGCCGGGCTCACCATTGGGTCTTTAGTGGGTCTTTCACCACGAGTGAGTTCATTTCTTTCACCCACGATTCAGTCAATTCGCGCCGTGCCCTCCCTCGCATGGGTTCCACTCCTTGTTCTGTGGATGGGGATCTACGAGGGCCCAAAGGTGACCCTCGTCGCTATTGGAGCGTTCTTCCCCGTGTTCACAACCGTCGCCTCCGGGTTTATGCACGCGGACAAGAAACTCATTGAAGTTGGCCGCGCCTACGGCCTTTCCGGACGTCGACTCATCACGGGAATTTTGTTGCCCGCCGCGTCCCCAACAATTTTTGCCGGACTAAGGCTGGGCCTGGCGCAAAGCTGGCTCTTCGTGGTTGCCGCCGAGTTAATTGCCAGCTCTAAAGGGCTTGGATTCCTGCTGATTGACAGTCAGAATACTTCGCGAACCGACATTCTCTTACTGGCAATTATCAGTTTGGCTATTCTGGGAAAAACAACAGACTTTATTTTGGCCACGCTCGAGAAACGAACACTGAGATGGGTTTAACCAACAAATTGGAGAATCATGCCTGATCATGAATTTGGATTCCGGACACGAGCATTACACGCAGGGGGAACACCAGACCCCACTACAGGTGCGCGGGCAGTTCCCATTTACCAAACGACAAGTTTCGTCTTCGAAGACACAAACGACGCCGCAACACTGTTCGCGTTACAAAAATATGGAAACATCTACTCGCGAATTGGCAATCCAACCGTTGCTGCACTCGAAGAAAGAATTGCCTCCCTTGAAGGTGGATTGGGCGCAGTCGCTACCGCAAGTGGACAAGCGGCAGAGTTCTGTACTTTCGCAGCCCTTGCTGGTGCGGGCGACTCAATAGTTGCCTCTGCATCTCTTTATGGTGGCACTATCACCCAACTCGACGTAACAATGCGCCGATTCGGGATTGACACCACATTCGTTGCCTCCGATGATCCTGCCGATTTTGCCGCTGCGATTAAGCCGAATACCAAAGCTGTCTTTGCCGAAGTGGTCTCTAATCCGGCAAGTTTGGTCGCTGATATCCGCGGCTTAGCCGATGTTGCTCACGCAGCAAATATTCCCCTTGTCGTGGATGCAACTACGGTCACTCCCTACTTATGCCGGCCTATTGAGCATGGCGCCGACATTGTGATTCACTCGGTCACTAAATTCCTTGGTGGTCACGGCACGACGCTGGGGGGCGTGGTCGTTGATGCCGGAACATTCGATTGGGGTAGTGGAAAATTCCCCACGATGACTGAGCCGGTTGATTCCTATGGCGGCATCAAGTGGTGGGACAACTTCGGGGAATATGGATTCCTCACCAAACTGCGCACTGAACAATTGCGCGATATCGGTCCTGCCCTAGCCCCACACAGTGCTTTCTTGTTATTACTAGGAGTGGAAACACTCCCCCAGCGAATGCAAGAGCACGTTACCAACGCCAAAGAGATCGCCATGCGCCTGGACGCCGATCCCCGCGTGGATTGGGTGTCCTATTCAGGACTTCCTGAGCATCAGCATTATGAGCGCGCCTTGAAATACACCCCTGCTGGGCCCGGTGCAGTGTTTTCATTCGGGGTCAAGGGCGGCTACGAGGCAGCAGAGAAGTTCATCAATAGCGTGCAACTGCTGAGCCATCTTGCAAATATTGGAGATGCACGCTCACTCATTATTCACCCAGCAAGCACCACCCACCAGCAACTCAATGACGAGCAATTGGCGGCTGCCGGGGTACCTGCAGACCTCATTCGAATAAGCGTTGGATTAGAAGACGTTGACGACATTTGGTGGGACATTGATCAAGCCCTCAGCATCGCTACGGGAGGAAATTAATGTCTACTCCAACACAACAGTGGGTTGAGCCCAGTGCCAAGGATCGACTCAAGATTTTGCAAGAGTCAAAGACAATAGCGATTGTCGGTGCATCGAATAACTCGGCACGTGCGTCCTACTTCGTCGGAACATATCTTTTAACTATTCCCAACTACACCATTTGGTTTGTTAATCCCCGGGAGAGTGAAATTCTCGGACACAAGGTGTTTCCCAGTCTGGCAGACCTACCCGCAGCACCGGACGTTGTTGACGTATTCCGTAAAGCCAGTGATCTACCAGAAGTCTTGAATGAAGCTGTTGAAGCATCAGCAAAAACACTGTGGATGCAACTCGGTATCGAAGACCTAGATATCGCGCAACAGGGGCAAGATTTAGGAATGAATGTAGTTATGAACCGCTGCCTCAAAATTGAGCATGCACGCTTTCATGGTGGCCTGCATCTTGCTGGATTCAATACTGGTGTGATTCGGTCCACGAGACGCATGACATGAGTGCACCAGCACTCGTTGGCGACACCTGGATTGGCACGGGTGGACGCAGGCTAAGCCTCAGCGATTTCGCAGGGCGCTTTCTTCTCCTTGATTTCTGGACATTGTGTTGCGTCAATTGCCATCACGTTCTCGCTGAACTTCGGCCGATTGAAGCCGAGTTCGCCGATATCCTCACCGTGGTGGGTGTTCATTCGCCCAAGTTTGAGTTCGAAAAAGATTCAGAAGCAATCCGCAGCGCCGTACACCGGCATGGGATCGAACACCCCGTGTTGAACGACCCAGAAATGTCGACCTGGCGCGCATACGGTGTTCGCGGGTGGCCAACTCTCGTTTTGGTGGATCCAGTCGGCGAGATCGTTGGAACGTGGTCCGGGGAAGGCCACGGGCACGCAATCGCCGCAACAATTACCGAATTGACACCCTCATATGAAGCGAGCGGAAAACTTGTTCGTGGGGAAGGCTACTTCCAAGCCGACACACGGGGCGAAAGCGTCTACGTGCAACCGGGAAAGATCGAATCCCTCGATAGCGAGCGAGTTCTGGTGAGTGACAGTGGTAATCACTCGTTGGCGATTGCTACTTTTTCTGAACCTAACTCCCCCATTCAACGCATAGGTTCTGGTGAGCGTGGCTTTGCCGATGGAAGTTTCGCTGAGGCACAATTCAATGAACCATATGGCGCGGTTGTACTCCCACATGAGATTGCAGAAAAAATTGGTTATCAAGTTGTCGTTGCCGACACAGTAAATCACTCACTCCGGGGTATCAACTTTGATACCCAGCAGGTAAGCACCCTTGCCGGAACCGGTGAGCAGTGGCGACCGGGTGATCCCGATCAAGGTGGCGCATTGGGCACATCACTTTCAACTCCGTGGGATCTGGAATACCGCGATGGACTCATTTATATAGCGATGGCCGGTGACCATCGGATTTGGTTTTTTGACCCGGTGCTGGGAATTGTTGGCATAACGGCCGGGACAACACACGAGGGTCTGGTTGATGGTCCAAGTGATCAGGCATGGTTTGCTCAGCCTTCCGCGCTCGCGAATTCGCCGAAAGGCGTGTGGATCCTTGACTCCGAAACATCTTCACTTCGCAAACTGCAATCAGGCGTTATTGCGACCTCGATTGGGACCGGACTTTTTGAATTCGGACATATTGATGGTCCGGCAAGCAGTGCACGTTTGCAGCACCCTCTGGGAATCACAACCAGTGGTGAAATCGTCTACATCGCCGACACATATAACGGTGCGATTCGCATGTTCAACTCAACTACGGGCTTGGTGAGCACGGTCGCTCGTGATTTAGCCGAACCAAGTGACCTGTGCCTGACTCCCAACGGGAAAAGCATTCTCGTGGTTGAATCCGCGGCCGGTGTGGTTTCCCGAGTTTCACTTGGCGAATCACTCACCATTACTGGTGAGGAAATGCACACTGTCCGCCCCGAACTCGAGATCGCTGCGGGGGAAGTCAGCCTCACTGTTTTATTCACCCCACCCCCTGGTCAAAAAAGTGATGATCGGTACGGGCCATCCACCCAACTCACGGTGGGGTCAACTCCCCCCGAGCTGATACTGCAGGGCAGCGGTACAGGCACCGAACTCACGCGGGAATTACGCATTAATCCTGATATCTCCCATGGGATTTTGCATGTGGCCGCCAAGGGGGCCTCGTGCGACACGGATGCTGAACACAGTGTCTGTCACATGCACCAGCAGGACTGGGGAGTACCCGTCAGGGTTACATTACTGGGAAGCAGTGACGTTCAACTTATCCTCGCCCAGTAGCGGCAACGCTGACATGTGAGACTTACTCGGTGTCGGCGCCAATAACCACGAGTGAACCGGCCCCACAATCCACACTGGAATTCGTCCACCTCACTCCCATTGACGGGCTTCGAGCGGTAGCGGCGATATTGGTTGTGCTCTTTCATGCCAAGATGCCCGGCTTTGAGAACGGCTTTGTCGGAGTTGACGTATTCTTCGTTCTTTCAGGTTTCCTCATCACCTCACTTTTACTGCGTGAACGACTTCGCACCAATTCAATTTCACTGTGGGGTTTCTACGCTCGTCGGGCCCGCAGACTTTTCCCCGCCGCGCTATTTGTGTTGATTGTGACCGCAGTTTTTTATCAACTCTGGGCCACTCCACTGGAAGTAGCGACGAACCGTTCCGGATTTTCATTCGCTTCAATTTATGTTTCTAACTGGTATTTCATGGGTCAAGCAACCGACTATTTCGTGCAAGACAGTGCGGTGAGTCCGGTATTGCACTATTGGTCACTCTCCGTTGAAGAACAGTTCTATTTGGTCTGGCCGGTCGTGATGCTTGGTGTTCTTGCAATTCGTTCAATTCGTGAACGTCTCAATATTGCGTTTCTCATTTCACTTCTCATCGCACTCTTCGCAATCTCCGCTGTCATGAATTCAGGGAATGAAACTTCTGCCTATTTCAACACGATTGCCCGCGCCTATCAACTCATCGCCGGCGCAACTCTCGCTGCGATCATGCTGAAATGGCACCAACTAGGCAAACCCACCAACGCTCTTACCCGCCGTGCACCATTGATTGGAGCCGGTTCACTCATCTTGCTACTAATTGTGAGTACGTCCATCACCAGCCTTAGCCCGTGGCAAGTTGGTGTTGTTGGCGTAATCGCAACAGTAGGAATCTTGTGGGGAATCAGTACAGCGGAAAACTCTCGCGTATTCACCCCACTCACAACCCGAGGTGCGCGCAGTTTGGGCAACTGGTCGTACTCGATTTATCTATGGCATTGGCCCGTGATTGTTCTCGGCGGGCTGATCGGAGTTATTCCAGAATTCTGGGGGTACCGGGTACCACTCGTACTCGTGCTTACGATCGGTCTTGCAGCGGCGACCTACCACTTTTTGGAGAAACCTGTTTTAAACATCTCATTAACCACCTCAAGTGCCCGAAAGGCAGCCGTTGGCATTGGGCTGGTCGCAACAATCGGTGCCGCACTGTTGTCCCTTGTGATCTTGCGCGTTCCCGTCGCCTCGGCCAATCTCATCAATACCGCGGCCCAAGGCCAACAGGATTCAGATGGACCAACTGCCGATGTTGTCATTGATTCAACCGGAGGCGGTAACACCGTCCTTGTCGTTGGAGATTCACATGCAAACTTTTGGCGACAGGGATTCACAGCCTATGCACGAGAAAAAGGCTTTACGGTGGTTTTTGTCACCAAACTCAGTTGTCCATGGATGGATATCCCCGCGCTCACACCGCAGTCGAAGGACACCTTATTCAACTGTCAGGAACGCCTCTGGGATCCAGCGATCGCAGCAGCAAAGGAATTTAGCCCCGCGGTGACCGTGCTTGCATCACGCTCGGTGCTCAGTCGCGAGCTACTCGTGAATGGAGAAATCATTACCGCTGACCAGCCTGGTTGGGCTGATGTCATTGCCGCAGGAACACAAAAGGCTCTCGATCAAATTGCGCCATTCACCAACAAGATAGTAATTATCGAACCCATACCCGAAACCACAAGCTCAATGTTGGATTGCCTCTCAACCGGCGCCAGCCCCGCATCCTGCGATCAAGTAGTTGATGTCAAAACGGGAACCCAAGCGTTCGAGGAAATTACTCGCGCTATCGCCACCAATAACCCCAAAGTTGTCTCGGTTTCGCTCGACGAGCTGATCTGTCCTGGCAACGTGTGTCCGGCAGAAGTGGATGGCGTCGCCACCCACCGTGACAATCAGCATCTCACCTGGGACTACGCCGAAGTGATAATGCCTCAGGTTGACGCATTATTTGCCAGCCAAGGTGCACCTTTGAGCTAGGACCGGTTTCATTTGGCGAAATGCCATACTGTCGTTAATGAAGCTCTACAGAAATGCAGCCAATGCCAATTCACACCATTGATACAGCAGATGACCCGCGACTCTCGGCCTACCGAGATCTCACCGATGTTGCATTACGCAAGAAGTCTGAACCTGAAAACGGCATTTACATTGCCGAGAGTGCCAAAATAATTGAGCGGGCGCTCGCCCACGGTCACACCCCCGTCTCAATTCTCATGGCCGAGAACTGGTTACCCAAAATGCGACTACTGCTCCCGAGTATTTCCGGAAATGATTTCGGCGATATTGATGTTTTTATCGGGGCCCATGACGTGCTCGAGGAGCTCACCGGATTCCACGTCCACCGTGGCGCACTTGCCGAAATGTCACGACCCGCCGCGGCCAGCCTCGAGTCCGTGCTCCAAGGTGCGCGACGTGTCGTCGTTTTGGAAAACATCGTTGATCACACCAATGTCGGAGCGATCTTTCGCGCAGCTGCCGGACTTGGAATAGACGCAATCTTGGTCACGCCCGAATGCGCCGATCCGCTCTACCGCCGAAGCCTTCGCGTCTCGATGGGCTCGGTATTCACCGTGCCATGGACCCGAATTCCCAACTGGCCTTCATCGATTAAGGAACTTAAGGAACAAGGCTTTCACACCGTCGCGGTTTCACCACAAAATATTGGTGGAAAACAATCCCAAGACCTCCGCCAATTCATCGAGTCATCACCTGACCGGATTGCATTGATCCTGGGAACTGAAGGTGAAGGACTCACTGCGGCGTCTCTGAACAACTGTGATCAGAGCGTGCACATACCTATGTCCAATGACGTGAGTTCCCTGAACGTGGCATCAGCTGCAGCAGTTGTCTTTTGGGCGATGCAAGGCGCCGGCTAACCGCGATCCGCGGCTATTTTTTACGCAAATACTTGGCGTAGGTGTAAGAGTCCTCAGTCCACCAATTCGCTAATTCCCAGCCGGTTAATTGCGCTGACGTTTCCTGTGCTTGGCCGTCCTGGGCAACCGCGGGCTTTGTGCCCACCAAGAATGGAGCCGTGGTCAGATCCAGTTCGTCGACGTGCGGGAACAAAGATTCGAGTAGGCGTGGTCCCCCTTCACACACGATCCGCTGGTGACCTTGCTCGCGAAGGTAGGTGAGTGAATCAATTGCTGGGTCATCAAGGTGCACCAGTTGTACCTTGTTTTGCTCCTGTATCTGCATTGCCAACCGAAATGCAACAGCGTTATTTTCTTCGCTCAACGATTTACTTTGCGTAAAGACTATTGGCGTGTGGGTTGATTCACCGAAAAGCGGCTCCTCCCACGGCAGGTCCAATGAAGGTGACACGATCGCGACCACCGTATTTGTGAGCATTGGTTTGTAGCGTTCGGCTCGGATTGTCGCGGCGCCCACCAGCACTACCTCTGCCAGGCGTCGAACTTCACGCATCACATCCCGATCACGCGGATTAGACAAACTCTTACTGCCACCGTCAGGACCGAAATATGCACCATCGAGAGTGTGCAACATCAATGCGCGCACCCACCAACCTTGTGGCCACGCATAAAACTGAGATAACTCTGGTGCTGGCCGGTTCATAGTGGATTGTTACATGAGCAGGTATACCCACGAATTAGCGTTTTAAACAACATCAATGTAATTATTTTCGGACACCAGTTGTGATCCGCGCAGAGTTGCGTGGACACGCGACGCCACAAACCAGCACAGCCAAACAAGAAGTGCTCCTGCAACGGCGTCGGCAATGAAATGGTTCCCGGTTCCGATCACCACAAAAGTTGTTGCCGCGGGATACAGCCACACAGCCCAACGCCAACTTTGGGGCCGCAGGCACACGTAAAGTGCGAGGGCAACCCACACCGCCCAAGCCACATGCAGGCTAGGCATTGCCGCATATTGATTTGCCATTGATGCCGGGCCGGTCGGGTCGGCAGCGGAAAGAATGTTCTCAACTCGCAAAGTGTCGACGATACTTTCCATGGACAGGCGAGGTGGAGCAAGTGGGACAACCCAGTACATGATTAAGGCAACAAGACTCGTACCGACGAGAACATTGCGCAGCATCGCGTAGTGGTCACGGTGTCGAAAACGCACCCAAATAAGGACTAATGGGGTTGCTGCGAAATGTAGGATTCCATAGAAATAGCCTGTTGAGTACAACAAAAAGTCATTACCCGCGACCCAATGGTTGATTGCGATTTCGGGGTTAAGGTGCACGGCTGATTGCACCTGCCAAATCCAATGTGCCCGAGAAACAGCAGATGCCGCCGATCCGGTGACAAAGATTTGCACGCCTTGGTACAGCAAATAGCCAGCACCAATAATCATGACTTCAATCCACCAAGGCGGCAGGCCAGCACCGGAACCAAAATATCCACGAAGGCGAGTCCAAGAAAACATGAAGCGCGAAGGGCTTGGTGCAGGCGTGTACGTCGGTAACACGATTACCTCCTGCTGAAATGTGAAAAGTGAAATGGCCCAAGACCTCGGGATACATTAGTGGATGAAGTCCAACCTCGTAACCAATTCCCCACCGGCCGCAAGGATTGGATGCGACCTACCCTCACAGCCCGCCCGGTAGGCTCCTGCCATGCCCCAAAACGACCGCCTAGTCTGGATTGACCTTGAGATGACCGGATTAAGCACGGAGAATGACGAAATTGTTGAGATCGCAGCGATTGTGACCGAGGCGGACCTCACCGAGATCGACGCAGGTGTCTGCTTTGTTGTGAAACCTGGCGAGGCAGCTTTAGCAAACATGGACGAGTTTGTTACCAATATGCATACGGAGTCAGGGTTGATTACCGAAATCCCCCACGGGCTCTCCCTTACCGATGCTCAAGAAAAAGTGCTCACCTATATAAAGGAGCACATCCCTGAAGAGGGCAAGGGCCAACTCGCCGGTTCCAGCATTTACGTAGATCGTGGTTTCCTCGCCAAATACATGCCCGAGATTGATCAATACCTGCATTACCGCCTGATCGACGTCTCCAGTATTAAAGAACTTACTCGTCGCTGGTACCCGAAGGTCTATTTCAATACTCCCGAAAAAACGGGTAATCATCGTGCTCTGGCTGACATTCGCGAATCAATCGCCGAACTGCGCTATTACCGTGATGCAGTTTTCGTGGACCTCCCCGGCCCCGACGGGGAAGCCGCCAAGGCCATCAGTTCTGCCCACATCGTCGAGCATCAGTAATTCGTATTGCTCTTGCCGTAAGGCCCTCACAGCCGTACATCTGCACAAGATATGCTTTGGCGGCTGGTCTTAAGATCACATGTTTTTAGATCAGCATGGTGGGTGTAGCTCAGCTGGTAGAGCGCTGCGTTGTGGTCGCAGATGCCGCGGGTTCAAGTCCCGTCACTCACCCCACAATCACTCAACTCATAGTGCCCGTTTGGCTTTGATCTACTGGCGTATGCTTCTGGTATGTCAACATCGGAAGCATCGGCCAAGGTGCGGGCCACAATCGCGGCGCATCGTGATGACCTGCAGGAGTCGCTGAATCGGCACGGAGCGAGCAATCCCCGACTGTTTGGATCTGTTGCCCGTGGAGATTCAACACCCTTCAGTGACATCGACATTATCGTTGAGCTTCATCCAGGCGGAGGGAATCCCCTCATGCGTCTCGCGGGACTGAGCGAGGAATTTCGTCTAATTCTGAGGCATGACGTTGATGTAGTAGATATTGACTTACTTAAGTCACCCGTCGCTCAGACAGCACTCGTTCACGCCGTACCCATATGAGCCGTTCAGCGAATGAGCGGTTCGACGACATCCTTTCAGCTATCGAACGTTGTCGGTCCTATCGCAATTTTCTCGGAAGCAACGACAATCAGCTCTCAGAGATGGCATTTGACGCAATCCTGCGGAATATGGCCGTGATCGGTGAGGCGGTCCGGGCTCTCCCCGCTGAGATCATCGCTTCGATGCCCGACATTCCGTGGACATCAATCGCGGGCTTGCGCAACATCGTCGTCCACGAGTATTTCCGCGTGAATCCCGAACTGATTTCCGACATCGTTGACAACTACCTCGATCAACTCGCGAAAGCACTAGAAGATTCATCGATGTAATTCAATACCAATGGAAACAGCCCCACAATAGACTTGGCAGTTTGTTTATCTCCAACGTGCCGCGGGTTCAAGTCCCGTCACTCACCTCACGAAAAGTTGATGCTGCGCCGCAACTTTCAAAGAATCGCCCCTCCCCGTGCAAGCAGTGTGGGTTCCCTGCGGCTGTGTTGAGTGTGATGGTCGGCCTCCCACGCCTACCTTCGCAGTAGGGCTGCGGCCAGCACGTGCCGATCCTTGAGATCCGGCAGCGACACTGCGTCTTCGAGCGCTTCGTAACCCTCAATGAGAACGTCACGAATCGAGGCGTTCATCAGCTCCCTCGTGCGTTCGAGTTTCACCGGGTCAAGATTCGGGCGATTCTGTTTGAGGCTGTGGAAAACCTCGTCGAGTATCCGCTCGGTCCATCTGGCCCTGACCAGTCCGCGCTGAGCGACGCGAATAAGCACGTCGCGAAGCAGGCTCGGATAGAGGACGTTCGCGTCATAGACGACGATGAAAGCCACTAAGACAGGCCCGTCTCCTGGGCAAGAGCGGTCAATTCATCGGCCACGGATCGGTGCTGACCATCGTCACGCTTGAGGTACACCATCAACGAATGCGCCAACACCCGGCGGTGCGTGCCTACGGTTCGGTACTCGATGCGCCCATCTTCGAGCAACTTGACTAAGTGCGGGCGAGACACATTGAGTATGTCTGCAGCCTGCTGAGTCGTAAGCTCCGCATGTAGCGAGAGCACGGTGATGCCGTCGCCCGCGGCGACCGCCCCCAGTACTCGCACGAGCAGATCGAG
>JBBARV010000026.1:1314-13886 GCA_040399625.1 Candidatus Nanopelagicales bacterium | reverse complement strand
ACCGATTACCGCTTTGATAGCGAGCGAGCAAATAACGTGTGGTCAACGCCATAGTCATCGAGGTCTGATGACACTGCGACTAGGACTGTAAATACTCGCCTGCGTTTAACTTGCCCAGGTGGTCACCATTTGGTTAGCAACCTGTTCGAGCGCCTTTTTTTGACCAGGTGTCAGATCCACAGCAGTCTGCGTAAAAGCCTGGGTCGAAATAATGACGTCATTTAAAAGAGTCAAAATCGTAAAGGTGTCAGTTAAGTAGGCAGGCTGATTGCCCGCAGCAGCATTATTGGAGTTCTGGTTGGTATAGACCGACTCAACGCCAGCCACCGTGACCGCAGGAGTTTTCCCTGATGTAACAGCTGTTGTGTATGGAAATGAAGTGCCGTTTTCGTCAGTGGATGTACCCGAGTAACTTCCATCGCATTTTTTGATGTCCTTGCCCAGTTTGGCAAATGCTTTTTCTGCTGCAGTATTACTGCGGTATTGATTGACGTTGATAAACAGATTCATCTTCTTATTTACTTCGTTGTATGACATATTTGCATTGAGAACAGATCTCGCCATACTAAAGCTTGACCCAGCATTTGGCTGCGGGCTGGAACATAAAAAGGATCCCTCACCCATGGAGTCGCCAATTGCAATGGTAGCCCCAGGCTTCGATGCAAATTCCTTTGGCAGATCTTTCGCGTTCAAAAAATGTGATGCCGCGAAGCCGTATGCGGTTTTGTCATAGGCCTGCGCAACGCTGGTTGTCGCGGCCATGGATCCGAGTACGAGCGCACCAACAACTAAACCTGCTGAAATTCTTTTCATTATTCCTCTTTCCCCCTTAGATTTTTGTCTCAACCGAGTTCATTTAAAGTTGTTTTCTTGGTGGCACATTTCCGTAACAATCGGTGTGCCTTGTTACATTTACAAACATGTTTTTAGGTCTCTTTCGTGAAATTTCAGAGAGTTGGGATGCCCCGGTCCTCACGCCTTTAGCCCTGAACCCTGAACCCTGAACCAGGAACCCTGAACTGATTGAAGTAGAGCGCAAAACAATCTTATTTGCAATTAGGCTGCGGGAAGGGTGCATTAAGGAATAGAGTTTTAGTTTGTAACCTTAGCATAATTGAGTGATACCAGCCGCGTAGGGGGAAACTGTGGGCGCTAACACGAAGCGACCGAGAAGTCGGTTAAGCGTAACGTCTCTCGTTGTATGTCTGACCCTGATCACTGCCGGGGCGGTCTCTACTGCGGTTGCATCATCTTTTGAGACATTCACGGCCCCCGCATATCCCTCCGCCGCGTGCACTCCCACACCAATGGGCATAGGTCCACAGCAGTGGAATGCGTCCGTGGGTCTGCCACTCACCCCGAGTGGAGCACCTCTCCCGCAACGGCTCGTGATCGGTGAGTCGAATGAGACCGCGAATGCGGTGGCCGTCAACAATCTGCTTCGCCAGTGCGGTATCACCGAGGTGACCCTTCTCACGGAGACTTGGCCCGGCGCCAGCACGAGTCCAGGGGAGGAGTCGACTCTTGATGCAACGGTGATCGGGGCGGCGCTTCCACCTAACACGACAATCACAATGGCAGTGTCACCGGCTAACCAAGGTTTCTATGGAATGTTGGTTGTGGCCGCCGACGCGTGCGGATTCAATTTTGTGGGAGATCCAACCACCAGCACTTCTTTCACCATCGCTAAGAGTGCGTCGTACCCGGCCGGCGGGTGCATCATCTCGTTGAGTTACGGCCAAACGGAGATACTGAGCTCTGATGCGATTAACGCCGACTTCATGATGAACCAGCTTGAAGCCCAGGGAGTGATTGTGGTCATCTCTGCCGGAGATGAGGGCGCAGGTGGTTGCATCTCGAGTACCGGATACAGCTTTAGTAGCAATGCTGTCTTCAAAAATGTCACCGAGGTGGGAATCACCAGTAACGTGGCCACGCTTACCAGCGCTGCTCACGGGTTCGCCGCAGGTCAGCAGGTGTTTCTGTCCAACCTGACCGAGCCGTTTCATGGCATGTTCACCATTTCCTCCGTCACCACAAACACCTTCTCCGTTGGACTCCCCCACTCGGACATCGCAGCAACCACGCTGACCACCCCGGGCTACGCTTCCGTGAACTTTGGGGGACTCACCCCCTCGTTTCCCGCAACCCACCCCGGTGCGGTGGCCGTGGGCGGGACTCAATGGATGAGTCAGACCCAGTCCATGACGACCGGACTGGGCGTTGCCTATGTTCCGGGATCCACGTACTCGAATTACGTTTGGAAGGACAACTACGCCAACGCCAATTGCGCAAACCTCAGCACGTTCCCGGTCACGGGGGGTGAGGGCACCGGCGGCGGGCAGAGCACTCTCTACGCCATGCCGAGTTTCCAGACCACCGCTACGACGTCGAGTTACCCAGGTGCGACGAGCTTTCGAATGATCCCCGATGTTGCCGGACTTGCTGGCTGGCCCATGTACGCGATCTCCAATTATGGGATGTCGGCGTCGGCCAAGCAGTTGATTAACAGTGCGGCCACGATCGTGACTTCACAGAACAACGGCTTTGCCATCGGTGAAACGGTGACTGTTGCCGGCGTCGGGGCACCGTTCGATGGAACTTTCACTGTGACAGGAACCCCCTACACCAACGCCTTTTCCTACACGACCGCTGCGATCACGATCGCGAACACCGCTCTGACCTCGAATGTGGCAACCATCACCACCTCGACTCCGCATGGCCTGACGGTAGGGCAGTTGGTGGATGTTGTCGGTGCAACCAACACCGCTTTTAACGGCACCTTCGCCGTTGCCTCAGTGCCCACAACCACAACATTTACCTACGCAAAGACCAACGTTGATGTCATTTCTACTTCATCAGTGGGGCAAGTCGACGTGAATGCGGATTGGAAGGTCACAGGGACCGTCACGCAGTCCTGTGTTGCGAGTGGTACCCCAGCAATCTGTTCCGCTGCAACTTTCCCTTGGGTGCCCATGCTTGGCACAAGTGCCGCAGCGCCATTAATCGCCGTGGGTCTGGCGAATGTCAATGCAGTTCTCACTGCCCGTGGAATGGCGCCGATCGACAACGCCGGTGGTGCAATGGATGTGCACAGAATCTTCTATGACCCCGCGAACTCCTCCGCAATGACCGATGTAGTCAGTGGTAATAATGACATCAAGAGTCTTGGCGGGTGGGACGCGCTGCCCGGGTTTGACATGGCTACTGGAATGGGCGTACCGAACTTCACCACACTCGTCAATCTAATTATCAGCCGCAATAACTCAACGAGTCCGTCAAGTCCCACGGCAGAGCCCACAACCACTCCGACATCGACACCGACACCCTCTCCCTCTCTAGCGGCAAAACCAACTGCACCTTTGGTGGCACTCGATCTCCGCAGGCCTGCCACCATCGCACCGGGTGTGCAAATCTCTGCGGGCGCAGGGATCAAGGGCGTCAAGGTCATGGCATCGAAGCCGGCGGCTTCATCTTTCGCAGCTGCGCCCACCAATGAAGTGAGCCTCAATCGATGGACTCAAATTCGCGTTCCTGGTGTTCCGCCAAAGTCTGTGCTCACGGCACAAATACGGGTGGGTGGAGACTGGTACAGATTGGGAACAGCCACCGCGAATCGTTCCGGTGTAGTGACACTGCCAATGATTCGACATAGCAAGACCGGCACGTACCAACTGCGACTGACGACGCGCACGTCCGAGCGCAGCTACATCAATCTGAACGTTGTTCGACGCCGCTGATTCCCGAATTGACTTCCTCGTCCGCACCTAGTGACCGGCGGCCAGTTTTCCACTTAGTCGATCGTGGAACTCGGCACTTTTTTCGTTAAGCCCAATGATACGCACTGCCTTGCCACGTTTTTCGTATTTTGTGACGACCGCATCGAGGGTTGCCACCGTCGACGCATCCCACACGTGTGCCTTGGTTAAGTCGATGATCACCAAATCTGGGTCCTGTGAATATTCAAACTGGTACACAAGATCGTTGCTCGAAGCAAAAAACATTTCACCGTGGATCGAGTACCGAACTGCCTCAACTCCCAACTCGGGTGCATATTCCAACACGCGATCCATTGTGGCTAGGTGCGCTACTCGGCGAGCAAAGAGAACCATTGCCGTTACAACCCCTGTTATGACTCCAATGGCTAAATTGTGGGTAATAAGTGTTGCTAAGACAGTGGACAACATTACGGCGGTTTCACTCTTGGGCATAACTAAAAGTGTTCGCACACTGTGCCAATCGAATGTTGCGTACGCGACCACAACCATGACGGCGACAAGCGCTGCCATGGGAATCTCTGCAACGATTTCTCCGAGTGAAACGACAAGGACTAGTAGAAATACTCCGGCTAAGAAAGTGGAGAGTCGAGTACGAGCACCCGATCTCACGTTGATCATGGTCTGTCCGATCATGGCGCAACCACCCATGCCACCAAAGAAACCAGTGACAATATTTGCCACACCTTGGCCCCATGATTCCCTGGTCTTATTGGATCTGGTGTCGGTCATGTCGTCGACTAACTTTGCAGTCATCAGGCTTTCCATGAGTCCAACGAGTGCTATTGCTAAAGCAAATGGCGCAATGAGAGTCAATGTTTCCAATGTGAACGGAACACTGGGAATTCCGAGAACTGGCACACTGTCAGGGAGTTCACCTTGGTCGCCGACCATGGGAACATTCAGGTTCATAATTGTCACCGCAACCGTGAGAACCGCAACGGTCACCAATGGTGCAGGAATCACAGTCGTTATTTTCGGGAGCAAGATGATAATCGCGATCCCAATGACAACCATCGGGTAAACAATCCATGGAACATTAACCAGATATTGCAGCTGGGACATGAAAATGAGTATTGCGAGAGCGTTGACGAATCCCACCATGACACTTCGCGGGACGAATCGCATGAGCCGTGCGACACCCGCCACAGCCAAAAGGATCTGAAATATCCCGCCGAGAATGACCGCGGCAATTAAATACTGCAAACCGTATTCCCGTGCCAAGGGTGCAACAACGAGAGCAATAGCGCCCGTTGCCGCTGAAATCATTGCTGGGCGGCCTCCGGTAAATGCAATCGTCACCGCCATGGTGAATGAGGCGAAGAGCCCTACCCGCGGATCCACGCCTGCCAAGATCGAGAAGGAAATAGCCTCCGGGATCAGTGCGATTGCGACGACAAGCCCCGCAAGAACTTCGGTTCGCATGACTCGTGGACTCAGCCAAGCTGGACGATTAATAGCAATGGAGGTTAAAGACACTTGCTCCACTTTAACCCTGCACCCACATTCAACCTAATTTCATGGTCTTTTAGGCACCGTTGCGCGGAAACGTCGAACTCGCATGACGAGGAATGTAGATATTGCCCATCAGTTCGACTCGGTCTAGGCTCCGCTCATGAATAGAACTTGCAGGCTTTCGGTTGCCCTTGCCCTCAGCGTCATCGTTGCCAGCATCGCACCTGCTGTTTCCCAAGCAGTGCCGATCCCCAACGGTCCCGGTAAGGCCGTCTCCAAACCCTTCTACGGTAAGGCAGCCAAAGCTAATCCGGTCCCCCTAAGTGCAATTCCTCAGAACCCATTCATGTCAGCCAACGGAACCTCGAATATCCACAACGACAGTTACATGACCGACACCTATACATGGGCTGGTCCTCTGGGCAAAAACACCAAGGTCACAAGTTCGTTCGCCCGCGGTGAATGCGCGAGCATCACATTTAACAGCCAGGGACAGATCGTGGCTATCTGTATCCTCAAACATGCATACCTGACCTTGATGCAGCCGAAGAGCCTTCGCGTTCTCTCTCAAGTCAAACTTCCCGAAGTTGAAACAAGTGGCGCCGGTAGCAACGATTACACCGAGATCGCTGGCGGTTACTTCTACCTCGACAATCTTGATCGCGCAGTGGTGAGCACGGCAACGCGTCACCTCATCACTTATGCCGTCACAAAGACGGGCGCCAAGCCAACGTTTACTCCAGTGCCCGGCCTAGATTTCGATCTCACTCCCCACATTGCTGAAGGTGACACCATCCAGTCAGCGCTCCCAGATTTCAACGGCAATATCTGGTTCATCACCGGAGCTGGCGTCGTCGGTGCAGTGAACCCAAAAACCGGCGTGATCAAAGTGATGACCTTGGCTGGGGAGCGGATCGGAAACTCATTCTCGATGGACAAAGATGGTTCGGTCTACATAGTGAGCACCGCCGCGATGTACCGCTTCAGCCTCGCAGCCGATGGAACGCCGAAGGTTGACTGGCGTTCGGCATATAAAAACACAGGTGTACAAAAGCCAGGGCAGAAGAGCGTCGGTTCGGGAACAACCCCGACGATCATGGATGGTGGCCGAGTGGCCATTGCCGATAACGCGAATCCGATCAATGTCGTGGTCTACAACACTGATCCGAATGCAACCACGCGAGTCGTGTGCGAGCAGCCCGTGTTCGGGGTGGACGCCAGCGCCACCGAAAACTCCCTCATCGCCGTGGGCAACACCCTGATCGTTGAAAACAATTACGGCAATGCGACTCTCAAGTCAACCTTGGGCGGAAAGACTTCACTGCCCGGCATGGCGCGAGTTGATATCGCATCTAATGGAACTTGCTCCACAGCGTGGACCAACACCTCGGTTATCGCACCGTCGGTTGTACCGAAGTTCTCTGCTGCAACAGGATTGATCTACACCTACACGAAGCCCAAGGGACCGGGCAAGATCAACCGTTGGTACTGGACGGCCATCGACTACCGCACCGGTGAACTCGTTTACAGCGTCTTCGTAGGCAACGGTCTCTCCTTCAATAACAACTACGCATCTTCCTACCTCGGACCGGACGGCAGCGGATACGTGGGAGTCATCGGTGGACTGGTGCGAATCTTTGACCGGCCGTAACCGATCAAAGATCCCCGGCGTGATTAAACCAATTTGATCAGAAGGCGGTAATGGAGCACACGCTGCTTATGCTCGAGCGGCGAGTGCAGCGCCCAATCGCGAGAGAGCAGCACTACGAGCAGTCTTCGGGAGCCTGACTCGAATGATGCATATTTCGTTGGAAGTCAATGCTGCACTCAATGCTGTATCAAGCTCAACCTCGGTTTCAACGAGCCAGCCCTGGCCCGTACCCATTACATCGATAAGTTTTTCAGCGGCGAGTGCCGGGATTTCATTGAACGGTCCCTCAAGAATGGGGCGTTGCGTTCCATAACCCTGATTATCCAAAACAATGAAGACGGCTGGCACCCCATGAAATGCACAACTTGCCACGTCAAGTCCGGTCATGGAAAAGGCGCCGTCACCCACCAAAACAACGGGGCGACGATCGGGGTCAGCAAGACCAGCACCTAGAGCACCAGGAACCGCGTACCCCATGGTTGCGTAGTAACCGCTGCCGTGGCTCCACGTTGGTACGCGCATGTCAACGGAAGCAAAGAGCGCTTCACCTGGATCGAGTAATACACCGTGACGCTCATCAATATGTGACGAGATTGCATCGATCGTTCGCTCAACGGTGAGTGAAGCACCCGTTGCGACAAATGGTGCGTGGTCAGCAAGGGGCTCATGTGAAATGTTTAATGTCTTACCACCCAGTGCGGCATTCAATGCGGGGAGAAATGCCCACAGGGGCACACCTTTATATGTGCGGTAACCCACGGTTACGTCGGTGTCGGAGCACAGGACTTCCCTTTTGTGATCCAAGTTGGCCGTGAAGGCGCCCAGCGTCAGATCAGTTTGCAAAACACCCAGGCTCAGCACTACGTCGGCGTCCTCTACTCGACGTACAACATTCTCCGGGCTTAACGCACCCAAGTACACACCCAGGCCCAGCGGGTGACGCTCTGGGAAAACTCCTCGAGCGAGTGAACTTGTTGCAACGGGGATGCCGGCTGTCGTCGCAAATGAAATGAGATCGGATTCAACGTGACGCCGCTCGACCATGGCTCCGGCGTGGATCACAACGGTCGATGCCTGCGACAACTCAGACATGACATCGGCCAACGCTTCCTGCAATGCGACCGGGTCCAAGAAAGGAAGTGAAGGATCAATGGTCGACCATGATGCATCAATTTCAGCCAGCACCATGTCTCGCGGCACCTCTATATAGCCGGGGCGCTGCTCCGAGCGCATTGTGCGAATCACGCGATCAATTTCATCAGCAGCGTTATGGGCTGAACTCAACACCGCCTGCGCGCATGTCAGTTCCCTAAACACGTTGAACTGCGTGTCAAAGCCCTTCACTTTGTGGTGCAGTAACGGATCGCCTTCACGCTCTGCCACGCCGGGGGCACCACTAATAATTAACAATGGAACCTGCTCAGCCCAGGCATTAGCAGCCGCATTCGTCACTTTAAATCCACCAGCACCATAGGTGACCGCTACCGCCCCGAAGCCACGGATCCGGGCATACGCATCGGCGGCGAAACCCGCCCCCTGCTCATCGGTAGTAACCAAAACCTTGAAACCTTCAGCATCGAGCTCACCAAAAAGCCTGAGCGCGAAATCCCCCACGATTCCAAATGAGCAATCGACGTCCAATTCCCTCAAACGCGTGGAGAGGTGACGGGCAATTGTCGTCTTATTTGTCATGGGGTGTGTCTACCAGATTCCCCCGTCAGCTGGTGTAGCTCACGCTGACAGTGGCGATGCGTCCTGCCGTCTTTTCCGTCCATGCCCCGTTGCCGCGGATTCCCAGAGGTGCCGTGACGCGGTTAGCTTTGAGGAACCCGACGATTGCGCGGGCACGTTGCTTGGACAGGGATGCATTGTTGGCGAGGTTGCCGTCCCTTTGCACGTAACCCACGACGAGCCCACCGGTTGCCGTGGCCCTGATCTTCTTCGCCAATGAGCGCAGCGCTTTCTTTGCCTTTGGTGTCAATGTGCTTGACAGTGGATCAAAGCTCACGGTCGCTTTCGCGGTGCGAACTGTCTTAGCCGGTGCTTCCAGCACAACGCCAAGGGAGAGCGAGCGCACCTTGTTATCAGCGGTGAGCGCAGCAACCTGCAGGGTGTGACGCCCCGGTTCAATAGTCGACGGCACCTTCACGGTGCCATTGAACGCACCGGTCGCGTCCGTGCGGATGGTCCCAAGGAGTGTTGCCGTTGAGAAGATATGCACCTGCACATCAACATTGGGTGCAAAACCAGTGCCCTTCACCGTAGCTGTGTTGTCGCGTTCAAGGCGGAGCGCCGCGTCATTAGTAAGGCCCAAAGGCTTACCGCTGGCACCCTGACCAGCAATCTCCATGGTGAACCCATCACCCGTCGCGACAAGTGACTTAGGTGCAACAGCCTGATCCGGCTTAATCGTCACACTCGAGGCAACACCGTTGACCAACAACACCGAACTACCCGGCGTTAAACCACCTGCCGGAATGTTGGTATTGGTGCCGGGTGGTATCGCCGCGACGACGGGAATGATCACGGGAGTTGGAGTCGTGGTCGGAGTCGAAGTGGGTTCCGGCGTCTGAGGAGCTGGACTGCCACCCCCACTACAGCTTGGGCTACCGGAAATTGATAGCGCACCACCGGTGGAGACGTAAATGGTGGACCCGACGGCTGTCACGCCGGGCACATAGTTGTCAGCGAGCCCGTTGGTGGTGGTGTAGTTGGTGAAGCCCAATCCGCTGTTGGTGGAGATGGAGAGGCCACTATCGGTAGCGGCGTAGAGGTTGGTCCCGTCGACATACACCTGATACACACCGTCGTTCTGGAGCCCACTGTTAGCAACGTTCCTGCTGGTGAAACTGGTTCCGCCGTTGGTGGAGATGGACACACCCCCACCACCGGTTGAGGCGTAGATGGTGGACCCGACGACATGCACCGAGTAAACATAGTTGTTGCCAAGTCCATCGGAAGTGGTTTTGTTAGTGAAGCTGGTTCCACTGTTGGTGGAGATGGCGAGCCCATTCCGAGTTGCGGCATAGATGGTGGCGCCAACTGCAAAGACCCCGTAAACATGGATGCTGACAAGCCCGTTGACGGTGGTTTTGTTAGTGAAGCTAGTTCCACTGTTGGTAGAGATGGAGAGCCCACCGTTGGTGGCGGCGTACACGGTGGATCCCACGGCATACACACCAAACACACGGTCGCTGCCGAGCCCATCCGCGGTAGTCCTATTGGTGAAGGTTGCACCGCCATCGGTAGAGATGGAAAGACCGCCACCGGTATAGCCGGTGGCGGCGTACACGGTAGACCCGACGGCGTACACCCCATTCACCCTATTGTCGCCGAGCCCGTTCGCGGTGGTCCTATTAGTGAAGGTGGTTCCACCGTCGGTGGAGATGGAGAGCCCACCTGCGGTAGCGGCATAAACGGTGCACCCATCTGCATGCACCCCATTGACGGAGTTGTTCACGAGTCCATTGGCCGTGGTTTTATTGGCGAAGGTCAGTGTTGCTGGGGGTCGGGCATTACCAATGGAAAGCCCACCACCATAGGTCGCGGCGTAGATTTTGCCACCGTCGGCATACACGCCGAGTACGCTAGAGCCAGGAAGCCCGTCGGCGGTGGTCTTGGTAGTGAAGGTGGCACCGCCGTCTGTGGATATGGAGACACTGCCATACGTGGCGACATAAACAGTGCTGCCATCGGCATAAACGTTATTCGCTGCATCCGCCCCAAGGCCATCGGCCGTGGTCTTGTTGGTGAAACTGGTTCCACCGTCCGTTGAGATGGAGAGACCGCTACTAGTGGCGGCATACACAGTGCTGCCGGCGGCAAACACCCCGTACACCGTGTTGCTCCCGAGCCCGCTCGCGGTGGTCTTGTTAGTGAAACTGGTTCCGCCGTTCGTAGAGATACTGAGACCGCCAGTGGTAGCGGCATAAACATTGCTGCCGACGACATATACGCCGTACACGGTGGTACTACCGAGTCCGGTCGTGGAGTTATTGAAACTGGTTCCGCCGTCGGTGGACTTTGACACTCCGCCGGTGGTTCCGACATAAACGGTGTCGGGACTTCCGGGGACAACGAAGACACTGACCGCCGCATTGCTCCCGAGTCCTTGGGAATATGTTTTGTTGGTAAACGTGGCACCGCCATCGGTAGAAACGCCGAGCCCGCTAAAGGTGGCGGCATAAACCCTGCTGCCTACGGCGTACACCCCTTCCACGGCGGTGCGACCCAGTCCGTCTGCATCGGTCCTGTTGGTGAACGTGGCCCCGCCATCGGTAGAGATGGAAAGACCGCCACCGGTGGGGGCATAGATAACACCGCTGCTGACAAACACCGTTGACATATTATTGCTGCCGAGTCCGTTAGCGGTTGTGTAGTTGGTGAATGTCAATGCCGCTTGGGCTGGAGAACCGCTACCTAGGGCAAAGGTGAGACCGACGGATGCGGCAGCAGCAGTGGCGAGGGCTCGCTTCGCCCAGCGTGTGGTTTTCATTTCGTGGAACCTTTCCCTAGTAGATGAACACCGAACTGCAAGTTTTTACAAATGTCTGAATGCTTAAGTCGTTACATGCTCGTGCTTGAAGCCGGATATGAGACAACGACCGTCACACGTTGACCCGTGGAGACGGAACCACCCACGACCCAGACCCCGCGCACCGTGTAGCTGCCCTTCAGGCCAAGGCTGCGCAAGTAGGACGCCACCGCACGTGCACGTGCATCCGACAAAGCTTTGGCGCTGGCCGTCAACTTTTGGCCGCGTGCAAAGCCGACCACAGACATCGCCCCAGACTTGCCGGTGCGAGAAACCAGGTTGCGCAGTTGCGATTGTCCTGACCGAGTGAGCTTTGCCGAGCCAGAAGCAAACTGAACGCTGGCGCGCGCCTGCATGATGGTGGGTGTAGCCACAACGGACTTGACGACCACTCCTATTGATAGCGAGCGCACCGATCCGTCATTGGCGAAGCCATTGATCTGCATGATCTGAGCACCCGGGGTGAGACCGCTGGGCACGGGAATACTCGCGGAGAAATTACCTGCGGCGTCAGCGGTGAGTGAACCCACCAGCGTGTTAGGTAACAGATATACCCGCAGAGTGGTGCCTGCTTTGAATCCGGTGCCGGCCGTGTCCAGAGTGGGCTCACTGGGTTTGGTGGCTGCACGCGAAAGTGACCGACCTGAGATTGTCCTCGAATACAACGTGAGCGAGCCCGGTGTACCCGGTGTGTCCGTCGCACTTGCGTAGCGACTGGCGAGGGAGAGGCTGAAGTCAGGAGTTTGCACCCGTCCCGCATCAACGGTAAAAGCGACGTTGATCGATTGGGTGGATGAGCCCGACGCTCCGATTGACGTCAGCAGTACGGACGAACTCGGGAGTGAACCCTTCGCCGGAATGTTCGGGTTAGCGTCACTGGTAATCGGGTCCAGAGTGAACGGGATCTGGGTGATCGGTGCTGCAGGTAACCCACTCTCCGAAGGAGTAGGCGTACTGTCGCTGCCCCCGCCAGCGGGTGCATTGGAGGTCCACTGTGCATGAAGAATTGTGTTAACCGTGGGACTGATGTTCGAGGTGCCGGCGCCGTAGGAGGCTCCACTGCCGTTAGCTGCGGTGTTCCATCCGCTAAACGTGTAGCCAGTTTTGACCAACGTGCCAGTGTTAGCCGGAACGCTGAATGCTGTGCCACCGGTAG
>JBBARV010000026.1:0-1214 GCA_040399625.1 Candidatus Nanopelagicales bacterium | reverse complement strand
GTTTGCGGCAGTGTTCCAGCCGCTGAAGGTGTAGCCGGTTTTGACCAACGTGCCACTGTTAGCCGGAACGCTGAATGCGGTGCCACCTGTTGTATATGAGCCGGCTGAAGGGGCCGCTCCACCCGTGGATCCATTGTCACTGAACGCCACCGAATAGGTGCGTGACACTGTGGTCAGGCTGTTGGGGCTTGCGCCGGCTACAACCGTCTGGTTGTTGACATTCGTGACGTAAACCTTCTCGTTGTCCGAAGACAGGGCGATGGCTGTTGGCCGGTTGAAACCGGTAACGGTCGACAGCACCGAGTACGAGGTGCCATCAAGAATCGTCACGCTGCTCACAGGGGTGGATTGGTTAGTAACGTGAATAGTGTCGTCGGATGCCACGGCGATGCTCAGAGGAGCGCTAAAGCCTGTGATCTGCGAGGTGACCGTATTGTTGCTTAAATTGATGACTATCACGCTATTGGTCCCGTTGCACGCGACGTACATCTTGGTTCCATCTCTGCTGATGGCTGTGCCTGAAATCCATCCAGTCCCGTTGCAACCGCTGGCGGCGTTGAGGTTGCTGATCGTGTCCACAATGGTCATATCAGAGATCTGAACGACGCGAACGGTTCCACTGCTGTTATTCGCCTGAGCTAGGTAGAGACGAGTACCGGCCGGGTTGATTGAGATTCCGGATTTAGTTGTTAACCCGGGAGTGGACCAAGACGACACTGTGTTTGTTGCCGTCGCAATCTTCAGAATCCCGTCCGTCGTGCCACTGGGCAGGGCCGGTCCGTTCGCGGTCACATATATATAGGCACCATCTGGACTGACAGCCATACCGACTGGCTGCGTATAGGCCGGCGAACCGGAATTGAGCGAGATAGTGGTGGTGACGGTGTTCGTTGCTGGATCGATGACCTTGATCGCGTTGTTGCCGAAGTCGGTGACGTACACCGCGCTGCCATCGGGGAGTACAGCCACACCCTGCGGATTATTAAATCCAGTGACGGTCGCTGTAATTCCGGCGGCGTTGGCGGGGCTGACAGCGATGCCCCCCAAGCCAGCAGACAGGAGACAGACCACGGCAAACATGGCCGCCAGGCGCTGGAGGGGAATTCTCACAAGGTGAGGCTGCAATGCTTCGCGTAAAAGCGCAAGCGGGAGTTCATCAAAAATGACGGGAATCCGTCATTTTGCTATCCGTTCAGTTTGCAGTGTTTTCTGAA
>JBBARV010000025.1:11393-16458 GCA_040399625.1 Candidatus Nanopelagicales bacterium | reverse complement strand
TCGGCGTGACTGACAACAACATGACCGGCGTTACCAATTGAGGTTCCATAACGCGGGGATCCTGAATCAACAATCATGACTTCGCGCTCACCCAGCATTGAAGCGATACTGACCCCGATTATCCCACCACCAATAATCAGAGTTTCTGTCTCTGAGTGCAGACCGCCTGTCATGGGAAGGTCGGAGCCCATTTTTGCGCGTTGGCCAACAAGGAGGTCAGTTCAGCCATTCCGGATTCATGGGACTCGAATGATCCAATGGGTGCACGTGGGGCTCCAACGTGCGCGCCTAAGGCATTCATTCCAGCTTTTATCTTGGCGTTGTAGTTTCCAGACTCAATGAATCCAAGAACCGGTGAGATCGCGGCGAATACTTCGGCGCGCTGCTGTGGATCAAGCATTGCCACGTGGGCCGCAGGTAGCAGATTGGCTATCCCACCGATCCAACATTTCACTCCAGCATCGAAAAATGTCGGTGAATCAAGATCTGCGCCGCACACGATCGCAAGCTGGTCCGCAAAGTCAGAACTCAGCCACTCAATGCGAGTGAGGTCACCGGATGCTTCCTTGATTCCAATCACGAGTTCATTACTTGCAAGTGAATCAAGGACCGCATGGGTGAAGGAGACTCCCGTGCGTGCCGGATAGTCGTAGAGGACTGTGGGAAGTTCGACCGCACTAACCACATGTGTGACGTGGGCGATGAGTTCAATTTCCGTCGGAAGACAGTATGAGGGCGCGGCGAGCATGAGTCCGGTGGTTCCTGAGCGACGTGCCAAACGCGCCTGATCTACTGCCTCATGTGTGCTCATGCCGCCCACGCCGGAAAGAACAGGAACACTGCCTCCGACCTGATCCACGATTGTTGCGAGGACGAGTGCTCGCTCATCAAAACTCAGTGAGTAGCCCTCACCGGTAGTTCCGGCAGCAACAAGTCCGGACACCCCCGAATCCAGCATCGTCCCGACCAGTTTGCTCAGTTCCGCAATGTTGACCTGCCCCGCTTCATCAAATGGCGTGACGATCGGGACATAAATCCCGGTGAGGGACTGGGGAGTGAGGTTCACCGACTAAGCATAAGGAGACGAGGAGAAAATTACATGCGGTGCGGTTGAATCGCATCCGCTGGAATGTGTCCGAAACGCCCGGCTTGAAAGTCCTCAAATGCCTGCATGACTTCAGCTTTGGTGTTCATAACAAAGGGACCGTATTGGAATACCGGTTGGCGCAATGGCAGTCCACCGATCAGGAACACCTCAAGATTGGGGGAACGCGACTCCTGTGAGGCATCGGCCCGCAGTTTCACCGTGTCACCGTCAGTGAGAACCGCCATCTGGCCGGTTGAGATCGGTCGCAACTCTGAGCCGACCGAGCCCTTTCCGGCAAGAACATAAGCCAATGCATTGAAATCCTTGCGCCATGGGATTTCAACTTCAGCGTTTGGCGCTAACGTGATGTGCGCAATCGCTAGTGGAGTGTGGGAAATACCGGGGCCGGAGAAGTTGGCTACATCTCCAGCGAGCACGCGGACCAGTGCCCCGCCATCTGCGCTCGTGACCATGGAGGAATCAATTCCTTGTAGATCTTGATACTGCGGGGCAATTCGCTTTTTGTCCTGGGGCAGGTTGATCCACAACTGCACTCCGTGGAAGAGTCCACCGGATTCAACGAGGTGGGCGGGAGGCGTTTCGATGTGCAGGATTCCATCACCTGCGGTCATGTACTGCGTGCCACCGGATTCAATGATCCCGCCGCCACCATTGGAGTCTTGATGTAAAAACTGTCCATCAATTAAGTAAGTGAATGTTTCGAAACCACGGTGTGGGTGCCATGGGGTCCCTTTGGGTTCACCGGGCGCGTATTCCACTTCGCCCATTTGATCCATGTGAATGAAGGGATCCAGGTCACTTTGATCGATCATCGCGAATGCGCGGCGAACGGGGAAACCTTCGCCTTCATGTCCTTGTGGCGCTGTTGTAATTTTTTTCACCGAGCGAGGTTGGGCCTCAAGCGGGATCTCAAAACGTGGCAAGGTCAACGTATCGGCGGTTACAGCGGGCATCAGGATCTCCTTTGTTGAACGTTCAACTAGTTTACCATACGTCCAAGTAAGTCAGAAATCTAGCGAAGATTCTTGTTCAGAAAGCGCTCAACCCGTCGAATTGAGTCGCTCCACTCGCCAAACATGTAATGCGGTGCACCCGGGTACTCAACGTAGATAACGTCGACTCCACTTTTTTCCAATGCAGCATTGGTTGCTCGAGCCCAAGAAATATCACAGCTCTCATCCTTGGTTCCATGAAACATCAGGACCGGTTCGGTGATCCGAGAGAAATAATTACGGCTGGACATGTTCTGCCAGGCAAGTGGGTTTTCTTTCGGTGTGCCATATTCCTTTAGGATCTGGTCACCGATCGGATAGTCGTTGCGTTGCCACTTATTGAAATTGTTTTCCGCCAAGGTACTCGTTGACGCATAAGTAATCGCTGCATCGAAGATACCTGGCTGTAAAACGAGTGCTTGGAATGCAACACCACCACCCATTGATCGGCCTAAGAGTGCAACTCTATTTTTATCGATGTAGGAATAGGGAGAACTTTTAACTGCCAAAGCAGCACCGATTACGTCTTCGGCGTATCCCAGACGCATGGAAACATCATTTTTTGGATCATTATCTGAACGAGCGTGATTTCGGTAGTCAACGTGTAACGCTACGTATCCGTTGTTGCCCAACCAATCCTGTTCCCGCCGAAACCCCTGTCCACTCCAATAGGTCGCCGGATCTATGTATCCGTGTGCCAGAACAACAACGGGATATGGCCCTGTGCCCCGCGGTTTGATCATGATTCCTGAAATCGTCAGGCCACCCGATTCATAGGTAACCCGATGCCGCGTGTATTCAGCACTGGAACTAAACGCTTTACCAACCTTGAGGTCGTCGCCGGAATACTCGCGCGCAAATGCTGCTGGAATCGACGACCCGATGGGTGAAATCGGGGCGGCAGCCACCGGCATGATCGCTGGGAGCATTAATGCCCCGACTAAAGCGGTGAGTATGGACAAACGAAATAGAGGCGACACATAATCACGGTAATACGAACTCTCATTTCGCGCCATGCCTGTCATTTGGTTTCGATTCGGTGTTGATTAGGCCCAAGAACTAAGATCACGAGCAATGCCACCCATCGCGATAGGGCTCCTTGCCGGACTACTCTCTGGCAGCTTTGGTGTTGGCGGCGGAATCATTATCGTGCCGGGACTAGTGCTGTTCCTGCATTTCACGCAGCGCCTCTCCCATGGGACTTCACTCCTTGCGATTATGCCGATTGCCGCAGCCGGGGTTATCGGCTTTGGATTCCACGGATCTATCAACTTGGGCTACGCACTTTTTCTGGGAATTGGCAGTATTGTCGGTGCGGTTTTAGGAACGAAACTTTTAAGCTCGATTAGCAATGTGTGGTTGGCGCGTATTTTCAGTGTCATCCTGTTGATCACCGCGATCTGGCTTTTTGTTGACATTCCCGTTAATTCTGAAGAGTTAGCACTGACACCAGCAACGGTAATCCTTCTGATTGCGCTGGGTGTTCTCGCCGGTGGAATTGCTGGGCTACTTGGTGTTGGTGGCGGGATAATTCTGGTTCCCGTACTCATACTTTTCTTTGGCGCTGCCGCACCCGTTGCAAAAGGTACGAGTTTGCTTATTGCACTGATTGCGGGAACTGCTGGCAGCTGGCGTAATTACCGCAATGCAAACATCGATATTCCCGTGGCCCTAAAAATCGGTTTGGCGGGTATCCCTACCGCACTGATTGGCGCGCAACTGGCCATGGTCATGTCGGATCAAGTTTCCACGATTCTTTTCGCGATACTCCTTGTAATCACCGCCGTGCGACTTGTGCAGACTTCGCGCACCCGCTAGCGCGTACTCAATCGGGTCAATCAATTGGGTTGGCGAAAAGGTCAATTAATTCCCCGACTTTGTGCCCTGATTCAGCCGGGTGGCGAAATGGACGTTTGCGGTTTACCGAATAGACGTTGCGACGACCTTCACGCTTTTTACTTATGTAGCCCGCTTGCTCCAGGTCAACAATGATTGATTGTGCCCTTCGCTCGGTAACCCCAGCAGCCAGTGCAACATCGCGAATTCTCAGGTCTTGGTCACGCGCAATGATCAACAGAATGCGCCCGTGGTTCGTGAGAAGGGTCCACTGGTGCTCTGACTCTCCGGCAGTGGTCCCCATGTGCATAGTTTGTCCTAGCCGCCTTCAGGCGAAGATTACGGTGCGCTGATCATCGAGTAAAACGCGATCCTCGGAGTAAAGGCGCACCGCTCGGGCCAGTACTCGGCGCTCAACGTCGCGGCCAATTTCAGCTAAATCAAGGGCGTTGTGGTTGTGCTGTACTCGATGTACATCCTGCTCAATTATTGGGCCTTCATCCAGATCCGCGGTGACAAAATGTGCTGTTGCCCCAATGAGTTTCACGCCTCGGTCATATGCCTGCTGATACGGGCGGGCACCTTTAAATCCTGGCAGGAACGAGTGGTGAATATTGATGATCCGACCTTCCAGGGTTGAGCAGAAATTGTTGGAAAGGATCTGCATGTAACGCGCGAGAACCACTACGTCTACCGAATGCTCATCGATTAAATCCATCAATTCACGTTCGGCATCTGTTTTGTTGGAAGTGGTAACCGGGATGTAGGCAAAAGGAATGTCGTACTGGTTCGCGAGTGCGCGGCAATCTCCGTGATTGGAAACGATAACCGGAATGTCTATGGGAAGTTCACTATTGGCATGTCGGTAGAGAAGGTCTGCAAGACAATGATCCTGCTGAGAAACCATGATCAACACTCGACGCCGTTCATCTTCACGTCGAAGGGTAATAATCGGATCAAATCTGCTCACTTCGGTGTTGAGCAGCAAGCGCACTTCTTCGAGTTTGGAAAGTGGTGTTTCAAAACGGGTGCGCATCGAGAATTTGCCCGTCGCTTCATCGGTGAATTGGGCCTGCTCCAAAATATTGCCCTGGGCTTTGAGAAGCGCCGAAGCCATTGCGTGAATAAC
>JBBARV010000025.1:8443-11293 GCA_040399625.1 Candidatus Nanopelagicales bacterium | reverse complement strand
TTGGGAACGCCGGCGGTTGCGAGTGCTGCGACCTACCCCACCCTCAGCGTGCAGCGGGTAGTGGCATCAGGACTTGAAACACCGTGGGGACTGGCTTTTCTCCCCGATGGTTCGGCATTAGTGAGTGAGCGAGACACCGGAGCAATTAAACGGATAGATCCAAGCGGTCGTGCGGGATCTAATGTCACGACCCTTGGTCGTATTAATGGTGTTGTTCCCGAAGGTGAAGGTGGCCTTCTGGGAATTGCGGTGACTGCCCCAAAAGGCAGTAGCATCCCGGTTCTATTCACTTACCTCACTTCACGCACAGATAACCGGGTGGTGCGAATACCCCTACTCGATGGCGGGAAACGTTTAGGCGCACAGAAAACTATTGTTACCGGAATTCCTAAGCAGACGTATCACAATGGCGGGCGTTTACTTGTTGGAGCAGATGAAACGCTCTACATCGCAACCGGTGATGCCGGAGACCCACAACTCGCACAGGACCGCACTTCACTCGCCGGCAAGGTGCTGCGGGTGGATTTCAATGGTCGCCCAGCGGCGGGCAACCCGGCAGCAGGCTCGCCCGTATTCACTTCGGGGCACCGCAACGTGCAGGGTCTTGCCCTGGATAGCAAGGGTCGCGTGTGGGCCAGCGAGTTCGGTGAACGCGATGCAGATGAATTGAACCTATTGGTTCCCGGTGGAAACTACGGGTGGCCACAGGTTGAAGGGCGCGGCCAAGGTTCACGGTTTATTAATCCCAATACTGTTTGGTCACCTACCTCAACCGCCTCACCCAGTGGAATAGCAATTAAAAATGATGTTGTTTATGTGGCTAGCCTGCGCGGGGAACGACTCTGGCAGGTCCCGATCAAGGGGGCTACGGCCCGGAAAGCTAAGTCGTGGGATATCGGTGATGCTGGGCGCCTGCGCTCAATTGCCGAGGCCCCCGATGGCTCACTGTGGGTGATCACCAGCAATACCGATGGCAGAGGAGATCCTCGGCCATCCGATGACAAAATCATCCGACTTTATGCCCGCTGAATAGAAGGGGAGCCTATATTCGCTCTCAACCTGCAATTGCAAACAATTTGCAGTAACAAAAAAATGTAATAAGATGGACCCATGTCGCGAACCAGGTACGCAATCCTTGCCGCGGCCCTCATACTTTCCTTGAGCGCCTGCTCATCCGGATCGGGCACCGATTCGGCCAGTGAGGACGATACCCGCCCCCTGATCGCCACCACGGTCTCCCCAATTACCTCTATTGCCGCTTCAATCGCCGGGGACTGCGCCAGGATCGAGGGGATCGTTCCTGAGGGCACAAATAGCCACACTTTTGAGCCTTCGCCTCGGGTTGCCGAATTACTCAGCAATGCGGATCTGATCCTGGTTAATGGCCTCAAGCTCGAGGATCCAACAATTGACATGGCCCAGACCAATAAAAAGGACTCCACCCAAATAGTTGAGATTGGGACGCTGGTGCTCCCTGAAGCCGACTACATCTATGACTTCTCCTTCCCGAAAGAGGAGGGCAAGCCCAATCCACACTTGTGGACCGACCCTGGTTATGCCATCAAATACGCCGGGGTGATCCGCGACCAACTCAGTGAACTCGACCCGGAATGCGCTTCTGACTACGCCGCCAATTTCGCCACTTTTGAGAAGCAGGCCACCGAACTTGGGGCAGCTGTTGCCGCCGATCAGCAGAGTGTCCCTGCCGGCAACTTGAAACTGCTGACCTACCACGACGCTTATGCCTATTTTGCAAAAGACTTTGGCTGGACGGTAATTGGAGCCCTTCAACCTAAAGACTTTGCTGATCCATCACCCTCTGAAGTAGCCAGACTCATTGATCAAGTCAAGGCTGAAAATGTCACCACGATTTTTGGCTCGGAAGTATTCCCATCAGCGGTCCTTGAAGAGGTTGGACGCGCAACCGGTGCTCGCTATGAAGATTCATTGCGTGATGACGACCTTCCGGGTGCACCGGGTGACGCCGAACATTCGTGGTTGGGTCTAATGAAATACAACTACCGAACGATGGTCTCAGGTTTGGGTGGAACACCAACCCAGCTCGATGCCATAACACTCGCACCGACTGCTTCTCGTAGTGCGGTGTTTCCTCAATGATGAAGTTTTCAAGTTGACCGGCACCGGAGTTGGCCCTGAACTGATCAGGCTTGACGGTGTCAATGCAAGTTATGACCACCACCTGGTGCTCGAAGATGTGTCTTTTCACGTACATGAGGATCAGTTCACCGGAATTGTTGGCCCGTCCGGTGCTGGCAAAACAACATTGTTGCGGCTATTGCTGCAAACTTTGGCACCGGTAGCGGGCACCGTTTGGCGCGCGCCTGATCTGCGGGTTGCCTACGTTCCACAGTTGGAAACAGTGAGTTGGAATTTCCCCATCACCGTATTCGAGTGCGTCCTGATGTCACGCAAGTCCGGGCGGCTCAAGCCGTGGGCGAGTGCTTCGGAGAAAGCAAGTGTGTCCGCGGTTCTTGACCGATTGGGTATTGGCAACCTTGGTGAGCGACACATTCGCGAACTCTCTGGCGGTCAGCAACAACGGATGTTCCTAGCTCGGGCACTTCTTCGACAGCCCCAAGTTTTGTTACTCGATGAGCCAACCAGCGGTGTTGATATCTCGACGCGCCACGACATTTTGCATCTGCTCGCCGACCTGCACGAGGACGGTGTGGCGATCGTTCTTACCACCCATGACCTCAATGGAATGGCCACCCACCTTCCGCACCTGGTATGCGTTAACCACCGAATCGTGGGAGAAGGAACCCCGAGTGAAGTAATGACCCCAGAAGTCTTGGAACGAACATTCGGTGCTCGCATGGACGTCCTCGA
>JBBARV010000025.1:0-8343 GCA_040399625.1 Candidatus Nanopelagicales bacterium | reverse complement strand
TGTTTGCGGCCCAGTTTTACGCAATTGGCGCGGGGCTCTGGGGGATTGCATCAGCGCTAGCCATCACGACCGTAACAAAGCGCAGTCGAGTGGGTGCTGACGCAGCTATCGGTGTGATCACGATCGCGTCATTTGCCCTCGGAGTGGCGCTGTTTGCCAAGTTCGGAACTAGTGGGCCGTCATTTGAAAATGCACTTTTTGGCAGTATCCTCGGGATAACAACCGGGCAGATCGTGGGACTCGTTGCGGTGTCAATTCTCACTCTCGCATTTGTCACGCTGCGCTACCGGGCATTGCTTTTTAGTACGTTTGATCCTGACGTGGCAGCGGTTTCGGGGGTCAATGTTGGTCGGATCGAGGCAGCATTGATGGTGGTGCTGTCATTGGCAATCCTGGCGACATTGACGGTAATCGGTGTCACGTTAGTTGCAGCGATGCTCGTGATCCCTGCGGTGATCGCACGGATGCTGACCGACTCATTTGGCCGCATGTTGGCCTACAGCACTTTGATTGGAACACTGTGTGGACTAGTCGGTATGTACGCGAGTTACTACGCCGATGTCCCTTCAGGAACCATGATCGTTTTGGTTGGCGCCGCACTGTTCATTGTCGTACTCGCGTCCACCGGTGGTCGTGGGTTACGGCGATCTGCCGGCTTGGATTCACACGTTGAGAACACCGGGCTTGCACCGGTTATCACTCGCTAAAAAATTTACGGCAATTCCACCGAGTTGGTAAGTGATCGCACGGATCGAAACATGAGCGCCCCAATGATGGCGGCGGCCGCTATCGCAGCAAAAACACCAAAAGCAATAGTTGGACCGGCGCCTGCGATAAGTGGGCCGGCAACGATCAGCCCGAGTGGGCCGAACAGCAGCGAACCAAAAGCGTCATAGGACATGACGCGAGAGAGGGATTCTCTGGGGACCTTACGTTGGATCGCAGTAATCCAGACGACGTAAAACACGTCAAGGGAGATCCCCACAAAAAATGCAGCAATGGCAATGACGAACAGTGGAGATTGCAAGGCGAGTGCGACCATCCACACGGGCATCGACACGATAACCACCACGCCAAAAACTAAAGGTCGCTTAGGGTCAATTCGAGTGCCAAGGAAAGCGCCCACCAATAAGCCCACTGCTTGAGAAGCCAACACAACAGACCAGCCAGCAGCGCCACCGTAAATCTCGAGTGAGAGCACCGGACCCATAACCTCTTCGGAACCGCGCCAGACCATCACGATCAGGGAGAAGGCACCAACGATCACCACAATCCACCGATAACTGGTGAACACGCTCCAGCCGTGTGCGAGATCGTCGACCATTCCTGTCTCAGATTTAGACGGTGATGACACGTTCCGGAAACTAAACACCAATAGACCCGCAAGGGCAAATGAGAGAGCGTCAATTGCGATCGCGACACCGGAACCCGCGGTGGCGACGAGGATTCCCCCGATTGCGCTTCCCACAATCAGCCCACCATTCTGGGACATGGCAATGAACCCGTTCGCCGGCTGCAGGTGTTCATCTGGGACGACATCGGGTGTCAAGGCGCTCATGGCCGGGTACCAAAACGCCGAAAGGCACCCATTGATCACACCAAGAAGGGAAAGCAGCAGCACGGTGGCGTTGCCGGTTAAGAAAAGCAGCGCCATGCACATGACGGAGGCAGCCATAATCAAGTCGGTGATAGCGATGACGCTGGCGCGACCCAACTTGTCAGCAAAAACACCACCGATGGGGAGGAAGAGCACGAGTGGCACGGCTTGAGCGGCGAGAACGATGCTGAGTGAAACGGGTGTTGTTCCAGGCAGGTGCAGTACACCGAATGCCAAGGCAATCGGCATGATTCCGTTGCCAACATTGCTCACAGCTCGGGAAACAATCAGTTTCTTAAAGTGGCGGGTTTGCCACAAGGTAGACACGGTTCCTCAACTTTGAATGTGCATCTGGGGTCGGGCTAGAGCCGCCGGCCAAGAATTTAAAGATCCTCTTATGTAGCCCAAATGTCAAATTGCCCGGTTCAGGGCTAGCGGGCCACCATCAAGAAATCTTCTTCACCGGGTTATGAGCGACTGGCGGCTTTGGTTTGGTAATGAGTGTCATCAAGGCAACGGTGGCTTCTCACTCGAGAGCTATCGCATTGCAGGACTGTCCCGCTGGTGGCCTCAGAATTCGGATTGGCGTGCCTGAGGATCCGGTGCACGGTTGTTTCTTTGATGAGCGGCGCGGGTACTGACATCACGAATGACGGAAAACTGTCACTTTCGGTTTAAGTGGGCCATTCCCGGGGCGACAGCAGTTCGAATACATGCAAACGTCGGGGCATGAGTTCAAGGACACACTCGCTATCAAGGCACAACTCGATCGCCCAGCGCGGAGGCGGGAGAAAATTACTCGCTCTCGTTGTTGCCATCGCTGTCGCAGTTCCCATGAACTTGGCCAATGTTTCGGCAAGTGCGATAAGCGCGGCCGGTACTCCTGATGCCTCGTTCAACTCCAAGTTCGCCGTCGGTTACATGGATGAAGTTACTGCAACACTTCGGGACGGCAACTCTTTCTATGCAGCGGGACCCGGGCTATTCCGCAAGTACAATTCACTCGGCGTCGAAGACAGATCGTTCGGGGACAACGTCGGCAACTTTCAGAACGGTAATCGCGTCACCTCACTGGCGCTCACGTCCGATCGTTCCATCGTCGTGGCCGGTAACTTCCCGGGCAAGCTCAAGAAGTTCTCCAGCACCGGAGTGGAAGACACTGGATTTCGCGACGCCATGGTTGACAAGTTCACGAACACAGTCACTGCAGTCGCGGTCGATAGTACTGATGCCATCATCGTGCTGTCATCCTTCGCACCCTATGGCCAGCTTGAGAACAACTCAGTCCGGAAATTCACTGTAACGGGGGGCGTGTACAGCGAAGACACCGTCTTCACAAGTAACGTAGCTGGTCCCCCTAACTCGAACGAAGCTTCGCACATCCGATATCGGGACTTAATCGAGGTCGTGACCATCGATCCCTCTGACAACGCCATTCTTTTCGCTGGCCTTGACCGCAGGCCAGGTGGTGACGACGAGGGGACCAAAGTGTGGAAGTTCAACTCGGATGGCACGCCGGCTCTTGACTTCAACCCTGCGGCCTTCGGCTGCAGTACCGACCCGGAGGTTCCCGGAAGTGAAGATCGCTTCATCAAGTCATGCATGGGAACGGGCCTCAGTATCAATAGCTTGCTGGTACTTTCCAACACGTGGGTCCTGGTCGGCGCGGCGCAGGGCTTAGCAAGGTTCAATATCGACACCGGTGAAGTTGATACCTCCTTTGTCGACGGTGCGGGCGTCACTGGCACGCAGTACTGGTACTCCCCGATTGCATGCGGCAGGGGCACAATTCTCACCCTCAATACCGCTAGCCAGATCATCGTGGGTGGAGGGAACTGCCTTTCGGTACTCAGCACGGCAGGAGTGCTGGACCAAAACTTTGATGGGAACTTCTCACCGCCGCAATTTTACACATTCAGCGGAGTTGTCCTCGCGGATAACTCGATAATTCTCGCGGGCCAGGACAGGCCGTATCTGGTCAAATACTCGAGTAGCGGAATACTGGACACCGCCTTTTCGCAAGCCCTGATCCCTGTCATGCCTGAATTTCCAGCTGCTCTCGCGACCTTGAGTGACGGCTCGCTCATTGCGGTCGGCGCCTTCTCACATGGTGGCGTGAAGAAGTTCGACAGTTCGGGCAATGAGATCGCACAATTCGCCGCGGCCCTGGCATCCTTCAACCTCGGTGACAGCGGTCCCACTTCAGTCGCCGTGCTTGATGATGATTCGATCGTCATTGGCCTTGAGTATCAATACGGGGGTCTATTCAAGGTCGACGCGAACGGCAACCCGGACACAGCGTTCAACAGGGCGATGTTGGGCGTTGCGGCATTCGACGAGGGCGGTGTCCTCTCGGTGGCGATCGACCTCTTGGATCCAGCCCAGCAGCCCGGTGGGTCGATCCTCGTGGGCGGTAATTTCGAAGGAAGGCTCAAGAAGTTCTCCCGCACCGGTCAAGAGGACACGGCATTTTCTGTCGCGGCAGCACGAAGCCTGGACACCGCCACGACTAAGTCGGTACTTGATATCGCCGTTGACGACCAGAACTCGCCCATCGTGGTGTCGACCCGTTCCACTGATGGAAGAGGCCTGCATCGCTTCTCTCGCGCGGGAGTTGAGGTTGTCAGTTACGCGAATAACGCCGACGACGGATTCGGCATGATCGGGGAGCGGGCACGAAAAGCGGAGGGAATCGGGACACTGCCCGGTGGCGTGATCGTCGCATTCGGAAGCCTCCCGAATGCCAGGGTTCAGGCATTCGACCAAGACGGAAACGAGATTTCCAGTTTCGCAACGAACATCCGACGGGCGTTGCCCACGCAGAACACTGGCGTCACTGCTCTCGCGACGCTTCGCGACGGCACATTTCTGGTGTGCAGCAATCAGGATGGTGCTCGTTTTCTCAAGCGATTCACCAGCGCCGGTATCGAAATTGCTGAGTTCACTGCGAACGTACGCGACAGCATTTCCGGCGGGAATGGCGAGAGAATCGCCATTGGCCCCACTGGAGCGATCACTTTGGGTGGCGAATTCCGCAGCCCTGGATTCCATCTCGCGCGATTCCTCGGCGACTCACCCGGCACCACGTCGCCGTCGAGTTCCTCCGGTGGCGACTCCGGCAGCTCAAGCGGTGGCTCCGGCAGCGGGTCGTCAGGTTCGAGTGGCTCCACGTTGCCGGTTACCGTCCGAGACCCGCTTGCAGCTGTGCAGATTCCACCAGTCACGCCGGGATCCTCACCCAGCCTGCCGGCCTCGGGTCTCGCGCCAGGTGCCTCGGTCCTTCTCGTCGGGGGAGCACCAAGCAACGTAACGATTGGGCCGGACACCTCGTCTGCGCAGGGTAATCAGTCCGGCGCGGCAATTCGGCCAAGCGGTCTGGTAATCGAAGGTAGTGACTTCACGATGCGTCTCACCGGTCTCGATGCCGTCGGATCATCCCTGGGCCTGACGAGCGATGCGGCGTTGATCCTGCAGCCGGATAACACATCTTCGGTATCAGGAACTGGATTTCGCCCGGGCACCGACGTGCAGGTGTACATCTTCTCTACTCCGCGTCTGTTGGGCACGGTGAGTACCGATGCGAACGGCAACTTCGCGGGTTCGGTACCTATCCCGAGAGATCTTGAATTCGGTCGACACACCCTTCAAGTGAATGGCTACACGACCGATGGCCAGGTCCGCTCACTCTCCCTGGGGGTCGTGCTCCAAGCACCGAAGCTCACGTCCGGGCAGAAGGTCGCCAAGGCCACGGTGTTCTTCGGGCCGTCCTCCGCTCGATTGACCAGCAAGGCGAGGGCAACCTTGCAGACTCTCGCGCGCACGGTGGGGTCGAAGGCACGCGGCGGGTTGGTGATCGGTTACGTGCAGCGTGACCAGAACCTGGCGAACGACACGGCACTCTCCACGCAACGCGCGAAGGTAATCGCCAGCCATCTTCGAGCACTCGGCATCAAGGCCGATCTCACCACCAAAGGAAACGGGGCACTGTCTTCGAAGGACAAGTCCCGCAAGGCCACCGTCAGCATCACCTACACTGGCGGATGACGTCAGCAATGTCTTCCTCGACATCTCGCAGATCTCCTGATTCGGAAGCGAGCAACCGAAATGACGGATATCGAGGATTATGATTCGATAGTTCCTTGCACGGGGGACCAATCGGAGGGTGGCCGCGTGAATGAGCAGGTGAGCTTCAGCGGTCGAATCCTGCTCGTGGAGGATGAGGACTTCACGCGCACCCTGGTGGCCGACGGACTGAACCTCCTCGGGGTTGAGACCCTCGCCGTGAATTCCATCGCTGCCGCCATGGAGGCTCTGAAGTCCTTCGACCCGAATGTGGTGATCTGCGACCTCAACTTGGGCGCAGGGCCAAGTGGCGCCGCACTGCTTGGGCGAATTGCCGAGGAACAGCCCTGGATCGGGCTGATTGCACTCACCGCCCACGCCTCACCCGAGCTCGCCATTCATGATGGTCGTTCCCTACCGGATTCAGTGGTCTACGTGGTTAAGTCACACTTGAACTCCATTTCCGAGCTGCTGCCCTTGGCCTCTGCATCAATTGAGAACCTCAAGACACCGATGCCCGAGACCCGCGATGACCAGATAATGATCAATCGGACTCAGGGAGAGATCCTTCGCCTGATGGCGGAGGGCTATTCAAATGCCGGCATCGCTAGTGAGCGGGGCGTGACCGTGCACGCGACGGAGAGCCAGGTCAAGCGGCTCTTTCAAGCGATGAGCCTAGAGAACGACAACAGGATGAATCAGCGCGTCATGGCGGTCCGGCTCTGGCAGCAGGGGAAAGTCATTGTCAAGTAGGGCCCCGGATCCGGCCGCGATTAGATCAAGTCTAAATCGTTCCTTCTCAACGGGGAATTGGCGTGAGTTGCTCCTGGGTGCCTGGTGCGTCTCAAGATATGTGTGGCTTCTTCAAAGCCTCATCGGAATCCCTATCCTGGTCATTCGCCTTCGCGGGGTGATCGGCCTGACCGGAATTGACCTGATTGCCACGTTGCTGCTTGGGCCGCTGCTATCGGGGCTCGTGCTCTGGCTCGCAAGTATCACCGTGCTTCGTGGACGCTTCCAAGAAACTCAGAGCGCTGCTGTCGTCATCGTCGTGTGGCTGCTCGCTGCCTCCATTCGGGGACTCAGCGCAGTCACTTATTTGCCATTTCGGAACATAGAGAGCAATCTCAGTCCCGGCCAGCTCATCGCGGGTGTCTTATTCCTTTTCGGTTGGACAGTACTTCTCACCTACTTGATCGCCTCCTCCAACTTCTACCGATTGCGCTCTCTTGATGCAGATGCACTCCTGGAAGTCACTCGACGCTATGAGACCAGACGGGCCCAGGTCGTGCACCAGGAATCCGCGAGACTCCATGGCATGATTCGGGACTGGCTCATTCCCGAGATGGATGCACTTCGCCTGGCCATCGCAGACCTTCGGTCAGGCGCGGCGCGCTCACACTGGATTCAGGTCTCCGAGCGAACCGGTGGGATCATGATCGATCAGGTGCGCAGCGCAAGCCGTGACATGATCATCGACGAGGGTGAGGCGCCTGAGATCAACCCAGCCACTGACGGCCTCGGCAATCAGTGGGCTACCTTCTTCACCGATCTTCGTTCGATGGACCTCTCCGTCTGGCTGTCGACCGCCCTCTTTGCGGGCTTCGGGGCCCTCGTCGCGATCCCACGACTCGGAGTCTCTGGGTTTGTGTTCATCGCGACCATCACGGCAACGGCATTAATCTCGTTGCTCATCGGCCGTACGATTCTTCGCAGGATTTCACCGACCAGGTTTCGAAGTCTGTGCACTGTGGTGGTTTATCTCGTCACGGGCGTGATCGTCGAGTTCATGGTTCCGTGGTTTCCGGGCTCTGATCAGATCACCTCAATTTCTTTGATCCAGATTTTCATTGTCGTCTTCGCTCTTTTTGGTGGTGTGGCGGCATCGGCTATTCGGCAGTACCAGCTGCGCTGGGACACCTACTTCAGGCACCAGCTTGAACTCATCGAGCACTTTCGACAACTCGATACCGATCTCGCTCGTGAACAACTTCGCGTACGCCGGCAGACTTCGCGCCTTTTGCACGGTCCGGTGCAGGGGAATCTTGCTGCAATGACCCTGTGCCTAAAACTCCATGCCTCGCGGCCGGAAGCCGAATTTCTCTCTGAGTCGAACACAGCCATCGCACGATCCCTCAACTTGCTCGAGGAGGCTCAGGGCACGCTCAACTCGACGCTGGCTGAGCCGGTCGTAACGGAAGTCCCTCTCAGCGAGTACCTGGAAACCCTGCGCTCCGCTTGGTCAGGACTCATGCGCATCGATTGTTGTGGAGAGCCTGAAGTAATCTCGATTATCGATGAGTCGCCGGGCCCACGGACGACCATCATCGCAATACTCGAGGAAGCCGTGACGAATGCGAGCCGGCATGGCGATGCACGAGTTCTTACGATCATGATGACCAGTGACCCAGACTTTGACGAGATCACGATCACTGTCGAGAATGACGGAGTACCCGTGGCGGTCGATTTTCAGCCGGGCTTCGGGCTTCGGGCTTTCGACACCTTCGGAGTGCACTGGTCGCTAACTCCGCTGGACTCGCGTTCCTCGCGGCTGGAGGTCGTGGTTCCGCTCAGGTAGCCCGGATTCCAATCAAACGCTTTGAGTGTAAGTGCGAGAGGGAGTTCATCGAAAATGACGGGAATCCGTCATTTTGCTATCCGTTCAGTTTGCAGTGTTTTCTGAA
>JBBARV010000024.1:11295-17699 GCA_040399625.1 Candidatus Nanopelagicales bacterium | reverse complement strand
AATGCCAAGGTCACGCAACTCCGGGATTGGACCCGGCGCAATTCCAGTGGGTCGGATGGCAACAGGTGCGTCAAGTAATTGCTGATTAAAAAGTGTTGTGCGCTGTTGGCTCCAGACATCACGTGTCGTGAGTCCGCGCATGGCACCTGATTGACGGTGTTCGCGGTACGCGACACCACGCGCTCTGCACCAAGCTGCCACTGCGCGATCGCGCCGCCAGGTAGCCAAAATGCCGAACTCCTCGTGCGAGTGCACGACTGCAATATCTACTTCCGTGGAAAGGTCCTCGAATACTTCGACGGCCTCGCCAACCCTGATGACAAGGGGTGCTCCGAGTGCGGCCAATGATTCACGTAGGTCTGCAAGTCCATCGATTACCAACTCGACGTGGCGCGGTGAGGTGTGCGGGTGGGCGAGCAAGCTTGGTTCGAAGATGTAAAGGGGAAGCACGGGCGCACCGGTATCTACCGCGGCGGTCAGAGCTGCATGGTCCCGAATACGTAGATCGCGCTTAAACCACACAACCTGAACGTCGGGGCGACCCATGAAACCTCCCGACGTGAGACGATCCTGTTCTCACAAGACTGTAGAAATAATTGACTGTAGAACTCGGTGTACGTGTAGTGCCGCTTGGAACTCAAAAACAACGTATATAAGCCTTGCATGTCTCGGAGCATTACGCATTGTGGTGACTTTCTTTGTCATGAATTGACGTCAGGTGAGATACAAGACCCTGGCTGCAGGACAAATTGAGTTGTCGAGACTACCCGCCGAAAGTCTGACGGATCAAGGGTCGGTCGGTCATTCACTGAGCAGACGCGCTCGCTTAGTCGAACGCAATTCGTGCTTGCGTGTGTCACCTTCGTTTCAAACCTCGTATTGATCCGCTCCGTGTTGCACTTCGTAAAAAAACGGTACGTGGGGTGGCGGCACCGCAGCAATGATCCTGCCGGGGACTGGGTTGCCCTTCAATGGCGGTGAGACCGAGTTGCGGGTACCTGCTCCGCCCCGTGGAAGCCGCCAAAGTTGCTCGCCCCAATGTCGTTGAACGTAGTGCCATATACCGCGGAGACCGTCGGAGACCGAAAGTCGCACGCTGTACTGCAGGTGGGTGAAGCCCAGGACACCCAATGGTGCGACGGCGTGGCGCCGACAGCCGGTATCATGTCGGCATGGCTCCACTTGACCGTGTCACGCGCTCCATTGATGTGATGGGTGGGAAGCCGTGTGTGGGTGGCACGCGAGTAACGGTGGGAACCGTCGTCGGACTCGTCGCGGCGGGCAAGACCATATTGGAGATCCTGGATGCCTACCCGTACCTTGACCAGCAGGACGTGATGCAGGCCCTCGCGTATGCCGCATGGCGGGTCGAGGAGATCGAGATTTCGATTTCAGCATGAGGTTCCTCGTCGACATGAACCTCAGCCCGAGGTGGGTCGACTTCCTCGTCGCCGCGGGTCATGCGGCAGTTCATTGGATCGACGTCGGCGAGCCAAACGCCCCCGATCGCGTGATCCTGGACCACGCCCACCACAACCGTCAGGTCATCCTGACTCAGGACCTTGACTTCGGCACCCTGCTCGCTGTCGGGGGACTGTCGACACCCAGTGTGATTCAGTTCCGGGCGCAGGCGGTTCTGCCGATTGACGTGGGGAAGCAGTTGCTGGCCGCCATCGAAGTGGCGGGAGCGCACCTTGAGCTCGGAGCACTGGTCACGGTGGATCCGGTGGGACACCGGGTCACGGTCCTGCCCATCACCATGGATGGTGCTTAGGTCCAGGTGGCAACTCAGTCGATTCTGCGCATGGATGTCCTTGATTTAAATGTTCAGGTTGAGCAATCGAGTGACGCTGACTACGACGCGTGGCTCGAAGTCAGCGTTGAAGCCGACTTCTTCAGTTGCCCTCTATGCCACCTTGTCTTGGACGGGTTCGAACTGATCTCCGAGGCCAAGCTCCCTGAGTCCTTTAATGATGTCGGAGAAATCACTGCGCTGATGGGGCCGGAATAGGGGAACGACTAATAAGAAATGAGTGAGCGAAGGCTCAAAACAGCACCAAGAATTTTCGTGCTTCGTGGTATTTGCTCGTCACAATGTCGGTTAGTGTCTGTAATAGATGAAAACCATTGATGGAGAAAGCGCCGAGTTCGTGGTGGTAGCGAACAGATTGCCGATCGAGCCTATTCATGATGACATGAACCCGGACGGCGAGATCATTGGCTGGCGCAGGAGTCCTGGCGGCCTAGTAAGTGCGCTTGATCCGGTACTGAGGGCGCACAAGTCTGTTTGGGTAGGGGCTGGAGAATCAGCCCCTGAGCAAGTCGGCGCCTTCGAGCAAACCCGCCTCGATGCCGTATCGATCCCGGCTGCGGACTACCTTGATTACTACGCAGGTTTTGCAAACACCGCAATCTGGCCGCTATATCACGCGGCGCTCATTACTCCCGAATTCCATCGTCCGCAATTCGATGCCTACTGTCGTGTTAACTCACTATTTGCTAACAGGGTTGCCGAACTAGCAGCTGAAGGTGGAATAGTTTGGGTTCACGACTACCAGCTCCAATTGGTTCCGCAAGCACTTCGGTCGCTTCGTCCAGATGTGCTCATCGGGTTCTTTTTGCACATTCCCTTTCCGCCAGCAATCTTGTTTGCTCAAGTGCCTTGGCGTGCGCAACTCCTTCGCGGAATGCTCGGATCTGATCTCGTCGGTTTTCAGACGCACCAAGACGCATCCCATTTCCTTGATGCTTGCGAGCGGATACTCGGTGTTCAAGTCGAAGATGGAAAAGTGCTGATTGACGGACGCACCGTTCGAGTTGCAGCGTTTCCTATCGGTATTGACGCGCAGTCCTATTCGGACACTGCAAGTGATCCTGCTGTGCAGCAACGAGCCCGTGAATTCAGGGAAGAGTTGGGTAATCCGCAAACGCTGATGCTCGGGATTGATCGACTCGACTACACCAAGGGCATAGACGTTCGCATTAAAGCTTTTGCCGAGCTACTGGAGTCGGAGCGACTCGATCCTGCTACCACCGTGCTTGTGCAAGTTGCTGTGCCATCGCGCGAAGACTTACCGGAGTATCGCGCCATCCGTGATGAAGTGGAACTACTGGTCGGACGATTCAATGGTTCACTTGCAAGAGTGGGCGCAAACCCGATTAATTATCTGCACCGAGTGCTAACTCGAGAAGAACTCGTGGCGCTCTACGTTGCTGCTGATGTAATGCTGGTGACGCCACTCCGCGATGGAATGAACCTCGTCGCAAAAGAATATGTGGCAACCCGTAATGACAACTCGGGTGCACTTGTGCTCAGTGAATTTACTGGTGCTGCAGCGCAGTTAGTTGACGCGTGGCTTGTCAATCCTTTTGACACGGTGGGAGTAGAGGACGCGATTTGCGCAGCGGTGCTTGCCTCTCCTTCTGAAAAATCCACTCGCATGCGTTCGCTACGCCGCGGAGTTTTCGAAGAAAATGTCAACCTGTGGGCATCGCAGTTTCTGACTTCCCTGCAATCAAGTTCGGGTCTGAAAGAAACGACAAGTGAACCTTCAGTGAACCCAGCACCGCCACTTAAAGCAATAGCCAGTACACCTCAACTCCTGATCTGCTGTGACTACGACGGGACACTTGCTCCACTCGTCGATGATCCGAATCAAGCGCTTCCCCTCGACGGAGCCATCCGAGCGTTGCGCAAGTTATCAATGTTGCCATCAACAACCGTTGCCGTTGTTTCCGGTCGAGCACTTCGTGATCTTGCCGCCCTTTCGCGACTGCCCTCAGAGATTCACCTCGTGGGTAGTCATGGTTCCGAGTTTGATCGCGGACTCGCCTTGGATGCACAACAACTTCGTCTTCTTGATCAGGTTATCTCGGCCGTTAACGATCTAGTCGCCGGTGTGTCTGGGGCACACGTCGAACTCAAACCAAGCAGCGCAGCAGTCCACGTGCGTCTGAGTAGTGATCCTGACCGTGAACGTCTTGTGCGTGAAGTGGTGATGGGGCCAGGTCAATTCCCAGGAGTTTTAATTCGCCACGGTAAAAATGTTGTCGAACTCAGCGTGGTGAATTCGCAGAAATCTGATGCCGTGCATGTGCTCCGTCACAGAGTTGGCGCGACCGCAGTGATCTTCATTGGAGACGATGTCACCGATGAGTCGGTGTTTGAGAGTTTGAGTGGGCCAGATGTTGGGGTGAAAGTGGGTGATGGCCCAACGGCAGCGCCATGGCACGTCAATGAACCTCTCGATGTCATGCACCTGCTTGAAGATTTGCATTCGCTCCGGGAAAGCTGGTTGCTTGGCGGCCATGCTGAGCCGATTGAAGATTTCGTGCTGTTGTCTAATAGACATAGTGTCGCGTTGTTATCGCCGACGGGTTCCATTGATTGGCTTTGCGCACCACACCCTGATTCACCTGCAATTTTCGCAGCGCTACTCGGTGACGACTCATCTGGGCATTTCAGTGTGCAGCCAGCTAGAAATACAAGCGTCTTAGCGCAAACTTATGTTCCGGGAACGCTCACCGCGCGCACAAGGTGGGCTGATCTCAGTGTTGTGGATTACATACCGATCTCAGTTTCTCGTGAGGACTCGCACCTGCGTTTGATTCGTCGGATCAGTGGCACGGTTCCGGCTCGGATTTCCTTTGCGCCTCGGCCTCAATTTGGGTCGGTCGCTGTGCGTTTTGAAGTGCAGCGAGACAGACTCATCGTTATCGGCGGCACTGACCCAATCGACCTTCTTGCACCTGGCGTTGAGTGGGAGATTCATGACGAAGCGGGTCACCAAACTGCAACGGCGATTGTTGATCCGAGCCACGGCGATGTTGTTCTCGAATTGCGATTCGGCGCGCACGAGGGCGGAGAGATGCTCGATGAGCAGTCCGAAACTTTACTGCGTGCGGCAACAGAGGAGTCTTGGACTTCATGGCTTGCTGGGCTCAGCCTTCCTGGTATTCGTCCTCTTGCTGAGGCGCGCGCTGCGCTTACCCTGCGAGCGCTTTCACACGCTCCGACAGGGGGGATCTTGGCGGCAGCAACCACAAGTTTGCCGGAGAAGTTGGGTGGTATTCGCAATTGGGATTATCGCTATTGCTGGATTCGAGATGCTGCGCTCACAGCGCGTGAGTTGGTAGCTATTGGCTCGATGGAAGAGGGCGATGCACTGGTGAGGTGGATCAAGGAAATTGATTCCACCCTTGACGGAGCGGAAAGCATGCGGCCGCTCTATCGGCTTGATGGAGGGGCAGCGGGAGCAGAAGGTGTCGTTGATTCACTTCCGGGTTATGCGGGTAGTCGCCCTGTGCGTACCGGTAACGCCGCGCAAGGTCAGTTGCAGTTGGATGTGTTTGGCGCAGTCTGTCTACTCATCGATGAGCTATCAGCGAGACGTGGCGAAGTTACGGCAGACGAGTGGCATCTCACTTGTCGCATGGTGGACGCTGTGAGTCGGCGCTGGCATGAGCCAGATCACGGCATCTGGGAGATCCGCGATATTCCGCGACAGCACACCTATTCAAAGATGATGTGTTGGATTGCCGTGCATGAAGGTATCTCCATCGCTGAGCGAATTGGTCAATCCAATTCAGCTTGGATCGACCTGCGTCGCGAAATCGCCAACGACATTTCAGCATTTGGGTGGAGTGACGAGCTGGATTCTTTCGCTGCCGCTTACGACCAACCGGAGGCAGACGCATCGGTGCTCCACGGTCTCTTAGAAGGCTATCCGGCAACTATGGAGCAGATCATGGGAACCGTTGCCTTCGTTGAACGTCACCTTCGTGAACAAAGCGGCGTGTATCGGTATCGATTCGACGACGGCTTGCCTGAAGATGAAGGTGCCATGCACATCTGCGCGGCTTGGCTTGCCGGTGCCTATATTCGGATGGGGTCAGCACAAGATGCTCTGCAACTTCTGGATTCGCTACTGGCTTCGGCTGGCAATACTGGGCTTTTACCGGAGCAAGTGAATCCAGCTACCGGGCAAGGCTTGGGGAATCATCCGCAGGCTTACTCGCATCTGGGCATTTTGGCGGTTTGTCGGCTCCTGGCAGAGGATGCAAAAGCGCAATCATGACGTAGTCACTCACCACACCTCCGGGTGCCGATCGACCCACGGCCGGGCCCGCTCTAGCTGAGCGGCAAGACGCAGCACGGTCGCCTCCGCCATCGGTCGTCCCACGAGCTGCACACCGACGGGGAGTCCTTCCTTCGTCCAATGCAGCGGAAGACTAATGGCCGGCTGACCGGTGATGTTGTACGGAGACGTGAACGGTGTGAACCGTTTCTGCGCGAGAAAGTCTGCCGCCGGGTCGGAGTCATTGCGAAGGCTGCCGATCAGTGCCGGTAGTTCGGCGAGAGTGGGAGTCAGGATGATGTCCAGGTGTGACGTGGCGTCAAGCGC
>JBBARV010000024.1:0-11195 GCA_040399625.1 Candidatus Nanopelagicales bacterium | reverse complement strand
CGATGCACTCGGGATGAACGGGCGTGTCGGCGATGACGGGCTGCCGGTAGCGCCCGATGACGAGCGGCTCGGGGTCGGACTCGAGGTTGCGTAGGTACGAGTCGGCCGGCCCGCGGCCGGTCATGACATCGAGCAGCGCGGCGGCATCGGTGACGGTGCGGGCGAGCGGCCCGTTGACCTCGAGGCGACCTTGCGACTCTGGATTCGGCCCGGAGGGCACCAGGCCGCGCGAGGTCTTCAGTCCCACCAGCCCGCACACGCTTGCCGGGATGCGGATGGAGCCGCCGCCATCAGAGCCCTGAGCGATTGGTGCCAGTCCCGACGCGACCGCTGTCGCCGCACCACCGCTTGAGCCACCTGCCGAGCGTTTGAGATCCCACGGCGTGCGCGACCAGTCCGCGACATCAGGCTCGGTGTAGCACGGCAGGCCGAACTCCGGGGTGCTCGTCTTGCCGGTCATGATCGTGCCGCCCTCGCGAAGAAGCACCACCATGTCGTCGTCGATTGGTGAGATGACGTCGGTGACAACTGAGCCAAACCGGCAGCGCACGCCTTTCACCTCATTGAGGTCTTTGACGGGCACGACAACCCCGTGCAGAACCGGCAGTGTCTGGGGATCTGCCGACTCGGCGACCTGGCGATCCGCAGCGCGCGCCTGCTCGAGCGCTAGATCATCTGTGATGGTCACGAAGGCGCCGACCGTTGCAGTGAGATTGCGAGAGCGCCGCAGGTAGTGCTCCGTAAGTTCGACGGACGACGTCTCTCCACGGCGGATAGCCCGGGCCTGTTCGACGGCGGTCAGATCATGGAGGTCCATGTCCGAAGCCTAGGGTTTAGGCCGATCACATGTGGGCCGACTTAGTTACCGGACACTTCTCGAACTGCTCCACCATCAGCATTCTCAAGGCGGTTCACACCTTAAGGAAATGTCACCTCTGGCACGGTTGACATTGCTTCGGCCAGCCGAGCATCGGAGAACGCTTCATCGACCATCTCGCCGCGTAGGTACTGGTCGTAGGCCGGTAGGTCAAAGTGGCCGTGCCCGCAGAGTGCGGTCAGAATCACGGTTTCTTCACCGGTTTCCTTGGCCTTGAGAGCTTCACGGATGGCGACTGCGATTGCATGGGTTGGTTCTGGTGCAGGAACGATGCCCTCGGTGCGGGCGAATTGAACTGCGGCCGCGAAGCACTCGGTCTGTGGAACGGCGACGGCTTCCATCATGCCTAACTCATACATGTGGGAAACCAGTGGCGACATACCGTGATAGCGCAGTCCACCAGAGTGAATTGGGTCTGGAATGAAATCGTGGCCCAATGTGTGCATCTTCATCAGCGGCGTCATACCTGCAGTGTCGCCGTAGTCGTACCGGTACTCGCCTCGTGTGAGAGAGGGGCAAGAGGTCGGTTCGGTAGCCACGATTCGTGGTGAAATCTTGCCCACCATCTTCTCGCGAATAAACGGGAATGCAAGTCCGCCAAAGTTTGAACCACCACCGGTGCAACCGACGATCATGGTGGGAGTGTCTCCTGCCATTTGCATTTGCAAAATGGCTTCCTCACCGATGATCGTTTGATGCAGCAGCACATGGTTGAGAACCGAGCCAAGTGCGTAGCGGGTGTCGGGGTGTGTTGCAGCAACTTCAACTGCCTCAGAGATCGCAATGCCAAGTGAGCCTGACCAATTGCGCGGGTCTTGGGCCAGTTGCCGACCAATTTCGGTGATATCCGATGGTGACCGGTGAACTTTCGCGCCGAATGCCTCAATCATTAGTCGGCGGTAAGGCTTCGAGTCAAAAGATGCACCAACCTGCCACACCTCACAATCAAGGTCGAAAAGTGCGCAGGCAAATGACAACGCGGTGCCCCACTGACCTGCACCTGTTTCAGTGGTGAGGAGTTTGGTGCCTTCTTTTTTGTTGTAGTAGGCCTGCGGAACGGCTGTATTCGGCTTGTGTGAACCCGCGGGGGAAACACCCTCGTACTTGTAATAAATACGAGCAGGGGTCCCTAATGCTTTTTCAAGTCGGTGAGCCCGAAACAACGGTGATGGCCGCCACTGGCGATACACATCCAGCACACCGCCAGGAATTTCGATGAACCGTTCCGTTGAAACTTCTTGCATAATTAATTCCATAGGAAACAGCGGTGCGAGATCCTCGGGACCAACCGGATCTAGACGTCCAGGGTGCAACGGAGGAGGCGGGGGTGCCGGCAAATCAGGAATAATGTTGTACCAGGTTGTGGGCATCTGGTCTTCGGTAAGTACGTATTTATGTTGACGAACAGTGTCATCCATTGGGAATCCCTCTCTTGCGTACTACGGGTTCTGAAAGCTCCGGCGCGCGAATGTTACCTCAAAATCATGACACGTGACAGATGTTTTTCACGAGAAAAGCATCGATTGTGGGGGTCACATTCTCGAGGCGATTCCAATGTGAAGTCCCGGTACCCTCTGCACGCACAAGGTGGAAGCGGTAGTTCACCACTCCCACCTTATGAAAGGTGGGTGTTATGCCTGGATGCGGTTGTTCCAGCGGGTGGGTGCCATTTTTGATGGGAGCAGCATAAAGATGAACAAGACAATAATTCCGACGAACGGGACGAGCCCGATCCAAAACCACCAGCCGGTGCGATCGGTGTCATGCAGGCGCCGAATGAAGACGGACAAGCCGGGCAAGAACAGTGCCAGTGTGGTGATCGAGTAAATAGGGGAGACAGAGCCGAAGTCTCCACCAAAAATAATCGAATCCAAGATGGACGAGACAACGGCGACGATTAACGCGAAGAGCGTCCACCACCAGTACTCCGCCCGAGTCGACCGAGCGTTCCAAACAACATAACCCTTGAAGCCCTTTTTAATGGCATCGATGTAGCCGGTCTTTTGCGGCTCTGAATACTCTGAGATTTGTATTTCTTCCATGGACATGTGGGGCCTCCTTTAATGGGTAAGCAAACACGCGCAGCCTATTGCCACAAAGGGTGAGAACCAACGAACCACCGCTTTTGCCCATTCCCCTCGGCGGGTGTTCCACGCTGGCCTCCACTATATTGACGCCTTGGGCTGCGCTGTGCAGTTCTCAACGCGTGACATTGGGAGTGTTCAGTGATCATCGGAGTCCTTAACGAGGCACTTCCCGGGGAAACCCGGGTTTCAGCCACGCCCGCTACCGTCGAGAAGCTGATTGAGCTCGGGTACGGCGTCGTGATCGAGCCAGGCGCTGGCACTGCATCATCGTTCTCCGATGATTCATACGTTTCCGCGGGTGCATCGATCGGAGATGCCGCCACTGCAGACATCGTCTTCGGAATTAATGCGCCGTCGACTGCGCAACTTGATCGTCTCCGCGAGGGCACGACCGTTATCTCCTTGGTCAGCCCAGCACTCAACCCTGACCTGATCGCGGATCTTGCGCGTCGACGTATCACCTCGCTGGCCATGGATGCCGTGCCGCGTATCTCGCGCGCCCAGTCACTTGACGTCCTCAGCTCGATGGCCAATATTGCGGGTTACCGCGCGGTGATCGAGGCCGCCAATGCATTTGGTCGATTCTTCACCGGGCAGATCACTGCGGCCGGCAAGGTGCCTCCCGCCAAGGTGCTCGTTGCGGGTGTAGGTGTTGCGGGCTTGGCTGCTATCGGAACTGCCGGCGGCATGGGCGCAATCGTCTACGCCACCGATCCGCGCCCCGAGGTCGCCGACCAGGTGTCATCCCTTGGTGGCAAGTATTTAGAAGTTGAAGCCGCCGATGTCGAAGTCTCATCAACGGGCTACGCCAAAGAGATGTCCGATGACTACAACGCGCGCGCTGCGGCCCTCTACGCCAAGTGGACCCCGGAAATCGACATTTTAATCACCACCGCCTTGATCCCTGGACGTGCGGCTCCGATCCTGATTACCGCGGAGATGGTCGCGAGCATGAAGCGCGGCAGCGTGATCGTCGATATGGCCGCAGCTAATGGTGGCAACGTTGAGGGCACCGTAAAGGGCGAAGTCGTGGTTACGGCCAATGGAGTCACGATCATTGGTTACACCGATCTGCCCGGCCGGCTCGCGGCGCAGGCTTCGCAACTCTTCAGCACCAACCTCGTCAACCTGATGAAGCTCATGACTCCTGGCAAAGATGGCGCACTCGTTATCGATTGGGATGACCTAGTACAACGCGGCATTACGGTTGCCCGCGACGGAGAGGTCACTTGGCCACCACCCGCCGTGCAAGTATCAGCTGCACCTGCGCAAGCATTCGCGGAGAAAGTGGTTACCGAAGCGCCGGTTAAGACTCCCATGAGCTCGTCTCGTCGATTCACTTACATTGGAATTGGCGCCGCGATCCTGCTGCTGCTCGTTGCAGCGTCGCCTGCTTCGTTCCGCGTTCATCTCACTGTCTTCGCCCTAGCAATCGTGATTGGTTACTACGTGATCGGCAGCGTGCACCACGCATTGCATACGCCGTTGATGTCGGTTACCAATGCGATCTCAGGCATCATCGTCGTCGGCGCGCTCCTACAGATCGGTCACGGCAATACCGCGATCACGGTCTTGGCCTTCGTCGCAGTCCTACTGGCCAGCATTAACGTGTTCGGCGGCTTTGCCGTGACGCGCCGAATGCTCTCGATGTTCTCGCGGAGCTGATCACATGTCTATTGAATCCCTCGCACAGGCAGCCTTCCTGGTTGCAGCACTGCTGTTCATCCTTGCCCTTGCCGGCCTCTCAAAGCATGAGACCGCTAAGGCGGGTAACGCCTACGGGATGACGGGTATGGCAGTCGCGCTCGTCGCCACGATCGCACTGGCTGTTGATCGCAACATCGAGGCTATCGGCCTGATCCTTATTGGCGTAGCCATGGTCGTCGGCGCTGCTATTGGTCTATGGCGGGCACGCGTCGTCGAAATGACGGGCATGCCCGAGCTCATCGCAATCCTGCACTCCTTTGTCGGCCTAGCAGCCGTACTGGTGGGCTGGAATGGCTACTTGCTCGTCGAGGGCGGCGGAAGTCCAGAGGAAATTGCCCTGCTTACCGAGCAAGGCACCTTGGGAATCCACCACGCTGAAGTATTTATCGGCGTCTTCATCGGTGCGGTCACCTTCACAGGATCGATCGTTGCGTACGGCAAACTGTCGGGCCGGATGAAGTCGAATCCACTTGTGCTGCCGGGCAAGAACTTGCTGAACATCGGCGCACTCGTTCTCTTCCTAGCACTCACGGTGTGGTTCGTCATCAACCCGTCGCTGTGGCTGCTGATCGTGGTAACGATCGTCGCACTGGCCCTTGGTTGGCACCTTGTTGCTTCCATCGGTGGCGGTGACATGCCTGTCGTTGTGTCAATGCTCAATAGCTACTCCGGTTGGGCCGCGGCGGCCGCAGGCTTCCTCCTTGAAAATGATTTGCTGATCGTTACCGGTGCGCTCGTTGGTTCCTCGGGTGCTTACCTGTCCTACATCATGTGCAAAGCGATGAACCGTTCGTTCATCTCGGTCATTGCAGGTGGTTTCGGTATCGAAGCTGGGCCAGGTGAAGACAAGGACTACGGCGACCACCGCGAGGTGACCGCGGTCGAGACCGCAGAGTTGTTGCGCAATGCACAGTCGGTGATCATTACGCCGGGTTACGGCATGGCCGTTGCTCAAGCGCAATACGGTGTTGCCGAACTGACCCGCAAACTGCGCGAGAACGGCACCACCGTGCGCTTCGGCATCCATCCGGTTGCCGGTCGCCTGCCCGGCCACATGAACGTTCTCCTCGCAGAGGCGAAGGTGCCTTATGACATCGTGCTCGAGATGGACGAGATCAACGACGATTTCGCAGATACTGATGTCGTCCTCGTGATCGGTGCGAATGACACGGTGAACCCTGCAGCTGAGACTGATCCTGGAAGTCCAATTGCTGGCATGCCGGTGCTGCGCGTGTGGAATGCCAATGACGTGATCGTGTTCAAGCGCTCAATGGCTTCGGGCTATGCCGGTGTGCAGAATCCGCTGTTCTTCAATGAGAACTCAGCGATGCTCTTTGGCGATGCGAAGGACAGAGTCGACGACATCGTTCGCGCACTCTAGGAATCTGGCCGTAAAGGCGGTTTATTCGGTACGTCTCCGAACTTGTACTCCAAGTGCTATCATTGCTAGCAGAATGGGGGTGTCTGATGGCCGCTGTGAGTATTAGGAACCTGGACGACAACGTTAAGGAGCGCCTGCGCATGCGGGCCGCCTCCAATGGTCGTTCGATGGAGTCTGAGATCCGCGCGATCCTTGTCGATGCAGTCACGCAAAGTGATGAGCGTCGGGGCATGCTTGTTACCCTGATGGATCGCGTCGGTGACCTCGGCGGTGTCGATCTCGAAGTACCGGAGCGGGCAACGTTGCCACGGGCGGCTGATTTGTCAGCATGATCGTCGTCGACACCAATGTCATCTCCGAGCTGATGAAACCGTCACCGTCGGATTCGGTGCGCGATTGGATGCTGGAGCAGAATCAGACGGAACTATTCACGACTTCGATCACGGTGGTAGAGATCCTTTGCGGGATCGAACGGCTTCCCGATGGCCAGCGGAAGGAAATGCTGCGTACGGCAGCAACCGAGGTCTTCGCAGCGTTTGAGAATCACGTGCTCCCCTTCGGCCGTGAAGCCGCGATTGCCTACGCGGTGCTTATCCATCGTCGCGACCTGTTGGGATTGCCGATCAACAGGTTCGATGCACAAATCGCTTCAATCTGCACTACTCACAATGCCACATTGGCCACCCGCAATGGCAAGGACTTCGAGCACAGCGGCATCACCCTTGTCGATCCGTGGAGGCCGGCCTAATCCCGTTCACATGATGTTCGACGTAGTCTTGGCCGCGTGCTCCGACTAACTGCATCACAAGCGCGACAGGGTGCTTCGTGGGCGGCCGCACGACTGTTGCAGATGGGCGTAACTTCAGGTGACCGCGTTGCGATAGCCCCGCACAATGAAAAAGATTTTGATCAGGCCCAACGTCAGCAGAGCACCATCATCATGTCCATGTGGGGAGCACTCTCTATCGGAGTAATCCCCGTGATGGTGAACCCTGATTTGTCAGAGCGTGAACGCGATTACATATTGCGCGATTCCGCACCGAGCATTGTTTTCGACACTACGGAGGCACTTGTTGCGCTCTGCTCTAACTCCGAAGAGTCATATCTCCTGCCGCCATATCCCCTCGGGAGGCCAATGCACTACACGTCAGGTACGACGGGCAAACCCAAGGGTGTGTGGTCGGGCGTTTTAACAGCGGAGGCTGCTGCCGGGCTTTGGGCAACCGAGATTGCTATGTGGGACTGCTCCTCCAGTGACACGTCATTGGTTCACGGACCACTAACGCACTCAGGGCCTTTGCGTTTCGCTCTCTACACACTCCTTGCGGGAGGTGACGTATTGCTTCCGGGCTGGTTTGACGCTGAACTTCACGCCAAGGCCATTGCCGAGCATCGTCCGAGTATCGCATTCGTGGTCCCGAGTCACATGCAGCGTTTGCTCGAACGATCTGGTGATTTAGCAGAGAGTCCATATCGAATGTTGGTGCACGCCGGGTCGTCCTGTCCGGCAGTTCTTAAGCACGCGATTCACGAATGGGCCGGCGCGGAACATGTGTGGGAGTTCTACGGTTCCACCGAAGGGCAGTTCACGACCATGCCGGGAACGCAATGGGCTTTGCGGCCCGGTTCTGTAGGTAGGGCTCGACCGGAGCGCGAGTTACGAATTATCGATGGAACCATTTGGTGCGCGCCGCCGGAGTACGGGTACTTCGAATACTGGGGTGATCCCGAGAAAACCGATGCAGCTTGGCGGTTAATAGAAGGGAAACGTTGGTTCACGGTGGGGGATCTGGGGCGCCTTGATGATCGGGGGTATCTCTACATCGAAGGTCGACGCGAAGACCTCATTATTACCGGCGGGATGAACGTCTATCCGGCAGAACTTGAAGGAGAGATCCTTGCTTTCGACGGAATACATGATGTTGCAGTGTTCGGCGTACCTGATGAACGCTGGGGACAAAAAGTGTGCGCCGCGGTTGTCGGAGACCCCGACCTCGACCTCAACGCACTCACCACTCGGCTACGTCAGGACCTAGCGGGTTACAAACAACCGAAGGAGTTTTTCGTGGTTGATCAACTGCCGCGCACCGCCTCGGGGAAAATCCAACGGCTCAAAGTCGCTGGGCAACTCGGTCTGGAGTGAGGTTATTGTGTTTCTATGAGTGAATTAACTGGCAATGATTTCGATGGAAAAATCATGGAGCCGAATGCCGAAAGCGCACTCAAGTATCCGATTTCGATGGTTGCCATTTTAGCTGCAATGGCCGGAGCCATGGACGCTGTCAGTTTCCAACTCTATGGAGTGTTTACCGCGAACCAAGCGGGAAACCTCGTCATGTTCTGGGTGCGCTTAACTACCAACACCGGCGTAGCCGCGCTTTCTTTGTTTTCGCTTGCGGGTTGTGCCGTAGGTGTTGCAGCTGTCATTCTTCTGCGTTACAGATTTGCATTTTTTGCCACTCCGCGGGGCTCTCGAGCCTTGCTATACCTCGCTGCGCTACTTCTCGTTGTCACAGTTGCATTAGGGGCCAGGGTGTACCAGCCGTTGCTGGAAGAAAACAATAATCAACTTCCCATTGGATCGGTTGAATGGTGGGTAGGAGCGCTTTCGACAACTACATCTGCAATGTCACTCGCAATACTGGGCACAATTTTTGTTGTGATGGGATCTACCCGCGTGCATATAATTTCGGGCACGTCACCATTTATTGATTCGGTTCGTTATTCATTGGCCAGCGCATTATCTGGAGATGCAACTTGGAATGCGAAACTCAAAACAGTTATTTTCTTCCCCATTGCCTGGTCCCTAGGAGCGGCAATTGCATCCCTAACACCGGGCCCCAGGGGAGTTATCGCAACAACTTGCGCACTCATCATTTGTTTAGCGGCACTGCTTTCACGTCGCGTTGGAGCCGACTCTTAACAATTGGGAATTCCAGTGTTTTGTTGGCGACGGTTGGCCACCGTCGTGAGTCACACCCCTCTCAGACTGGTTCCCGTCGAGTTAAAGGGGTGAACCTTGCAAAGGCCTGAATTCGCGCCTACAATAAGGATTTATGCAGACACTTCCGATTTCAAAGGCGAAGGACCGGCTCAACGACCTAGTCGATGCCGCGTCGACCACACGCGAGCAAGTCACGATCACCAAAAACGGCACCCCGGCAGCGGTACTGATCGGAGTGGACGAATGGGAGTCCTTGCAAGAGACGCTTTTTTGGCTGTCTCAGCCAGGAATTCGTGAGTCAATCAGCGAGGCAACCACTGACGTGACTGCCGGTCGCGTCTACACCCAGGAGGAAATCCGGGCGGAATTCATTGTCGCGACCAGTGACCAGTGAGCCACGTGGTCTTCATGACAGCCACTGCGAGGCGGGATTTGCAGCGCATCCCTCCACGCATCGTCCCTGCGATCATTGAGTTCGCCTTCGGCGACCTTGCCTCCGCCCCGCGTCGTGTGGGCAAGCCGCTCCAGCGAGAGCTCGAGGGTTTATTCAGCGCCCGACGCGGCCCATACCGAATCTTGTACTTGATCGACGACGACACCAACCGCGTCGAGAGCCTGCGCATCGATCACCGCTCGGACGTCTATCGAAACGAATGACCATCGTTGTAGATGCAATGCATCCCGCGGCAAACTAACGTCCATCGCGTAAGAGGTACGGACTCGTGCAACGGTCGCGCCCAATCAGGTTGTCGGTGTGAAATGGTCGTGCGTTCTGTGAACGTGTGCTTGGGCATGCACGATGGCCTCGGGTGTGTGGGTGAAAATATGGTGTTGGTGCGCAAGGTGGTTATAAACCCCGAGCGCTTGAAAGATGTTGTAGTGGTTGGACTGGATGCCGGACAACAGCACCGTGATGCCGCGGGCTTCGAGTGACTTGATGGTGTCGCCGAGCGCGCGAGCACCGGTTGCGTCAAGGGTGTGGATCCGTGATAGCCGCAGGATGACGACTCGGACGTCGCTTACCTCGGCGATTTCGAGCAGGAACTTGCGGGCGGCCCCGAAGAAGAGTGATCCATCCAGTCGGTACGCAACGACGTGCTCGTTGAGCAGCGCTTGCTCCTCGATGCTGTGATCGGCAAGGTCGAGGGGCACTGCGTCAACGCGGGCCGACTTCGATACCTGCCTGAGGGCATAAAGAGCGGCGATGACCAGCCCTACTATTACTGCTGTTACGAGGTCCAACGCGATAGTCGCAATCGCAGTGGAAACCAGAACAACCGCGTCGCCACGGGTGGATTTAAGTATTGAGCGCAGGTTCGAAATCTCCACCATTTGCACGACCGTGGCGAAGAGCACTCCGGCGAGTGCGGCAAGCGGAATAAACGAGACCCATTGGGATGCGACGAGAATCACCACCAGCAGTGCTGCGGATTGCGTCATTGCGCCAAGTCGAGATCGTGCACCGGAGCGGACATTGACAGCAGTGCGGGCGATAGCCGCGGTCGCCGGAACACCACCAAAGATGGGTGCCGCGAGGTTGGCCATGCCTTGCCCGAATAGTTCGCGGTTAGGGTCGTGGCGCTCGTCCACGCTCATCCCGTCGGCGACGGTTGCAGAGAGCAGGCTCTCCAGAGCCGCGAGCGCAGCCACGGCGATTGCTGGCACAACTAGTACCGATAGTTGGTCCCAAGGAATTGTCGGAATACCGGGATTGGAAAGACCGGTGGGAATCGCGCCGATCGTTACGACGTCGATCCCCGTCCACACGACGGCCACCGTTGAGAGCGCTACCGCGAGCAAAGAGATGGGGAAGCCGGGTCGAATCCGCAGAGCCAGGAGCATGCTGCCGGCGACGAACATGGCAATGATCACGGGCGTTAAGTCAGGGGATACCAGCCAATTCCGCACGGCTGACCACGCGACGACGGCCACCTTCTCGCCCTCACCTGAGACCCCGAGTGCTGCTGGCACCTGCTGCAAACCGATGATGACCGCAATGCCCAAGGTGAAACCTTCCACGACGGGCAGCGGGATGTATTGCATGTATCGCCCGGCACCAGCGAATGCGAGAACTATTAGGAAGACGCCGGCCATCAGTCCAACCACGAGGACGCCGGGGGCCCCGAACACAGCCACGATCGGCAGCAGCACGACGGTCATTGCTCCGGTCGGACCGCTGACCTGAAGATTGCTGCCCCC
>JBBARV010000023.1:0-17815 GCA_040399625.1 Candidatus Nanopelagicales bacterium | reverse complement strand
CAGCCAAGAAGGCAGCTCCTCGCAAAGCAGCAGCCAAGAAGGCAGCTCCTCGCAAGGCAGCACGTCGTAAGTAGTCTTCCCCTGAAGTTTTTACTTCACAAAAAGGACCCGCACTTTGTGCGGGTCCTTTTCCATTAGTGCTGAGCAAGAATGCCTGTCTTAGTCCTCGTCTGCATCGAATGCAGCATTGCGTTCTGCTGCGTGTTCCAGCGCCGCATCAGCTTCGCCCTGAGACGCGTAGGGACCCATCCGCTCAGAGTTTGGGCAGCCGTCTTCTGGCTCAGACTTCATATGTTCTAGGCAGTAATACCAACTCATGTCTCTCCCTTGTGAATCCTGGTCGTGAATGCTCAACCAAATATGTGACGGTTCGGCATCGAGTCTAACGCGCATTAGACTGCCTCCATGAGTCTGCGCACGCGTTCGCCACTGACACCTGGAGTTTTAGGGCCGGCCCGAACGGTCCCGGTAAATATTGCTCGCCCCGAATACGTGGGTAAGCGTGGGCCCAGTCCGTTCACCGGGCCAGAGGTTCAGACCGAAGAGACAATCGACGCAATGCGAGTTGCCGGGAAAATTGCGGCGAATGCCCTCAGCGAGGTGGGCAAAGCTGTCGCGCCCGGCATCACAACTGAGGAACTAGATCGGGTCGGACACGAGTATCTCTGTGATCACGGCGCTTACCCATCAACTTTGGGGTACCGCGGATATCCCCGCAGTCTTTGTGCCTCGCTCAACGAGGTGATTTGCCATGGAATTCCGGATACAACCGTGCTCGAAGACGGGGATATTTGCAATATCGACATCACCGCATTCATTGGCGGGGTCCATGGAGACACGAACGCAACATTCCTCTGCGGGGACGTCGACGAAGAAGCGCGTCTCCTTGTCGAACGAACTAAGGAAGCGACCATGCGTGCAATCGCCGCGGTAAAACCGGGGCGCCCAGTTAATGTTATTGGTCGAGTAATCGAAAGCTACGCCAAAAGATTCAACTATGGAGTCATTCGGGACTTCACCGGACACGGAATCAGTACTTCATTTCACAGCGGTTTGGTAATCCCACATTTTGATGACCCACACGCTGACCAAGAGATGAAAGTGGGCATGACCTTCACCATCGAGCCCATGCTCACACTTGGAACTATCGCATTCGACTTGTGGAAAGACGACTGGACAGCAACTACCAAAGATAAGAGTTGGACCGCACAATTTGAGCACACTTTGGTCGTTGGCGAGAATGGTGCAGAAATTCTCACCCTTGCTGACCCCACCATCTAGACTCCGACCGCGATGACTTTCACACTCTCACTTGATGTTGGCGGCAGCGGAATTAAAGCCATGGTTCTCAACGAGCACGGTGAGCCGGCCTCTGATCGTTCCAGGGTTGAAACCCCCTATCCCTGCCCGCCCGAGCTATTTCTGCAAATAGTCAGCAAATTGGTCTCCGACCTACCCTCATTTGACCGGGTTTCCGTCGGTTTCCCGGCGATGGTACGCAGTGGATGCATCTACCGGGCCACCGCGTTTTCGCGTGCAGTGAAAAGTGGTCCCCGCGATCCTGAACTTTTCGCCCTTTGGAATGGATACCCGCTCCAAGACCGGATTTCCAAACTTTTAAACGCTCACACCTTGGTAATCAACGACGCAGATATGCAGGGGTGCGCTGTGGTCACTGGAGTTGGCCTTGAATTTGTTGTTACTTTGGGCACCGGGGTCGGTACCGGCGTTTTCAATAACGGCCACTTGCTCCCGCACATGGAATTGGCGCACGGATCTTTTGCAGGTACCAACATCGACATTGCCCTAGGTGACGCGCAACGCAAGCTGATAGGCAATAAAACCTGGCGACCACTTGTCACAAGAGCACTGATCGACTTTGACGCTATGTTTTTCCCCAACAAAATGTTCGTCGGTGGAGGTAACGCCAAACTCCTGCAGGAAGAAGACTTAATACCTGGTTGTGAGATCATCCCCAACACCGCTGGACTTACTGGTGGGGTGCGAGCATGGGAGTTGGCACCATGACTCGCTGGCTAAGCCAAAGTGAACAAGATTCGTGGCGTGCATGGCTGGATATGTCGCGACTTCTCCCCGATCAGCTCAGTCGCGACTTGAGCACCGAGCACGACTTGTCAATCGCCGACTACGAAATTCTGGTGCAACTATCCGAAAACCCCGAACGCCGTATCCGGATGAGTGACTTGGCCGATCGAACTATGTCTTCGCGCAGCCGAATCACCCATCAGTTCGACAGGTTAACTAAGCGTGGATTTGTCATTCGAGAGCCATGCACCGATGACGGCCGTGGCTCATGGGCAGTGCTCACTCAGCAGGGATGGGAAAAAATTGAAGGAGTCGCACCTGATCATGTGGATAGTGTGCGCCAACACTTTGTCGACGTGTTGACCCCAAATGAACTCGAAGAATTGGGCAGAATCTCACGCAAAGTCTCGGATCAATTACAAAATACCAATGTTGAAGACAACAGCTAGCTCGCGATATACACCGCGATCTCACGACCTCTTGTGTTCGTTGTCCACTGGAGACTAATTGTCTCGCCGTAAGCCCGTGAAAGAAGTTCAGCTGTCAATATTTCCTCGGTTGGTCCCGCACTGAAAATCTTGTGGTCACCCATCAGGATTATGCGTGCTGCAAGGCCTGAAATCCAAGACAGATTGTGACTACTCACAAGCAAGGTGTGTCCTTTTTGATTCAGGCTTTGGAGCGCTGCATCCCTTTTCTATTGCCCTAGTCCAGTTTTAATAAACGCCATAACAGCATCACCTTCACTGATTGAATCAAATCCTTGTGATTCAACGCGGGTGATCGCACTGTCCAGAACTCCCCAGCAAAAAGCCGAGTACTGACGAACGTCAGCAACCTCGAGTTCAGTTAACGCCTGAACGAGTGGTGCGACTAATTCACGGTGCATTGAGGAAACTTGTGCCCGTCGGGCCTCCGGAAGTTCAACCGATCCAGCTGACTTGACCAATATGTGACGTCCATCTTTGACGTAACCCAGAACACCGCGTACCCACGTCTCGATCCGAGCCAATGGATCTTTTTCTGCCGCCACCATCGGTGACATCTCGTCCACCCACAGGGCCATCTCGTCCACCAGGACATCGGCAATCAAATCCGCGGCGCTCGCGTAGTACTCGTAAACAGCTGAGCGCGAAAGCCCTACCTCGGATGCAACCTGAGCGACCGTAAATGGTGTCCCCGCGAGCATGAGTTGTGCGGCAGCAGCCAGAAGAGAATCACGGCGCGCTTCACGGTGTTCAGCAATGCTGGGGGCACTGATCCTAGGCATAATTACATTGTGCCCTAATACCTTGTTTTTGATGTTCTCAGGGTTTAAGCAATGTTCACGGGTCATAAACCTGGTTCCAAAACCTGGTTCCAAAACCTGGTTCCAAGCCCTCGAAAGGTGAACGAGTCGGTCTATAAGCCGGATCCTGTGCCTGATCGCTCAAGCGGTGATCATCCATCTGGGACTGCTGTTACCAGCAGCCTCGTGCGGTCTACCAGCAAACATAAGGCGAGCAGCCCGTTTGCTTGGGCCAGCAAGCTGACCCATTTGACCTTGCTTCGGGTGGGGTTTACCGAGCTGATGCAGTCACCTGCACCACTGGTGGTCTCTTACACCACCGTTTCACCCTTACCAAGGTTTCCCTTGGCGGTCTGTTTTCTGTGGCACTGTCCCGCGGATCACTCCGGGTGGGTGTTACCCACCACCCTGCTCTGTGAAGTCCGGACTTTCCTCGACCCGCTGTTAAATTCGCGCCGCGATCACCCGACCGACTCGTTCATGGATCAGGTTACGCCGTCTGCGATCTCCTTGATACATGAACTCACCTTTGCTCGCACTACGCCGTAGGCTGCCGGCGTGATCTTTCTCTTGCCTCCGAGTGAAGGCAAAACCCCGGCAAGCAAGGGGTCGAAGTTTGCCCCAACAAAATTGGTTTACCCCAACCTCACCCAAAAGCGGCTGCACTTGATGAAATCACTGGCACACCTGTGCTCGAGCGAGCCAGACCAGGCGGCAAAGGTCCTTGATCTGGGACCCCAGCAACGTGAACTACTCACCACCAATGCCGAATTGCTCACAGCAAGGTGTGCTCCCGCAATCCAGATCTATACGGGGGTTCTCTATGACCACTTGGGGTATTCAACATTTAACGCAAAAGCACGTACTCGGGCCGACTCCAGCATTTTGATCGCTTCAGCCCTGTTTGGTTTTGTTGCTCCAACAGACCCCATCCCGGCTTATCGACTTAGTGGAGCATCTGTGATCCCCCACGTGGGGTCACTCGCTCATTATTGGAAAACAGAACTGCTCGATTCACTCGCGCAATGCAATGGGGAGTTAATTCTGGACATGAGGTCGGGCAGTTACGAAAAGCTCGCACCGGCAAAACAATTGGATCAACCGGTTGTGAGTGTGAAGGTTTTGACGAATGTGAAAGGGGTGCTTAAACCGGTCACCCATTTCAATAAAGCGACAAAGGGTGACCTGATTCGGGCAGCCTGCCTCAGCACGCGCAAGGCACCCACCAAAGTGGAACAATTGGCGCAATATTTCAGACAATTGGGCTTTGAGTCGGAACTGGACCTGAACGCACCCGGTGTTCCTGTCCTACAGATTGTCACCAACTAGCCGTTTGGCCGCTGACCGCAGTTTTCCGCTCGGGTTAAACCCCGTCAGTTCTGAGTTCACGCAAATGGCTAGCCTCAGCGAACGAAAACATGCTGGAGTTTCCGTCAGGGAACCACACAAGGGATGTCAGTGAACACGGTGGCAGTTCCATCCGGAATGTCGATTCAAGCGGAGCACCCGTTGCAAGACCGGTCATCAGTTTGATCGGTAACACATGGGACACAATTAAAATTGACTGCGCCGGATATTGCTCCATGATATTTAACCGGCCCCGATTTACCCGATCGCGGCATTGGGCGAGTGACTCCCCACCGGGTGGAGCAACATGAGGATCGGCCAACCATTCATCGAGCTCACGTGGCCAACGCGCACGAACTTCGGCGAAAGTGTGACCATCCCAATCACCAAATGAACACTCAGCAAAGTCGGCATTCTCTGAAACAGTCAGTCCCGTTGCCTCAGCAACGATGTGAGCAGTTTGGAGTGTCCGCAGAATAGGTGAAGAAACAATGTGAGTGACATTTCCGCGAATTTTGACTTCCTGAGCCAGCGCCTCTGCTTGTTTGATTCCGATGGGTGCCAGGGGGACATCAACTCCACCAACACCGCTAAATCTTTTCTCGAGTGAAAAGGTTGATGCACCGTGACGAGCCATCAGCGTTGTCACCGGCGTGCCAAGGTCGGCCCACCCAACTAAGACATTGGGTTTCGTTCGAAGGACTTCCTCCGTGTTATCACGTGCCTGCAACTCTTGAACCGAACCGAGCAGATCTTGACTTGCAAGTTCGCTTATTCCGTTTAGGTCTGGGGTGTACTGACGCTTGATTCGGACCGGTGTATTTCCGTCGAATTGATCCAGCACTTCATTGACGATTGCATCAGCTGCGCGGTTTTGTTCTCGGGGTACCCAGGTGTAGGTGACTTGACCTGCTGGTAACACCGCGCGAGCGACTTTAGCCAGATCGCGCATATCGGGGTGCTTGATCTGCCAACGTCCCGACATTTGTTCAACAATTAATTTGGAATCTAGTCGTACCTCAACACATGCATCAGCGTCAATCTCAGCCACAGCCTGCAATCCTGCGATCGCTCCCCCGTACTCCGCGACGTTGTTTGTTGCGATCCCAACAGATTCCCCTACTTCAACAAGGACCTGACCGGTTAAAGCGTCACGGACAAGTGAACCGAAGGCAGCCGGACCAGGGTTGCCCCGACTTCCGCCGTCGGCTTCAACGATCAAATCACGAGACATGGATCAAATACCTGAGTCAGCGGTTCTAATCAAAATGCAGCGACATTCTTCGCACTGAATCACGGTGTCGGGAGTCGCTGCTTTTATTGCATTGAGTTCCTGAGGTGGAATTGTGAGTCGGCACCCTTCGCATTGTCCACGGTGCAGTTTGGCTGCGCCCATACCTTGATGACCTTTGCGGATTTTTTCGTAGAGTGCCAGGAACTCGGCCGGCATCACGGCCGCCAGCCCTTCGCGCTCTGTGTGCACATCAGAGAGATCCACACCCAAAGCCGCCAATTCAGAGTCAAGTTCAGTGCTAACTGCTTCAAGTTGGGTCGAGAAATCTACCTTTTGCTGGGCAAGTACCAGTACCGCCGCCTTTGCACCCTCAACCCGCTCCATCACTTCCAGTTCAACGTCTTCCAAATCGAGTTGGCGCTTGCCCAGTGATTCCAGTTCGTGCTGAAGATTCGAGAGTTGCTTAGGGTCATTGATCTCACCGGAATTAAGCAGCTCTTGATCTTTGGCCACCCGCTGGCGAACCACTCCAACGTCACCTTCAGCTTTTATCGCTTCACGCGAAAGGTCACTGAGGATCATTTCAGATGCAATGTGTTGGTCACGCGCACGCTCAAAACTCGATTCGAGTTCCTTATTTACTTCAATGGCAGGCAGGGTGGCTCGCTTGTATTCAAGTTGCGCGACTTCAGTGTCCTTTGCCTGAATATCAAGGAGTTGCGATTGGATCTTCGGGTCGACAATCAATGCAATCTCCTTATGGTGCAGTTCAGGCGGTACTGACGTGGTGTCCAGTCCAGGGATCGGTTCGCACCGCGGACACTAATGTACTCACAGCCCGTCCAAGCTCACTCTGCACCAATGCCGCCACGACCACCACCCACGGCCATTCGGTTGCCACATGTGAGGCGTCAATGAGCGCACACTGATCACTGGGGTGGTCCAGTGCCCGGTGGTGTTTGAGGTCTGAGGTGACGTATACGTCGGCCAACGTTGCTGCGATAGGCAACAGGAAGTCACCGGACCCGCCGCAAACCGCAACCATGTCAATCTTCTTTTGTGGATCCCCAGAGACACGGATTCCGCCAGCAGTTTTTGGCAGTGAGTCAACAACGTGCTGAGCAAACTGAGCCAAGGTCTGAGTTTTGGGCAACCGACCTATGCGGCCAGACCCGGTAAATGGAGTTTCTGCGGGTTGGAGTGGTGCGCACTCAACTAAGCCCAAGGCTGCGGCCAATGCGTCCGAGACACCCGGATTCGCATGGTCTGCATTGGTGTGGACATTGAACAACGCAATTCCGTGCGAGATCGCTTCGTGCACAACCCGGCCACCCAATGTGTCGCGAGCCACGCCATGGACACCCGTGAGGAAAAGCGGGTGGTGGGTCACAACAAGATCCGCTTGGAGATCAATTGCCTCGTGGATTACTTCAATGGTCGGATCGAGGGCGAAAAGAACACGTTTAACGGTCGCGGTTGGGTCACCACAAATTAAACCGACACTGTCCCAAGCCTCAGCGGTCTCCGGTGGGAAATGACGATCGAGGAGCAGACACACTTCCGAAACGTTGGGCATATTGACAGATTACCCAGCAGATATGACAAATGTGGAGCCACCCGCCGGGTGACTCCACATTAAGAAAAGCTGTCGCGTTCAGACTTCCCAATCAGGAAGTTATTAGCCTGCCAGGCAAGCTGGGTCATACAACGCCTCGGGGACCATGGAATCCGCTGGGAAGGTTCCATCGGTGTAGGTTCCGCAGACATCAGCCGCCGCTTTGGGAATCCAGAACTGGCCCTCAGCCTCAAAAATCATCATGGCGGGTGCGCCCGTTTCGCCTTCGGCAGGATCTGCTGAGGCATAAGCCCAACCACTGTCACACTTAAAATCGGTGACTACATAAGTGGCGAAGGCTGGATCAGCATTTACAGCCCCGGTCATTGCGGAAACACTGCATTCGGCCATGCCGCCCACTGAAGCTTCATCTGTTGAATCACTTGAACAGCCAGCGAGAACGAGGGAGGCAGCTCCAAGGAGAGCAATTCCAGTTAGTGCAATTTTCATGAAAACCCTTTCAGAACGAGTTAACCCCAAAGTCTTGGAGACGCTTGAAAGGCTATCGCTGCTCAGTGGTTTCTCCCAGCAGCGAAACGAATGATTAGTTTTTCATGGGTTATTTTGTCTTTGTGAGCAGAAAAATCACACCTGCGCACACACCCGCCACAACCAGCAGCGCACCGTAGGAACCCAGTACCGAACCAAGCACGTGAGAAAAAATAAACCCGGCAACCACAATCAAGACACCCGTAATTGTTCGCAGGATTCCGACTTCCTGTTTCATCAAATAAAAAGCAATTGCGCCGATCCCCACCATTACCAGCCCACCAAGCCATCGAATATTTGTGAGATCCGCTACGGCAAACCCCAATGTAAGTGCCAGAAATACGAGCAACGATGGCAAGACCCGCGTGAGTGAGGTTTCGCTTTTCACAGTAAAGGATGTCATAAAAATAATATCCTATCTGTTGAACAACCATCTGGTAATTCATCGAAGGATTGTGAAATAAGCGCAGCCAACGCACTGCCAGGGAGCGATGAACTTCGGGGTGACGGCCTCATGTAACCTTTCACGCTCCGGGCGAGTAACTCAGTTGGTTAGAGTGCATCCCTTACAAGGATGAAGTCGGGGGTTCGAGTCCCTCTTCGCCCACTTCGGCAACTCGTTTCTTGTTCCGATACTGAAACACTCCATTGTCTGTGCCTCGCAATCTGACCGGTACGTCATTCAGCACACCACGCAGCTATTGATTACCTGCTATTAATCTGCCGAGGGCTTACTATCAGTTAATGAAATTATTGGTCACCTGCCTGACCGGACTGATGATCACTTCGGCGGCTCTGATTCCCATGTCGGGTATGAACGCTAGTGCGGATTCACTATCTCCTCGGATTTACGGCGGCACATCAGCTGCTGGTAATCCTGGTGTCGCAGCAGTTGCGATTTTTGACGGCGCTTCATGGAGCAAAAGTTGCAGCGCCGTGGTGTGGAAGCCGAGAGTTTTACTCACCGCTGGACACTGCGTGACCATGGAAGGCAGCTCCACTCGAGTCCCTCGTCTGGCAATCTTTCCACCAGGGGCAGCGGCCGTTCAATACAGCAATACCGGTCCCCAAGGAGCCAGCCCCGCAAATGTGATTGGAATCTGGACCCCTAGCGCCTATGTAAATGCCTCCACTCGAGTTGAACCAAATGATTTTGCCGTGTTACTCCTTGACCGAGATCTCGGTCCAAGCATGTATTCCCGGTTGGCGACTAGCGCCGAAATGACACGTTGGGCGTCAAATCTCTACCCAGCGACCATCATGGGCTACGGCCTGAAGAGCCCAACTGAGCGCGACGTACTGCCCATTCAGGCGGGTGTCCCAATTGACACATATGAATCAAAGTCGGCTTTCGGACCTGTTTTTTCCGTTGGCCAGAATGCCTCCGTTGGTGTGTGTAGCGGTGACAGTGGAGGTCCCACCTTCGCCTCCAATACTGCCGGTGAAAATTTGGTGTTGGGCGTCAATTCTGGCTCTGCCGGTGGGTGCGTTGCTGGGTTTGCCGGCAGCTACCTGATGGTTGGTTTTAGCGCAATCGACTACCTTGACTTGGTTAACCAAGCTCTTACCGGCGCTGGATACCCCACTATCAGCTCGGCGCCAACCAATATTTCACTTACCGCTGTCAACAACTCGGTTGTGGTGAATTGGCAAGCACCAACTATTTCGCCCGAGAGTGTTGTCGGCTATGACGTCCTTGATTCTGTTGGAACACTGGTTTGCACGTCAACAACACTTACCTGCACGGTGCCAAATCTGCCCGACGGGGAACACAGCTTTACGGTCCGCTCTCGTAATGCACAAGGTGAAGGAAATGCCCAGCCCGCGACCCTCACGAGTACTACTGCTGCCCCAACCCAAATGGCGCCACCCAGGGCGACGAAGAAAAAGATCACGTTTACAAGCCTGGCCGGCACAACTTCGGCGGTGGTGAACCAATATCGGGTAATCGACGCCAAAGGAACCCGAATTTGCACGATCAAGGGGTTTAATCCGGCCGTCAGAACTCTTGGATGCCCAGCTCCCCAGAAAGCCGGTACCTACCGGTTCAGGGTCCTCGCTGTGACACAAATGGGACAAACTCCACCTTCTGGTTTGAGCGTTAAATTGAAGGTTTTCTAGCGGAATCCGTTTATTAACCAACCGTTCACCACGAATTCCGATATCCGATAACATTTGTATAACATTCATGTCGTATGATTGTCTCACCGGACACCCCGGGAAGATAAACAGTTAAGGGACGTGAGTTTTATGCAGAGCTTGAGAAAAGTTCTCGGTCAGATTTTCAAACCCAGCGCAAATCGATCATTTCAGCAGGAGTGGGACTACCAAAGGTCACAGGCCATGAGCCCTTCTCACCGTGACGACATTGATGCAATTTTTCGCCGCCATCAAGGCTGAAAAAATCATAGTCGCGGTACCCAATAGATTAAAACTCGCAAAGCCAACTTTGCGAGTTTTTTTATATCTTTGAATACAACCGCCTCCCTTGATGGCGATGTAACAGCCAGGACGGCGGTTGAACTGCTTTACCTCAATTAGACACGGTAGGCCGCGGGAGCATGCTCGGGAACATAGGGATTCTTGGGGGCAATCGGCGAAACTTTTTTGTATTGGCCGCCAATTGCGGGCCGGGTATCCACTTCACCTTTATTAGGCCATAAGGACATGGCTCGCTCAGCTTGGGCGGTGATTGTCAACGAAGGATTGACTCCCAGGTTAGCCGTGATGGCTGATCCGTCCACAATGTGAAGCCCGACGTGTCCAAATACACGGTGATAGCCATCAATTACCCCGCTACCCGAATCACTTCCGATGACACAGCCGCCCACAAAGTGAGCCGTCAACGCTGCATCAAAGCTTTCAAACACGCTTGCGCCGGGTCGTCCATCGATAATCTCAGCGGCACGCTCAACAACTTCCTGAGCAACGGGGATATAGGTCGGCGCGGGAGTTGATTCAGACTCAACCGTGCCAAGTGCCCAGCGCCCGAATCGGTTTCGTTTACCTTTAAGAGTCAATGAGTTGTCAACGGTTTGCATGACGAGTGAGATCACACTCCGTTCGCTCCACGACTTCACATTCAAAGCGATAGCAACGTCTTTCGGGTGTTTGACTATTTCTCTCATCCACACCGACCAACGTTTCCGGCCGATTTCCGGGGTTGTCATGAGCGTTTGCAGAAGACCCATTGAGTTAGAACCTTTTCCGTACCGAACCGGTTCAACGTGGGTCTGTGGGTCAGGAAAGAAACTGGAAGTGATTGCCACACCTTCAGTGAAGTCCGTCCTTGAAGTCTTTGCAACTGCACCGAGAATCGACTCAGAATTGGTGCGCGAGAGTTTTCCTAGCGCCGATGAAAGATTCGGAAGGATGCCCTCGTCTTTCATGTGGTGTAACAGCTTCTGCGTGTTGTAGGTTCCGGCTGCAAAAATCACGTCGGTTGCCGTGTAACTTCTTTCCTTTTTGGTACCCGTTTTGCGGATTGTGATTCGGTATCCACCTACTTCTAGTGGTTGAACCTTGGTCACGGTTGACATTGGCATAACTCTCGCACCAGCGGCTTCTGCCAATCCCAGATAATTTTTGGGCAGAGTGTTCTTCGCGTCGTAGCGGCAACCGGTCATGCACTCTCCACATTCAATGCACCCCGTTCGGGTTGGTCCGACTCCCCCGAAAAAAGGATCTGCTGATTTTTTTCCATGACCGTCGCCGAAGAAAACCCCAACCGGTGTAAGTGTGAAAGTATTCCCCACTCCCATGTCCTCGGCGATCTCCTTCATGACAATGTCTGAGGGAGTCATAGTGGGGTTTTGGGTCACCCCCAACATTCGTTTCGCTTGGTCGTAGAACGGAGCCAGTTCACTCTTCCAGTCGGTAATGCCACACCACTGCGAGTCCTGGAAAAAAGTGTCTCCGGGGACGTACAGGGTATTGGCATAAACCAAACTCCCCCCGCCCACACCTGCACCGGCGAGAATCGCTACCCCTTTTAAAACATGAAACCTCTGGATCCCAAAGAATCCCAACTCGGGCGCCCAAAGGAAATTCTTGAGATCCCATGAGTTCTTTGCGTAATTCTCTTCGGTAAAGCGACGGCCAGCTTCAAAGACAGCAACGGAGTAGCCTTTCTCGCTCAACCGCAACGCCGAAACAGAACCGCCAAAGCCAGACCCAATGATTGCCACGTCAAAGTCGATATTTGACCCATTACTTTCCACGGCGAAACGATAGAACATATTCACTCCCTGTGCGCTCAATTCACCCAAAGCGCTCCCGCGTGTTAGCATTTAGCCACCTTGGGGAGCTCGCAGGATCAGCGGGCTGAGAGGGCAGTTGCCACTGCTTACCCACAAAACCTGATCTGGGTAATGCCAGCGCGAGGGAGTGGAAATGTATCGTTTAGTTGCTGTTGTCATCTCTAGTGCAATTGCTATAAGCGCGTGTTCGAGTTCACCCGAATCAGCTCCAACCCAAGGCAGCGACTCACCGGTGCAAGTTGTGCGGATGATCACGCACGAGTCCTTTGTGCTCTCCCCTTCGTTCGTCTCTGACTTACGTGACCGGGGTATTGATCTGCAAATCACCTCAACAGGGGACGCCGGAACACTCACCGCGAGCGCAATTTTGGCTGCAGGTGTCCCGACGGCTGATCTACTTTTCGGAGTTGACAACACGCTTGCGATCCGTGCAACTGGTGAAGGGGTCTTTGAGTCCTACACATCACCCGAGATGGTGAATGTTTTGCCAGAGTTCAACCAAGACACACAGGGCGGCTACCTCACCCCGATTGATTTTGGTGATGTGTGCATCAATGTTGATGACGGTTGGTTTAAGCAAAATGCTGCGGCTATCCCCACGACACTTGAGCAACTACCCAAAATTGCGAACCTGCTCGTGGTCGAGGATCCCGCGACTTCCTCGCCTGGCCTCGCATTTCTTCTTGCAACGGTTGCGCGATTTGGCGCGGAATGGCCCGCCTACTGGGAAGCACTACGCGTTGGCGGGGTGGCTGTAGCAGGTTCATGGACAGACGCTTACTACTCGCAATTCACTCTCTCCGGCGGAGACCGTCCGCTCGTGGTCTCCTACGCGACCAGCCCAGCGGCTGAAGTTGTATTTGCTGAAGATGCAACCGTTACCGAGCCAACAACATCGGTGCTCACGGACTCCTGTTACCGACAGGTCGAATATGCCGGAGTGCTGGCCGGCGCCGAAAATCCGTCGGGAGCTCGAATAGTCATTGACGCGTTGCTCTCCCGTAAGGTGCAGGAGGACATCCCTCTAAACATGTTCGTCTACCCAGTGCGGTCAGATGCAACATTGCCTGACGTTTTCGCAGCCTTCACACCGATAATACAAACGAGTACTTCGCTGCCACCAGAACAAGTGGATGAAGAACTGTCATCATTACTTGACACCTGGGGAACGGTGATGAATCGCTGACCAGCATGCTTGCGCAGCATTTGCCCCGCGGACTTAAATGGCTGTGGGTATTCCCTGCAATCCTCTTTCTCATGTTCCTGATCTATCCAATTATTAAATTGGCAGTCACCGCCTGGAGCACCGAGATGCTCAATGAATTTACGGATTCAACCGTGTGGCGGGTAGCACTTTTGGCAAGTGGTCAGGCAGTTCTCAGCGTGGCGCTCTCACTCCTGATTGGTATTCCCATTGCTCGCGTTTTGTTCAATTACCACTTCCGAGGTCGGGGGATCATTCTCGCATTGGTCACGGTTCCATTCGTACTGCCAACGGTGGTGGTAGCCCTAGGCTTTCGTTCTTTATTCGGTGATGTCGTTCCTAATGGATTATTGCTCGTCGTGCTCGCTCACGCATATATCAACATTGCCGTTATTGTTCGCCTCGTTGGCGCGCAGTGGTCCACACTCGACCCACGAATGGAAGTAACCGCTGCAACTTTGGGTGCCAACCCCTTCCGTGTGTTTACATCAATCACGCTGCCTGCACTACGCAACTCAATTGTGCTAGCAGCGAGCGTGGTATTTATTTTTTCCTTCAGTTCACTTGGCATTGTTGTCGTATTGGGTGATGGCTCGAGTACCCGAACACTGGAACAGGTCTTACTCCGCTCCACCTCGGTGCTCCTTGATTTTCCAGCAGCCTTTGCAGCGGCAATCCTGCAATTAGTTGTGGTCAGTTTGGTTTTTGTCATTTCTGCCCGCATGAGTCGTAATGAGCCCCGGGCCAAAGTTGTCCTTGGACGAAAACAGATTTCTGGGCGAAAATCAATGTGGTCAGTCCGACTCACCTGCTTGGTTGCCATGATTGTGGTTATTAGTCCAATTGCGAGCATTCTTTGGGCGTCAATCTCAAGCTCAGGAGGGATTACCCTCCAATGGTGGAGCGAGCTTGCCAGCACTTCGAACACTCGAATCGGCTCACCGATCGCAGCGCTCGGCAGATCACTTGGATTAGCGTTAGGGACCGCTGTGCTCGCTGCAGTTTTGGGCGGAGCAATAGCAATCGCTGTAATGAGTAAAAAGGGATTCGTTGTTTCTCTCGCCTTGATTCCACTCGGAATTTCGGCAGTAACACTCGGGTTGGGGATCTTGCTGGCTTTTTCGCGCGGTCCACTTGATTTGCGTGGCACCGGTGCACTGATTCCGATCACGCACGCTCTGATCGCAGTCCCAATTGTGGTTGCTGTGGCAACACCGAGCCTACGCAATGTTGATCCCCGACGGTATTTTGTTGCCTTGACTTTGGGCGCTGCGCCCATGCGTGCTTGGTGGACCGCATTTGGAACTGTTTTTGGCGGTGTCATGCTGGCTGCCGGTGGATTAGCGGCAGCAGTTTCACTCGGTGAGTTTGGTGCAGCCACTCTGCTATCACGAACAGATTCCCCGACTGTGCCTATTCAGATTGCGCGACTTTTGAGTAAGCCAGGTGAGTCCGCATTCGCAACGGCCGCCGTGCTCAGTGTGATTCTCATGTTTATCACTATGACACTTCTTTTAATAGTTGACAAAATTGCGTCACGAAAGGTGTTCACGTGACCGGATTGATTTTGCAGGTCAATGACTTGATGATCGGATACGAAGAAGCCCTGACCCCAGCGTTGAATTTCTCAGTCGGCCCCGGAGAAATCTTGGTGGTAGTTGGGGACAGTGGATGCGGGAAGTCAACCCTGTTGAGCACTTTGGCTGGAGTGAATCCACCACTAAGTGGCGAGATCCTGCTGGGCGGGAAAAGTCTCAGCGGGGTACCCATACATAAACGTAATATTGGATTGGTTTTTCAAGAACCGCTGTTGTTTCCCCATCTGTCATTGATCGACAACATCGGTTACGCACTCCGCTCCAGCGGTGAATCACACAGTGCCGCTCGCATCCGGGCTACTGAGCTACTTGACTGGGTTGGGCTCAGCGAGATCGCTGGCCAGAAAACTTGGCAACTTTCGGGTGGACAAGCAGGTCGGATTGCACTCGCTAGAGCAATTGCTGCAAAACCGAACGTGTTATTGCTCGACGAGCCCTATAGCGCCCTTGACCCTGGCACTCGATTACGCCTGTTGGCTGATGTTAAGAACTTGGTCACTCGTGAGGGGATCCCCACAATTCATGTCACACACGACCGTAGCGAAGCGGAGTTGCTGGCTACACGCACCTTGACCTGGTGAAATCTCACCCTGCGATACTGAAGTAGTGGGTTCACCTCGTTTTGACCGCGCTCGTGTGGCCCGACTCAAACGTTTTACACCAACAACCTACATTCGGCTAGCTGTCCTCACCTCGTTTGCAGCTTTCTTTGCGTACTTGGTGAGCGAGGCGATTCCTTATGCATCTCCCGTCCCAGCCGCAATCACCGCCGTAGTTGCAACGCGGGTGACTTTCCACCACGCGGCAAAGGAAACATCCATCCAACTGCTTGGCGCGCTTATCGGCGCTGCCGTCGCACTTGTCATAGTTTCTATTATTGGTAGTGGTGCGGTAGTGATTCTGCTTCTTGTTGCCCTGAGTTTTGTTATGGCGCGATTGATGCAGTACAGCAATCCGTCTGAATCACCAGCCGTCGCTGCGAGTTTGGCGGTCACAGTTATTTTGGTCGTTGGCTCGCATTTGACAACCGAGTTGGCATTAGAACGTTTTACCGGTGTGGTCATCGGCGCCCTGTTCGCCTTAGTTGCATCCTTTCTTGCCTCACCAACTCGAGACACCCAAAAACTCGCGGCAGGTCTCAATGCGGTGCAGGTTCAATTGGCTGAAGTTCTCGGGCGCATTGCGTCCGATCTTCGTGGTGAACCAACAAAAGACGATGCAACCGCATGGCATGACCAAGCCGTTGAGTTGCGCAATGAAGTTCTAGGACTCGCTGCCCAGTATGAGGACTTAGCTAAACACTCACGTTGGAGTCCGCGCATCAACAATGTTGATTTAAATTCACTCAAAGAATTACTCCGCGCCAATCAGGTCATGAGCGCTCGAGTTCTCAATATCGCTAATGACCTTCGCAGTGCAACACGCTCAAATTTCAGTACTCAAATCCCCAAGGCCGCACTTTCACCTCTGGCCGACTTACTCGAGTTGGCGGCAGGAAACCTCTCAACCGATGACCCAACTCAAAGTATCGGCATGACTGCCGCCCACCGGGCGGTCCGTGGAGCCGATATGACCGCACAAATTGCCCTGATCGGTGGAATCGTCTCACATGTCAATCAGATTAATAAAGCGTCAATTCACGAAACCGATGACACTTCAACATTGGAGGTCACGAATGAGACAGATTAAGAAAGTTCCGCCAATGCAGCCGCGTACTCGTCAGCGTTGCGCTCTTCACCCGGGCCATTAACTACCGACCAGCGAATGATTCCTTCTTTGTCAACAACGTAGGCGGCCCTAGTGGCAAATCCGTTATCCTCTAGGAAGGCTCCGTACTCCTTTGACACCGCACCATGGGGATAAAAATCGCTGAGAAGGCTGTGGGTGAATTTTTCCTGTTCCGAGAAGACTTTCAAACTTGGAACGGGGTCGCAGGAGATGCTCAGCACCTCAGTGTCATCGTTAATAAAATCAATATGACGATCACGAATTGCGCATAGTTCACCCGTGCAAATTCCGGTGAAAGCGAATGGGTAAAACATGACGACCACATTTTTTTTGCCTTGAAAATCCGAGAGTGACACGATTTCACCGTATTGGTTGGACAGGGTGAACTCTGGGGCGCGATCGCCGATACTGAATGACATGTATCGAAGACTAACGCTTGGCCTTGGGTGCCACTAGCCGAGTCCCCTGCCAATTCTCACCCGCACTAATAGTGCTGGTCTGTCGCAAGCCCGCGGTTTGGGCAGCATCGGTAATGTCTTCCGGCTCGATATGTCCGTCTCGACCTGGCTTCGGAGTCAAGAGCCAAACAACACCTTGGTCGGCTAACGGACTGATGACATCCACGAGTGCATCAGTGAGATCACCGTCTTCTTCGCGAAACCACAACAGAGCGGCATCTACTACTTCTTCAAAATCGAGGTCAACGAGATCAGAGCCAATGATTTCAACAACAGCCTCGCGCAAATCAGTGTCGCAATCAGAGTCGTATCCAATTTCCTGCACAATTTGACCTGCGGTAAATGAAAGCCGGGAGGCACGTTCAAGGGCTTGAGAAGACGCGCTCACGAGGATAGTTCACCCAAGTCGACGGCGTTTGGCAAGTGGATTGGGCAAAGATCTACAAACTTGTTTTGTGCAATGTTCACGGACTCAGCCTAGCGAAACTCCGTGATGTTCACCGTGTACGCCATGTTCACCATGTTCACCATGTTCACCATGTTCACCAT
>JBBARV010000022.1:21938-23439 GCA_040399625.1 Candidatus Nanopelagicales bacterium | reverse complement strand
GCAACGGGGCCCTGAGCGGGAGTGAAACCGCACGCAAAGCCGTAGTCACCGTGCGTTACACGGTGTGACGGCTGTGTCTGACGTTTCACACCTCCCAGATGGGTCAGCACAATTCCCCTGTCAGGCCGCTTGGAAGTTTTCATTAGGATTCGATCGTTCAAAGAAGACTTGCATCCAAGTGGCTTAATTGAAACATAGGAGAACTTATGTATTCGCGCAAAGAACTATTCAAAAAAAGTCCTGATCGTGGGAATCGCAACCACGGCAATCTCAACCGGCACCACATCAGTTTCAGCCGCACCAAACTCTGAAACCAAAGTTGTGGTTATGTATTCGGAGAATAAGAGCCTCACGCTGGTGGACACCAGTAAAGCGGGGATCGATCACGGGGATTTATTTCATAGAGAAGATGCAATTTCTCTCAAACTCAATGGGCCAGTGATTGGCGTTTCCTACTCACAGGCTGAAGTTATTTCTTTCAACCGCGAGAGCAATGTTGATGTTCGGCGCGTCTTTATCCAGGTTCTGCTTCCCAAGGGACGCATGTACTTCGAGGGAATAACTGAACTCGGCCTCGGGACCACTCCCGCCCCAGGCTGGACCAATGTTTACGCAATCCTTGGTGGAACGGGAATTTACGCGAGTGCACGAGGAACCATGACCACTCGACTACTACCCGATGGAAAAAACTGGAAGTCCACTGCAAAATACACTCTCGACTAGTCCTGGCAGGTCAATACTTCGATAAGTAACTAAGCGCTCCAAATGGGGAAGAGTCTGCTATCACTAAACATAAATGTTGACATCCCCGCAGGAATAAAAATCATCCGAACACCATTAAAGGCGTCATCGATAACGCCCCAAGCCTTGGCAACTTGTGACCGAGCCAGTGCAACAGGAAAACTAGAATTTGTCGCCCAGCCCAGCAGCACTGCACTCGCGTTAGCACGTGGACCGGTCTGCGAGCACTAATCGGCACCCGGCAACGTCACCCAAGTGCCCTGCACACCTGAAGGGTTACCACCCTTGCAAGTAGCTTCCTGCGCGATGAAATCCATGGTTAACGTGATCATCACAGGTGCGCTACTAGTCGTAGCTGAGCACGATGAAATGGGTACAGACAGTGTTGTTCCTCCACCCGTAACCGTCCAATCAGCAGGCAAGTTAGGCAAGCCCAATCCAGATAACCCTGTTTCCAAGATGCCGGTGTCCGAACACGTCACGAACGCGGTCTGGAGATCCGTGCCAGGATCTACGGTCACGCCCGAGAGATCCGCGCCCGTAAGGTTCACGCCCGTGAGGTCCGTACCCACAAGGCTCGCATTCGTGAGGTCCGCGCCAGAGAGGTCCGCACCAGTTAGGTTCGCGCCCCCGAGGTCCGCGTTCACGAGTTGGGTTGCGCCTGAGAGGTTCGCGCCCGTGAGGTTCGCTCCCACAAGGCTCGCTCCCACAAGGCTCGCATTCGAGAGGTTCGCGCCAGAGAGGTTTGCGCTCAAGTTCG
>JBBARV010000022.1:19899-21838 GCA_040399625.1 Candidatus Nanopelagicales bacterium | reverse complement strand
CCCACAAGGCTCGCATTCGAGAGGTTCGCGCCAGAGAGGTTTGCGCTCAAGTTCGCATTGTTAAGATTGCATCCTGATCAATTCACACCCGGACTTGCCGCCGGTGTAACCGCGAAGATTGGTGCGGCTCCCACGGTCGGGCAGGCTACCGCCGAGGCTGTAGGGACAAACCCCACAAATGTAGAACTGGCAACCAAGATACCCGCCGCCAGTTGAATGAACATTCGTCGCATTTTTATTACCCCAAGCACCATGAAGAACTACACGCTCTGCGTAACCCGAAAGGCCTTCACCTACTGGAGCATTTGCGCAAGTCTGATTCGTTCGAAAATGAAGGGAATCCTCCGTCGGGAATTAGCCCCTGGCACTCACGCGGACGGTAAGGACTAGCCGTTGCCCTTCTGCGGCTATGCGAGCAGTGCCGAGCGCCTAGCTCAGCTTCAGCCCGCGTTGTAAGTAGTGCGCATCGGGTCGGTGAGCCCGTTGATCACAGCCACGCTGTGTCGTGGGCTCTTCGCTGTGTAAACAACGTCAGGTGTTGGGTTCTTCCCTGGGCCACCGTCGTTGTATAGCGGGCGGTACCCACCGCCGTCAGCTGGAATCTCCAAGAATGCAATGCTCTTTGCAGCTTTAGCGCTGCCGGACAAAATGATGTCGACTTGATTCTCACTGTCTTCTTGGTAGCACTCGTCGTACGTCTTTGACTTCTTGCCCCCCTTCATAAGCTGAGGGGCACAGACTCAGACGCTAGAGTTTTAAACTAGATGACGTAGAAAAAATGGTCCTCGTTGTTTTATCGATAAGGAGTTTCGCGTGTCCGTTCCTGATTTTGTTTCTGAAGCACTTTCACACTCGATTGAGTTGGCTATTGAGAATGTGGCTTTGAGCGGCGGACCTTTTGGTGCTGTGATTACTTCCCCTGATGGCATCGTGGCTACGGGTGTCAACCGTGTCACTCGGGATCTGGATCCAACCGCTCACGCAGAGGTGTGCGCTATTCGCAATGCTTGTCGTGAGATTGGCTCATACGATCTCACTGGCTTCACCTTGGTGAGTTCCTGTGAGCCGTGCCCGTTGTGTTTGGCGGCATCCATGTGGGCTCGCCTTGGCAGTATCTTTTACGCCGCCGACCGCACTGACGCAGCTGCTGCTGGTTTTGATGACGCAGTTTTCTATGACCTGATGGACACTCCACGTTCCTCGTGGCCCTCTGTCCCTACCCAGGTCAACCATTCTCTTTTTGCGGCGCCCTTTGACTCTTGGCGTGCATTTGCTTCACGCACCGAGTACTAGTTTCTTCTTACACTTCGACAAAACACTACGGCCCCCAGATGGGGACCAGCTTGTTATCACCGGAAACGAATGTTGACATCCCCGCAGGAATGAAAATCATGCGAACTCCATTAATCGTGTCATCAATAACACCCCAACCCTTGGCAACTTGAGACCGAGCAAGCGCAACAGGGAAATCTGAACTTGTCGACCAACCCAGCAGCACCGCACCCACGTTATTACGTGGACCAGTCTGGACACACTCATCAGCACTATGCAACTTCACCCAAGTGCCCTGCACACCCGAAGGATCATCACCCTTACACGAAGCCTCCTGCGCCGTGAAATCCAGCGTCAACGTATAGATAACCGGTTCAGGGGCACTCGATGAACCCGAGGACGGTGATGGACACGCTGAGATGGGCACCGTCAGAGTTCCACTCGTTAACGCCCAACCAACCGGCAGCGTGTCACCCCCACCATCCAACCCTGTTCCTAGGATGCCCGTGGTCGAACAGGTCACGAACGCACCTGTCAGATTGGTTCGGATAAGGGACGCACCCGTCAGATCCGCGCCCGTCAGATCCGCGCCCGTCAGATTGGTTCCAGAAAGGTACGCACCCGTCAGATCCGCGCCCGTCAGATTCGCGCCCGTCAGATTGGCTTC
>JBBARV010000022.1:1229-19799 GCA_040399625.1 Candidatus Nanopelagicales bacterium | reverse complement strand
GGTACGCACCCGTCAGATCCGCGCCCGTCAGATTCGCGCCCGTCAGATTGGCTTCAAAAAGGAGCGCACCCGTCAGATTCGCGCCCGTCAGATTCGCGCCCGTCAGATCGGGTTCCGAATGGAGCGCACCCGTCAGATTCGCGCCCGTCAGATTCGCGCCCGTCAGATCGGTTCGCCTAAGGTACGCATGCGTCAGATCCGCGCCCGTCAGATTCGCGCCCGTCAGATTGGTTCGGATAAGATCCGCGAGAGTCAGATTCGCGCCCGTCAGATTCGCGCCCGTCAGATTGGCTTCATAAAGGAACGTACGCGTCAGATTCGCGCCCGTCAGATCCGCGCCCGCCAGATTGGTTCGGCGAAGGTGCGCATCCGTCAGATTGGCTTCATAAAGGAACGCATCCGTCAGATTCGCGTTGTTGAGGGTGCATCCTTCCCAATCCACACCCCGGCTCGGCGCTGGCGTAACCGTGTAAGAAGGTGCCCCTCCCACGGCCGGGCAAGAGACCGCTGAGGCTACCGGGACAAACCCCGTTAACGCAGAAGTGGCAATCAAGATGCTCGCCGCCAGTTGAATGACCATACGTCGCATTTTTTTCTCCCACTGATCCTCACGAAGAACCACACCCGCCGCACGGTTCGGCCGTAGTTAACCCAGGTTTCAACTGGAGCGCAACTCAAAGTGGTTCGAAAACGGAGGGAATCATGCGTCGGGCATTAGCCCCCGGCGATCCAGGTGAGTCCGGCTGAGAATACGAAGCCCGCGGCACCGATTATTCCGGCCCAGTTCTTAATGCTTCGCACTGCGATCGGGATCATTTCGTTGATGACGACCACGAGCAGCGCACCTGCAGCGATCGATTGGATGATCGCCTGCATGGCATCTGATGCTCCAGACATCACGCTGAAGCCGACGGCTGCAAAGACCGCTCCGAGGACAACGATCGCGACGAACCGGAGCAGGATTTTGCCCATGACAAGACCGCCGGCCAGAAGCGCAGCAGCGATGCCAATTGCCTCGGGGATAGCAGAGATGAAGATAGAGCCGACGAGCGCGGCGGAGACGCCGACGGTTGCCGTGTGAAGGGTAAGGCCAATCGCGAGGGACTCGGGGACACCATCAATGACCATTCCAATGGTGAGGTTGCGGGCCTCTTTCTTGGAAGCACCGTGTATCACTTCGCCGTGCCCTGATGGGCTCGGTGCACCCTGGTTGCCCTCGATTGCCTCAGCGGAATGCTCCACCTCACCCTTGCGTTCAAGTAGTGCGATAACGCCGAAGTAAATGAGACAGCCGATACCAATACCTAAGGCGGTAGGGCCTGCTCCCGCTTCGTCGTAGGAAACAGCAACAAGGTCGATTGCGACAGCCGAGATGACGGCGCCAGCACCGAAGGCCATCAGCCCACCAACAATTACGGGGCGCTTAAGTGAAGGAAACCACCACACCAAGAGGGCTCCGACTACAAGGGCGGATTGGGCGAGGGCTCCGAAGAGTGCGGCTTCTAGCATGAGCGGAACCTACACCCTTCATTCCCTGAATCAAAGACAGTTCGGCAGCCAAGGTTCCCCGAAAACAACTATGCAGCCCCAGAACTCCTTATGGAATTCGTGGGACTGCATAGAGGTTGTAGCCAGTCTGGGTATTAACTCACCCAGAAGAACCGACTGTTAACCGTTGGTGCGTAGCGCGCATCATTGGAGGGAACCGTTGGCAAACCGCTCACCGATGGGAAGGTGTTCAGGTAATCGAAGAGGGTCTGCTCGTAGGAGATTCCGAAGTTCACCTTCAGAGGGGCGCCTTCAAATGCTGCGTAGTTGTCGCCACCTGCTGCAGTGAACGAGTTCGTTACAACGTCAACCACTGGAGCAGTAGCAACCGGGACACCATTTTGTACTAATGCTGTTCCGCCGTCCAAGATGATCGAACGTACGCGGGTTCCCTCGGTCGTGATCGTGCCAGCGGTGGCAGTACCTACCGGAGTGGAAATAACTTGGGCTGTTCCACTTCGGGAACAGGTGACCTTCATGCCCGCAGTTTGCAGGAACTGGCCTCCACCTGATGTGCCGATCGAGCAGGCGCGCTCGAAGATGCTTTTCAGCTGGGTGGCTGTCAAGTCCTGCACAACCGTTAGACGGTTGTCAAAGGGGAGCAGGCTGAAGGTCATGGCACGCGAGATGGGACCTACAAGACCAGTGTCAGGCAATGAGTTGATGCGAATGCCGCCACCGTTGGTTACAGCCACCACGCGATTAGTTGCTGAGTTCGCGGGTAGACCAGCAGCAGCTGCGCGCTGACCATATGAGTTCATGAATGCATCCGCAACCAAGTTGCCGCCATTTGTTTCTACAGTGCGAACACCAGGGATGGTAGCACTACCGCGCTGAGTGTTGAAAACAATCTGCGAGGACGCGAAAGGCACTTTCTGGCCGGCTAGACATCCGGTCTCAAGTGGGGTTTGCACATCCTTGATGATCTGTGGATTAGGTACAACCGCGTCGGTGACACCCAATGCTGCAGAAGCATCACTCTTGATCACAACTCGGCGAGGGAATGACGTTTTCTGGTTGTAAGTAACAACCTTCCCGGCCTTGTCGAAGGTGACGTCAAGTCGACCTAGGTATTGGTAGTTACCCCCGGTGGTGACCATGGGGACATCTACGTTGTTCCGGGCTCTCACCATCGTTGGGTACAGACCAACAGGTGCATTTGCTCCTGGCAGAAGCTGAACACCATTCGGAATGTTTGGGTTAGCAAGGAGGTCATCGCCACCTCCCGCAACTGCGACGTCAACACCACGAAGCCGTTGGATCAACGCAGTATCAACCGAAATGCTCTGCATGTGGCTAACCATGATTATTCGGTTGATTCGCTGCTTTTCAAATGCATTGATTGACTTTTGCAACTGACCCGCAAGAACATCAAGGTCCGCCGATGTCACCTGCACGGGAAGCGGAGAAGAAATGGACTGCAGGGTCGGTGTGATTGCCGAGATAATACCGAACTTGTTACCCGTTTGAGGATCCGTGAAGATCGCACTCGCACCGACAACCTTTTGATTCGTAACGGCAGCAGTGTTAACAACACCGCCCTTAACGACGAGAGGACTCAGAGCATTTGATGGAGCAAAATTCAAGTTGCCCGAGATGAACGGTTGATCAACTACACCTGAAGTCGAGCGGTACGCCTTGATGTAACGGGCAAGGAAAGCGGGGCCGTAGTCGAACTCGTGGTTACCCAGAGCGTGTACGTCGTAGCCCATTTTCTGCTGCGCGATGGCATCCCACACGGGAGCGGTCGACGTCGGGTTTGATGGCTCTGAACAAATGAGAATGTTTGAAGCTAAGAATGAGTCGCCCGCATACGTTGCGAAAACGCTGTTCCCGCGAATCGCCTTGGCTCGTGCGCGCTCCCGATCCAAAACGGTCTTAAATGCAGCAGCGCTACCGGTTGCAAGTGTTGTGCCGTTCACTGACACAGTCTGAGGAAGTAGCGCTGACTCCCCGTCGTTGTTATGCAGAAGAGTTAAAGTCACGTTCCCTTCGGATGCCGAAGCGGTACTGACGATGGCACTTGAAGCAATAAGTGCTCCGGCCGACATTGCCATAACGGCAACTATCGAAATTCGGTTGACTTTCACGAACTCTCCTTAGGGGGCGATGAATTTTACTCTAAGAAAGTTATTGGTCGTGCGTTAATAATGAAGTTATCTCTGGTGTACAAATAATGAACAGTTAGATAAACACAGGTACATTTCCGTGGATGAAAGGAACCACTGCAGCACTTATCGCGCCGGTGCGTCCACGGATTCAGCGTGGTGTTTATTCACTGTAAATGCGCAAGCCTCACTGCGTCCATATAACGTTAATGACGTCCCTATTCAGTTCACCTACTCATCATCCATATAGGAGGTTAACTAATGCGTTACCGACCCATTCCAATATTTTTAACCATTGCCAGCATGGCCTTGATGACCGGTCCGGTCATGGCTGCGACCTCTGGCGTAAGCGTTTACACCTTTGCGCCCGAGGGCTTAGCTGCAGCTTCGAACAAAGCGCTCGCCGGTTCGGTGCCAAACGACTTTGGCATCCTCCTTGGCGGGGCCTCAGACCTGTACCGAGTCCCTGGCAAACCCGCTGAATATTGGACAGTAACGGACCGTGGACCGAACGTCGACACCGTGACCCCGTCCGGCGCTGCCGGACTCGGCTTCGCAGTGCCCGGATTTTCGCCCCTGATTATGAAGGTGTCCGTTACCGGCCAGACAGTGAGTTACACGGAGAAGATTGCGGTTCAGAGTGTCAAGGGTGTGGGAGTGACCGGTCTGCCGAACGTTGCTGGTTATGACTCGATTCCGACAAATGTTAGCGGCGTACCGATCGGCTATAACCCCAACGGTCTTGACGCTGAAGGAGTTGTGCGCACCGCCAACGGCGACTTTTGGCTCGTCGACGAGTACGCACCGTCCATTATTCAGGTTGGGCCGGATGGCGTCGTGAAAAGCCGCTTGGTTCCGCAGGGCTGGAAGGGAACTGGCTTGAGCTACCCCGTCGTTGAGGCGCTGCCGGCCGTTTTCCTTAACCGTAAAATAAATCGCGGCTTCGAGGCCATAGCCCTGTCGCCCAGTGAGAAGTACTTGTTCATCGGTCTGCAGAGCCCGTTGCTCAATCCCGACAAAAAGACCGGTGACGCCTCGATGCAGACCCGCATCCTACGAATGAACCTCGCCACGAAGGCGATCGACCTTGAGTGGGTCCACCGGTTCGAGTCCGTTGAGACCATCGACGCAAGCACGACCAAAACAACGGAACTGAAGGTCTCCGCTATGGTCGCCCTCAACGACAATCTTCTGCTGGTGCAGGAGCGCACCGACAACGCTTTCGTTGTTGCACAGGTGTCGTTGAGCCCGGGCCAGTCATTCCTCGGTTCCGCCTACGACACCTCAAGTTCGCCGACACTGGAGTCGCTCAAGCCGACCGACTCCACTCTGGCTGCCTACGCACCGTTCAAGTCGATTATCTTCCGCAGCACTTCGGTACCGGAAATGCCGAAGAAGGTGGAGGGTATGGCCGTCGAAAATGCGAACACGTTGGCGTTCACAAACGACAATGACTTCGCCTTCACCTATGACGCCAAGACCGACTCGATCAAGCCCACGGGAGTTCCATCGCAGTTCCTATACGTCACCCTCGAGCAGGCACTGCCAACAACTCCGGACGCTGAAGTCCGAAGGATAAAGGCTGCTGCAACGCAGGCTGCCAAGACGGGCACGACCAAGCGCTAGAAAACACTACTCGCATTGCCATGCAGCCGGCCCCTGACGATTTGTGTTTCGATCGTCAGGGGCTGCCCCTAGTTACATGAGGGCTAGCGGGAATTACCTGCTGGGCGACTAGTGCACACTAATGAATCGCGAATGCATCACTTTGGTTCATGTCTCGCTCTCATTATCAACCGAGCACAATGAAACCGGTGATAACTCCTGCGCACAATACCCACAGGGCAATTCCGGCCAGCCGCTTTGTCCAGACCCCACCCCATTCGCCGCCCGAGCGCGCGAAGGTATCAACGATCGACAAAAATGCAGTGGGAATCAGCAAGATCCCTAACGCTGCGGGCAACATTGCTGCAGTGCTTGATGAACTGAAAACCCAGGTGGCGAGATAGATACCGGCGATAGTTACGAGGGTCAGCTTGACCAGGCCTCGCGGTGTCCATCGATGTAGACCAGGAAAGTTAGGCATTCGATGCACCCAGATGCGCAACACCAGCGGAACGGCGAGCAGTAAGGCGAGAACAAAGGTGAACCAGCCCATGCCGATAAAGGCCGAAAGGATCAAGATGGTGATGGCGGTACGCCCAAGGATTGCCGCAAGACGCCAGGACGTTGACGGCAGGTGCGGATCGGGGATTACAACAGCCTCACATCTCTGCGGATACAAATGAATAGCAAGATCCTCTAATGCAAGTCGTAAAAGCACCGCGAGGCCAGCAACGACCTGTATTGCCATAGTTTCATCAGGGCTGATGATCTCCAACCCAGATAGTCCGTTGAGCGCCTTTGCCATGCCGGCCGCACCGAACGCAATCACGATCGGTGGAATCAAGTAATCGGTCACACGATCGAATACGTGCACCCAGCCGGTGCCCTTAGGTCTGCGTAAAGGCCTAATGTAATTTGCCAACGTTGACAATGTAATCGAGATCAACGCCACCCCGACGGCGGTGCGCATGTCTGCGACTTCACGAATATGGCCTGTAATCAGTGCCCCGAGAAAGATCACCACCCAGGCGAGTAGGCCCGCCATCGAGTCAAGAATTCCCAACGCCATGATCGCCAACAGCAACGGCGTACTCGCCGGGATTGCCTGGAACCCGGTCTGAAGCAAGCTGATCACACCCAGCATTACTCCGGCCAACCACAGCAGTTGCGCACCGGATCCGAACATCGCCCGCGACCACGCACCATCAGCTAGCGCCCGCGGCAATATCACGGAATAACGACTGGCAGCGGCAGAGAATCGCACGATGCCGTCGTGGAATGTTTCAGTCAATGGCAAGCGCCAAGTGCGACTTGAATCGCCCAGTGCAGCGCCCGTTAAGACGAGCCCGGCGAGATCACGCGGTCGAAACACATGCCCATATGCATGCCCACCGTCATGACCTTCACCTGCGGATACGCTGGCAGCGGCACCAGTCGAAGCGCCAGTTGCCGTCGCCTTCGCAATTCCTGAACGAGCACGGATAGACTTGCTCGATTGCCCGTCTGCGTCAAGATATGGACCGCCGTCCGCGCGGGCTGCACCAGATCCGGAACCACCCGAGCCGCTACCTGCAGTGCTACCTGCCCCGGCAGCACCTGCTGCACCTGCGGCTCCCGCTGCACCGGCAACCGCCGCAACCGCAGCACCCGCCGCGGCCACACCCGCAACCGCAACGGGATTGCTCGCTACATCAAAAATCGGTTTGCCACTCGCGAGTGCTCGCGCCATGAGATCACCATCGGGTGCAACACCGGTACCCTCCGCCGGCGGAGCGACTTGGGTGACATTGCCTTCGTCATCTATCTGCATTCCACCCAGAATTTGCACTGGCTCTCCCGAGGCCCCAATTCCCTCCACCACAACAGTATGGGCACCGGCCGGCAAGCCGTCAGGAATCTCCGCCTCGATCGACACCACACCGGTTTCATCGGATTGCGAGGTTGCGATCACCTGCGGGTCAGAGTGCACCACTATCTGTACCGCTGAATTTGGCTGTAAACCCGACGCGCGAACCGAGACGGGTGAACCCGCTGCTTTCGAACCCGGGCTTACGCCAATTTTTACGTCCATCTTTGGCCCGCTTTCGCCACCGCCGAATAAACCACCCGCGGGTACGTCGACGGGTGCGGGCGGTGCCTCCGCAGCAGCAGCAAAGGCCTGCGCCGCGACTACCGGATCAGCAGGCGGGGAAGTGGGCAGCGGACCCGAACTCGCGGTCGTGCCGGATGAAGGTGAGGCAGATGCCGACGCCGATGCTGAAGCGGAAACTTTTGCCGACGCACTTGCCGAAACAGATGGACTAGGGGAAGCGCTCGCAGAAGTGCTAGCGGATGGGCTAGCCGACGGGCTAGCAACCACGACGGCCGACTTGATTGGTGTCGGTGTCGAAGCACTTGTTGAAACAGATGGGCTTGGGGAGGCACTCACAGACGCACTAGCCGACGGGCTGGCAAGTACGAGGGCCGACTTGATTGGTGTCGGTGTCGGCTCCGGTTCGGCTGGCGGTGCTGGAGCAGTTGGCGTTACCAAAGCCGATGCCGCGGAGGCCGAGGAGTCACCCGCGATGTTTGTTGCCTTCACTGTGAATCGGTAGCCAGTGCCATTACTCAGTCCGGTGCACGTGGCAGCGGTACCTGACACCAAGCACGATGCACCCGAAGGGGACGAGGTAACCGTGTAGCCGGTGACAGTTGATCCGCCATCAGTCGTCGGCGCATTCCAGTCAACATTGGCGCGGGCGTTGCCCGCCGAGGCAGTCACGCTCGTGGGTGCACCAGGAACCGTACGCGGGGTACCGGTCACCGCGTTAGAAGCCGAACTATTGCCAATTCCGTTGTGCGCCCGCACTTTCACCAAGTACGCAGTTCCATTGGTCAAGTCCGGAATTGTGAAGTTGCCGGTTGTTTGGCCGCTGCTCGTCCAGTTGGAACCACCGTCCGTGGAGTAATCAACTCGATCAACGGTCGAACCGTTGGCAGCACCCAGTGTTGAGGTCACAGTAAGAATTCCGTTACCGGGGGTAAGCGAACTCAGTGTCGGTGCATCGGGTGCAGTAGCCGGCGGTGTTGTTGTAAATACGAGGTCAACCCAGGGGATGGTCGAACCTGTCGCCGCACCCGACGGCCCATTAAATGCGACATTGGATCCGGCCTGAGTGCCGTTGATCGTCACAGGCCCGATCGTGGTCGACGGATACGTGCCGCCGTAATACATCTCCGTCCAGTCTGCGTGGATGCCAAGCCAGAATGTTGAGCCGCTGGAAATCGCGACCGGCGAGCCCAAGGTTGAAGTCACCCATTGGGCCGGGGTACTTGAAGAAGAGTTACCCCAACTGGCCGTGGCCAATGAAGCACCTGCACTACTTTCTAGTCGAACGCGTAAATTGCCAGTGTTTGTTGGGTCGCTGCGATAAGGCAACGAAGGCCGATAAGCCTTGAGCCCCGACACCCAGATATCAGAGGAGGTAGTCAGCTTGACCCAAGCTAGGTTCGCGGTGTTGTAGTAACCCGCTGCCGGATTACACGTGGCTGCATCGAGAAGTGTTCCCGTCCCGGTCGAGCCCGCAAGACACGGATCAGAAGGCGTAAGAAAGCGAAGAATGACGGTGCCCGAGCCACCCGCCGAACCGCCGTCAGCACCTCCCCCGCCACCTCCGGTGTTGACCGATCCCGCGGTGTCATCTCTGGAGTACCTTCCGCGTGAGCCGTTTCCGCCGCCACCGGCGCCGCCTTGACTCCCAGCGGAGCAGCCCCCGGTACACATGCCGCCACCGCCACCGGCGTAGTAGCTAGAGGTTCCGGTAATACCGCTCGCGACGCCACCGCCGCCATTGCCTCCGTCGCGGTTATAAGACGGAGTGCTCGTGCCACCAGCCGAAGCTGCACCGCCGCCGCCGCCGCCACCGAAACTGCCCGCACCACCGGCGTTGCCTTGACCTGTTGTGCCGCTCGCCCCAACCGTGTAAACCTCGGGGCTACTGCCACCTCCACTACCTCCGGACGAAGGTACGCCCGAATATGCAGCGCCAGCGCCGCCGCCAAATGCAGTCAGTCCGCTGAAGATCGAGTTCCCACCAGACGTGCCCGGACTGGATATATCCGCGCCTCCAGCACCGCCGGCTCCGACGGCAATATTGAGTGCCGATGCCCCACCCAAAGTAGAGGAGCCGGTGAGGAGTCCACCCGCACCACCACCACCCGCACCACCACCACCGCCTCCACCAACGATGAGATACTGCACGGTGAGGTTGTCGGCAGGTGGGGTCCACGTGCATGTTTCAACTGTCCGGAAAGAGATGACCGTGTAAGAACCATCTGTCGCCTCGAGCGGCAACGTGCATGTCGACGTCACTGCAGCTTCAGCGACAATTGTTGATCCGGAGGCAAGCGCGATCGGGAAGGTGGCCAGTGCTAGCGCCACGATGGAATTCGCAAATCGAGTTCTGCGCGAGGACGAGAAACCATGCGCGCTTAGCATTGACCGCTTTGACACTTGACCACCTTTCAACCTTTGCCAACGATGGATAGAGTTTAATACGGATCAGCTCCTCCTGCCTGACTCGTGAACCGCAAGTTGGGTAAAAACCGAACATCCAAATGAATCGCGTTACCTGAATAGCTCGGGATAGGTGCAAATGAGATTCAAGAAATCTACTGCGTTAACAACGGTAATTAGTGCTGTGGTGGCCGTCTGCCTTCTGGCCTCGAACTCCCCCGCACAGGCTGCAAATCCGTCTTATCTATTCACCGTGGAGGCTGCGTCGGGCTCGACCGTTTCCGGCCAAACAACAAAGGGCGAAGACGAACGCTTCACTCTCACCCTGAGCGGAGTGAACCCGGTCACCAAGTTTGCTGACCGACCGTTGCGGGCAGCCTCGGTGCTCAGTCCTGCCGCTCTCGTTTCGAACTGGAATTCCTGGTTCACCGACTCTCCCCCTAACGCCGTGCTGACCTTCGCTGGTCGCGTCGGTGCTGCGCCGCAGTCCATCGTGGTCACGCTTACTAAACCACGTTACGAGCGCGCCGGTCACAAATTGACATTTACGGCGTCGCGTACTTACCGCACACTTGAACCGAGTGAAAAGGGCAAGAATTGGAAGCGGCCCGCAACCCCCCGCACCTTCGCGAGCGCGAGCTTGTTCATCGATGATTCGGGTGACAGTCAAACCGGTGCCTTAACTGCGCAGTTGCAGCAGGCAATGCAGCAGTACGTGTTCTCGCCCAACAACGCAAACACATGGGCCGCGGTGACATCAGCGATGAACTCAGTTCTGACAACGGCATGGCAGCAAGGGACCTTGATGGGTCCAACCGCAGCGAGCGCCTTCACAGTTAACTGCCAGCCGAACGCGCAACAGATTCTCAACGGATATCTCTCGTGCGCTGTCAGCATGCAACTAGCAGGCGGGCAGAACTACGTAACTACATTGACGCAGATGATGGCTACCTCCGGCTAAAATCTAATGGCCAGCGCCCTGAAGGCTCCTGTTAACCGTGCGACGGCAGATCAAATCCGCTAGATGTTGGTTATCTGGTCGTTGAGATCGCGCAGGGTTGGTTCGAATGCTTCACCGTAGGTGGGGAAGGCATGGACGACGTCGGCTAAGACACTCAGTGGGATTTCGGCGCGAATAGCAAGGCTTGCCTCGGCTAGCCATTCGTCAGCTTTCGGTCCGATTGCAGCGGCGCCGACCAGCACTCCTTTTTTCGGGTCCGCCGTGAGAACCAGGATCCCGTTTGAGTGGCCATCGATTGCAGCACGAGCAGTCTGACCCAGGTCCAACGTTGCGGTTATTAGCCCTTCATTGGAAGACTCCGGTCCGACGTTGCGACCAACGCTGGCAACAGGTGGATCGGTGTAGATGGCTCGTGGAATCGCGGTGTAGTCCGCTGCTCGGTTCTCGCCGAGCAAGTTGGCAACCACGATGCGGGCTTGGTAGTTGGCGGTGTGAGTGAATGGTGCGATGCCGGTGATGTCCCCTGCAACCCAAACATGTGGGTGATCGTTGACGCGGCAGTGTGCATCGACGGAAATTGCGCCAGCTTCATTCAACGTGATGCCAAGAGCCTCCAGGCCAAGATCATCGGTTGTGGGCCGACGTCCAGTGGCAATGATGATTCGCTCAACATCAACGTGCGTGTCGTCGGAGAGTTGCACCCGCGCAAAGTCATTTGATGTCTGCACCTGTTGAGCGGTGGTGTCCAACCGCACGTCGACACCGTCACCGCGAAGTACCTCGGCAAGTCGTTGCGCCACCTGCGATTGCTCCCGACCGGCTAATTGCGCCCCGCCCTCGACGAGGGTGGTTGTAGTACCAAAGCGAGCAAAGATCTGCGCGAGTTCGCAGCCGACCGGTCCACCACCGATGATCAGGACAGACCGAGGGCGTTGCGTTGTTGAAAGGGCTTCATCACTTGTCCAGGTCGGAGCACTAGCAAGTCCCTCGATGTTCGGAGTGATGGGCCGAGAGCCCGTAGAGATAACAAGGTCCGTCCAACGGAGTTCGCGCGTACCGACTCCCACAACACCTGGTCCAAGAATGCGCCCGCGTCCGCGAACCAAATCAACTCCGCTGGCTTGCAATTCTGATGCAGCCTTTTGGTCGCTGAGGTGGTTCGTGATTTCATCACGCAGATTCACAGCGTGATGAAACGCCGCATCATGATCCTGTGAAGTGGGGTTCGTGTCCACGGCTTCGTGGTAACGGTGGGCACTTTGCAACATGACTTTGCTGGGCATGCACGCCACGTACGGACACTCACCGCCAACGCGCAGCTCCTCGACCAAGGCGACGCTTCGCCCTGCAGATACGAGTTGAGAAGACATCACTTCACCGGCAGAACCGGCGCCGAGGATTACGACATCAAAAGTATTAGGTGACACCTTGATAACCATTACTTTGTCTTATTCCGTATGTGAAAACCCTCAAACTTACCGGGTTTACGGTTGTACTTGAGCTTTAACCTTCGAACCGGATCGTCCTTGCCAAGCGAGTCTCCGGGTCCGTACAACTGGAGGAGAAGTCTTTGAACTCCGTAGGAGATTGAACGAGCAATCTTTCGTGTTCTGCTGTGCGTGGTCATGACGCCGACTTCCCTCGAACGGTCAAAGCTTTCAAAGAACTGAAGGCACTGCGCAATGATTAAAATCTACGGCGCTACCCTTGGAGGTCTCATTCACCGTAACACAGGGCTCTTGCCCTTCCCGCAAGGTGACCTTGATTTTCTGTTGACACGAACGAGCATTTTCTGCCCGAGATGCCCAGTCCGACCAGCATTCAAAGTCATTTGGATCTACTGTTTGCCGCTTAGGACGCAATCTGCAAGAAAGGGCGCTGGCTTATGTCATTCATTGTGAGGAACTACCAAGATAGTGACTTGGAACCAGTTGTGCACCTCTGGGAACTCACCCCTGGTATGGCATCGGTCTACTCAATCGCCGAATGTATTTCTGCTCTGCGAGATGATGCGGTGGCAATCGTTGCCGTGCACCAAGACACCGTGGTGGGTGCAGCCGTCGCGAGTGTTTCAGAATCCCGCGCCTGGGTAATGCGGCTAGCCGTGGATTCAAATCACCGCGGTGAGGGAGTGCCATCGGCGCTTCTCACTCATCTCGAGAATCGACTCGTGAACGCGGGCGTAGCAACGATCTCCTATCTACTCGCTGAGGAAGAGCAAATGGCCGATGGACTCCTACGCGCTGGCTACACCCGCCGTGAGACCGCCGCCTATTGGGAAAAGCGTGAGGCATTAACCCCCGGCGAGGCAATCACTCTCAATACGTTGGGCGGCCGCGTGCTCACGCGAGACCTCTGGCCGAAACTTGCCGGAATGCACGAAGAGAAGGAAATCATCGATAAGCGAGTTGTGATGCCACTGGCTAATCCGGAGCGGGCATCTGCTCACGGCGTCATGGCACCGCACGCGATCGTACTTTTTGGTCCGCCAGGAACCGGCAAGACAACTTTTGCTCGTGCGATTGCATCACGTCTGTCATGGCCCTTCGTCGAGATTTTCCCGTCACGTCTGACAGCGGATTCGGCGGGAATGGCTCAAGCCCTGCATGACACGTTCACGCTGATTGACGAACTCGAGAAAGTCCTGGTTTTCATTGACGAAGTGGAAGAGATTGCCTCGGCCCGCGAAGGAGTCAGCAAAAGCCCGGCCCATGGGGTAACCAACGAACTCCTGAAGATCATCCCTGCCTTCAGGCAACGCGACACGCGTTTACTCGTGTGTGCGACAAACTCTGTTCGCACTCTTGACCAAGCGTTCCTGCGCCCGGGGAGATTCGACTACATCATCCCAATCGGGCCACCCGACGCTTCTGCGCGCGCCGCGATTTGGTCGTCATTTGTTTCGCGATCTTCACGAGCCGACGTCAACATCAACGCTCTCGTTGAAGCTTCCGAGTTCTTCACCCCCGCAGACATCGAGTTCGCTTCACGCTCAGCTGCTCAGGCATCCTTTGAACGAGAGATGGGTGGGGGCACCGGAGAAGTCGTTGGCGCCTCCACCGATGATTACCTGTTCGCGATCACTCACACACGTCGAACGGTCTCAGATGTTGACATCAAACTCTTCGATGAGGACATCGCGCACTTCGGCCGCTTGTAAGCGGGATCGTTCTCGTTCACACTAAGTCGCTGGCCTGCACTTAGCTGAGGACATCCGTGACACCAAGGACAAAGATGAACAGCCCGAGGCCTCCGTCAGCGCCCGGTTTCTTCTCATGTAGGCCTGAATTGGATGAGTCTACGAGAGAGCTAGTAATCGCCCCACGCGATGACATCACCGTTGTCAACAAGCACCTTGCCCACCCGGCGTGGGAGTGAATCGACCTATCGCACTGCACGAACCTAGTCGGCGGTGGGTGATTCAAGGAGAGCACGGAGTTCGTCGTTCTGGCGATCGAATTCCTCGGGACGACAGCTCTTGAACTTCTCCAAGTTGTGAAGCTTCCATTGGAGAGCGGGTAACTGCTCCAGATCCGCGAAGGGCAAGGCATTCCAGTCGGGCGTGAGTGCGAAGAAGGACGAGAGGAACTTCCGCGCAGGTGGCGACATGCGCTGAAGTACGTCCCGACGGAGCACACGTCTCGTTTCCTCCAACTCCTCTGCTGAAGGGTTGAGTCCGGAAGCCATCCCCACCAGGGCAGAGGCGTAGAGCTCTGCAAGCGGCTTGTCTCGGCCCGCCAGTATCTCGTGTGGCGGACGATTGTGACCGGCAAGATAGACGGCAAATACATCGAGATCGTCGCTGGTGAAGCCGACTTCTCGATCGTGCACCCAGACGTCAAACAGATCGCGCGGGTGCTGACGGTCGAGCGCGGCCACCGCCTTGCCGGCATAGACCTCCGAGGTAGCGAGCAGGCGGGCCGTGACGTTAGTCGCAAATATGTCCCGGGCGATCGGGTGCAGATCCATCATGTGAGTCGGCAGGACGCTGCCGCGGAAGATCTGGTTAACCTCGATCTTGACCTCGGTCTGGCTATCGGATATCAACAGCTGTGTGTCATCACCGGTGAGGCGCCGAGGTGCGCGAACACTCAGCCCCATTGTTGTTACCCGATCGCGTACCCCGTCGAGTTCGCTGCCGATGGCGGCCAGCGCCTCTTCGCGGGACAGCCCGAGGGGCAGGAACACCAGGTCCAAGTCGACGGATAGGCGAGAGACCGGGGCCATGAAAAGGTTGATCGCCGTCCCGCCCTTGAGTGCGAAGACTTCGGTGGCGAAGACCGGCGGAACCAGCCGAAGCAGGAGCTGAACAGTCCGCTGGTACTCGGGATTTAGCATGGCGGCAGCACTAACATCGAGCCGTCGTCCATGGTGCCGACCCAGCGTGAGTTACCGCCTGTCGGCAACGTGTTCTGTCGTCGCAGGACATCAACTTCGACGTTGCCGACGCGCTCACCCCAATGCAGGACCATCCGAACGGCTTTCACGCTCAAGCACTGCGAAAGAAGCTGCCCCAGGACGTCTGTACGCAACCCTGAGGTTGCCTCGAACAGGTGCATCGACTCTTCCATGTCCTGACCCTGCCCCGCATCACGGAGCAACTCAATGAGGGCGCGTTCCCGTGTGGAAACGCGCACACCGGCCGTCACAGCGGGAGGCGTAAAGATCCCCAGATCCCTAGCCTCAGGGGAGAAGAGCGTGGTCGAGCGATACCGGTTCGGGAAAACTTTTGTAAACCACGCGGGGAGAGGGCCCGGCTTGTCTCCCCAAATGGTCAGCGACTCAGCGAACTCAACGTTGTGTCGGATGCCCTGCCAGGCCAGGGCGGTCCGCCCAGCCACGTGGAGTCCTGGCACTCGCTCCTGCAGCACCAGCAGACTTTGGTCGCGGTCCAGCGGCGGCGACGGTAAGCGATATAGGCCTGGACCGAGTCGCAACAGCCAACCCGTTCGGGCATACTTGGCCGCCAGATAGGCCGAGACGCCGAAGGCTTCAAGGTCGTGCAGGCTCAATGGGCGCCCCGGAACAGCCCCCGTTACCAAGTCCCTGATTAGAGATCTGCCAGATATTGAACCCATAAGTCAAATAGTAGCCGTATCTCTAAACAACAGCCGCACCCACCCGCGGATCGCCTCCGAGAGAACCGGCGCTGGTCACATCAGAACTGTTGCGTCAACCGCAAACCGGATTCCGCCAGTGTCGATCGACCTGCAATTTCAGACCTCGGGCTGCGGGGTCCATCGAAGATAGGGCTTGACCTCTTCAACGTCACCGAATTTAGCGATGGCGTCGGCCGTTGACAGAGTCGGAGAAACGATGACCTTCGCGCCGGGAACCCAATCGGCGGGCGTGGATACCGAAGCCTTGTCGGTGAGTTGCAGGGCATCGATGACGCGAAGGATCTCGTCAAAGTTGCGGCCAACCGACTTTGGGTAGGTCAGCGTCAGACGCACCTTGTTGGCCGGGTCAATAATGAACACCGACCGGACCGTAGAAGTGTCGCCGGCATTCGGGTGCAACATGTCATACAGGTTCGAGACGCTTCGATCGGTGTCGGCAATGATTGGGAAGTTGAGTGGGTTTCCGGTGACCTCGCCGATATCGCTTGCCCACGCAGCGTGATCCTTGACCGAGTCAACGGACACTGCAATCGCCTTGACGTTGCGTGCATCAAACGCGGCTTTGAGTCCGGCGGTGGCGCCAAGTTCTGTGGTGCATACCGGGGTGAAATCAGCGGGGTGGCTGAAAAACACCGACCAGGCGCCTTCCTTCCAGTTGTGAAAGTCGATGGTGCCTTCGGTGGTTTCTACGGTGAAGTTCGGTGCCTCGTCGCCAAGTCGAATTGTCATGTGCTGGGTCTCCTAGGTCGTGTTGCCGAGTAGGGAAGTGCGTGCGGATGCGGGCCTTCCACCTCGTCCCAAACTAAATTATCAGGCGTCCAAGCACAAGGCAAATCAGGTTTCGGCACCTGCAAGTTATCTGCAGTTGGGCCACCGTAGCAATAAGGTCAGAAGGCTTCCCTACTCTGTTGCGTCATCTCCAGCAGGATCTGCCGCGGGGTCATCCGCTGAATCGCCGGATTCGTCGACGGCGGGTTCATCTGCTGGCGTATCTTTCGAGTTCCCGGCGGGTTCGTCAGCGGCCGGGTCATCCGCTGTGTCACCCGAGTTGTTACTCGACGTATCGCCGTCGACACTTCCGTCGACACTTCCGTCGACGCCATCAACGCTGCCATCAACGTTGCCGTCGATGCTGTCCAGGTACGTGCTCACCTCGTCTGCATCGACTTCTTCCGATTGGGCGAAGGACTCATCGACTGATAGATCACCGGTCTCCGAATCGAAGGTGACGACACCATCGACGACTCGACCACTGTCCGTTTCATCGTCTAACTCCCAAGTGGCGACGACAAGGCCGTTGTCATCAACGTATTGGATCAGTGCGGTGCCGTTGGACTCACCAGGATTCACCGAGATAACTAGGCCCTCGGGAACTGTGAGGTCCAGGCTGTTCAGACCGTTCGCGATATTAACCGTGGACTCAACGCCCTCAGCTGCGGAGGTCTTGACGGTACCGCGTGCATCGACATCGAATGAAGCGTCCTTGGCCGGGTCCGCGAGTGCCTCAGTAGTCAAAGTGATCCGGGGGCTGCCAACGGCATCAATCGACACCGTGATGGGAGTGCTGGCCGAAGTGGCTGACGCGGGCATGGTCCACGCGGGCTGAACCGAGAAACTGCCAACGACCTTGCGGTCGATCGTCACCACCATCCCTTTACCGGCAAGGGTTGCGCCCAACGTCGAGCGCGACATCACTCCGGCCGGAAGGACAATGGCTGGATCTGTGGTGTCGTAGGTCGTTCCGTTGACAGTGACAAGGAGACCAACACGCGAGGTCGGGTCCGAGGACGTTGCCATGATGGTCGAAGTGCTCTTGGAAGTGCCAGCCGAGCCCTTTGTCGTGCCGTCATCGAAGGGAGCACCGGCAGGCAGTGAACGAACTTCCATCGGCGTGAGTTCGATGGTTCCGATACCGCCTTCCCAGCCACCGGTCGGTGCATCGGGATTTGTTGCGCCGGCTGCGTAACTCCACGTTTCGGTGCTGGCATCGATCTCCACATGCTGCACGGTTCCCGGATAGTTATTGTCATACGCCGCAACCGTGTAGAGGTTGCCCTGCTTCAGAACAGCAATGGGCGTGATGGCGTGGGCGCCTCCCGGGGAGTAGATCCCCATGGTGTAACCGGCACCTGATTGCAGTCCGTACGCAAGTTCTTCGGCAATCTCGGAGGGCTGAAGGCTATGGAATGACATGTATGCCTCTTGAACGGGAGGAAGCATCTGAGTGGCCCACCACACCTCGATGGCACCGGAGACATCGGGATCCTCAAGGGCCAAGTCGAAGGTCGAGGCGGCGGCCGGATCGAGAGCCGCTGGTGAAATGTCGCCCTGGTAGAGTCGCTGGGCCATAACGGCCATACCCTCACAGTGCCCACCGGCCATTGCCTCGTTTATTTGCAGCGCCCACTCGCGTGCTGCGGGGTACAGGACACAACTCGTCGTGGAGTCGTCGGCGCAGACAGCGTCACGGCCGAACAGCGCGATGAGCCCGGCGGCGTTCAGGTTACCTACGTCACCCCAGTTCGCGAAACTGAAGCCGTCTAAGGAGGGGTCGAATCCGTCATATGAGCACTCCGCCGGGTCCAGCCCTGTGCAGTCCGGAAGTTCGTAAGAGGCAGAGTCTGCGATTGCGGCTCCAGTCGCGGCGTTCGCGGTGTTAGAAGGAGTGACATCACTGGATGTCGTTCCACCGCAGGCACTGAGCACCAGAGTGAGGCCCAGCGCGGGGGTGGC
>JBBARV010000022.1:0-1129 GCA_040399625.1 Candidatus Nanopelagicales bacterium | reverse complement strand
TGCATGTCCTGCAGGATCCACTTGACGGGGTTTGCTGCGGTCCCGAATGCGCCGTACTCGTGGTCCATCCACGTGACACCGGTGACTGCCAACTTCTTCCCGTCGATCGTGATCGATCCGGTGGCCTGCAAATTGGTCAGGGAGAAGTAGTAGTTGTTGTCCTGCACGCTGGTGCCCTGCGCTCCTGGATTAACCCCGGTGCCCCACACGAAGAACGGGCGGCCCTTCTGCGACATCTTGAGGTCGATTTTTACTTGAGTCAGAGACGGATCATCGCTGAGCAACGCCTTGACGTGCATGTTCTTCGTTGGATTCGCAGCAGGAGCAGTCATGGAGACATATGTTGCGAATGTAACTGCCGTCGCTCCGGTTCCGGTGCCACTGATTGTCACGACCGGAGGCTTCGTATAGCCCGTCCCGGGAGTAACGAGCACGATCTGCTCGACACCGCCCGTGCTGTTGAGTTGCGCCAGTCCGACCGCGCCGGTGCCGTCACCTTGGAATGTGACCGCAGGTGCCGCGGTGTAGCCGCTGCCGGCATTTGTCACCTGAATACCACCGAGCTTGTTTGCCGGATCCCCGAGCCGGGCGTACCAGTCCTTGCTTACATCGGACTGCGCCCACGTCGTCGGTGAGAAGTTTCCCGGAGGGGTGTACATGGTGGTCCGCTGATAATGGCGCTGCTTCGCGACATCGGTGAGCATGATCTGGGAGAAGGCAAAACCCTCTCCCGCGAAGGAAGCAGCATTGATCTCGAAACCGAAGGTTCGATTGCCCGCGCGCAGCGTGCCCGTATGCCACCACCACTCGGTCGGGGCACCCTCGTGCAGGTACATGTCCTTGGGCAGGCTCAACACCACAGCGCTGGGGGGGACGGGCTTGAGCAATGAGACGGGCGCAGTTGTTGTCGCCGATGGTGACGGGGATGGTGTCGGGGCTGCAGCGCTTGCCGGTGATCCGGCACTGCCTAACAACGCCGAAGTAACTCCCAATGCGATCAGGGATGCGCCGATACCGACGAAACGAGAATTTCCGCGAACGCGTGTCATGGGGTGATTCCTTCCAAATAGACAAACAAGGGAGACCCGCCAAACATGCTTCGTCCCAAGTCATTGCACTGTACCCCGCG
>JBBARV010000021.1:5187-23998 GCA_040399625.1 Candidatus Nanopelagicales bacterium | reverse complement strand
CTCGACATCTGTGACCTTGATGGCGACATAGATATTGAGGTTGACGGTAGTCGGGCGCGTGTATCAATTGTCGAGGTTGAAAAAGGTGAATTATCACACTTGATCGGCGATGACGGGGAGGTACTGCAATCGCTACAGGAACTCTCACGGTTGGCCGCAGCGAGGGAGACCGGAGAGCGTTCACGCCTCATGCTCGATATCGCCGGGTACCGGGGAAAGCAAAAGGTGATTCTCGAGGACGCCGCCAAGACCGCGTGCGCCGAGGCAGAGCGCACTTCAGCCCCCGTCCGGATGGCCCCGATGAACCCCTATGAACGCAAGGTCGTCCACGACATCGTGGGAACTCTGGGGCTTGCCAGTGAATCCGAAGGTGATGAACCCAATCGCCGAGTGGTTATTCGGGTTTCCTAACCCATGGTTTCCCGTGAAACATCGGGTGAGTTACCCCCTTGGCTGGTCCCATTTAAATCTGAACTAGAGCGATACCAGGAGGTTCTGGCCGGGCCAGGACTTGACCGAGGTCTGATGGGACCGCGGGAAATGCCACGGTTGTGGGATCGACATATTCTTAATTGCGCAGTGGTTGCTGAGCCAGCATTAGGCCTTATTCCACAGGGAGCCTTAGTTGCAGATGTTGGGTCCGGGGCCGGGCTACCAGGTTTGGTGTGGGCGATCACCCGACCAGATCTGACCATGATTCTGATTGAGCCGCTTCTGCGAAGAGCGACTTTTCTCACTGAGGCGGTTATTGACCTCGGATTGACGGACCGGGTGACCGTGCTACGGGCCCGGGCTGAAAAAGTAATTACAACACCCAACTGGACCGGTGTGGATATCGTGACCGCGCGTGCGGTAGCTCCAATGGAACGGTTATTGGGGTGGACTTTGCCGCTATTAAAGCCCGTAGGGGATCTATTAGCTTTCAAGGGTTCTAGTGCTCAGAGTGAGATCGATGCAGCCGCACAAGCAATCAGCGAATTTCGGATTACCGAAATGTCGGTAATCACCTGCGGATTTGGCGTGGTGGAACCAGAGACAACCGTGGTGCGAGCCCGGCGAACGAACACCTAGGCAAATACGACACAATAGCCCGGTGTCGCAGCAGCCCAATCCAAATGAAAAGCCCTCAGGCCTTGGTTGGCCGATCAATGTTTCCCGTGAAACGTTGGACGTAAATATCGAGGAAATTGACAAAAAATCTGGTTTGGGGTGGCCTACGTGACCCGGATCATCACGATTGCAAACCAAAAAGGTGGGGTGGGTAAAACCACAACAACCGTAAATATTGCGGCAGCCATGGCTCAGGCCGGTAAAAGTGTGCTCGTTATTGATATGGATCCGCAGGGTAATGCAACCACCGCCTTGGGAATCGACCACACCGAGGGAACCCCGGGAATTTACGATGTACTAATGCGGGAGTCTTCTCTCGCCGATGTGATTAACCCTTGCCCCGATATCCCCAATTTATTCGGGATCGCCGCAACAATTGATCTGGCCGGTGCCGAAGTGGAATTGGTGTCCACCCCGAACCGGGAGCACCGTCTACGTGAGGAAATTGACACCCTGCTGACCACGCACAATTTCGATTACATCTTCTTGGATTGCCCGCCGAGCCTTGGCTTACTCACCCTCAATGGGTTGGTGGCCGCCCGTGAAGTCCTGCTCCCCATCCAGTGCGAGTACTACGCCCTTGAAGGTCTCTCCCAACTTTTGAAGACGGTAGACATGATTAAAGCCCACCTCAACCCAGAGTTGGAAGTCACCGCAATTATTTTGACCATGTATGACGGCCGCACCCGGCTCGCCAGCCAAGTTGCAGATGAAGTGAGAAGTCATTTTGGCGCCCGGGTTTTGGATACGATTATTCCTCGAAATGTTCGGGTTTCCGAGGCCCCGTCATATGGTCAAACAGTTTTAACCTATGACCCGAATTCTTCTGGTGCAATTTCTTACCGGGAGGCCGCCGCCCAACTCGATAGCATTGTCGTTTAATACCAAACTTATCAACAAGTTATCCCCACAAAGGAGTGAAGATGGCTGCAGCACCACGCGGACTCGGTAAAGGTCTTGGCGCGCTTATTCCCACCGGAGCATCGGAAAAAAACCCAGCTACACCACCAAATCCACATAAAAACGAAGCCGCTACACCAGCCACTTACCGTGAACTGCCCATTGACTCCATTACCCCAAACCCGGCCCAACCACGCACGGTGTTCGATGAAGATGCACTCGATGAACTTGTGTTTTCGATCAAAACAATCGGCTTGCTACAACCAATTGTTGTGCGTGTATCCAAAACGGGTTCCTATGAACTCGTTGCTGGCGAACGTCGACTGCGGGCCAGCAAATTGGCGGGTGTTAAAAACATTCCTGCAATCATTCGGAACACCGAAGACTCAAACATGCTACGAGATGCGTTACTGGAAAATTTACACCGATCAAATCTCAACGCATTAGAAGAAGCAGCCGCCTACTCGCAAATGCTGTCTGATTTTGATTGCACCCAAGACGAGTTGGCCAAACGAATTGGACGTTCACGCCCACAGGTAACAAACACGATTAGGTTGTTGAAATTACCAACGAGCGTCCAACAAAAAGTTGCAGCGGGCGTGCTCAGTGCAGGTCATGCACGTGCACTACTGAGTTTGGATTCACCCGAAGCCATGGATCAGATGGCCGACCGTATTGTAAAAGAGGGTTTAAGTGTTCGTAGTGTTGAAGAAATCCTTGCGATAGCTGCGCCAAAAGGAAAGTCCTCGGGTAAGGCAAGCAAGAAAAAAGGGCGCTCGGAGGAACTTGAAGAAGCGATCAGGGTTCTCACTGAACGGATAGCAGATTCAACAGATACCCGAATAAAGTTTGAAGGATTTGCAAAGAAAAATTCACAAGGAAAAATTGTTATTGAATGTGCGGACATCTCCGACGCACGACGAATTACCGAATTACTTGATCCGAGTTAGTGGGACCGAGTAAGCGCCTGGGTTACTAATTCAGAAAAGACCCCACCAACGCTAAGTCCCGCCGCCTCAATTGCTTGGGGAACGAGCGAGGTCTCGGTCATACCGGGTGCAATATTCACCTCTAAAAACCAAATGGTTCCAGCTGTATCCACGATCAGATCTGTTCGGGAAATGTCTCGTAGACCAAGGGATGTGTGCACCGCCACTGCGTAGTCGCAGACGCGGGCAACAGCGTCAGAGTCAAGTCGACAAGGGACAAAGAACTCGGTAGCACCAGCGGTATAGCGTGCATCGAAGTCGTAAACCCCACTCATGGCCACAATCTCAACTGGAGGTAACGCAGTGGGTTTGCCTCCAATGTCGAGAACGGTGACCGCAAGTTCGGTGCCACTGACAGCGGTTTGCAGCATGACCCGATCACCGTAGCCAAATGCGTCAACGAGAGCGGGGGCCACCTGCTCCGCTTCGGTGCATAAACGAACACCTAACGCCGATCCACCACTGATTGGTTTAACAATAAGAGGCAAACCGATACCTTCGATGACAGTTTCTAAAATTCTGGGTGCACCCATTTCGCGAAAGAAACTCTGGGGGAAAGCAACAAACTTTGGTGCGCTCCCGCTCGGAACCAAGCCTGAGGCAACACCTTTATCAAATGAACGAGCAGCGCTCGCTGCACTACTGCCAACGAAAGGAATTCCCTTTAGTTCCAACATGGATCGAAGGGTGGCGTCCTCACCTATTGCCCCATGAATCAAGGGAACAACAACATCGAATGAATGCGAGCCCGTTGCCGAGCCCAATGAATCAAGGAATTCACCGTTGAGGTCGACTTCAACAATTTCAGCATCGGGCATTGTGTCGCGAAGCGCTTCAGCGACCCGTCGGCCGGAGCGCAATGAAACATCGCGTTCGGCATTAAGGCCACCAGAAAGTACTGCTATGCGCATGTGTTCCTTAGACTAAATCGGAATTGGGGTTAAGTTGCGGCCGGGGATTCCCACGCGTTTCATCAACGTAATTGACTCCAAAAGTATCAACGAGATCAAGTTCAGCTTCGATAACTCCCGCCAAGCGACGAACACCTTCCTCAATGCGCGAAGGTTCCGGGTAGCAGTAGGAGAGCCGCAAATTGTGTGCACCTTGGCCGTCGGCATAAAAACCAGTTCCAGGAACGTAGGCAACCAGAGAACTAATCGCCCGCGGCAACATGGTGGTGGCATTGAGTTGATGCGGAAGGGTCACCCACGAGTAGAAACCACCTTTGGGAACGGTCCAGGTTGTCCCGGCCGGCATTAAGGCTTGCATTGATCGAAGGAGTGAATCACGGCGCTCACGATACAACTCTTGGAAAACCTTGATCTGTTGTTGCCATGGTTGCTCAGCCAAGTATCGAGAAACGGTCAATTGTGAGAAGTTACTCGGACACAGTGTTGCTGCTTCAGCGGCGAGAACCAATTTCTCCCGGACACCGTGGGGCGCAATAACCCAGCCAACCCGCAAACCTGAAGCAATAATTTTAGAGAAAGAGCCGAGGTAGATCACACCTTGGTCATCTAGGGATCGGATCGCCTGTGGTGGTTCACCTTCAAATCCGAGTAACCCATATGGATCATCTTCCAAAATTGGCACATTGAATTCTTGAGCAATGGCCAATATTTCTTGTCGTCGCTCGAAACTTTGGGTTAAACCTGCAGGGTTGTGAAACGAGGGGATCGTGTAAATGAGTTTGACCGGTGAATCACTAGCACACGCGGTTACTAACGCTTCACGCAAAGCTGCTGGATCCAAACCTTGGGAATCCATCGCGACGTGGACAACATTGCACTGATAGCTACGGAAAACTCCGAGCGCACCAACGTATGAAGGTGACTCAACAAGGACCGTGTCCCCCGGGTCACAAAATATCTTGGTGACTAGGTCAAGTCCCATTTGCGAACCAGCGGTGACAATAACGTCGTCGGGGTGTGAACGAACCCCGACCAGGCCAGAAATCTCAAGTATTTGCTCACGCAGGGTTTGATCACCCTGTCCGGAGCCGTACTGCAAAGCCACAGCGCCCTGTTCACGAACAACCCGGGCGGCAATGTCAGCGAAACGATCTGAATCCAGGGCAGAAACGAAGGGCATACCGCCAGCGAGTGAAACCACCTCGGGCCGAGAAGCAACCGCAAATAGTGCTCGAATAGCGGAGGCGGTCAAGCCTTGGGCACGTTGGGCGTACGAATCAACCCACGGATCCATCCGATTGCCGGCCATGCGGCACATAGTAGTGCGTAAATAAAGACTTGGGTGAAGCAGGAGTTACCCGTGTTACAGGAACATACGGTAGATTTCGTTAACGCTTAAATAACAACGATGTTGTTTATCCCCAATTGGGGACAGGCTGTGTAAAAGTGCGAAACCCCTCGTGACTTTTCCACAATTTCATTGGAAATTTGGTATGGAATGTAACTAGTGGTGCAGGAATTACTTCCAGCGAGTTGCGAGCCCGAACCCAACCATGATGAAAGCGAAGCCAATGCCAACGTTTACCAAGGCATTGAGGTCTCCACCAATGCTGTTCATTCCGGGGATGTCAGGTCCAGCAATATAGAAAACCACCAGGTAGGTCAGGCCAATCGCAAATGAGGCAACCATGGCGGGTGCCAGCCAGGCGGGGGATCCCAGTCGCGCAACTTTACGCTCACCCATCTTTTGCTCGGGTGTGTACGCGTTCTTCTTACGTCGCTTGGACTCTGGCACCGGACTCTCCCTAAGGTCAATTCACGTTCAAATAAATCACGTGCGCAAGTGCTCGTACGCAACCGTAACCCTACCCTGCCATACTTCTTCACGTGAGTGTGCCGCGAATCCTGGTGATTGACAACTATGACTCTTTCGTGTTCAATCTGGTTCAATATTTAGCCCAATTGGGGGCCGATGTTACGGTTAAACGAAACCAGGATGTCACATTAGATGAAGCGATTTCCTACGACGGAGTGTTGATTTCACCAGGCCCAGGCACCCCACAGGATGCCGGAATGTGTTTGGAAATCGTGCAGGGAGCAAATGGTGCAGTGCCCATTTTCGGCGTGTGCCTGGGACACCAAGTGATTGCCGAGGCTTTTGGTGGAGTGATTAGTCGAGCCCCGGAACTCCTGCATGGAAAAACCTCGCAGATCTCCCACACCGGAAAAAGCGTGATGAGCACCCTGCCTGAGAACTTCACGGCCACGCGCTACCACTCACTCGCTCTGGACCCTGACACGGTCCCCGAGACACTCACCGTGACGGCAGTCTCTGAAACCGGTGTGATCATGGGCGTTAAACACGTGTCACTGCCAATTGAAGGTGTGCAATTCCACCCTGAATCAGTCCTCACCGAAGGTGGTCACGAAATGCTCGCCAATTGGCTAAATGACTGCGGTTTCCCAGAAGCACTCGAGAAGCTTGCCAGCATTCCGAAAGTGACCATCACTTCTCAGGCGTAGGCGCCCGTCACTGTTCAGCAAACTGGCTACGGAGCCGCCGTAGCCGTGGGAACCGGTATGTCTGTTGGCGTCGGAACCGGTGTAGCTGATGGGGTTGGGGTTGGCGTTGGTGTCGGGACAGGAGCCGCAATCGCTACCGTGATTGTCACTAGAGAGCCACGAGCCAATTGAGTGCCGGGTTGAGGTGATTGAGCGAGGACCGCTCCAGGTGATGAAATTGAAGATTCTTGTGGCACAACCTGCACTTCGAAACCAGCCTGAGCCAAATCACTTCGGGCTTGGGCCTCAGTTGCGCCCGTGACATCAGGTACTTCAACTAAACCGGATGACACCACAATGTCGACGGTGCTACCTGCAGCAACCTGGGTACCTTCACCGGGGCTTTGTTCGAGAACGTAACCACCGGGTTGATTTGAGTCACTTTCAGTAATGGCGCCAAGGACTAAACCAAAATCAGAGAGAGCAACCCGGACGTCATCAAGTGTTGTCAGCCCCACGAGTTGCGGAACAGTTGACTGCTCACGCCCCGTTGACACGGTGACGTTTACCGATTGCCCCTGCTCTATTCCCTCACCGGCTGCCGGTTGCTGCGCAATGATTGTTCCTTCAGGTCTTTCGGAGATCTCTGGTGTCTGTGCACCAATGCGTAATTCGTATTCGGCCAGTGTTTCGGCGGCCTGCTCAATGGTGAGCCCGTCGAGGCTGGGAACCGTAACGACATTACCGCCGTCACTTCCTATCAGGAATCGACCAATAACTACGGCACCGATGATTGCCGCACCGATCGCAATAAGTGAAAGAACCCAAAACACTGCACTGCTGCGACTTTTACGGCCACTACCGGAAACTTTTCGACTTTGAGAACTAATTCCCGATGCGTCAAGCGGTGTCATCATGGCGGTTTGATCGGCAACAATCGTTGGTACTGCTGCTGTTACAGGAGAACCAGCGATTGCCCGTTCCACGTCTGCACGGAAATCACTCGCACTTTGGTAGCGGTCATCGGCACGTTTTGCCAGTGCCCGCATAACGACAGCGTCAATCTCGGGTGAAACCCCAGGGTCGATCGTTGAGGGGATTGCCGGCATTTCACTCACATGCTGATAGGCGATTGCTACGGCGGAGTCGCCAGTGAATGGAGCCTTACCGGTGAGTAGCTCGAAAAGCACAACACCGGTTGAATACAAATCACTTCGCGCGTCAACAACTTCCCCGCGAGCTTGTTCAGGAGACAAATACTGCGCCGTTCCCATAACGGCTGACGCTGATGTCATGGTGGAAGACACGTCGTTAATTGCGCGAGCAATACCGAAGTCCATGACCTTGACATCACCGGTGCGGGTAAGCATGACGTTTGCGGGCTTAATGTCACGGTGGACGATTCCATGCCGATGTGCGTAATCCAATGCGGATAAAATTCCGGCAGTAATTTCTAAAGCGCGCTCTGGCAGAAGGCGGCGGCCACTGGCGACAATTTGTCGCAGGGTCATTCCGTCGACGAATTCCATCACGATGTAGGGAACAACTACGGCCGGCTCACCGTTGTCACCCTCGGGTGAAAGCGTGTCCTGGCCGGTGTCATAAACAGCCACAATATTTGGGTGGTTCAATGAAGCAGCACTCTGTGCCTCGCGGCGGAAGCGGGCTTGGAAAGTTGGGTCTTTAGCGAGATCAGGGCGTAAAATCTTGATGGCAACCCGGCGACCCAAACGCAAGTCGCGGCCCTCATGGACCTCGGCCATGCCACCTCGACCGATCACGGCACCGATTTCATACCGATCACCGAGCATGCGACCCTTTTCTTCTTCGCTCACGTGCCCTCCCTACTATCCGTACTGCTCGACCCAGATCATGTCACACCTGAGCGGCTAGCCAATCGAACGCGCTTGCCACCACGGCAACAATTGGGGTTATCGCCCCAGCACCGCTTCCATTACCGCTTTAGCAATCGGAGCTGCTAATCCGTTGCCACTGACCTCAGCAGCTCCACTTTCCTCAATAACAACCGCGACCGCGACTTTAGGTGCTGCCGCCGGTGCAAACGAAACAAACCAGGCAACAGACGGTGCGTCATTACCGGTCTGGGCCGTTCCCGTCTTGCCCGCGACCCGAACCCCAGGAATCTTGGCGTTACTCCCCGTACCGTTTTCCACCACGTTGACCAACATCTCGGTCAACGAGAGTGAATTACTTGGCTGCAGGGCGTCAGCAAATTGGCTCGGATCTGTAGTCTGCAAAATAGATAGGTCTGGGCCGCGGATCTCCTGTACCAAATACGGATTCATGGTGCGTCCACTGTTACCAACGGATGCCATCACCATGGCCATCTGTAATGCAGTTGCTCGGACATCGAACTGACCAATCGCTGACAGGGCTGTCTGAGGGGCATCGGGGTCTTGGGGGAACAGGGAAGTGGCGGCGCGTAGGGGAATCTCAAATCCAGTATTGAACCCGAACGCTTCGGACTGGGCTCGCAGAGCGGCCGCACCGAGTTCATTGCCCAACCATGCGAATGCGGTATTGCACGAAATAGCGAGTGCCTCTCGCAAGGTGACCTTGCCGTCTGGGCCGCACTCCTTACCAGTCCAATTTCGCAACTCCTTTGTTGAATTTGGAAGTTGATACGTCCTTGGCCCGGGCAAAATTGAGTCCGCAGTAAAGCGACCCGATGCTAAAGCGGCAGCGGCAACAACAACTTTGAAAGTTGAACCGGGTGGATTAAGGGAAACAATGGGGCGGTTCAATAATGGCTTATCCGGATCGGCTTCAAGTGCGTCGTAATAGGCACGAATATCTGCCGGATCGTGGCTGGAAAGTCGATTAGGGTCAAATGACGGCATTTGTACCGCCGCTAATATTCGACCGGTTGCCGGTTCAATTGCAACGACAGCGCCCCGTTTACCTTTTAAGCCTTGATATGCAGCCCGCTGGGCCGCCGCATTGATTGTTGTTGTTACCGCACCACCAATAGGTTGCCGCCCCGACACCAATTGTTGTACCCGGTCCACCGCGAAAATATCAGCTTTCCCGTTCAAGATCCGGTTCTCGGTTCGCTCCAACCCGGTGGCCCCGTAGACGAGGGAATAGAACCCCGTGATGGGGGCAAATAGCGGCCCATTGCTGTAATTACGCAGATACGTCAACGTGTTCCCGGTCTCAACCGAACGAGCCACGGGGTCTGAGGCAACTAAAATTGGCCCACGTTCCCGGTCGTACTCGGCCAATAACACCCGCTGGTTCCCAGCCCGTGAGCGGTAATCATCGGCATTAATAACTTGAATCAATGTCACATTCGCTAACAATGCGACAAAGAGCAATCCGAAAACAAATGACAGCCGACGAATCTGGCGACTCATGATTTACCCACCCTTGGGACTATTTGAGTCATCGCGTCATCGGGGGAAACTTTGGCGAGATCGGGTCGACGAGAGCGATCCGAGATCCGAAGCAACAACGCCAAGATCACCCAGTTCGCAATTAAACTTGAACCGCCGTATGAAAGAAAAGGTGTGGTCAAACCGGTGAGTGGCACCAAACCTGTGACGCCACCGACAATGACAAAAACCTGTAGGGCAAAAGTGATTGACAACCCGGCAGCAAGGAGCTGTCCGAAACCGTCACGGCAAGTGATCGCGGTCCGTAACCCTCGTTCAATCAAAATTCCGTACAGCAACAGGATGGCAAAGATCCCGGTGATCCCAAGTTCTTCACCGAGTGCGGAGATGATGAAATCGGTGCTCGCAAACGGAACAAGATTGGGGAATCCTTGTCCTAGGCCAGCGCCTAAAATCCCGCCGTTCGCGAGCCCATAAATTGATTGCACGATTTGGTAACCGGTTGTGTCGGCATAGGTCCACGGATCAATCCAGACAGTGACCCGCGATTGAACGTGTCCAAATGTTGAGTAGGCGAAATACGCTCCGCCGAGAAATAGGAAAAATCCAATGAACAACCACGACCTGCGTTGGGTCGCGATGTAGAGCATTGAGACGAACAAACCGAAGAAAAGCAGTGACGTTCCAAGGTCACGCTGGAAAACAAGAACACCGAGAGAGATTGCCCAGGCAATCACAATCGGACCCAAGTCTTTTGCCCGTGGTAATCCAACACCTAAAACTTTAGTGCGCACCAGTGCAAGTGAGTCGCGAGTTTTCACCAAGTAACCGGCGAAAAATATGGTGAGCAAAATTTTAGCGATCTCTGCTGGCTGGAAAGAGAACGTACCAACCCGAACCCACAAGGTCGCACCGTTCACGGTTGTTCCGATTACCGGAGCCAGAGGTAACACCAGGAGGAATAGGCCTAACAAGCCAAAAGTGAATGTATAACGTTGGAGACGACGGTGATCACGTAAGAGAATGAGGACTCCACAGAACAAAATTCCGGCAATCGCAAACCATGTTAATTGCGAGTAGACATCCGGTGTCGGAGTCGGTGCGTCATTGAGTTCAGCTCGCCGCGCATCCGCTACATCGAGCCGGTAAATCATGATCAAACCTAAAATCGTGAGCAGGGTGCCAACCGGCAACATGATGGGATCGGCGTAGGTAGCTCGAAAACGAACAACAAGGTGCATAACCAATGCAATAAGTGCAACAGCGCCTGTAGTGATCCACAATCGTGGCGGAGTTCCTTCACCCGTTGACCAACCGACTTGCAAGGTACCCAAAATTCCCAATGACCAAGCTAAAACAAGAAGCACTAATTCAACGTTGCGTCGATTACTCATTGCAAACTCCCCGGACAACCCTGTGGTGGAATGAGTGCTTGACACTCTGCAGCTCGACTTTCAAGTTCGATAACTATGCGTTGCGCATCTTCGAAATTTGCGGCTGGAATTCCTTTGCTCACCAATTCTTGATCAAAAAGGGGTAGGGACCCAACTACAAGAGTTGATTGCGAATCAATATGTGAGAGTGAAATCCCGGCCAGTGTTCCTTGAACGCCGTTATAGATTGCCACCGTTCCAGTTCCAGCACTGCCGTTAACAGCCACGTACCACTGGCTGCCCAACCATTGCTGGGTTCCAAAAAGTGCAGTAAAAGTAATCGCGGCAACGACAGCAACACCGCTCACGTACCCAATAATTTTTTTACGCCGAGCGTTTTTTATCACTCGCTCGCGTTCTTGTGCCTCCCGGTCATACAGCGCTTGCTCGGCAGCGGGAACAAGCAGGTCAGCATCAATGAGCGCCTGTGGTGCGGTTTGGGTACCGAAATCAAATGGCTGGGGAGTATCGGGTTTGTCCGGGTCTGGCTGGGCGTCGTCAGGAAAACGGGTATTGGGTAGTTGCAACCGAACCCTTGGTTCACCAGCAGCCCCAACAACAACCGGTGGTGTTAGCGGTAACTCACCCTCAGACTCTCGTTCAATCACGTCAGCGACAACAACGGTGACATTGTCGGGTGCTCCACGCTCCAAGACAAGGTCAACAAGCTGGGTTACAACACCGGTCGGCTCACCCGAACTCAATGTGTAGGCGATCTCCATGTCACTTAGTACCCCGGAGAGACCGTCAGAACACAATAAGAATCGGTCACCTTTTCGTGCTTCACGCACCGAGAGATCAGGTTCCACCGGATTCATTCCGTCAAGTGCTCGCATGAGGAGTGAACGCCTTGGGTGAACGGCGGCTTCAGCCTCAGTGATCCGACCAGAGTCGACCAATGTTTGAACGTAGGTGTGATCGTGGGTGAGTTGGTGCAGTTCACCATCGCGCAATAGGTATGCGCGTGAGTCACCAACGTGAACAATGGCGACGCGACCACCAAGCCAATACAAACCGGTAACGGTGGTCCCCATCCCAGTGAGTTCAGGGTCCTCGTTGATCAAGTCTTTTATTTCTTCACCAACTTTGTCAATTGAATCTGACAGGTAGGTCAAGATGTCAGAGTCGGTCGGCGGGTGAACGTCAAGATCTGCAACGGTGGCAATGGCTAAAGCTGATGCAAGTTCACCGGCCGCATGCCCACCCATACCGTCTGCGACCAAGAGCAAACGCGGTCCTACATAACCGGAATCCTCATTACCTTGACGCACCAAGCCGACATCTGACTTGGCGGCGTAACGCAAACTCAACTCAGGCATCGGGATTAATTCTGAATCTGTAGTGTGCTGCGACCAATACGAAGTGGTGCACCAACGGGGAGAACAGTTGGCGTTGTGATCCGAGATCGATCAATCCAAGTTCCATTTGTTGAACCTAAATCTTCAACTACCCAAGAACCTTCTGACTCATAGATCCGCGCATGTCGACTTGAGGCGTAGTCGTCGTCAATAATAATTGTTGAATCCGGTGCGCGGCCCAAAGTAATTTGCCCACCGTTGAGTGCGACGACCGTTCCCACGAGTGGACCTTCAATGACCACGAGGCGAGTACCACGAACTTTTTGTTTGCGAGAAATCTTTGGTGGTTTTGGTGGTTTAGGTTGCCGACCCTTTGACTTCTTCTCAGTCTTACTCGAACCGGTTGCATCAGCGGGTTGCCGAATGTCACGGCGCAGGACCAACACGGTGACCAGCACAAAACTCCATAGCAAGGCCAAGAACGCGAGCCGGACCAGTGTGAGTGCGAGCTCGGACATGGGTCAGCCGCTCCGAAACACCAGTGAGGTTGCCCCGATTTGAACGACTGATCCGTCCAATAGGGGAACTTCGGTGATTCGCTCTCCATTATGAAATGTTCCATTTGTTGAATCCAAGTCACGCAAGTAAATGGGTGAGCCCAAAACAATTTCACAGTGGTTGCGTGAGGCACCGGGATCATCGATCCGAATGTCAACGTCGGTGCCTCGGCCCATCCGGGTAATCGCCCGAACCAGTGGGTATGCCGACCCTCCCGCTTCAAGTCGTGCTTGGCCTACCACTGCGGCTGAGCCACCGCCTTGAACGCTCACCTCAGCCCGCGCCTCGGAGCGAACCCGGAAAATCCCGGTCTCCAATTCAACGTCCTCACCCAGTGAAACAAAGGGTGCCCCTAAGAGCGTGTAGCGCTGCTCCCCCGAGTAATCCTTAACCAGGGTACCTAATTCAGTGCAGAGCGCGTCTTTGAACACCGCTAAGCGGCGATAGTCGTGACTCGAAAGTTCAATATTGAAGATATTGGGGACAACGGTACGTTCCCGGTCAATGACCGCGGCCCGGTCGTCTATTTCACGCTGAAGGGCGGAAGCAATCTCAACCGGCTGCACTTCTGCCTTAAACGCCCGTGCAAATGCCCCACTCACCATACGGTCCAGTGAATCCTCGAAACGTTCCAAAATACCCACATGGTGATGTTACCCGTAAAGGCCGGATCCACCCTCACGCTATATATATGCGTGGCGGTAACCTTTCCCAGCATCACGCGCGAGTGGCGGAATAGGCAGACGCGCACGGTTCAGGTCCGTGTACTCGAAAGGGTGTGGGGGTTCAACTCCCCCCTCGCGCACAAGACAAGGCCCCGGGATCTCCGGGGCCTTCACCATTCCCAGCTTTAGGAACCATCCCACGAATTGGTGTCTGCGGGATTCGCGATACCCCAGCCAACATTAGGATTTTGAACCCAAGTCGAGCCGTTCCAGAAGATAGTGCGATTGCATACCCAACCTCCGGTAATGCTTGTCGCCCACTCAGCCCACGAGGCATGCCAACCTGACCTACAGATGTTTCCCTCTGTCCGGCCATAGGACTGAAGCCAGGGCGGAGGACCTTCATCAGACTGGCCCGCTGTTGGACTGAGATATGCCTCAATCTCTACCGAAGTCAGTGCTGCACCGCTCCACATATCCACGTTGTAGACACGGCCTCCATCGTTTCCCTCATCGGTTGTGGAGTTATCGTCGAAGAAGAACCCAATCAAACTCCCAGAGCCAGAGCCAATGGGGACCGCAGTGTTCAAGGTGTCGGTGTATTGAAAAACCTGTTCCAAAGAGCCACCAGAACTTTTCGCGTACACGGTGAACAATTGTGTTGTTTGTTCACGAGTAATTACGAGATCAATAATCGCCCCGGCGGAGTACGCAGTCGTCCCCGTATGATCCGACCCGTCGTAAAAGTTGATTAGCCAATTGTCAAAATAAAATCCGTTGTCTGAGCTTTTACCGGCATAGTCAATGATTTTGCTATATCTACTGACAGGTTCACTGTCGAAGACAAATTTTAATGCCATGGTGTACGTGTTAGTGAGCGGGGAGTTTGTAGTGATGGTGAATCCACCACCTCGTGGTGATGCCGACGTCCATCGCCAGTAGTCACCGGCAGCATCGCTGCCGAATGAGGTCGTCGAGTTGCATTGAACTCCTCCGGAGGGAACGGGGCAAGCGGCTAGGACTGAAAGCGAACTTCCGCCGGCCGAATCGGTCGTAGTGCCATTAAATTCGTATTTAATGATGGGACTCGGCGCGGCTGCCGCTGCATGGGGAACGAATGTGGTGGACGCAGCTATGAGAATGAGCGCAGTTGATACCGGGCGCCAAGTGTCTCGAAGCTTCATGCGGGTGCTCTTTCCATTTAGGCAACGCTGCCGCCGTGGGTTTACGCACAACGAATACGGGAAGCCCGTATCCAAAATCTAAACTGCACTCCGCGGGCTCCCGGTGGAAACTAGTTTACACGACTCACATAATCAATGACTGAGAGCGGTCGAATGCATCAAAAAATGGACCGCACTTGGCGTCTACTCGAAAGGGTGTGGGGGTTCAACTCCGCCCTGGCGCACAAGAACGAAGGCCCCCTCAGCATATGAGGGGGCCTTCTACATTCCTGGTATCCACACCCGAGAATGTCTACGGATGGACCTGAGTTGGATCACACCTTTGGAAACTTTGCCGCTTTGTTTCCCTGTCTAATAGGAAGGGGGTGGGACACACTCTTTAGCTTTCCCAACCGGCTGCACCAGTGGTAGCAGGTGGGGCGCCATCGGAGTACACATCCCTGCGTGCGGAAATCGCATCCGTTAAATACGGTGGGACACTCAGTTTTCCGACAAGTAATTCCGGTGTAAGCCAACGATGCGCTCCGCTCATCTGAGTATCAGAATTTCGGATGTTCTCGACCGTGATACGTTCGCGTAAATCTTGATTCGAGGCGAGAACAAAACCCAGGTCGCGGCCATAACACGGCGCGTCGACAGCGTAGGGAATTACTGATGGAAACACTGAAACAAGAGTGCGAATAACTTTTGCGTGCAAAGCGATTTCAACCGGTGAAGACGGTCCAGCTTGAACAGCCAGCACACCGTACGGACGAAGGATGCGGGAGATTTCACGGAAGTATTCTTGGGTGAAACAAAATGTTGACGGCCCATCTTCGACTGGATCTGTCATGTCCGAGACGATCACATCTAGGCTGGCATCAGGTAGGGATCGAATAAAAGACACTGCATCAGCGTGCGTGAGTTTTGTCCGTGGATCATCAAAAGCTCCCTGGTGGTGCAGGGGGAGGTTTGCACGGCAAGCATCGACAACTTCCTCGTCGATATCAACCATCAGTGCATTGGTGACAGAGTTCCAACGCAGGGCTTCGCGCAAGCAAGCACCTTCACCACCACCCAGAATCAATACATCACGTACCGGTGCACTCGCAGCGACGGCGTAACAAGCCGGATGAACGATTCCTTCGTGATAAATGAACTCGTCCGCTTCAGTACTTTGAACAACCCCGTCGAGAACGAGCATGCGACCCCACACATCACTGCGTCCGGTCATGTAATCCTGATACTGGGTAGATCCTTCAATGATTACTTCGGCGATGTCGTGCTCATATCTATCAGCGGGGGTGATGAATTCGGCGAATCGAAAACCTCGATCATCAGCGCCTCCGGGAACGGTGCGGGGCACGGCTGCGCGGCGAACAATTACTGGCTTTAACTCCTCGATCACAATGTTCATCAGGAGTTCAGGGTCAGCTGCCCCGCAGGTGTAGGCATCAAGTGTTGCCCCACCCCATTCTGGCCAGGTGTGAATTGAGACGTGTGATTCAGCAAGGACCACTATTGCGGTGACGCCCTGCGGCTCAAATGCGTGGTGGTGTGCGGTGAGCACCGTTGCACCTGCCTGCTCGGATGCACGAACGAGAAGGTCAAGAAGTGCCTGGCTATCATTGAGTAGCGAAGATGTAGATCCGCTGATGTCGGCGAGGACATGGGATCCAACTGAACGTGAGGTCACAAGTACAGAAGCCTACTCCAGAATCACTTCGACTTTAACGCGCTCCGAAGGTAGTTCTCCGGTCGACCGGGTAAATTCATTGAGTTGACCTTTGGTCTAGCCCCAGATGGCGTGGAGGTTGTTGTCACCACTCATTTGCGTGAAGCCACCGGTTGGAATGAAGATCATCCGTTGGCCGTTGAATACGGCATCGATCACTCCCCAACCTTTGGACACTTGCTCACGGGCCACCTGTACGGGGAAGGTGGAACTTGTCGACCAGCCCAGCAGGGTAGTTCCAGGTCGATCGACCGGCGCTGTGCAACTATTTGCGGCAGGGAGTTGCACCCACGTGCCTTGTGTTCCGCTGGGTAAATTTAGCTTGCAGTTAACACCGCCAGCGGTGTTGAGTGAATGCTCAAACCTCTGTGGTGCGGGCGCAGCCGAATTTGAACCGGATGGATTTTGTGTGACAGAGGCTGTGAAGCCAACGGATAAGTAGTTGGCATCACGCAACTCAAAGTAATGATTCGCCAACGTTGGATCTGGCGAAAGTGTGCCTAAGGTCGTTCCAAGACTCTCTGTACCCAAAACCGATTGAATATTGACCTCGGAGGGATCCCAATCAAGGGTTATTCCCAAATCAAAAAATGGGACGCTGTTGATGGAAGGAGCGTTAGTGGCGTTAACCTGTAACGTAATCTGGTCACTACTTGAATTAGTGGCCAAGCGCTTCACAGGAGAGATTACCCAATTCACTCCCGTAGGGGACCAAGTGCCGACATTGCCCGGGGCGGCGCTCAGGTTAAAAGCGGTTACCGCATTGTCGAAGAATCCTCCGGTGAAGCCATTATTCCCAGTCGATGTGCTGTCCAGATTTAATGTGTATGTATACGAGAAAGTGTCTCCGACGACAATCGATGAACCTGCGGAGCTTGTTGCCTGAGTTGTCCCCGAGACCACTAAAGTATTTGCCGCCTGGGCCGGTGTTGCAGACAGGAATAGCCCAACGGTGGCCATTGCCACCGCCATGGCGATGCGGGATTTCAGGCCAACTGTCCATTCAGTCCGCATTGATGGGAGGTGTGAGGCTGTTGGCTGCATAAGCATTTCCAAAGCCTAAGTAACGGGGTCCAATTTCGCACACCGATCGTGGATGGTTCCGTACGACATCACAATCAAGCGAATTTGGCCTGCGAGTCACTCCTTGCGATCAAAGTTCAGTGAGTTGTACGCAGAATTGTATGTGTATCACTAGTGATACACTGACCACATGAACGAGGTTTCGGTGCGTGATTTACGCAATCACGGTGGGCAGATCCTGAATCGAGTGGAAGCCGGTGAGACCATGACGATCACCCGAGACGGCTCCCCTGTTGCATTGCTGACGCCCTTGCCGAAACCTCGATTAAGTGCGGCAGCCTTACTGGAAAGCTGGAAAAACATCCCACGCATTGATGGCGATTCATTGCGTCGAGACCTAGATCAGGTTCTTGATCCAACCCTTGACTCTAATCTGGGAATGAAACCGTGACTGGTTCTCCATCTGTGCCAACCACTGTCGGGATCCTCGATACCAGTGTGGTGATCGAGCTACCGAATCTCACGGCAGCAAATCTCCCCGCATTCCCCACTATCAGCGTCATCACACTCGCTGAATTAAGTGTTGGCCCAGAGGTGTCGAAAAACTCACACGAACGTGCGATGCGTCAACTCGTTCTTCAACAAACAGAGGCATCCTTTGATCCATTACCTTTCGACGCTGCGTGCGCACGAAGGTTTGCAATTGTCGCTGGGTGCTTACGTCAATCAGGTCGAAAAACTCAGGCCCGCGCGTTTGATGCACTCATCGCGGCAACAGCACTCGCTCATGACCTTCCGCTGTACACGCGCAATGCTCAAGACTTTGAAGGAATTACCGGTTTAGATCTACGACCGGTTTAGCCAAAAACATTCACTTCTTCGGTGAACATGCGGACCCGACCGGCGAGATGCGACATTGAATCCGCGGCAACAGTCTTACCAATTTCAGTTGCGTAAGCCGCGGTGAATGCTTCCTGGGATTCAAACCACAACTCGGCGATACCGTCACAGGCAGCAGTCTCATCTTGTTCAACAACATTAAACCGAATCTTCTGCACGCCCGGTAATTGTTTGGCTAATAGTTGGTGCTCGCCAATCCACCACGCCTTGAACTCTTCGTGCGACATGTCGGCACCGCGGGTCAACATGATCATTGCTTTAAACATGT
>JBBARV010000021.1:0-5087 GCA_040399625.1 Candidatus Nanopelagicales bacterium | reverse complement strand
GGTGCGCCAAAGCGAGGATGCAGAACCGCGGCAGTGTGTTCCCGATCACCGTCAACACCAACGATTGCTCCTTTGCCGTAACCGCGAACTTGCTCCGGCGTGACACCGACAGCAGAGAGTGCTGCAAGTGCTTCGGTGATTAGCCGAGCGGCTGAGTCAGCACCGAGTTGTTCTAACTCGCCAAGGTCATCAAGTTTGCCTCGACCGGCACCGGGATTAGCGCACACGAGTGCGGCTACAGCGATAACCGTGGCTGGGTCAACGGCCGCGTTGGCCTCGCGGTGGGTTTGGGTGACCTGGGTAGTTATTGAACGAATTTGCATGGCGCCATTGTGCTCTACTTCATTACTTCGGCGAGTCAGTACTGCGTGTTGTGGCAGCAGGGAGGCACTTTTGACGCCGTCGGTAGCAAAATTTACCGCACCTCGGTCGCCGTTTGTATCAACGATCAAGGGTGAAACGCTCACCGTTTGAAAAGTTAAATAGCCTTACGCAGATCGGCACTGACGCGGGCAAATGCACGGATCCGGACAACGTTGATGGCCTTGCTGTCGGCAAGTACCTCAAGGGCGATCGGGGAAACGGGTGCATCTTTAACCAACTCAACAAAGTTGCTGATCTTGGTGTCATTGAGCTGGAGCAGGGCTAGGTCCTCGCTGAGGGAGTTCATGATGTCGATCGTTGAAGTATTCATACATTAAATGTAGATGTGGTTAATCATTAAAACAAACGTTGAATAACGATCATTAACATAAGTATTACTTATGATAAAGTGATGGTGTGGCCCACCTAAACAGTATTGACATTCAGCAATTATTGACTCTAAAGGCAATCTCTGAGGAAGGAAGTTTTGGGGGAGCCGCCGACGTCCTGAGGTTTTCCCAGTCAGGTGTCAGCCAACAAGCTGCGGCATTGGAGAAAGCTGTTGGACATCAACTTTTTAACCGACCGAAAGGTCCCAAGCCGGCATCACTTACCGAAGCTGGACAAATATTGCTCAAACATGCCGAACTCATAATTGCTCGCCTTGAGCAAGCCGGCCAGGAACTTGATGACCTTGCGACAGGGACAAGAGGTCGCGTTATGTGTGGAACATTTCAAAGCATCTCGGTTGAACTTCTGCCCTCAGTTGTTGGACAGCTACTACTGAATTCACCCGGCGTTGAAGTTGAACTCATTGAATCTACATCGAATGCACGACTCATCGAATTACTTGTCACGGGGAAAATTGATGTTTCATTTCTTGTTGGTCCAATCGATGATCCACGACTGCACATAATTGAACTAGGGCAAGATCCGATGGTGCTACTGACACCACGACACGACGAAGTCCTGATGGGCCCCGACCTTGATACACCACGCTCAGCAGTCCCGATCCAGGAACTACACGAACAACCATTTATTGCCCAGCAAGAGGAATCAGATCACGTTCCCGTTGAAATGACACTTCTTGCTGCTGGCGTGAAACCACGCTACGTATTTCGCACCAACGACAACGGTGCACTACAAGCAATGGTTGCCACCGGTGCCGGTTACGCCATCATGCCCAAACTCACCGTTGATGAAACAGATACAGACATTCGAATCATGGCACTTGATCCACCATTGCCCAAGCGCACAATTGTGTTGGCATTACGCAAGACTGGGTCACAAATCCCGGCACTTCAAACTTTCATTGACCTCAGTATTAGAGCAAGTCGTGAGCGCCTAGATGCAATGCCTTAGCCGTCTACAGGATTTGTGAATTAAGCGGCAGGGTCAATCCATGTCAGCCGGTTGAAACGCGCAAAGCCCCGATCAAATGAGTACAAAGTTGCACCCAGTGTGATCGCTGATGCTGCAATCTGACAATCGGCCACATCACCATCGCGCGCTGAGTGGTAGGACACCAGTGTAGAAAATTCTTTCCAAAATTGTGTGCCACCGTCCATAACGCAATTAAGTGGACTCGACAGGAGAGCCTCGAGAAATGAAAGAGCCATTGCCGTTGACGCCGGGTTGTCTGACATACGACGACTTGTGGAAATACGGATGAATCCAGCAGCTACGACTGGAAAAATAATGAACGGCTGTGAACTCCGGCGGAGCCCTTCGATCGTGGCAACTGACGAAACATGAGTTTCTGATCCCTCGAAGAATGCGCCCAACAGAACATTGATGTCAACTGTGTTCATGACCCGCCTGCATTACGCTCAACACGATCAAGCTCATCGAGATAGTTCAATATCTCTGAAGTTCTGTTGGGGTCGATGCCTGGTGGAAAATTCAGTTTCCCGGGGACGGAAGGTAGCGGTGCGAACTCCACTAAATGCTTAGCCGTGTGTTCGCGTAGCAGTAATCGCAGTGCGTCCTCGATTACTGAGCCCACACTGCTCTGCTCGCGCGCAGCCAACTGTTTGACCTCGCCGTACAGGGCTTCGTCAATAGTAACCGTAGTTCTCATCTTTGCATCTTAGCATCAACCCTCTGCATAAAGATACATCAAGGAGGCAGGTGGCTATTTATGTGAGCGTCACCCTCAAAATCGGTCGCGTTGCATCAGGTTGATCCAACTCTCCCCAAGCGGCGGTCACCATGGGTTCAAGGAACAAAACCCCGAGCGCACGAGTCAGCATTCGCAAAACTTGTTCCTCAACAGATGCTGTAGTTCGAGCGTGACCGCTCTGCCGCATGATCTGTACTTGATCCCGACACAGGGCGACGAGACGAGTCAAGATTCCGTCAGGTTCACGTGCTCGATCGGGACGGTCCAACAGTGAACGACGAAGGTAGCTGACGATTTCTGGGCGCTGGGCAAACATCTCTTGAACCCGCGCATCACGTGAAGCCCGATCTCCAGGTCCCTGCGACAGAGCATTGGTAAATTGCGCAACAATCTCAACTTCCACTGCAATTCGTAAGCCCTGTTTTGAAACAAAGTGGTGCTGAACCAGTCCAACCGTGCAGCCTGCGGCGGAAGCAACAGCGCGCATGGACACCCGGTCCTCACCCAATCGACCAAAAAGGTCAAGGGCGACCAAGAGAATTCGTTCGCGGGCAATGGCATCAGGCACTCTTTTCACCCTCTCTGGACAAAACGTGATCGGACTATACACTTGTATAGTAATCTAGATCGTCAACCTCTCGCTCTTCATTAAGGAGCCCTCGGTCATGTCTGCAACTACCTCGGTCAACGGATCATCTATTAATGAAGCATTTATCTATGACGCCGTGCGTACGCCACGTGGAAAAGGAAAACCAGGTGGCTCGCTCTATGAAGTGAAGCCGGTTGACCTCGTTGCAGCACTAATGCGAGAGCTCCCCGAACGCAATAAGGGCTATGACCCGCAAAGAGTTGATGACGTGATTCTTGGCTGTGTCACACCCGTTGGTGATCAAGGTGCTGACATTGCAAAAACCGCAGCGATGGTTGCCGGAATGCCTGAGACCGTTGCCGGAGTGCAACTCAATCGCTTCTGCGCATCCGGGCTTGAATCGGTTAATCAAGCCGCTGCACGAATTCGCTCCGGAATGGAAGACATGATCATTGCTGGTGGTGTTGAGTCCATGTCACGAATCCCGATGGGAACTGACGGCGGCGCGATGGCACTCGACCCACAAACAGCATTTGACGTCAACTTTGTTCCACAAGGAATCGGTGCTGATCTCATCGCCACCATTGACGGCTATAGCCGTGAAGACGTTGATCGCTTTGCTGTGTGGTCCCAAGAAAAAGCAGCCCGCGCATGGGATGAAGGTCGATTTAGCCGCTCGATCGTGGCCGTTAAAGATCGCAATGGCTTAACCATTTTGGATCACGACGAATTCATTCGCCGGGGAACAACGATTGAATCACTGTCCTCACTTAAACCATCATTTGCCATGATGGGTGAGCACGGCGGCTTTGATTCCGTTGCACTCGAGCGGTACACCAACGTTGACGCAATTAACCACGTACATCACGCTGGTAATTCATCGGGAATCGTTGATGGCGCTGCACTCGTGCTGATTGGTAACGAACAAGCCGGCAGAGATATGGGCCTCACCCCGCGGGCACGAATAGTCAGCATGGCGGTCGTTGGATCTGAACCAACAATCATGTTGACCGGCCCAGCACCTGCCAGCCGCAAGGCACTGGCCAAAGCCGGCCTTACCGCCGATGACATGGACATTGTTGAAATCAATGAGGCCTTCGCATCCGTTGCATTGCGGTTGCAAAACGAACTCAAGATCCCCGACGAAAAAATTAACCCGAATGGCGGATCGATCGCAATGGGTCACCCACTGGGTGCAACTGGCGCGATGATTTTGGGAACACTGGTGGACGAACTTGAACGCACGGGCGGCCGGTACGGCCTGGCCACACTCTGTGTTGGTGGAGGCATGGGAATCGCAACAATCGTTGAACGTATCTGAGATAAAGGATTAATCATGATTTCTTATGAAAAAGACAATGACGGAATTGTCACGCTGACAATCAACGACCCGAATGCCGGCGCAAACACCATGAACGAGGGGTTCTCACAAAGTTTGGGTGAGACCCTTGATCAACTGGAGTCCGAAGTCGAATCAATCACAGGTGTGATTGTGGCTAGCGGTAAGAAAACTTTCTTCGCCGGCGGTGACCTCAAGTCACTAATCAGTGTTGGACCAGAGAACGCTCAACAAATCTTCGACCAACTTGAGGGAATCAAAGCGTTACTTCGGCGAATTGAAAAACTCAACCGACCGGTAGTTGCCGCCATTAATGGCGCGGCCCTTGGTGGTGGCCTGGAACTTGCTCTCGCCTGTAATCACCGAATCGCGATCGATGACAATAAAACTGAAATTGGATTCCCCGAAGTAACCCTCGGACTCCTACCAGGCGCAGGTGGCGTCACTCGCACGGTTCGCAAGCTTGGAATTGCATCAGCCCTGCTGGATTGGTTACTTCAGGGCCAGCGTTACAAGCCAGCTAAAGCGAAAGAAAAAGGTCTCGTTGATCAACTCGTTGCAACCCGCGAGGAACTACTCCCCGCAGCACGCCAGTGGTTGGTTGAGAACAAAGATAATGAAGCAGCACGAGTGGCGCCATGGGATGTAAAGGGTTACAAAATCCCTGGTGGTAC
>JBBARV010000020.1:0-24490 GCA_040399625.1 Candidatus Nanopelagicales bacterium | reverse complement strand
GGCTGACACCCATCGGCCCAAGGGGAATTGTCGCAACTACCCGATCGTTGGTGGGGGGAGCTTCAACCACGACATTCCCGCCGTAGCGCACAAAGACGAACCGTGACGAGGGCATGGTGATCATTCCAACTTTTCCTTGGAGGGATGATTCTTTGGTCAGAACTTCGTGAGGGGTAGTTCGGGCCGCCACCTCATCACGGAGAACGGAGGCCTGATTACTGGTCAGGTTGAAGATATTGCGATTTACTGCCACGGAAAACCTCCTCGCTGTACGCGTGAAACTTAGTGGATTCACTGTAAGCGCTGACCGGCGAGGAGGCTTCCTATTTGACACTTTCGATTGTTGTAGCACTAGCGGGGTAGCCGAACGCCTTTGGCTTCCAAGCGTGGGAGGACCTCCTCGGCGAAGTAAGGCAGTTCACCCGCGTAGTCGAAGAACGACAGAGTCATACCGCCAAATCCGGCCTTAGCGAATTTCTCGATCTCGTCGGCAACCTGATCGGGAGTTCCAATGATGGGACAAGACCCATGTCCACCGGCAAATCGTCCCCGGAACATTGACAGCATCTCAGGGGTGAATGACTGGGCATGCATTCCCTGCAGTGTCATGAGGTTGTCTACTGCGCCCCAATCCGCATTTTCTTCAGCGTAATAATGCAGAAAATCTTGTGCTTCCTTTTCAGTGGGACGAACGACGCAATACCCCAGGGTGAATACGCCTGCCTTGCGGTGAAACTCCGTCTCCGCTTGGTTGGTGACCGTCTTGACCACCTCGGCGCCATCTTCGGGACCGCCAACGATGGTGAACACAAAGTTCGCATTCTTCGAAGCGTATTCTCGGCCCTGCTGTGACGATCCTGCATTCAGAATAGGAATCATTCCGTCATAAGGCTTTGGCAGACTTTCGACATGTTGCAGTTGGAAAAATTTCCCGTCCCAGTCAAATGATCCTTCAGTTGTCCAAATCTTTTTGACGATGTCAAACCACTCTTGGGCGTATTCGTAGCGATCATTGTGATCCTGCGGAAGTTCAACACCGAAGGTGTCGTACTCGGGCTTATTCCAACCCGCAACGACATTGAGTCCAGCACGGCCTTTGCCCACTTGATCAACGGTTGCCATTTGCTTAGCCACCACGATGGGGTGGTTATAGGCCGTGTGAATTGTGGCGAAAACACTGATGCGTTTGGTATTGGCTAGCAGGCTGGCAGCCCATACGGTCGGGTCAAGGACGGAACCGTGAAAATTTGTTTCGCCTCCGTACCCGATCCAACGAGCAATGGGGAGAAGGAAGTCAATGCCGACTTCATCGGCAATCTGAGCGAGGCGCAGATTGTCATCCCAACTTGCGCTCCAGCGGTCCGGTGCCTTGGAAACCGCCATGCCACCAGAACAGTTGGATGAAAAAAGTCCGAGCTTGAAGTCCTTGCCATCAAGTATTGCTTTGGTCATGGGAAACTCCTTTGTTTGTAGGACATTGCCCACATTGTGGTATCAATCCACTCCAAGATCTATCCAGATCACGCTGGAAATCATCCACTTTCAAGGGTGCGATGTGTCGCACTTGTTTCGATTGTGTATATGTGTATACTAAGACGGGTAGGTCTAGACATATACACTTTTATCAGTATGGAATTAGACCAGTACCGAATGTGAGACGTAAAAAGGAGGGATTCACATGACGAATCCATTTGTACGCAAAGTGGCCCGAGGGAATGCTTCATTGATGGAGCGCTCGGTTCCCAAGGCCCATGTAATCGACACCGATTTTTGTACCGGCAAATGCCGGTTTGTGCTCCAGTGCACCTGTGGTGCTACCCATGAAACCAGGTACATCGATGAGGCCCTTGAATGGGTAGAGATGCACAAAGAACTGGCCGAATTAGCCGATCAATTGCCCGGGTGATTAATGACTAAGAAGATCAGCCCCGAGAAGGCTGCCGCAATCATCGAAATCGAAGAAGCGGCAACCGAGTGGCGGGCAACAAAAAAGCGCGAGCGGGCTGCACGAGAAACATTGGCTTCAACCGTTCGGATCCACGTTGATTCGGAGACTCTCTCTGAGAACAAAATTTCCACAATTACCGGGATCCCGCGCATGACGATTCGAAAGATGCTGGGAAAGTTGTAGGAATATTGGCCCCTCTCACTCGATAACTTAAATTTCGCGCTTTGATGAAATGTGTGAAGCAACGAAAAATTGCCCGGGTCACGAGTGGACGTCGCTTGGCGGTTGGTCATTGGTGGGGTCAATAGACTGGACTCATTCCCATTCGTTGACGGGCCCAGGAAGAGGAACAAGCCGTGCTAGATCGCGCGAAATTAACCCAGGAGCTCGCAAGTGAGAAGGCGCTGCATTTAAACCGAACCCCTTCCTCACGTGCGCTGTATGCGGCTAGTGATCACCTGCTCGGCAGAGTCCCGATGACGTGGATGAATAAATGGTCGGGTGGGTACCCGCTGTATTTACAGAAAGCCCACGGAAATCAAATCACCGATGTTGACGGCAATGAGTATGTTGACTTCGCCCTCGGTGACACCGCTGCAATGGCCGGGCACTCACCGGTGCCCACCACGAATGCCGTGCAAAAGCGCATTGCCGAGCAGGGTGGAATTACGACGATGATGCCCACGGCAGACGCTGAATGGGTTGCCAATGAATTGACTCGCAGGTTCGGTTTACCGTTGTGGTCATTTACTTTGACTGCAACTGATGCCAACAGGTGGGCGCTGCGCATCGCGCGTCAAGTGAGCGGGAAGTCAAAGGTGCTGGCGTTCTCCTACTCTTATCACGGGGCAGTTGACGAAACTCTGGTGCGAACTGGACCGAACGGAACAGCAATATTGCGTGAAGGCAATGTAGGACCCGCAGTGGATATTGCGCAGACAACAAGGGTGGCTGAATTTAATGATCTTGCATCAGTGGAGGCTGCTCTAGCCCACGGTGATGTTGCAGTGGTAATCACCGAGCCCGCATTGACGAATATCGGAATCGTTTTACCGCAACCAGGATTCCTCACTGGACTGCGTAAATTATGTGATAAATATTCAGCCCTTTTACTTATCGATGAAACGCATACGTTCTCGGCGGGCTGGGGTGGGTGCACGACCGAATGGGATTTGAAACCAGACATTTTTGTGATCGGCAAAAGTATTGGCGGAGGAATTCCTTGCGGTGCCTATGGCATCTCCCAACAATTGGCGGACAAGATTCTGAATTCCCCTGATGCTGATTTAGAGGACGTTGGTGGGGTTGGCGGAACACTCGCGGGTAACGCCATGTCCATGGCAGCAATGCGAGCTACTCTCGGTGAAGTTTTAACTCCACAAGCATTTGATCACATGATTGAACTTGCGTCACAATTCAGAGCGGGAGTAGAAAACGCACTGGCGGACAAGCAGATGCCTTGGTCGGTGGCTCAAATTGGCGCACGCGCGGAGTATCGATTTTGCTCACCCGCTCCACTAAACGGCACGGAATCGGCTCAAGCCTATGACGGGGAACTCGAGGAGTTTCTACATTTATTTATGAGTAATCGAGGACTGCTCATGACACCATTTCACAACATGGCGCTGATGTGCCCGGAGACTTCTTCGGCTGATGTTGAACTACACACTGATTTGTTTGCGCAAGCGTTGTCGAGGATTTCGCAGTGATACCTAGTTGGCTCTCACTCGACGGCAAGCGAGCCGTGATTACGGGTGCCGGCTCAGAAAATGGCATTGGTTTTTCCTGTGCACGATCACTGCTTGAGCTGGGGGCAGAGGTTGCCATCATGGCAACAGGGGATCACATTCATCAGCGCGTTCGGGATTTGAGTGGGTATGGGATTCTTCACGGCTACGTGTGTGATTTAACTGATGAGCGGGAAACTTTGAAGACTTTCCACGCGGCAGCCGATGAGTGTGGCGGCCTAGACATTCTGATAAATAATGCCGGAATGGCAAGCGTTCATGCGCCTGTGGGGGTGGAGTCCGGACCACTCGGAGGCATTAACCTAGCCGATTTCAATCGGGCTATGTCACGAAATTTGATGACCGTGGTGCACGCGACTCGTGCCGCGCTTCCGTTCATGCAAGCTGCAGAGTGGGGGAGAATTATTACGATCGCTAGCGTGACCGGTCCACTGATGGCCATGCGCGGGGAAAGTGCGTATGCAGCAGCGAAGGCTGCAATTGTTGGTCTCACTAGATCATTAGCAGTTGATTACGCATCAGCTGGCATTACAGCTAATGCACTGGCTCCCGGCTGGATACAGACGGGGTCACAAACTGAGCACGAATACCGGGAAGGACAATTGACACCGATGGGACGCAGTGCGACCCCGCATGAAGTAGCCGCGGTGGCAGCCTTCTTGTCAACCCCTGGCGCTAGTTATCTCACCGGTCAATGCATTGCCATTGACGGTGGGAATACGGTCGCTGAAGAAAGTAGCCTTGCTTAATACTTGTTTTTTAAGGCATAAGTTTTAACGCTTGAGAAGTACCGGCCCTTGGGTGCGTAACTTGCCGTTGGCAGGTATTGCTGAGCATTTTCCATCGAGTTGGCACATTTGCTTGTACTGCTTCTTTGCCTTGAATGTTTTACTGCCAGTCTCCGAGTAGACGACCTGATTGATCCCGCCTTGTGAACTGAATTTGCAGGTCACTTTCCGATTTACTTCCTTGCAACCCTGGTAAGTGGTACCAACAATCCATTCCTGCAGAGTGTTCATCGCGATGGCGCCAGGGGCACCCGCGTTGTATTGAATTCCCCATAGATCGTTGTATGGACCCCACTGGTACATGTAGACGCGGGAGATACCCAAACGCAGTGCATCGAGGTAGGTGATTGCGGTCCAGTTTGCTGCTTTTGAGCCTTCGATGTCCTGCTCGGGATTCTGTGGACCCGGACCGCCGAGACCGTAGTTGTTTTCGGTATCCCACAGGGGCAAATTAGGTGCACCTTCTGCCTTGAGGAAGTCAACCCAACTATTAGCGAGTACTTGGCGGTCGTTCGGATCACCCAAAGAAGCCGGGTAGGTATGCGCTGACCAAACATCAACTGGCCATCCAAGGGCCTTAAGTTCCCGAAGGTATGCGGGGTAGAACTTCTTAAACGGTCCGCCAAGCCGGGTGCCGGTGCTGGGCGCCACAATCGTGGCACTGGGATCAATGCCTTTAATAATGTCATAGGCGCGCTTGGTTAAATCGGCCAATTGCGCTGGGGTACCCGTAAAAAATGTGGACAAGTTTGCTTCGTTCCACGGCTGGTAAATCTTGATCTTTCCTTTGTAGCGGGTGGCTACGGCCCGAACCCAGTTGTCCCAATCCGCCATATTTGCGGGGACACCCGATGCATCGGGAGCGGGGAGGGCAGTCGGATTTCGCTGACTTGTAGCCCAAGCCGGAGTGCCGGACAAAACCATGAGGATGTCAGTCATGCCATTTTTATTGGCATTGGCCACCGAGTTATCAAGTGCGGTCCAGTTAAAAACACCTTTTGAAGTTTCAATATTGGCCCAAGCAGTTGCATTGTCCCAGAGCCTGATGGACCCAAAATCAATGTTGGGCCAGACGCCATTTTGGGCATCTTTAACGTGTAGCCCGAACAGGGAGTCATTGACTACGGTGCCTTTGAGGTTGTTGGCAGGATTCCCAATCGGTGCCGCTGAAGCGGATGTGGCCAGCGGGATCACCAAGGCTCCAGCAATGAGGCAAGCGAGTAGATTTCGAGTACGTGTGCGCATAACTGCAGTGTGCCATGGGGCCAGAAATTGACGTATCAGGGGTGCTGCTTATCCCAACCGACAAAGTGCCACGACCGTGACGTCGTCGGCGCGCCACCGCGGGGAATTTTCACGGATATGGGCCACCAGCCGCTCAACTATTTCCGATGGGTTCTGCCGCACCGGACCGTCAAGGCCCCGCAGAAGCCGAATAACTGCTTGGGTTTCTTCGGCAGCATTGCTGGCACCCTGTCCCTCAAGGAAACCGTCGGTTACTCCTAGGACAAGATCTCCCGGCGAGAATGGACGCATTCGGACCTCCCATTCACCGCCAAGGGAAGAGATCAGGGGACCGGTTGTCTCGAGGCTGAAAAGATCTTTGTCGTTTGTGATTCCAATGCCAGGGGGGTGACCGGCGTTGAGCCAATGCAATTCATTGAATTCAATATCAATCAAGATCAACAACGCGGTAACGAATGATTCATCGTTCTTCGTTGATTCCGCGGCAAGCTCAACGGCTTCGGCAAGGGTGAGACCCTTTGAAAGTGCTGTGCGAATAATTGCGCGAACACGGAGTGCCACCACACTCGCACCCGGTCCGTGGCCTGAAACATCGGCAACCATTAGGGCCACTTTGGTGTCGCTAAGAGGGATGTAGTCCCAGTAGTCACCGGCCAGCACACCTTCAGCGGTTGCGGCTAGTCCTGCGATTGCGATACCCGGGCAGTGCAATGAACTATTAACCTGCATCTCACTTCGGATTGCGGCAACAAGGGGTGCGTCCTGGGTCAGTCCCTTGCGGGCAGCCGACGCCTCATCTATCTCACTGACGAGTTGACGTCGGAGCGACTCCGCATCCTTTGCCAGCGATAAAAACTCAGGTGGCCCGAGGGGTTCAATTGGGTGAGTGTGCATGGGGTCACGTGTTGAAAGTTGCAGGTCTTTGCGAATATCCATAAGTGGGAAAATTACCCAACGTTGGAAGTAGATGAAGTATGCGACAAAGCCGGCAACGAGTAGCAATCCACCCAAAATCAGGAGTAGGCCAAGTGTTCGCGCACTTCCTGCAAGTCCGTTACCCACTGCTGTTCTCTGGCTCTCAATCTCACTTTGTAGTGCGGTTGTTGCGGTGATCATCGAATCAAATGTCGACCATGCTCTTGCTTTGTTTGTGACGCGTCCTGCTTTTGGTTGCTTTCCATCGGCCATAGCTTCCAAGGTTGGTTCGGCATCAGCACTTACCCATGCACGCTGGGCTGAAGTTGAAGCCTCGACGAGAGCTGTGAGCTCAGGGTTTTCAGTTCCCAAGAGATTCAATAGATTGTCGGTCATGACATTTGTTGTCGATATAGCACTTTGGTAACCGGCTAACGGACTCTCGTTTCCCGTTAGGACGTAGTCGGATAGATCACCAGATGCAGCAGTTTGGCCAAGTAGCAACGAGTTTGCCATCTGTGCGGCAGGAGTGAGGAGGTCATTGATTCTTGACTGTGAACTCGAAACAGACACAAAAGTAGCGATCACCAAAATGAACCCGAGGAGGATCACCCCAAGACCTGTGCCTGAAGCAATGAGTGCTCGCCTGCGTAAGGTCATGTACCAAGTTTACTCAACAGACTTCTGAAGGGGACAGATTTCACCGTTACAGGTCATAGGCTTTAGGAGTGAGCCACAGAATCCCTAAAGCAACCTATGAAAAGGCACTCCTCAAACTTCAAGCTGAACTGGTGACCCTACAAGAGTGGACCAAGGTTGAAGGCAAGCGAATTGTTGTGGTTTTCGAGGGTCGCGATGCTGCGGGTAAAGGGTCAACAATTAAGAGGTTCACCCAATATCTTAACCCTCGACTTGCTCAAATCGTGGCTCTTCCCACTCCAACCGAGCGCGAAAAGGGTCAGTGGTATTTTCAAAAATATGTAAGTCATTTGCCAACGCGGGGTGAAATCCGATTTTTTGACCGTTCCTGGTACAACCGCGCCGGTGTCGAAAAAGTCATGGGTTACTGCACGCCGGATGAGTACCGACAGTTTCTACATCAAACTCCAATATTTGAGCGAATGTTAATCGAGGACGGAATTATTCTGCGCAAGTACTGGTTCAGTATCAGTGACACAGAACAAACGGCTCGATTTGAATCGCGAATAAAAGATCCAATGCGCCGCTGGAAGTTCTCATCATCGGATTTGGAGTCAATTACGAAATGGGAGGAGTACTCCAAAGCTAAAGATGAAATGTTTGTTCATACCGATTTACCGGAGTCGCCCTGGTTTGTTGTCGAAGCCGGTGACAAGCGTGTAGCCAGGCTTAACTCAATTCATCATTTTTTGAGCACAATCAACTACTCAACTCCGGATGTGGAAAAAGTGACCCTGCCTGAACGCCCAAGTACATGTGACTATGTCCGGCCACCAATGGAAACCAACCGCTATGTGCCTGATTTCGCGAGCACGCTGTTGAAGAAAAACGAAACATCCCCTAAATTAGAGTCGTGAGAAACAGCGGCCCCCGGCTTCGCCCAGACCTTGAGACGTTGCCCTCCTATAAAGCTGGTCAGCGCCCAGCACCACGATCGGACATAACGACCTACAAGATCTCGAGCAATGAAAGTCACTTTGCTCCACTTGCCAGTGTTCAGGACGCGATTGTTGCCGCCGCAACGGAGATTAACCGGTACCCCGACCCTTTCTCCAGTGAGCTTGTTGCAGCCATTGCCCATCACTTTGGAGTTCCCGCCGAGCACATTGCACTGGGAACGGGAAGTGTCGCGCTCTGCGGCCAAATAATTCAATCAGCGGCCGGACCCGGTGACAACATTATGTACGCGTGGCGCAGTTTTGAGTCTTATCCAATCTGGACGGGGATTGCAGGCGCGCAGAGTATTCAAATTCCCCTAAAGCCTGATGAAACCCATGACCTCGATGCGATGTTGACAGCGATTACCCCGCAGACCCGCGTCATATTTGTTTGTTCACCCAATAATCCAACGGGTCAAATTGTTGACCCGAGTGAACTCGAAAAGTTCATAGCAGCGGTTCCCAGTGAGATTGTGATTGTTCTTGACGAGGCGTACATTGAATATGTACCTGCAGAAAAGCGAAGTGATTCAATCCGCCTGTATCGCGAGAATTCAAATGTCGTTGTCCTTCGAACTTTTTCAAAAGCATACGGCCTGGCTGGATTACGTGTCGGGTTTACTATTTCACAGGAACCGATCACTAACGCACTGCGCAAAACTGCTTTACCGTTTGGTGTTTCTTCAATTGCTCAGGCCGCAGCAATCGCGTCGATAAATGCTGAGGGTGAATTATTCGAACGGGTTTTGTGGGTAGCAGCAGAACGAAACCGTGTTGCAGGTGAATTAACCGCAATGGGCTACCAACTGAATCCCAGTTATGCGAATTTCATCTGGCTACGATTGGGGTCACAGATGGATGTTTTGTATCAAGCGTTGGAGCAGTCGGGTTTATCTGTTCGACCATTCCCCGGTGAAGGACTGCGAATTTCAATTGGTGAGCCAGAGGCAAACGATCGGTTTATTGAGGTTGCTCGGCAAGTCGCAAGCGAGTCCGTCGTTCTCCGGTAACGACCAGTACTACACCACCAACCACTATTGACAGTCCTACAACGACATCACTAGTTATAGCTTCATTGAGAATTACTAAGCCGAGAATTACGGCAACCACGGGGTTGACGTATGCATAGGTTGACACTAAAGACATGGGTGCGTTATTGAGTAACCAGACAAATGCGCCGTATGCCAACGCGGAGGCTGCAACCAGATACCACCAGCCGACCCACGACTCTGTAGTGATTACACCGAAGTCCCAGCGCTCACCAATAAGTGCTCCGACTATGACGAGCAAAACACCAGCCGCTGCGAGCTCGATAACGGCTGTTGTCATGGGCTCTTTTGGTTGCGCGTAATTTGTTGACCGGTAACTAAAAAATGCCCAGGAAAAACTACCGAATGCAATTGCGATTGACCAGAGTGCAACCTCAGTTGTGCTTGCACCACTCACCGAGGTTGTTCCACCAGGGAGCAGCATGACAACTAGCCCGATCAGTCCGATGCCAACTCCGAGCGAAGTGAGGCGAGATGGGCGATCACCCGCACGCAGGCGGAAGAAAATTATCCAGAGTGGCATAACTGAAACAATGAGAGCTGCAATGCCCGAAGGCACATACCTCTGTGCGAGTGAAAGTATTCCGATTGAAAGCCCGAGAATGGAAACTCCCATGAAAGCCGCACCGCGCACCTGTGCTCGGGTCACATGAAAGGCACTGGGACCTTTGACAAGTAGAACAACTGTGCCTAGTACCAGAGAAGCGGTAATAAAACGTGACCCAGATCCGAGAAGGGGCTGCATTGATTTCACCATCAGTGCGATCCCCATATAAGTGGAACCCCAAATAATCCAGAGCATGATGAGAGGCCCCATGATCGTGCGGATCGGAGCTTCGGTTACTCCACGCACGTCGGCTGCCACGAGTGAAGCATGTCATTATGGATCCAAATTTGTTTTTTGAGGTCCGAAATAGTGCATCACATTGATGGAGAGCTGTGGGTTGGAGCCCGGCTGAATTCTGGACAGCGACCGGTTCAGGAATTAGGGAGTTGAAGCCAGGGCGAAAACGAAATCTTGAACGCGGGGTCCAGATCCTTCGATCCGGGTAAGTGTTACCTCGGGGTCTACCCGTCCGCAAAATCCGTTCACGAAATCTGCCCATGACATTTCGATTCGGGTCACCTCACCGGTTGCCTCTGGGGTGAAAGCCGCTTTTCCGTCAGCATCGGTGGCAATACATACCGTCCCACCGAAGTCTGATCCGGTGAAATCAATGTGCAAAGACTCGCCGGCTGGGGCGCCAATTTTCTTACCCCAAATGAACGGGAGGGTTTTGAGCATTCGCCCAGCGGCATTTTTTGCCGGATTACTTGTGAAGTCGGCAGGTAGATCAACAGCAATTCGAACGTCAAGATCATGTGTCCAAACATCAAATGTGCGCATGCCGAGGAATTGCTTTTGTGAAATCTCGCCGTCAACCCAAGGAACGGTTAATGCGGGGGACTCCGTTGCGAGGAAGTCGGTGAGGTTGTTGGCGCTCGTGAGCATTTGCTGAAGTAGTGCTGCCGGTGGGATCCCCCGGCGGTAGTCAACCCCGAGCTCGGTGAACTGTTGGAAGGGCCCTTTGGCGTGGGGGAGTTCATCCCAATTTGGTTCGTGAGCAGGAGGGGGATTACCCACGGCCAGCGAGTCAAGGTCAATTGTGTGAGCAACAATGTCGGCAACGGTCCACCCTGGACATGGAGTCGGGAGCGACCACTGCTCAGCGGTGAGTGAGTTCAAGGTGGCGTAAAAATCTAAAATGGCCTCGACGTAAGTCTTCACGGGGTCAAGGGAACTCTTAGTCTCAGTGAGATTGTTCATCTTCATATTCTGCCCTACCTTTTCCGTCACTTAAATAGGATTTTATAAATATATTTCAAGGGACGATCCATGGATGAATCATTCGGGGTCTTACGCTAAGGATCATGACTGTGAGAGTTGCCGTACTGCAAATTGACTGCTCAACAAATGAGTCGGTGCCAAAGCGGGTTGAACGAGTTCTGGCTTTAATCGACCAGCAGGCAGGTGATTGTGACTTTATGGTGCTACCCGAGTTGTGGAGTACCGGGGCATTTGATTTGGGAGCCAGCCGCGAGCACGCCCAACCAATTGATGGATTCTTACCCACCGCCCTCGCGCAGAAGGCCCGTGATCATGGCATTTGGTTACACGGTGGATCATTTTGTGAACAAAATGCTGATGCATTGCACAACACCAGCGTGCTGTTTAATCCGCAGGGTGAATTGGCCGCCTACTATCGCAAGGTTCACGTTTTCACCTACGCGCGCGAGCAGGACACCATGACTCCCGGCACAGACTACGTATTGGTGGAAACACCATTGGGGTTAACCGGGCTTGCCACCTGCTACGACCTGCGCTTTCCTGAAATGTTTCGAGCCATGCGCATTGCTGGAGCCCAAGCATTCGTGATCCCTTCTGGTTGGCCGGTACCTCGAATTGGGCAGTGGGATGCGTTACTGCCTGCGAGGGCCGTTGAAAACCAAGCTTGGATTATTGCCTGCAATGAAGTGGGTACTCAAGGTAGGCACCACCTGGGCGGGCACTCAGTAATTATTGATCCACTGGGAAATATTCTCGCTAAGGGTGAAGAAACCGAGACTGTGGTGAGAGCTGCGATTGATGTTCAAGTTGGGCAAGATTGGCGCTCCGAGTTTCCAGCAATCGACGATCTTGTCGAATGCCCCGTGATCACCGTCTAGTCAGTTTTTCACCTGGATCACGATTATGGGATTCTTTGTTGGGTCAAGCCATTGAAGTATTGCTTTCATAACTTTTTCTGGGATTGCAATACAGCCGGCAGTTTTCGTCCCATTGCTGACATGAAGGAAAATTCCACCACCTTGACCAGTGTTAGCACTCTGATCAGTTCGGTTAACCCCATTTGCGCCTTGGGTTATTTGCCCGGTGGGAAGATTAAAATCAACTACCGCGGCGTAGTTGTATTGCTTATGGTAGGTCGAAAGTATCTCGACGTAATTGTCGTAGTTTGACCAACTCTTGTTTGCGGTTTGAAAAATGTTGTATGTGCTGGGAACTTTGGGGTTGTAAGTCCAAGCATCATTTTTGTCGACTTTTATGTAGTCCAACTTGGTTCCAGGATCAGACTTAATGCCAAAGGCCGAGTAAAAGGCATAGGTGCCGGTTGGTGTTGTGCCCGTTCCTTGTTTGCGACCGTTGCCAGGAACAAGACCACCGTATCCTAAGAAAGCCGGTACTGATTTCTGTGTTGCTACCCATGAATTCTTATCTTTCTCAAGTACTTGAAGCGTTCCTACAGTTGATCGCCATGACTTAGCCGTGACCAACACCACCTGCTCACTGCCAGTGATCTCGTTTAGCAGGGCTGGAGTGGCTTGGCTATTCACTGGCGAAAAGAGTCCGCTGAAGATAAAGGTGGACATAACAGCGAACAAGGCCATGATCGGCAACCTAATTGCCCCCCATGTGTTACTCATAAACGCAAACTACAGGACGCACACATCCCAGGGGATGTCACTCGCTCCGAGTTCGGCCATCGGATCCTTTATTTAAGGTTGCGAGTCGTTCGTTGTAGGCAACAAGCTCGGCGTCTCCGTCGCGTTCCGCTTGACGGTCTGACCGCTTGGCCTCACGGTCATCACTTCGTGACCATTGCACCATGATCGCAATGAACACAATTAATGCGGGGAATTCGGCAATTCCCCAAGCGACTTGACCCCCAAATACGGAGTCCGCGAGTGGATCAACCACCCAGTCTGGTCGCACAACCCCGTACCACTCGATCGCCATGGGTGTGGTTCCCATCATCAAAATCACACTGAAAAATGCGTGGACACTGATAGAAAGCAACAACAAAATGATCCGACCCCAATAGGGAAGTGGATGTGGTCGAGGGTCAATCCCAATTAAGACCCAATAGAAAAGGTAGCCAGCAAAAATAAAGTGCAATTGCATAACGATGTGGCCGATATGGGATCCCATGAGCCAGCCGAAAGCCGGGGTTAAGTAGAGGCCGTAGAGCCCGACTACATAAATGAAGAAAACAAAAAATGGATTTGTGGCCAATGAGTTGACTTTGCTGTTGAGTAAAAGTACCAACCATTCGCGGGGCCCGCGCTCGCCCGTCCGCGAGGGCCTGAGTGCGCGGAGGGCAAGAGTTGCCGGTGCACCCAAGACCAAGAAAATTGGGCCGAGCATTGTGAGTGTCATGTGGTTGACCATGTGGAGTCCAACCGAAACTTGTGAATACAACGCGATCCCAGAGTTGGTGCACCAAATTATGATGGCGATTCCCGCCATCCAGGCAATTAGACGCATAACGGGCCATGCGTCACCACGTGTCCGCAAACGAATATAACCGGCGACATAAAGCGCAGCGGCGATCAAACTTCCAGTAAGGAAAAAGGGTTCAAAATGAAAACCAAGGGCAACATTGGCAGTCGTGGGCGCTGCTGGGTACAGGTAACCCAGAAGGGACTCACCGAATGTGGGAAGGAGTACTTCAACTCGAGGATAAGCACTGGTGGCTAGTGCAACTCCGAGCCCAATCGCGCAGGCCATGATGCAAACTTCGACCACCGCAACCTTGATGAAACGTTGGGTAGCACCTGGCGCATCCATAGTGGGAAGTACCCGGCGTCGAAGTTGGTATCCAAATAATCCAAGTATCAGAATCAGCATGACCTTGACGAGAATTACTTGGCCGTAACCGTTGGAAAAAAGCTCATCAAATGAGTTGAGTCGGGTGTAGGCATTTGAGAGCCCACTGATCGCAAGGAGCACAATCGATATCAGTGCAAGCGGCGAGAACCGTTCCAGTGCGCGCCGAAGTGGAATATCACGTTTGATCGCATGGAAAAGTAAAACAACCAGACCACCAACCCAAATGGCAGCTGAGACAACGTGGGTGACCCCTGCAGTGAGGGCCAGCGCATGGTCACCGAGGCCTGAACCGTGTCCGGCGAGTGTGGGAAGTGAAAATGCAATGAGTGCGAGTACCACACCGGCAGCACTAATATCTGTCGTCGCAGTGATGAACCCACCCAATGCAATCACTGCAGCGATAAAGAACACCACAATCAATGCACGCGTAGCGGGAACATCGGTTGCATAAGTGCTGACCACGCTGGGAGTTATCGCCTCCGAGAGCGAAACCCCTAATACATAGGCCAATAAAAATACAGCTTGAATCAAAGCGATAATCGCCCAGATTGCTGCCGACCATGAAGCGCGAATGACGTCTTTGCGACCGGCGGCAGAAAGCACGCCGTCTTTGCCCGAAGGATCAAGGAAAGCAGCGGAGATTAAAAAACCAACCGTCAAGATCCCGGCAATGTCAGTGAGAATCCGCAGAATGGCGACACCCCAGCCGATCAGTGGCCCGGTGTCGGTGATTCCCTCCGGTGCTATTTCATAGGCACTCCCGGTAATAGTCAAACCTATTGCGGTCGCTGCTATAGCAATGGCGAGCACAATTGAGCCGAAAGTTAATAATTTTGACCTAGGAATGATTTGCGTTTCTGGACTTAGTGTTGATTTCATGTTGAGCGCCTTCGCCAAATAAAGTAACCGGCGACAACCAAAGCCAGCGCGAGGAATCCGAGTACCCAGACCAGTGTGGATCCAGAGTCCGAACCCGAATCAGGGGATACCGTTTCCACCGCAGGAGTTTCCATCATGCTGACTTGTGGTTCGGCCACTTCGGACTCAGCAGCCGTCTCAGACCCCGAAGTGGGGTAACTAAAACTAAATGATCCGGTGATCGGGTGTCCATCATCAGAGACAACCCGGTAAGCGACCGTGTAGGTATCGCCGGGGAGCTCCAATGGCCACACTGCAGTCACGTTCGTTTGCACAATTTCAGCGACTATCCCGGTCATGAGTTCACCGGAGGAATTGGAGACAGCCAGTTCGGCTGTTGCATTAAGAATTTTTGAATTGAATCTAAGGGTTATTGACTCGGGGGCGTTTTCTAAAACGCTGCCGTCAACAGGGTTTGTACCGACCAAGTCCGCATGGGCGGACGCCGGCAACGCGGCGCTGATGAGGCCTGTTGAAAACAGGAGAAGCGAGGCAAGGAGGGCAATAACTTTGTTCACTGCCTCAGGGTACCTCTGAAAGGCAAAAGATGAGTCCGCGCACTTTGGACAAACCCAAGGTGCGCGGACTCAAGTCTTTTCAGAAGGCAGCTTCAGGGATTTCCATAATCTCATCGGTTGTTGCCTCAGCGATTCCACGCTCTGCGGCGAGTAGTGGCAAGCGGTTGCGGGCGAACCAGCGAGCACTTTCCACCTTGCCGGTGTAGAAATCCTTGTCCCGATCACTGGGGTCACCGGCGAGGGCGGCCAAGGCGACTTCGGCCTGACGGAGAAGGAGCCAACCGATCATGAGGTCACCCGATGCCATGAGTAGTCGGGTTGAGTTCAGGCCAACCTTGTAGATCTCCTTGATGTCGGTTTGGGAAGCCATGGCCCATTGACCCATGACACCCAAGATCCCTTGAACGTTTTCCAATGCCTGACCGAGAAGTTCGCGCTCAACGGAGAGTTGACCTGAACCTTCGTCACCCTTAACCGTTTGGGTGATTTCTTGGGCGAGGAAACTAATGGCCTTGAACTGATCCTTGACCATTTTGCGGAAGAAGAAGTCAAGACCTTGAATCGCGGTCGTTCCTTCGTAGAGAGTGTCAATTTTTGCATCACGGATGTACTGCTCGAGTGGGTAGTCCTGCAGGTAACCCGAACCACCGTAGGTCTGTAGACCAACGGCGAGCATTTCATATGACCTCTCCGAACCAACACCTTTGACGATTGGCAGAAGCAGGTCGTTGATCCTTAGCGCCATGTCTACATCGATCGTGGTGTCACCGGCTTCACCCATTTCAATGAGGTCCTGCCAGTAGGCGGTGTACAGCACAAGTGCCCGCAGTCCCTCTGAGTACGACTTCTGCAACATAAGTGACCGACGAACATCAGGGTGATGTGTGATGGTCACGCGTGGTGCCGTCTTGTCCGTCATCTGAGTCAGGTCAGCACCTTGAACGCGTGTCTTTGCGTAGTCCAATGCGTTGAGGTAGCCGGTTGACAGGGTTGCGATTGCTTTTGTGCCGACCATCATGCGTGCGTACTCAATGACTTTGAACATTTGGGCAATACCGTTGTGAACGTCGCCAACCAACCAACCGACGGCAGGTTCGTTCTCACCGAAGGTCATTTCGCAGGTAGTGGAAACTTTCAGGCCCATCTTCTTTTCAACGTTGGTTGCGTAAACACCATTGCGCTCGCCTAGTTCACCCGTTGCTAGATCAACATGGAACTTGGGGACGACGAAGAGTGACAAACCTTTTGTTCCGGGTCCGGCACCTTCGGGGCGAGCGAGTACCAAGTGAACGATGTTGTCGGCCATGTCGTGCTCACCGCTGGTAATAAAGCGCTTTACGCCTTCAATGTGCCAAGAACCATCAGGCTGCTCGATTGCCTTGGTGCGGCCAACGCCAACATCGGAGCCTGCATCGGGTTCGGTGAGAACCATCGTGGCGCCCCAACGCTTTTCAATCATGAGCTGACCCCAACGCTTTTGATCTTCATTGCCGAGTGAGTCAAGAATCGCGGCGAAGCCGGGGCCGGACATAAAGAGGAAAGCTCCCGGGTTTGCACCAAGAAGAAGTTCTGCGGCAGCCCATCGAAGTGATGGCGGAGCACCGGAGCCACCGAGGTGCTCGGGGAGATCAAGGCGCCACCACTCAGCGTCCATGAGTGCGTTGTAACTCTTTTTGAATTCTTCGGGCATGACAACCGTCTTGGTTGCGGGGTCATAAACGGGCGGAACACGGTCCGAGGAAACAAATGAATCAGAAAGGATGCCGGTCGCCAGGCGATTAACTTCATCTAGGACGTCGCGGGCGATATCAACATCCATTTCGGTGTAGGGGCCTTTGCCCATACGTTCACCGGCTCCGAACACCTCAAAGAGGTTGAATTCGAGGTCGCGCTGGTTGCTCTTGTAATGTGACATTGCTACTCCTGGGTACTGGAATTCGGGCTAAGTTACCCGCCGGTAACAATGATCCTCCCACATGGCAACTTTTGCAAGCAGAGATACCAATTTCATCGAATATTTCTCATTTTGCCCCTATAAAGCAGCCGAACCTGACACACTCCCCCCACATGAACGCACTACTTGGCACACCTATTCAACCCCGCGAGGAGTCCCATGATCATTTTTAAAAGCCGGCTACCTGAAGTTGAGATTCCTAATATCTCCATTACCGATTTCATCTTGCGCGAAGCGGATCGGGTGCCCGATCGGGAGGCTCTCATCGATGGTCCAACTGGACGCAGCTATACCTATGGACAACTCAAAGGAATGATCTATTCATTTGCCGGCGGTCTTGCGGCTAAGGGTTTGGGTAAAGGCGACACGATCGCACTGATGTCGCCGAACATCCCTGAGTTCGCGATCGTCTTCCATGGTGCAGCCGTTGCTGGAGTTGCCGTGAGCACTATCAATCCAACGTACACAGCAGATGAAGTTAAGTTTCAACTCAATGATTCGCAATCAAAACTTCTGGTCACCATCGGAATGTTTTTAGAAACTTCGCAGTTAGCAATTCAGGGAACAGCGGTTTCCGAGATCGTAATAATTGGTGATGCACCAGAGGGCACAACACCTTTCGCATCACTTTTCGGCAATCCAATTGCGCAAGTTGAGATTGATCCGAAGGAACAGATTGTTGTTCTTCCCTACTCTTCCGGCACTACCGGTTTTCCCAAGGGTGTAATGCTCACCCACCACAACCTGGTGGCAAATCTAATGCAGGTCGAAGACGCCCTTGAAGTTGAAGACGGTGAAATAGTCCTTGCAGTTCTTCCGTTTTTCCATATTTATGGAATGCAAGTTCTCATGAATGAATTTCTCTCCCGCGGAGCAACGATTGTTACTGTGCCTCGTTTTGATTTAGAACAATCACTATCAATTATTCAAGACCGCAAGATCACTCGATTCTTTGTCGTCCCACCAATTGTGTTAGCACTAGCCAAGCATCCACTCATTGACAAATACGACCTCAGTTCTTTGAAGCAAGTTTTTTCTGGTGCAGCACCACTGGGTGCCGAACTCGGCGAAGAAGCAGCAGCGCGAATTAACTGCAGTGTTGTCCAAGGGTTCGGCATGACTGAGCTCTCACCCGTGAGTCACATTTCACTTGAAGGTCGTTCAAAGGCGGGTACGGTCGGACTCACCGCACCCAATACTGAAATCAGAATCGTTGACCCTGAAACCGGTGAAGACCAGGACGTTGACGGTGTCGGTGAATTGTGGGTTCGTGGCCCGCAGGTCATGAAGGGCTATCTCAATAACCCCAGTGCCACCGAGATCACAATTGATCCAGAGGGTTGGCTCAAAACCGGAGACATCGCATCAATTGATTCCGAAGGGTTCGTGTCAATTGTTGATCGACTTAAAGAATTGATCAAATACAAAGGTTTCCAAGTTGCCCCAGCCGAACTCGAAGCGTTCCTACTCACCCACCCGTCAATTGCCGACGCAGCTGTGATTGGAATTCCAGACGTTGAGGCGGGTGAAATCCCGCGGGCATTTGTCGTGCTGCGTGCAGGCCAAGAAGTGAGTGCCGCTGACATCACGGAGTTCATGGAAGGCCATGTCGCTAAATACAAGGTGATTCACGACATCGTGTTCATCGACGAAGTCCCCAAAAGTGCATCGGGAAAGATTTTGCGGCGGATGCTGCGGGACTAGTTCACGCCTAACACCACCGCAACACATATGCTCATTGGCATGTTAGAAATTCAACGTTCACTCGTTGACGCCATCGTGGCTCATGCGCGGGCCGATCACCCCGACGAGGCGTGCGGAGTAATCGCCGGACCAATCGGATCGGATCGGCCGGAGCGGTTAATCCCCATGGTGAATGCGGTCAGGTGCCCAACCCTCTACGAGTTCGACTCAATGGACCTACTTCGCCTCTATCGTGAAATGGATGACCGAGATGAGGTGCCGGTTGTCATTTACCATTCACACCCGGCAACCCAGGCGTACCCCTCAATCACTGACATCACCCAGGCATCTGAACCTGATGCCCACTACGTCGTCGTCTCCATTCGCGAAACCGGCCCCGCCGAGGGCCCATTTGATTTTCGATCCTTTCGAATCGTTGACGGCGAAGTCACCGAGGAAGCGGTCCACATCCTCGAGTGAGATACTGGAGGTCCCATTCAATTCGCCCAGACTGAGAGTTCCTGACCATGAGCATTGAAGTCCGCATCCCCACAATCCTTCGCCCCTACACATCGGGTGAGAAACTGGTGAGTGCCCAAGGCGCGACCCTCGAAGAAGTTATGAATGACCTTGAGGGAAATTACCCCGGAATTGGTGAGCGACTTATCGATGAAAGTGGCTTACGTCGTTTCATAAATATTTATGTCAATGATGAGGACGTTCGCTTTCTTGATGGCCTGCAGAGTGTAATTGGTGAAAACGACTCGATCACCATCTTGCCCGCGGTCGCTGGCGGCTAGGTCGTAATGCGCTTTGATTCCCTGCTTGACTCTGTTGGGCATACCCCACTTGTCGGTCTACCTCGACTCTCTCCATCGGCTGATGTTCGACTCTGGGCCAAATTAGAGGATCGCAACCCAACCGGTTCGGTGAAAGACCGCGCGGCTCTGGCCATGGTTCTTGACGCCGAGCGCCGCGGAGTACTCACACCGGGAGCAACGCTGTTAGAACCCACATCAGGTAATACCGGCATATCTCTGGCCATGGTTGCCAAGCAGCGGGGATATCACCTCGTGTGTGTCATGCCCGAAAATACTTCTGTTGAGCGCGCACAACTATTGGCGATCTGGGGCGCGAAAGTTATCTACTCCCCGGCGGCGGGTGGCTCTAATGAAGCGGTGCGTGTCGCTAAAGATCTGGCTGCCGAAAACCCCGATTGGGTCATGCTCTACCAATATGGCAATCCGGCGAATGCGCTCGCCCACTATGAAAACACGGGCCCAGAGTTATTGGCTGACCTTCCGTCAATTACCCATTTCGTTGCCGGCCTGGGAACAACCGGAACACTGATGGGGGTTGGGCGCTTTTTCCGAGAGAACAAGCCTGATGTATCAATTGTTGCCGCCGAACCGCGTTATGGAGAACTCGTTTACGGTTTGCGCAATCTCGATGAAGGATTCATTCCTGAGCTCTACGACGAAACCTTGCTGACCACACGGTTTTCTGTGGGCCCCAGTGATGCAGTGCGAAGAACACGAGAGTTACTAGAGCTAGAAGGAATTTTTGCCGGGGTCTCGACCGGGGCAATACTGCACGCGGCGCTGGGAATCGCAGCCAAAGCTGTTGCAGCGAAAGAGTCCGCAGACATCGCTTTCATCGTGTGTGATGGTGGCTGGAAGTATCTATCAACCGGCGCTTATGAGGGAACCCTTGATGAAGCCGAAGTTGCCCTAGAAGGTCAGTTGTGGGCATAAGAGTAATAATGGCCTGAGAATCAGAATGTCCTGTAAGACACAACCCATTGTTCTTTGGAGTTAAACGTGAGCCTACCGCCGCTTGTTGAGCCCGCCACCGAGCTAAGTGTCGACGAAGTTCGTCGCTACAGCCGGCACTTGATCATTCCCGATGTTGGCATGTCAGGACAAAAAAGACTGAAGAACGCCAAAGTGCTGTGTGTGGGCGCTGGTGGTCTGGGGAGTCCGGCGCTCATGTATCTCGCGGCGGCCGGGGTCGGCACGTTAGGCATTGTTGAGTTTGACACGGTTGACGAATCAAACCTGCAAAGACAAATAATTCACGGCCAAAAAGATATCGGTCGATCCAAAGCCGAAAGCGCACGTGACAGTGTGTTGGAGATCAACCCGTACGTCACCGTGCAACTACATGAGACACGGCTTGATTCAACAAATGTGATGGAGATTTTTGCCGACTACGACTTGATCGTTGACGGCACCGATAACTTCGCAACCCGCTATCTGGTTAATGATGCCTGCGTACTACTGAAAAAGCCGTACGTGTGGGGCTCGATCTACCGTTTCGATGGTCAAGCAAGTGTTTTTTGGGCGGAGCACGGTCCTTGTTACCGGTGCCTTTACCCTGAACCCCCACCACCCGGCATGGTGCCAAGTTGTGCCGAAGGCGGTGTGCTTGGAGTGTTGTGCGCTTCAATCGGTTCCATCCAGGTCACCGAAGCAATCAAGTTGCTCGCCGGAATTGGTGACCCATTAGTTGGTCGATTAATGGTCTATGACGCATTAGAGATGACCTATCGCCAGGTCAAGATTCACAAGGACCCCAATTGCGCGGTGTGTGGTGTGAATCCAACTGTCACCGAGTTGATTGACTACGAAGCTTTCTGTGGTTCAATCTCGGACTCGGCCGCAGAAGCTGCAAGGGACTCCACAATCTCAGTTCGAGACCTGAAGTCCATGCTTGACGCGAGGGATCGCGGCGAAGACGACTTCGTCCTTATTGATGTGCGGGAACCGGGTGAATTCGAGATTGTTGCGATACCGGGGGCGATTCTGATCCCCAAAGGCGAATTCCTGGATGGCTCTGCCCTTTCTGGTTTACCCACCGACAAGAGAATCGTGCTGCACTGCAAAGTGGGAGGGCGATCTGCCGAAGTATTGGCAGTTGTCAAAGGCGCCGGTTTCAGTGACGCCGTCCATGTTGGTGGCGGGGTGCTCGCCTGGGTGAATCAGATTGAGCCGGAAAAGCCCACCTACTGACCCATTTCGGCCGATTGAGTATCGAATGAAAATGAATTAGGACACGGGGAAAATTCGGGTCGGGGTCTCGTTAAGCAGGCCGAGAGGCCAGAATGAGGCCATGTCCGCGTCGCCAACCTCCCCTGACGCCGGCGAGTGGATGTCCTCAAAGACCCCGATCGCTCCACCGAGTTCACTAGATCCAAAACCACGATTCCTGTCATATGCGGCCTTAGTCACCGGTATTTGGTCGGGCCTGTTGTCCCTCATCGTTTTTGCAATAGCGCGACTCTGTGGGGTCCCCATGGATGTCGTGCTTGAGGGAACAACCATTCATGTCTTTTGGTTCGCCGTGCTCCTTGTTCCAATCGCTGCGGCCCAGATCGGCGCAATGGCCTCACTTTTGTTACGGGGGATCCTCCACGCTCAAAAAATTGTGTTCTGGATCGGGACCGTGATCGCAATAGTGTCAATTGCAACACCTTTCATAACGGCAACCTTGGTTTCCACCGCAATAGTTTTGGCGATCATGCACGCAATTACGTGGGGACTGGTCGTGCCACAGATCGCCCGAATCATTGGTGACACCGAGCCCAATGCGCACGTAGATCGGGCTCTTCTGTGACGGAAGCGAATATCAAGGGTAGGTCGCTGCCCGTTGCAATGATTGCTGCCATGCGTCCACGTCAATGGGCGAAGAACGTGTTAGTTTTCGCCGCGCCCCTCGCTGCCGGTCAACTTTTTGAAGTAGATATTTTCTGGCCAAGTATCGGCGCCTTCGTCATGTTTTGTTTAATCTCGAGTGCGACTTATTTGATTAACGATGCCAAAGACCAAGAAAGTGACCGCGAGCATCCCACTAAATGCAAGCGACCAATTGCGGCAGGAGAAATCTCTGTTCCCCTGGCAATTGCATTTGCCGCGGTGCTCGCAGTCATTTCACTCGTCGGTTCATTTCTCATTGCACCTGCGTTGGCGGGGGTGGTGCTCGCTTACGCAGTATTTACCTTGAGTTACTCACTACTCCTCAAACATGAGCCGGTTATTGAACTCGTACTACTTTCGATGGGGTTTTTGCTTCGAGCAGTTGCCGGTGGTGCAGCATCTGGTCTCCCCATCTCGCAATGGTTCTTAATCGTTGCCGGATTTGGTTCGCTATTTATGGCCGCAGGCAAGCGTTACAGCGAACTCAAGCGTGAAGAGACCGCTGGTGCCCAAAAACAAAATCGCCGCAAGTCACTCGACGGATACTCACTGGGTTACCTGCGTTTTGTCTGGGGAACCGCTGCTGCGGTCACGATTATGGGTTACGCACTGTGGTCATTTGACGTAGCGCAAACACCTTCGTCTTTGCCGTGGGCGCAGTGGAGCCTCCTCCCGTTCGTGATGGCAATTTTGCGCTACGGAATTGTGATTGACCGCGGTGACGCCGAAGCACCCGAGGATGCCGTGATTGCAGACAGAGGGCTGCAACTATTGGGCGCCGTGTGGCTCATCCTTTTCGCTCTGGGAGCATTAGGCGCATGAGCGAGGCAGTTGCAACACAACTTTTCGGCTGGGGCCGCACCATGCCCACCGTTGCCCAACTTGTAGAGGCAAACTCGTCAGGTCAAATCGCCGACCTGATCACCCAATCAAGTTCTCGTGGTGTTCTCGCCCGGGGCTTGGGCCGCTCTTACGGTGATGCGGCGCAGTCGGGTGGCGCAACGGTGATTGACATGACCACCATGATTGATTTCAGTCTCAACCCAGACAACATGACCGTCACCGCTGATGCGGGAGCCAGTATCGACAGCATTTTGCGCGAGATTGTTCCCCGAGGCTTTTTTGTTCCCGTGTCTGCCGGAACTCGAATCATCACCGTCGGTGGTGCGATTGCCGCTGACATCCATGGAAAGAATCATCACCGTGATGGAAGTTTTGGTGCGCACGTCATTGAAATGGTGGTCATCAACGGTCTGGGCGAACAAGAAACGCTAACCCCGAAAGACCCAAAGTTTTGGGCCACCATTGGCGGCATGGGATTAACGGGAATTATTACCAGCGCGACTTTTACCGTGGTGCCGATCCAAAGTTCCTATATTTGCGTAGATACCGAAAGAGCCAAGACTCTGGATTCGGTTATGTCTTCAATGCTGGAACGTGACCACGAATACCGTTACACGGTTGCCTGGATCGATAGCGTTTCAGCTTCTGGCCGTGGTGTTATTACCCGGGGAGACCACGCAACAAGCGAGCAGTGCAATTCCGAGGGGATCAAAGACCCAGAAAGTTACGATCCCAAAAATATTGCGACGGCGCCTGGATTAGTCCCACCAGGACTTCTCAATAAGTTAAGTGTGCGGGCTTTCAATGAAGGTTGGTATCGAAAGCACCCACGTTCACGCACCGGCGAACTCCAACGAATTGGCGCGTTCTTCCACCCACTTGATGGTGTTCAAGACTGGAA
>JBBARV010000019.1:23853-31550 GCA_040399625.1 Candidatus Nanopelagicales bacterium | reverse complement strand
ATTCATAGGGGGATTGGGCCCAAATTTCCCGGCGGATTTGCACTCTCACCCCGAGAGTGCTAACTTTTCCATTAGCACTCTCACCATGAGAGTGACAACTCAATGAACCTAAATTACGGCAGTTTCCGAAGGGAACACTCTCATGGCAAAAATGATTTCATTCGACGAGGAAGCCCGTCGTGCACTTGAGCGCGGAATGAACGTGCTCGCTGACGCAGTCAAAGTGACGCTTGGCCCCAAAGGACGCAACGTTGTTTTGGAGAAGAAGTGGGGAGCCCCCACGATCACCAATGACGGTGTATCCATTGCAAAAGAAATTGATCTCGAAGATCCATACGAGCGAATCGGCGCAGAGCTGGTCAAGGAAGTTGCTAAGAAGACGGACGACGTCGCTGGCGACGGAACAACCACCGCGACCGTTCTCGCACAGGCACTCGTGCGTGAAGGTCTACGCAACGTAGCCGCCGGCGCAAACCCAATGGGTCTGAAAAAAGGCATTGAGCGTGCAGTCGCCGTTGTTTGCGACGAACTTCTCGCAATGGCCAAGGACGTAGAGACCAAAGAGCAGATCGCATCAACAGCCGCGATCTCCGCTGGTGGCGACCAAGAAGTCGGCGAGCTCATTGCAGAGGCAATGGACAAGGTCGGCAAAGAAGGCGTAATCACCGTCGAAGAAAGCCAGACATTCGGACTCGAACTCGAGCTCACCGAAGGTATGCGCTTTGACAAGGGTTACATCTCCCCTTACTTCGTCACCGATACCGAGCGCATGGAAACAGTTCTCGAAGACGCCTACGTCTTGATTGCTAACTCCAAGATCTCGGCTGTCAAAGATGTTCTGCCAATCCTGGAAAAGGTTATGCAGAGCGGCAAGCCACTCATGATCATCGCCGAAGACGTTGAAGGCGAAGCACTCGCAACTCTCGTTGTGAACAAGATCCGTGGCACCTTCAAGAGCGTCTCGGTCAAGGCCCCAGGCTTTGGCGATCGCCGCAAGGCAATGCTGCAAGACATTGCAATCCTCACCGGTGGCCAGGTCATTAGTGAAGAAGTTGGGCTCAAGCTCGACACCACAACATTGGATCTTCTTGGCCGCGCCCGCAAGGTCGTTGTCACCAAGGACGAAACAACAATCGTTGAAGGTGCCGGAGACGCGGACCAGATTCAGGGCCGTGTCAACCAGATTCGCGCTGAAATCGACAAGAGCGACAGTGACTACGACCGCGAGAAGCTGCAGGAGCGTTTGGCGAAACTTGCCGGCGGAGTCGCAGTTATCAAGGTCGGCGCAGCCACCGAAGTTGAGCTCAAAGAGCGTAAGCACCGCATCGAAGACGCGGTTCGTAACGCAAAGGCTGCAGTCGAAGAAGGCATCGTGCCCGGAGGTGGCGTTGCACTGATTCAGGCAATGAAACTAGCCGGTGTCAAGATCGATGCACTGGGCCTTACCGAAGAGCAAGCCGTTGGCGCAAACATTGTTCGCGTCGCTGTCAGCGCTCCGCTAAAGCAGATCGCCGAGAACGCTGGACTAGAAGGTGGAGTTGTCGTGGAGAAAGTCCGCGAGCTACCTGCAGGCCAGGGCCTCAATGCTGCGACCGGCGAATACGTCGACATGATTGCGGCCGGGATCATCGATCCTGCCAAGGTCACTCGCTCAGCACTTCAGAATGCTGCATCCATTGCAGCCCTGTTCTTGACAACCGAGGTTGTTATTGCTGAGAAGCCAGAGAAGTCCGCTCCTGCAATGGGTGGCGGCGGCGACATGGGTGGCATGGACTTCTAGTCCTTGCAACAACCCAACTAATTCCCAGTAGGGGAGTGACTCACAAACTGAGTTGCTCCCCTACTTTTTTGGCCTGGGCAACTTTGGGGTCGGCACTGCATCTGCCCGTGCCATCTGCCCGTGCCATCTGCCCGTGCCATCGGACATCTGGGTACTCTTTGATTGACGTTCTGGGAAAGGGGAGTGCTCCATGAACATCAAGCCGCCAGCTTCATCGCAAGTGAAACGTCCTTCGCATTCGGTTGAGGCAATCAGGCGCGATCAGTTTAAGATTTTTGAATCTCGTGCGTATTTGAATTCCTGCTCGCAGGGCGCCCTGGCCAATGAAGTGCGGGCGGCTTACGACACCTACCTCGACCAGCTTGAGGAATTCGGATCACTTTGGGAAACGTGGGTTGGGGTTCAAGGAGATGTGCGTGGGCAGATCGCAACTTTATTTTCAACGCAATCCGATCAAGTTGCGGTAACAACAAGTGCATCGGCTGCAATGAATGCGATAGCGAGTTGTTTTGATTTTCGAAACGGTCCTAACAAGGTATTAACGACATCACTTGAATTTCCCACCGTTGGACAAATTTGGCACGCACAAGAACGAAACGGCGCAGAGATAGTTCACGTGCGCGCCGACCCCGATCATCGCTTACCCGCAGAGCGAATTGCGGGGGCCATCGATAGCGACACGGCAATTGTCTCTATTACTCATGTGTGCTACCGAAACGGCGCAATGAATGACATCAAGGCGATCGTAGATGCCGCCCACGAACGCGGTGTTCCCGTTTTAGTTGACGCATATCAATCAACGGGCGCCGTCCCGATCGACTTCGACGACCTCGGCGCTGACTTCCTACTCGGTGGTGTTCTCAAATACATGTTGGGAAGCCCCGGGATTGGTTTTGCTTTAGTAAATGATAAGTCGCTGTCAGAGTTAATACCCGCAACGTTCATCCCCACAACAACTGGCTGGTTTGCGGCACGCGATATTTTTTCGATGGACATCTATAATTATGACCCGGCAAAAGATGCTCGAAGATTCGAAGCTGGCACTCCAAATGTTCCAAGTTTGTATGCCGCTCAAGCAGGGTTAAAGTTTTTGCTTGAGGTGGGAGTGAACAACGCCTGGGATGTCTCCAGCCAATTACATGATCAACTTCGCGCAGGTGTTAACGAACTTGGTGGGGTATGTGCAACGCCGGAGCACCCCGGAGAACACGGTCCGATGCTGGCGGTTGCATCATTTGACGAGCATGCGCTGGTCAACGCGATGGCACAAGAGAATGTAGTTGTTTCTAGCCGTGATGGGAACATAAGGATCAGCCCCCATTTCTACAACAACGGTCACGATATCGAGTTGGCATTAGCCGCAATAGCTAAAAATCGACACCTCCTCGCGACACCTTAATTTGCCTAGAGCATCAGGCTGCTTGTCCTCAGAGCGGTAGGTTACGGGGATGGAACTTGTGGGCTCATTTACATTTTTGGCAATTGATGGAGCCGAAGTGCGACTTAAAAGCGGGAGCTCGCGACTCATGAACCTAGAAATCAAAGCGCCGGTGCGTTCAGGATCACTTGAAATTAATGATTCGATTGCAACCATGAATTTGGTATTGGCTCTAGACAAACTCAAGACGGGGAACTTCCTCACTGAAGCCGCTGCCAGGACTTTCATTAGCGGCTACAAAGCCCAGGACTTGGTCTTCAAAGGATCAGGTCCGCACAATGGCAATTCATATGACGTGTCTGGAAATGCCGTTGCAGGGGAACTTGATGTTCAGATGTCCATCATCCTCACTTCAGTATTGAATTCGACGCGGCTTGAAGTGGAACTAACGGGTTCCGCGCAATTTGGAACGGTGCACATCCCACTGCCTGGCGTTGGTACCGTAGAAAATATGAACATCGAAATTGATGCTCGATTGGCCATTCGCCAGTCCTGATTCACGCTCCTGCTTACCTGCGCGACCGATTTGCCTTTTGCTCGCTTCGATTGTCTATCGATGTCGAATGTCAGACCCCTGTCATAGATTAAGAATATGGAATTTCGGAGTGATCGAGGTGAGGCTCAAGGCACTGGAGCTAGTGCTGATCACGCCGATCACGCTGATCACAGCGCGGATGTACTTGTCTCTGAGGGTTTGGGTTTTGATCCGTTCACTGATTCTGCCGAAGTCATTTTAGATCACGTATGTGACCTGGAGCCGGGGCTGTTTGTGCAGTCTGTGTTAGAGATGCTGGATCCGGCTTCGTTGAGTCCGCGAGATGCCGTTCGCTATTTGCAGGTGCACGAACGAATTACATCCTGGTGGGCGAGCCGACAGTACGTGGCCTTAATTGCTGCGGCCGGACGAATACCGCAAATGGAAGAGGTTGTACTCCTTGATCGACTCAGTGATTCCGAGCGAACTGTCCGCATTAATGAAATGGCCCGTGATGACATTGCTGCAGCTTTGCGCTGGGGACCTGTGTCAACACAGTCACGCATAGACCAAGCTCGACTACTCGCTGGTCCGCTTGTCAATACGCATGAAGCTTTGTCTTTGGGGGAAATTACTCCGATCCATGTGCGGATCGTCACTGATGCGGCACAACGACTATCCACGTGGGACATTTTGGAGCAGGTGACCCATGACGCCACTAACACCGCTAACGGCACCGACACGGAATCTGCCCAAGCCCAGCTTGCAATAGTTCTCGCGCAGGTGGCATTTGAAGCCGATTGTGTAGCTTTGCAGCATCGGGTATTGCCTGTCGCGCGGCGGCAGGGGTACACACGCACGAAAGCTGCATCAAACAGGGCGATCGAGAAAATTGATGCTGCCGGTCAGGCTAGGCGCAGGGCGGCCGCTCGTCGTTACCGTGATGTATACCTCACTCCCGAAGTTGACGGCCTCACCACCTTGATTGCCCGATTGGACACGTTCACCGCAAATGCCATTATGGGTGCGATCAATGCGGGGATAACCAACCCAACCATCACTGGTTCGTGTGACGCCACAGTTGGAGAACGCCGAAGTGAAGCTTTCAGGGCCCTCATTTTCGGTGTGTTTGCAAAGGGCGCGTCCAGTGCCGACACAGGTTGCACAGGTAGTTGCGCTACTCCGATTGCCGTTAGCGTCACCATTGATCTAACCGTGCCCGTCACCGAATTGGATATCCACCTTCACTCGCAAAATGTCACGGGGATTAGTACTGCCACGGGCATTAGTACCGTCACAGGTAGTCGCACAACGATGGACTCAAGTCCAAGTGCTGATTCAATTGGCTGCGATTTTCGGCACTTCTTGGCCGACCCTGCCATGAAAGTCTTTGCACGGCCGGTCGCGGTGAATGAGTCGGGCCACGTACTTGATGTCGGACGTCGGCGATACCAAATCACTGGGGCCTTGCGCCGCATGATCATTGCCCGCGATGGAACATGTCGTTTCCCCGGTTGTAATGCGGCAGCGATCCGCTGCCAAATTGACCACGTGATCCCTTGGGACGAGGGTGGAGCGAGTGATGTGAAAAATCTTGGGGCGTTATGCATTCGGCACCATCAACTCAAAACCCACGGTGGCTGGGAAATCACAAACAGCACACCCGAGGGTTCATGCACTTGGCGCAGCCCCCAAGGATTTATGTATGACCATTACGCAACGCCAATCACTGATCCGCAATCAGCTTCGAAGAAAAAATCTAATTCGGTGTTGAAACAAAAACCTTATGAGGCGATGGACCCGCCAGATTTCCCGCTATTTTAAAGATCATTTCTTCCGGGGTGAGAGAGTGTGGCTAGCGAGTACGGGTTTTATGCACCGGGTGAGAGTTCAGCAGCATCAATAATTCGATAAGAGTAACCCTGTTCGGCCAAAAAGCGTTGCCGGTGTTGGGCAAAATCTGCATCCAAGGTGTCGCGAGTGACCACCGAATAAAAGTGTGCGGTTCGCCCATCGAATTTCGGTCGCAAAATCCGACCGAGGCGTTGCGCTTCTTCTTGGCGGGACCCAAATGATCCGCTAACTTGAATCGCGACGGTTGCTTCGGGGAGATCGATTGAAAAGTTTGCAACCTTGCTCACGACAAGCAGGTTCACTTCGCCAGTTCGGAATGCGTGGTAAAGGCGCTCGCGTTCTTTTACGCTCGTTGCTCCGGTGATCACCGGTGCGCCAAGGTGCTCACCCAATTCGGCCAATTGATCTAGGAATTGACCGATCACTAGAATTTGTTCGCCTTCGTGCTTGTGCACGAGCTGTTCTACGATCTCAATCTTTTCAGCCGCGCTCGCTGCCATGCGATATTTGTCCTCTTGCTCGGCAACGGCATATGCCATGCGATCCGGTTCGGGCATCGTGACCCGAACTTCTACACAATCCGCAGGCGCGATGTAACCCTGGTTTTCAATTTCTTTCCACGGAGCGTCATACCGTTTTGGTCCGATCAGGGAGAACACATCAGACTCTCTCCCATCCTCGCGGACCAGAGTTGCCGTTAGGCCGAGGCGACGTCTTGATTGAATGTCCGCGGTGAAGCGAAAAATTGGAGCAGGGAGCAAATGGACTTCATCATAAATAATCAACCCCCAGTCACGTGAATCAAAGACTTCTAGATGCGTATAAATTCCTTGACGTTTTGTCGTCATTACTTGATAGGTGGCAATTGTGATGGGACGGATTTCTTTTTTCGCACCGGAATACTCGCCAATTTCATCGGGCGTGAGCGTGGTTCGCTTGAGTAGTTCATCCCTCCATTGCCGGGCGCTGACCGTGTTTGTCACCAGAATCAAGGTCGTCGCCTGTGCCCGGTACATGGCCAATGCGCCAACCAGAGTTTTGCCTGCGCCGCAGGGCAGGACCACAACTCCCGAACCACCGTGCCAAAAGCCATCAGCCGCGTGGGTTTGGTACTCGCGTGCATCCCAATCGGTTTTCAGGGAAATCGCATGGCGTTCGCCATCAACGTAACCGGCCACATCTTCCGCAGGCCACCCGAGTTTTACCAAAGCTTGTTTGAGATGGCCGCGTTCACTGGGATGAACAACAACGGTCGTGTCATCGATTCTCACGCCGAGGAGCGGTGCAACCTTCTTGCTCTTGAGGACCTCTTCCAGAACTGCGACATCGAGTGCTTGAAGGATTAGACCGTTCGCTGGATCACTATTAATCTGAAGGCGGCCGTAACGAGACATGGTTTCGGCGATGTCAATTAGCAGTGAATTTGAAACCGTGTAGCGCGAGTATCGAATGAGAGTGTCGATCACACTTTCGGCGTCGTGGCCAGCTGCCCGGGCGTTCCACAAGCCAAGTGGTGTCAGGCGATAGGTGTGGATATGTTCGGGAGCGCGTTCAAGTTCAGCAAACGGGGCAATTGCTTTACGGCAGGCAGCGGAGTCGGGGTGATCAACCTCAAGGAGCATGGTCTTGTCACTTTGTACGATGAGGGGTCCGTCGGTCATATCCTGCTCTCCGGTAGCTGTGCTTGACTTGGCTAATCGATTTTGTGGTCAAATTCTGGCGAACAGGGAATCTTACCGCGCCAGATCCAAAGGGGCTCCTGCTGGTTGTGCCTGATGATGAATACGAATCCCAAGTCGTAGTTCTCTAGGGAGAAGCAATGAGTTTTATCAACATTTTTGCCAGGAGTTCCGTTCGGGGAGTGATTGAGCCCGCGGATGCCCATTCGAAGTCGGCATGGGCTCCGTCACCTACGGCCCCCATTCCGTCGATGGTAGGGATGCCTGCCGCTGCCGTGAGATTGCCGTCGCTCGCACCACCCACCGCACATTCCATGAGTTCGGGGTAACCCAGCTCGCGGTTGGTGAGTTGTGCAAGCGTGAACAGTTCTGCGCTCATGGCTGATTCCATTGCTGGCCGGTCAATTCCGCCAATTATTTCAATTCTGACCGGTGGGTTCGACGGGGTCGACGGGGTCGACGGGGTCGACG
>JBBARV010000019.1:6975-23753 GCA_040399625.1 Candidatus Nanopelagicales bacterium | reverse complement strand
GGATTGGCGGACGGATCGGATTGCGGGGCCATGGCTCTCCTCGAGAGGGGTGTGAAGCTCGGCAGATACGGTTGCCTGGTGTCTCAGCATATTGCCAGTGGTGTCATTCCCGCTGAACTCGTCAACGAAGCGGCCCTGGCTTGGCAGTTGCCTGCTGGGCGTAATGGCATTGAGATTCGATCACTTGAGGTGGCATCAGAAATTCAAGATGCCGCTGAAATATTTGATGTGGTGTGGCCACCCCTTAGTGGTGGAACGCAGGTGCCGCCAAATCTGCTGCGGGCAATCACCCATTCAGGTGGGTATTGCGCCGCCGCGTATGTTGAAGGTGTGCCCGTTGCTGCAGCCCTTGCACTCGTTGGGATGCATGAGGATGAGAATGGTCGACATATTCATTTGCACTCGCACATGGCTGGCGTCCTTGAGTCATATCGAAATAGAGGATTCGGGACACTGATCAAGGCTCACCAGCGCTGGTGGGCTATGTCTCGGGGAATTGACACGATTGTGTGGACATTTGATCCGCTCGTTGCGCGCAACGCGAAACTTAATTTGGTGAACCTTGGTGTGAGTGTGCGCGATTACGAAGTAAATTTCTATGGAGCAATGAACGATGCGATAAATGTTGGTGAAGAATCCGATCGAGTTTTTGCGTGGTGGGATCTTACGAGTGATCGAGCGCGCGCTGCTGCTCGTGGTGAATTAGGGCCGATCACGGAATTGAGTGCGAGTCAGACTGTTGTACCGTCCCCGGAAGACATTGTTTCACTGAGAAGCAGTGACCCGATGGCTGCGCAAGAATGGCGAAATGAGATCCGGAAAAACTTGCAGCAGGAGTTTGCGGCGGGCCGAGAGATTGTTGGCGTCACCCAGCATGGGGACTACGTACTAGACAATGTGTCCAAGTAAGAATGTGCCAGAGTGAGAGAGTGAACCAATGAGTATTTCATTTGTTATTCACAGCCTTGAAATTCCGTTGGTGCGACCTTTCCGCACCAGTTTCGGTTCACAAAGTGTCCGTGACGTTGTGCTCGTTGAAGCGGTAAGTGACGCGGGGGTGAGTGGATGGGGTGAATGCGTCACCATGGCGTGGCCGGGTTATAGCGCTGAATACACTCGTGGCGCAATTAATGTGATGCGGGAGTTTCTGATTCCGACACTTTCGCCACTTTTAGGAAATGGTCGTGGATCGAGTTCCAAAGGGTCGGGTTCTGAAGGATTGACTCCGGCGCCGGACTCCGTGCGGGCGGCGCTTGCGGTCATGCAGGGAAATCCAATGGCGAAAAGCGCGATTGAGACGGCGTTACTTGACTTATGGTTGAAAGAGCGAAATCTTTCACTGGGTGATTTCCTTGGAGCGGTTCGTGATCGAGTTGATTGCGGTGTAAGTGTTGGAATTCCGAGCTCAATTACCGACTTAATTGCCGAAGTTGGGGAATATGTGGATGAGGGTTACCGTCGCATTAAATTAAAAGTGGAACCGGGTTGGGATCTGGACGCCTTGCGAGCAGTCCGTAGCGAGTGGCCTGAGATTCCGTTGCAAGTTGACGCGAATCAGGCGTATCGCAGGAGTGATGCAGAGCATCTAGCTAAATTTGATGAGTTTGATTTACTGTTGATCGAGCAGCCGTTACCTGAAGATGACCTATTGGGCCATAAGCTGATTTCGTCAGTGGTAGCAACCCCGATCTGTCTCGATGAATCTATTCTTTCAGTGGATTCAGCAGAAAGTGCAATTGAATTTGGTGCGACCACGATCATCAACATTAAGCCGGGGCGCGTGGGTGGTTTCCTTAATGCGCGAGACATTCATGACTTGTGTGTTGAGAAAAATATTCCGGTGTGGTGTGGGGGTATGTTAGAAACGGGAGTGGGCCGCGCCGCAAATATCGCGTTGGCCGCGCTTCCTGGGTTCATCCTTCCCGGGGACACCAGCGCGTCAAGTCGATACTACAAAGAAGACGTCACGAAGCCGTTCGTCCTTGATAATGGTCAGCTGCATGTACCAACAGACCCTGGTATCGGGGTTGAGCCGATTGCCGCGAATCTTTCAGATATGTCAACAAATATTGAGCACGTTGAGATTTAGTTGTTTATCTCGTTCATTTTTGCTGGTGCGATTCCACTGATGCGCGAGATGGCAAAAGTCCGAACGTTGGCGCTGCCGTGATCAAATGCAGTCATGGTGCCGTCACCCATACGAATAGGTTCAACGATTTGCGTGCTGGTACTGCCATCTGCTTCCGCGTAGCCGATCCACACTCCGGTGTGGTGTTCTTGTGCACTTTTCAATAGCGCGATGAGAGCAGAAGTGTTCAGAGAGAACACTTCCTCGGGCTCAGCCAGATTCGCTTCAGTGACTTCGCCTTTGAGGAGCGCGCTGGCAATTCGCGCAGCCTCGCGTTCGGTAATTCGACGTGAGTGACGACCCAAGCGTGCGGCAGTTGCCGCTTTAGGCTTTGATTCGGAATCTTCTAGGACAACTTCGGTTGCGTTATCAATCAGGTAGGTCAACGGTTGAGGAATTGATCCTTTGACCCATTGCCCAAAAAATTCATTGAAGTCTTGCGACTTCCAGCCGGCCTGCATTCCGCGCTCAATCGTTTCCGCGGTAAATCGATACACGCTTGCGGCCCCTCGACTTTCGATATCGGCGATTGCGTGTAACTTTTCGCCGACTTCCAGTGGAAGTGGTCCCGCCGCTATGACGGTCAAGTCTCCCTGGATGAGAAATTCAGTTACTTCAGCTGGAAGTTTGAGGGTTGATCCGGCGACCGGAGCATCATCCGCCGTTATTCCAATGCCCGCTTCGCACAAAATTTCACCATGGGCAATTCCGATCCACTCTGCCTCGCGTAAGGTGACTTTTGCGACTTCCTCACGGCGGGCCCCTCGTCTCCGGGGGTAGAAATGGTCAAGTGCTTTGACGAAGAGTTTCCAGTGCTTGGTAGCGGCATCGTCGGTGTTTTCATTCCACCATTGGAGTGTGCGAAGTGTTTGCCAACGCATGACACCTACGGTGGGTGATTCACCGGTACCCGAGAGTGGCTTATTCCCTTCACTGCCCAAAAGTGGAAGGTCAAGCCATGCTTGAGCCAGAACAACCCACTGCGATTCTTTCGACTTATTGCGCCAGGTTTCATACTTTGTTGTAACTTCCCACTGCAAAGAAGTCGTCAAGGCAACGAGCCCGGCGTGATATAAAACTTCAATCAACAGGCAAGCTTCATTGAGTGGAATTGCAAGGAATTTTGCAAGTTGATCAACATCTTTTGTAGTGATGCCACCGGAGCGAAGTGCAGTCAGGGGTTCAGTGCGGAAAATATAAAGTGCGTCATGAGCCAACGACATAAATGTGTGTGCTGCAAGCCCTGATTGCATTTGCAGATCCTGCTTCGGGGCGGTTCCCTTTGACTCGGGTGGAAGGGGGACAACGAGAGCATCGGCGTAACCCTCATTCAAAGTGTCGCGCACCGAAGTTACGGCGCTGAGAGAGTCAGGTAACCCCCAGACCAGTGCTAACTTGAGCAGAACCCCGATTTCTGCTTCGATATTTTTTGCGACAAGCGGATCAACTGACTCAGAGAGTGCATCGCTGCTCATCGAGTTCTCGCGGAGGGTGAACAAAACGTGTAGTTGTGGCGCCGACAAAATATCAAGGGTCCGGCTGACCGAGGGTGTTGCTGTTGCGCGTCTGGCCAGACTGGAAATGTCGGCCGGCGCCGGGTGGGCCAAATCTGGGCGACCCAGAAAAAGTTCAGTAAGTTCAACTTCGCTGCGACCGCGCAATGAATCGGCGAGGCTTCGTGGACGGCTAATGCTCATTCCCTTGGTGACCCCGATGCGCTAGTTGGTGTCGATGGTGTCGATGGTGTCGATGGTGTCGATGGTGTCGAGCGGGTCGAGCGGGTCGAGCGGGACCGAGCCGACATGGTGAGTCCGGCCAAGACTGTGGCGAGGCCAACTCCGGTGATCATCGATAAAAACCACCATGCGCCTGAGAGTTCAATGTCGCTGACGAGGGGCAGAATGGCAATCAAGGTTGCCACGATTCCAATGATGGTGAGGATCGCGCCCGCTTTGATCACCCGTTGCGCTCGCGTTACTTTCGCGCTTTCAAAGCTTTCGGGCATCCCATTAGTCTAGGCCCTCGTGGTTAGACCACCAGATCCGGAACCAAAGGGTGCTTGCGCTAACCTTGAGGACACTCCGTTGGGGGGTGGGAATTGCGATATGAAGAGAGTGGGGCGAGCCGTGCCGACAGGAACAGTTAAATGGTACGACGCGGAAAAGGGCTTCGGCTTTATTTCAAGCGATGAAGGCGAAGACGTCTTTGTTCACGTCTCGACTCTGCCTACCGGTGTCACCGCTTTGAAGCCGGGCACCAAGCTTGATTTTGGAATTGTCGACGGACGTCGCGGCAAGCAGGCGCTGACGGTAACTATTTTGAGTGAGCCCGCTTCAGTTGTGAAGGGTCACCGTAAGAAGGCCGACGACATGGCAATCATGCTGGAAGACGTGATCAAGTTGCTCGACAGCGTGAGCAATCAGTTGCGTCGGGGCAAGTACCCGACCGATGCCATGGCTCAAAAGACTGCTTTGGTCTTGCGTGCTGTCGCCGATGATCTAGATATTTAGTACGAGTTTTCCGTGCACGTCGCCGTGCAGCATTGACTCGAATGCAACTCGGGCTTGCTGAATTGGCATTACTCGATCAATTACGGGTCTTGTTTCTGTGCGCTCCATCAATTCGAGCAACTCAATAAAATCATTTCGTGAGCCCATGGTCGAACCGTTGATCGATAGTTGCAAAAAGAAAACCCGGTTGAGGTCTGCAGGTGGCATTGCGCCACTTGTTGCGCCAGAGACAACGATTGTTCCGCCTGGTCGAAGGGATCGAAGTGAGTGCGACCAAGTTGCTTCACCCACGGTTTCAATTACCGCGTCAACTTTTCCGGGTAATTTCGCATTCGATTCAAATACTTGGTCTGCACCGAGTCCGATTGCATACTCACGCTTCTTTTCATCGCGTGAAGTCGTCCAAACATTGAGGCCAAGGGCTTTCGCCAAAACTATCGCGGCTGTCGCGACGCCGCCGCCAGCGCCTTGAATGAGGACTGTGTCACCGGGTTGCGTGTTGGAACGCTTTGCCAACATTCGGTAAGCCGTTAAATAGGCCGTTGGGAGGCACGAAGCTTCCTCGAAACTAATGGATGCCGGTTTGTCCAAAAGATTCTGTGCAGGAACGCGTACGCGTTCCGCGAGTGTTCCCGGGTACAACTCGCTCAATAGAGAGCGTTGGACATCCTCGGTTTCGTCGATGATTTTTCCATTGGAATTGCGGGGGGAACCGATCACCGCGTGCACGACAACTTCGCGACCGTCATCGGTTACCCCAGCGGCGTCACTTCCTAAGATCATCGGGACTCGGTCGGCCTTGAGCGCTTGACCTTTGAGGGACCAAATATCGTGGTGATTCAGGCTTGCACTTTTCACGTTTACCGTGACCCATTCCAGTGGAGTCACCGGTTCATCAATTTCACCCACCGTTAGTGCATCGAGAGGATTTTCAGAGTTAATCGAATGTGCATAAACTGCAAACATGCTGCTCCTTAACTCGCCTGATCCAACTTGAAGACCCAGATTCCACGGGCGCCGACACCATTGCTGGCAACGATCTGCAAAAGTACACCCTCGGCTGGGATCTCTTGGGTTGCAGGGAATGTAAAGCGGTAGTAGAGGCTCGTGATCGGATTTTCGGTCATGCGTTCATTGCCGAGAACTACAAACCAACCTGTTTCTGCGACAACCGGATCGACGCTAATTCCTACGGTATCGCCAGGAAAAACTTTGACGACTGAGACCGCATCACCGGTTGCAGCTTGGGCTATGAGGTCCTGAGCACAGTCACCGGCGGCGAGCTCTTCCGAGTCAAATGCCCAACAGGTTGCTTGCCGACTCTGGCTGTTGGCCCCGGAGAAGACCGTTGCACCGGGCAGGGGCTTGGTGCAACCGGAAAGCAGCAACAATGCCGAGACAGTGAGGGAAAGGAGGGCCGCGCCCTTGCGAAACTGTGAGGTCATGGCGGTGACATTACCCGCTGTTCCCTCCCGTGCGCCTCATGGGAGAGACTTGGTGAGTGAGCACGCATTTATCGGCACTGGCCCTTGCCGCTGAGGTCCCGGACTTGAGCGTGGATCCCACCTTTGTTAGTGCGGTGGAAGAGGCAAAAGCAGCCGCGATTATCGAGGCCGGAAACTCGGCTTTCATCGGTGAACATATTGGTTTGATCATGGAAGCCGAGAATTTGGCTACCCACCTGTTTCAATGCACGAATAAGGCCTATGTCGGCTGGCAGTGGGCGGTCACACTCGCAATCGCTCCAAAAAGCAAGTCAAAGGTCACCGTCACCGACGTTGTTTTGTTGCCAGGGCCGGACTCACTTTTAGCGCCCCCTTGGCTTCCGTGGAGTGAGCGAATTCAACCCGGTGATCTCAGCCCCGGTGATGTGCTCCCGGTCAATGCGCATGATGAGCGCCTCGTACCAGGTTTTGCAGAATTTTTTGCCAGCGACGTAGACGAGGACTTTGAGTACGTCGAGGAGTACCGCGGAATCATGTCTGGTTGGGAATTGGGACTCGGCCGGGCTCGAGTACTTTCTGTTGATGGTCGCGAGCAGGCCGCAGATCGTTGGCATAGCAATGAATTCGGTCCAGCAACGGAAATGGCGCGACTCGCCCCGGCGACCTGTGGCAGCTGTGGATTTCACAATTCTTTAGCTGGTCCGCTCGGACAGGCTTTTGCGGTGTGCACCAATGCGCTCTCACCGGCTGACGGCCGCGTTGTCTCATTAAGTTTTGGTTGCGGTGCGCACTCGGGAACGGTTGACCCAGGGTTTGCGCCGGTTGAGCGTGAGGGTTCAACGAGCATCGAGTAGAACGACGCGATCAACTGCCGAGTCGGCGAGCACGATGCCGTAAAAAAACCAAGCCAAGGACGCCACTCACACTGGCAATTAGTCCGACTCCGAACCACCAGACGGCAGTTCCCGTTGAATTCCCGGTTACTTCCGTTGGAAAAATTGGCTCAATGAATGCGATTACCGTTGTTGCGATTATCGCAATTGCGGTGCCTATTCGTACCGGCAGGATTGCGTTGGAATCGGATGCGGCCATGGGGAAAGAGTAACCGCAGGCAAGGTGAATGGGAATCATTGCTTTAAGGTTGGGTAATGACCCCCGGATTTAGGAGAATCGTCACCATCGTGGTGCTGGTTGCGCTTATTGGAAGTGTTTTTGTCGCAGCGATTGCGTCAATCTGATTCGTAAGTTTTTTTGTGTCGCCCTTTTACTGGTGCTGACCCTGACACCTGCCGCCGCGGTTGCAGCATTGCCTTCGGCTGAAACCGTGTGTGAATTCACTGATCCCCGATTAACTGAAATTAGTGGAATGGCGCCCTCCGCATTGCATCCAGGAGTCATGTGGGTGCACAACGATTCAGGTGACGAAGCAAAGTTGTACGCTCTCGAGCTCACCGACTGCTCCATCATTGGCGAACTCAATTTGTTGGGTGTTTCTGCACGTGACTTCGAAGGGTTAGCAGCGGGAGTGGACCCTAGAGGACGACCGGTTCTGTGGGTTGGTGATATTGGGGACAACAGGGATTCGTGGAGCAATGTCTCGATATACCGAATAAGGGAACCGAAAAAACTCGGTAACACGAGTGCTCAAGTGACAAGGTATCGGTTTACCTATGACGACCGGCCACATAACGCTGAAACAATTCTTGCCGATCCGCGATCGCAGCAGCTATGGATTGTTACCAAGCAATTAGCCAGTGGTTCAATTTACGCGTTGCCAAAAAAATTGAAAACAGCGGGGATTAACATCGCAAAGAAAATTGGACCGGCCTCCGGCCTGATAACTGACGGTGCAATGAAACCTGATGGAAGTGGATTTGTTATTCGTGACTACTTTAACGCCCAGTTTTACAATGGGCATCCAACTGGCGAACTCGATCAGGAAGTTGAATTACCGGCACAGCCTCAGGGGGAAGCGATTGCATGGCTGCCGGGTGAGAGCGCCGTCGTGATTGCAAGTGAAAGCGATAACCGACTTTTGCGCGTGCAGGTGGCTCCTGTGATCGCGATCGAAACGACACGAGAGGCATCAGTAGTTACTGGATCACCAGCATTTACAGCGGTGCAAAGCCATTCAGTGAATTACGTGGTGCTGATGGGTGTGACATCAGGTGTAATTATTTTGGCAACGGGCTTGATCAGGATGAGGAGAAGACCGGTGAGTAAGACCACCGGGAGTACCAATAAAGCGGAGTGAACCCCGATTGCATCAGCCAGGGCGCCGAGGGCAAATGGCCCCACTCCGCCGGCAGATGCACCCGCGACAGCCGCTAATGCTGTTGCTCGGTCGTTCTGACCGCCAGAGGCCATCACTACCCGACTAATTCCCAACGGCCAGAAAAGGGCGACCCCAATCCCGCTGACGACCAATCCGCCGATCATGATCGGTGCGAAAGTGTTTAGCCACACAATCAGCCAACCCGCACCTGCGATGAGTACGGCGATTATCAGAATGCGGTCTACAGGAAAGTATTCCGCGAATCGGGAACCAATAACTCGACCAATGAAAATACCGAGGGTCAGAGCACCCACCGTGGCTGCGGCCGCTCCTGCGTCAAGGCCTCCGCGTTCGCGCAGTAGATCAACACTCCACAAGGTCAAGATGAATTCAGAGCTGATCAGAATAAAGAGGGTGGTCAGTGCCCACCAAAATCGCCGGGGGAATGGGACTTTTTGGGCCTCTCGAATCTGTTCTTCGACCGGCACGCGGAACACGGGAAAGTTATTTCGCATGAGGAGCAAACTGACCAATAAACCAAGGAGCGTAAGCCATAATCCAATTCGCCAGCCCAGAAAAATTGCCACACCCAGCCCTACCGCGATAGGTGCGAGCGCTCCAGAGAGTGCTGCGACCGCGTTAGCTTCGGTTATTGAGGCCGGACCGGCTTCCTTCTGGTGGTCGAAGAGAAAAGCGCTGGCACCAACAATGATTGCGGAACCAAAAAAGGATGCGGTGAACGAGCCCGAAAGTGTCAAGATTATGCCGCCGGGAGCGGTGTAGAGAAGGACGCCGGCAGCCAGACCCGCCACCGAGAAAGTGATGAATCGGTCCCGACCTAATTTCACAATAAAACGGGCGGCGATCAGTCCGGCGATGATTCCGCCAATTGACAGAAAAATCACATGCAGACTGGCAATTGTGCGCGAGGTTCCCTGTTCATCTCTAATCAGGGCTTGACTTGAACTAAAAGCGTAAACGAACCAAACATATGAAGAAATGAGAATGTAACCTGCCCAGGTTGGCCTATCTCGATGTGGCCTTGTAGCGACGAGATTGGTCACGACAATTGCGCAATAACAAAATCAATCGAAGTAATCAGCGCTTTGACATCTTCTGGATCAACCGCGGGAAAAACTGCGATACGTAGTTGATTGCGTCCAAGTTTGCGGTAAGGCTCAGTGTCAAGAATTCCATTCGCACGGAGCACCTTGGTGATTGCAGTTGCATCAATTGAATCGTCAACGTCAATCGTTGCAACAACACCCGAGCGTAGAGCGGGATCGCTGACGAAGGGGCTGAGTAGGTCATTTGATTCGGCCCATGAATAGATGAGTTGCGAGGACTCGGTGGTGCGACCCGTGGTCCACGCCATTCCGCCGTTGGAATTAAACCAATCAACCTGTTCGGCCATCATGTAAATGGTTGCGAGGGCCGGGGTGTTGTAGGTCTGCTGAAGTCGTGAGTTCTCAATCGCTGTCATCAGGTCAAGGAAATCTGGGATCCAACGACCTGATTCCTTAATTTCTGCAGCACGAGCAATTGCTGCGGGGGACATGAGCGCAAACCACAATCCACCGTCTGAGCCAAAGCTTTTTTGAGGTGCGAAGTAATAGGTATCGAACTCTTTTGCGTCAACCTGCAAGCCACCTGCAGCCGAGGTTGCATCGATAATCATGAGTGCGTCTTCATCAGTGCCAGCGACTCGCTTGGGTGTGAAAGCAACTCCGGTAGACGTTTCATTATGTGGGGTGCAGTAGGCATCGATCCCGGCCATAGCTTCGAAAACTGGCGCGCTACCGGGATCCGACTTGCGAATATCTTGATCACCGAGTTGAGGTGCCTTTTGTGCACCGGAAGCAAACTTGGCGCCAAATTCACCAAATGAAAGGAACTGCGCACGGTCGCGAATCAAACTAAATGAGGCGATATCCCAGAATGCTGTCGAACCACCGTTGCCCAAAATTACTTCGTAGCCTTCGGGGAGGTTGAACAATTGGGCTAGTCCTTCGCGTAGGCGCTGAACCTCATTGCGAACAGCTGCTTGGCGGTGAGACGTACCCATGTATGACCGCCACACCTGAGCGAGAGCATCAGTTTGTTCCTGGCGAACCTTTGATGGACCGCTACCGAATCGCCCGTCGGTGGGAAGAAATTCGGATGGGATCACAATGTCGCTCACGTATGGCTCCTTGGGTGGATTGTGCTGAATTTAGGTTAGAGCCGGAGTTTATTGCGTTCCCGTGCCGAAGGTCCCGTTGGATCGGTTGCTTGACCCGATTGGTGGTTCGGGCCCGGCCGTGGTGAGATTAGGTATGGAAAAGCCGGCGCAGGTTTCAGTACGTGACCTCCGGATTTCTTATGACCTTGGGGTGCTTACTAACGACATGCTGGCGCAAAATCCTTTTGATCAATTCGGGGTGTGGTTCGACCAAGCAGCGGAGTCACAGATTCTTGAGGCAAATGCAATGGTGGTTTCGACCGTAGGCCTGGATTGGCAGGGAAATCCGCGTCCAGCCTCGCGAACGGTACTACTCAAAGACTTTTCGGAGTTCGGGTTCAGCTTCTACACAAATCTGGAGTCCGCTAAGAGTTTGGATATTTCAGCCAATCCCAATGTCGCCCTGCTTTTCCCATGGTATGAACTGCATCGGCAAGTGATTATTACTGGTCGGGCGCAACTTGTCCCAAGGGATGAGGTGCAGGAGTACTTTCAATCTCGTCCGCGGCAGTCGCAATTGGGCGCTTGGGCCAGCCAGCAATCTTCACGGTTGGAAAGCAGGGAAGAACTAGATGCCCAATACGCCGCATGCGAATTACGATTTGCCGAGCATGAAGTACTTCCGGTCCCCGATTTTTGGGGTGGCTGGCAGGTTGTTCCAACTCGGATTGAATTTTGGCAGGGTCGTGAGTCGCGGTTACATGATCGGTTTGTCTATGAGTTGCAGGATGACTCAACGTGGTACCCGACAAGATTGAGCCCGTAGTTCCCTAGCTTCTGTTGTTTTCTTATCCCCTGTGTAGGTTCAGGTCGTGGCAAAAATATTTGCTGACCTGACACCATTAAAGGTTAGTGCCCCGTATCGCCGCATTTGGTTTGCTCACGGAGTAAGCAATATTGGTCAACAGATGGCGAGCGTTGCCGTTGGCCTGCAAATTTGGGAGTTAACAAACTCGTCACTGATGGTCGGGCTGGTTGGGCTTGCGCAAGTGATCCCGCTCGTTGGATTCGGGCTCTATGGTGGATCACTCTCCGACACTTTCGATCGACGCACAGTGGGACTGATTACCGCGGTCGGCATGTGGCTGACCTCGTTGATGCTATTCACCCAAGCATTTATCGGTTTCGACTCAGTCGGCTTCCTCTATTTGCTAGTAGCGGTTCAATCAGCTTTTTTTGCGGTAGGAAATCCAGCCAGACAGGCGATTATTCCTCGCATTGTTCCCATTGAATTGTTACCGGCGGCGAATGCACTAGGCATTATTACGTGGAATCTTGGATTCACCCTCGGCCCACTGATTGGTGGATTCCTTATTGCGGCGACAGGAGCCATTACAGCGCCATACCTACTAGATATTGTGGCGTTCGGCGCGGTGATTTACGCCATGTATCGACTTCCGAAGCTCCCACCTACGCAGTCGGCTGACGCAAGTCGAGGCTGGAAGTCGGTCAAAGAAGGTTTTGAATTTATGCGCGGCAAGATGAATCTACAAATGAGCTTTTATCAAGATCTGGTTGCCATGGTGTTCGGCATGCCGCGAGCGCTATTTCCGGCAATAGCTGCGCTCTGGTTTGGTGGGACAACTCAAAATATTGCATTCACTCTGGGACTGTTGACCGCGGCCCCCGCATTGGGTGGTTTGATTTCGGGAATCTTCTCTGGACCGTTGGGCAAAGTTCGTTGGCAGGGCAGAGCAATTGTTATTTCAGTCATTGTGTGGGGGGCTTCTATTACGGTCTTTGGTTTCTCGCGGACATTAATAATTTCCCTCGTACTTCTTGCTATCGCGGGTGCAGCAGATAATGTCTCGGCGATTTTCCGGATGACGATCCTGCAGTCCGCGACACCGGATGATTTCCGGGGGCGACTACAAGGCGTCCATACTGTTGTTGTCGCGGGTGGGCCTCGTCTGGGTGATGTTGAAGCAGGTGTTGTCGCATCCCTTGGCGGTGAAGCTTTCTCCGTAATTAGTGGCGGCCTGTTATGTGTGGTGCTCTCGATTGGGCTAGCTGCCAAATTTCGGAGCTTTTTGCGTTATGACGCGCAACACCCGGTTCCTTAGACGCATGCGCGCTAGCTCACCGAGTTACTTGGTTATTTGAATACGCGCTATTCGCTGAGACGCGAGGCGATTAGTTCATCGATAGTAATACCCTGATTCTTCGCCGCGGCCTTCAATTTTTTTCGAAGTGACTTGGGGATCGTGATACTCATTTCAACCGGTTTGTCCCTGCGAGACAGTTTTACTGAATCGCTCGCGTTACCAAATCTTGCTGACTCTTGGCCAATATGTTTTGGTTCAGCGTTTCCGTCATCGAGAACAGGGTGGATACTTGAATCACCTGACTTGCGCAATGCAGGCCTGGGTGTTGAATTGAATTCTGTTTTAGCCACGACTAACCCCACAACCTTTTCCTCGGTGACATGATGGCAATTACTTGGTCGAAAACTGTGCCAAGTTCGCGACCGGCGGGTGAATCCCACGCATGAATCGGCATTCCAGCGGACTCGGCTTGGGTGATTGCATTACGTTCGGGAACTTCAATGTCGAGAACTACGGGGCCAAAAGCATCGCGTAATTCGGCAGTGCGGTTTCGGTGCTCGGCAACGGTTGGGCGGACACGGTTGAGCAGGATACGGGCAGGGTTGAGCATTGGGTTGGACGCGAAACGAATCACGTCAACTGCCTCTACGGCCTGCTCGGCTCCAGCCAAAGCAAAGTAGGCGGGTTCGGTAACAACGAGTGCATCGGTTGCCGCGTGCAAGGCATTGCGAGTCATCTCGCCTAGTGAAGGCGGGCAGTCAATTAGGACCAGGTCGTATTGGCGGGGGAGATTACCCAGGGCAATGCGAAGTCGCTGGGAGGAAAGTGGACCTTCAATTGTGTTGCGGTGTTCAAGTGAGCGATCAGCGGCGAGGACTTGAACTCGGTTACCCCAGCCTGAGTCGACGATCGCGTCGGCTGCTATCCCGGGGCGTGGGTCGGCGAGCACGTCATTCATGGTGAATTCAGGATTGGCGACCCCCAGGCCCATGGTCGCATTTCCTTGGGGATCAAGATCGATAACGAGGACCCGTTCGCCACGCTGCCAAGCGGCACTCGCCAGCCCCAGAGCCACGGTGGTTTTGCCCACCCCGCCCTTCATGGAGAGCACGGCCAGGGTTTGCATAGCCCAACCTTATGAGGCCTGAGCCTTGGGCATGCAGGCTAGGTACGGCCTTTAATTGAAGCAAAGTCAGCAAGGGCAACCTCGCGCTCCAGCTTGTGGTCAACAACTGGCCGCGGATAGTCGTGCGCGTCCACCTCGGATGAATCCCATGGTTGGTGAACGGTTGCGCCTGCTAGGTGCGCGAGTTCCGGGATATAGCGTCTGACGTAGTCGCCGTTGGGATCAAACTTGATTCCTTGGGTGATCGGATTGAAGACTCGGTAAAACGGCGAAGCGTCGGTGCCGCACCCAGCTGTCCACTGCCAACCGTGGGCGTTACTCGCCAGATCACCGTCGCGTAGGTGCTGCATAAAGAACTTAGCGCCGCGCTGCCAGGGGATATGCATGTCCTTAATAAGAAAGCTCGCCACAATCATGCGCACCCTGTTGTGCATCCACCCGGTTGTCGTGAGTTGGCGCATCCCGGCGTCAACAATGGGGTAGCCGGTACGCCCTTGACACCAAGCATCGAAAAGCGTCTGCGCTTCTGTGCCGCTTGCCCACGGCATAATGGAGTCATAACGTGCATCGAGTGACCGCGAGGAACTCGTGGGGTTGTGGAACATGATGTCGGCATAAAACTCGCGCCAACAAATTTCTTTAATGAACACAATGTGTTTTGGTTGTAACTCAGCAAGGAGTGAGCGAGGGTGAATCTCGCCATATTTCAAATGGTGTGACAGCACACTCGTGCCATCAAGGTCGGGGCGGTTACGAGTTTCGTCATACATTGCCAAGGCAGTCTTTTTAAACTGTGTCCAACGCTCCCAAGCCGCCTCTTCTCCTGCGGCGGGTAGAGGAACGGAACTCTTCACTTGAGGCATCGGCTCAGAGGGTGCCGTGACGAAAGTAGGAAGCGGCCCGGTTGCAGGTGCTCGCCAACCATGGGTCGTCCACGCTTTGTAAAACGGAGTGAATACGCGGTAGGGCGTGTCATCGGATTTAACAACCCGACCAGGAGAAACGGCATAAGGCGAGCCGGTTCGTACCAATGGAACGTCAAGTGCTTTCTCAACATCGGTATCTCGAACGCTGCCATAAGGTCCGAAATCAGCCGCGATATGAACCGAATCAGCGTTCGCTTCCCTCACCAGTGCCGGAATCACCGTACAGGGGTCTCCAGTACGAAGAACCAACTTCCCCCCGAGTGACTCATTGAGTGAGGTCAAACTCGCTACCAAATATGCGCGGCGGGTGTCACTTGCTGTACCCCAGAGGGCAGGGTCAAAAACAAAGACCGGGAGCACGTCCACTCCCGCGGCAAGCAGGGCTGGGTTATCGCGGATCCGAAGGTCTCGCCGAAACCACATGATCGAACTCACGTCTCTAGCCTAAGGCCCCATGGTTCCGCACGCTTGCTTGATCTTCGCTCATTAGGTGGTACTCCGGTAGACTGAAACTTGTGAGCGAACTCATTGATACGACCGAGATGTATCTGAGGACGATTTTTGAGTTAGAAGAAGAGGGTATTCCTCCAATGCGCGCTCGAATTGCGGAGCGTCTGGGACAAAGTGGTCCGACGGTTTCACAAACTGTCGCTCGGATGGAACGCGATGGCTTAGTGCATGTTGATTCAGAGCGTCACCTCAAACTCACCAAAGAAGGTCGTGAGCACGCAACCCAAGTGATGCGCAAGCACCGACTGGCCGAATGCATGTTGGTTGACGTTCTCAAAATGCCTTGGGAAGAAGTTCATGCGGAAGCATGCCGCTGGGAGCATGTAATGAGTACTGCAGTTGAGATTCGTCTTTTAGAGTTGCTGTCACACCCAACGGTGTCGCCATTTGGCAACCCGATTCCAGGGCTCGAGGAAATTGACCCAAATTACGCTAAGGCAGTCGACTCAGATTTCGCAGTAATAAGCATTATCGAAGTGGTCGAGCAAGTCCCGCGGCAGGTGACTATTCGTCGATTGGCAGAAACAATTCAACATGATGAAATAGTGATGGCGCGCCTGCGCAGAGTCGGAGCGCTGCCCGGTGCACGAGTTAACGCTTACCGCTCAGATACGGGAGTGTTTATCGGTAGTGCTGGTGAGTACACCGAGGTGCCACTCGACGAAGCGGCACATATTTTTGTTGGTGCTTGATCAATTAAAAACTGAGCGAAGCGGCATGCCTGATTGACCCAAGGGGCCCAGTTTTACGCCAAGCATTTGATGCAATTGAATCGTGTTGAGATCAAAGCCCATCCGGGATGCTGCCATATAAAGCCGCCAAACTCTAGCCGTTTCTAGACCAGCTTCCGCAACCGCCTCGTCCCAGTGGGCCTCTAGGTTTTCACCCCAATGTTTGAGGGTAAGTGCGTAATGTTCGCGCAAATTCTCTTCATGTCGGATTTCAAAACCCGAGTTGTTAAACGCGTTCATGATCACACCGGGAGCCGAAAGTTCTCCGTCGGGGAATACATACCGATTGATGAATGATTTGCGGTAATGCGTGGGAAGTTTTTCATCTGGTCTGGTGATTGTGTGGTTGAGCATGCGACCCTCAGGCTTGAGCTTGTCAAATAGGAAACTGAAATAGGAAGGGTAATTCGCGCGACCGATATGTTCGGTGAGTCCAATGGAAGAAATTGCATCAAAATCAGTTTCAGTCACATCGCGATAGTCGCTAAAACGTATCTGGGCCAAATTTTCTAGGCCAGCTTCCTTGATCGCACGTTCTCCCCACAGGGCCTGCTGCTCGGAAAGGGTTACCCCTATTGCTGTGACGCCATAGTTTTTCACCGCGTGCATCACCATGCCGCCCCAACCGCAGCCAACATCGAGAAGTTTCATACCTGGCTTGAGACCCAATTTGCGCGCGACGAGATCGAACTTCTCTTCTTGAGCCACCTCGAGACTTGCATCAAGTGAAGGGAATACCGCACAGGTGTAGGCCATGGATGGACCCAGTATCCAACGGTAGAAGTTATTGGAAACGTCGTAATGGTGCTGTATTGCCTCCGCGTCGCGTCGTTTTGAATGCCGACTCCCCTTGAGCGAGCG
>JBBARV010000019.1:0-6875 GCA_040399625.1 Candidatus Nanopelagicales bacterium | reverse complement strand
GGGTCAAATTCGTAGAGTGGCCAGCGGGCATTCGGGTCCCGCTGTTTGAGGGGGCAGAGCCAGATGGGTTCAATGCCAATTTCGGCGTGAAAGAAGTCCAAAAATTCGGGAAGGTGATCAACGGGGATCTCGATATCTTGTACGACCGGTTCACGTGGCGGTTTGCGCCGGAGGGCGTCAAGTTTTTCGGCGATCCGGTACTTGCGGTTCATGGCGATCAGTTTCCAGTAGACATCACTACGCAGTTTTGATTTTGGCCATAGGGCTCGCACGGCAGGTACTTGAGCACCAAAGGCACGGGAGCACCAAAACCAGTCCGTGTCCCAACGCCACAGGTAGTCATTAATTGTGAGGTAGTCGTCTTTGCGGGTTTGAATTGAGCGGTAGTAGATCGCCATGCCGGTGTAGTTACTCGTACTACGTCCTGCGGGCAATTCACCCACCATTGTGCCAATTGTTAAATACTGTTCAGTTGGGGAAAACACCACTCCGTCAAGAAAATCAATCGGGGAGTCATCGAAAATTCGGGAAGCCGCTAAAGATTTCATTGTTGCGGTCAATTCCGCCGCGGAGTCAAAACGCAGGTGCGAAATATGAACGAAAGGCTGGGTAGGTTCAAGTTCAATTTTGAGTCGCAGCGCGTAGCCGAGGGAGCCATATGAATTAGGAAATGTATAAAACAGATCCTGATGTGGGTCTTGTGAATTTCCGGTGACGGTCAAAACTTCACCGGTCCCGGTCAAAATATCCATTTCAACGACTGACTCATGTGGGGTCCCGCTGCGAAAGCTCGCACTTTCAATGCCTAAACCTGTAACCGCGCCACCGAGTGTGATCGTTCGAAGTTGCGGAACGCACAGTGGCATGAGGCCGTAGGGAAGGGATGCGGCAACCAGGTCCTCGTAGGTGGTCATGCCGCCCACTTCGGCGGTTCGCGCAATGGGATCGACGTCAAAAACTTGAGCAAATGCGGTCACATCCAGCCCCGTTACCGCGCTGGCTGAACGACCGCGAAAGAGATTGCTGGTTGCCTTTGCCAGGCGAACCGGTGTGTTGCTGGGCGCATGCTGGAGCTGCGCACGGATAGTTTCCAGCGCTGAGTCGTATCCCAAACGCCAGGATTGGCGGGAACTCGCTGGATAACCCACGCAATAAATCTAGTGGATTGGGCTTGAGAGCGAGACTCATATAGGCAATAGGTGACAATAGGCGACAATAGGTGTGTGAAGCGTAATTCTTGGATCCCGTTGGTCGCCGGCGCCGTTGCATTCATCCTCACGTTGGGGATAGGGGGTGCGGTTGGGACGAACTGGCTCGCTCGCAATATCGAGATGGACCGATTGGTGAGTGCTATTGAAGCGTCTGAGGCAACCATGGGGGAAGTGCAGGATCGGGTTGCCGTGGTCTTTGAAGAACTGGATTCCGCGGACTTGCAAGGTGAACCGACCGATGCCCAGACGCGGGCCGCCGTTGAGCAACTTGCCGGCATTGCCGTTGACGGCGCAGATTCAATTGGTGCCGCAGGGCGGGTGATTGCTGCGGTCAATGTTTTGCCGTGGCACACTGAAGTCAGAGCGGCCAAAGAAGCGTATCTGCTTCACAACTACGCGTGGCAGGCTTACATGCAGGCCGCAATCGAAGATCCGGTCGCATTCACGGTTGACCAGCCCCTGATCAATACAAGTTTCATGGATTCCCAGCAACCACTCGAAGAGGCCGTTCCAGAGTTGTCACTTTTTGACTTGCAGCCCAGAGTTGAAAATATTTTCGTTGAAGGTGCGCCGCAATCAAATGGTGAAATCGTTTAGTTGTTAATCGAGGGCATCCTTTTGAGCAAGTGGACTTGGCCACCAGATTTTTTTACCGATGTCATATGCCAAAGCTGGCACCAACGTTGTTCGCACAACAAATGCGTCAATGAGAACACCGAGAGCAACAGCAAATCCAACCTGACGCAAGGACACCAACGGAAGAACAGCGAGAACTAGGAAGGTCGCTGCGAGCACGATTCCTGCGCTTGTGATTACTCCGCCAGTGACGGTAAGGCCTCTCAGAATCCCTTCCCGGGTTCCATGAAGCAGTGTTTCCTCTCGCACACGGGTCATGAGGAAAATGTTGTAGTCAACTCCAAGAGCCACTAAGAACACAAATGCAAATAATGGGAAAGACGGATCAGCACCGGGGAAGTCGAAGATGTAGTTAAACGCAAGCGCGCATGCTCCCAAAGTTGCCAAGTAGGAGAGTAGAACTGTTCCGATCAAAATAATCGGTGCGTTAAATGCTCGCAATAAAATAATCAAAATGATCAGGATCACGATCAACACCGTGGGGATGATTACATTACGGTCGCGAAGATTTGCCTCGTTAATATCGAATGCAACAGCGGTCGGGCCGCCGACTCGGGCCTGCGCACCTGGCATTGAAGTGAAACTGGATCGAAGATCACCAATGGCTGTTTCGGCCTCGGAGGAGTCTGAAGGTGATTGCAACGTAACGGAGAACAACACGCGCCCGTCAACAACGGGAACTTCCCCTGTTGTTGGGTCGATAAAAGCAACGGCGTCAGCGACACCGGGAGTGGACGTAATGACTGAAAGAACTTCTTCGCTACTTCCCTGATTGGCTGTGACAATTGTTTCACTACCTAAGCCACCGGGGAAGTGTTCAACCAATACTCCTTGCCCAATCACCGAATCAACTTCTTCACCGTTTGTGAACGACTCCGAAGTGGCTATTCCACCGGCATTCAACGTAGAACTGAATCCGGCAAAAACTAGAAGGATGAGTGCAGTTGACACCCAGGTAATACGAGGCTTGCGCCCGACGAGCCCAGAGAGTTTTGACCAAACACCGGAGAGTTTGGTATCTGGCTCACCGACATGGGGAACTTTGGGCCAGAAAGCCCAGCGCCCAGAGGGAAAGCGTTCGCGGTTGAACGGACCACCTGAAGAGGCAAATACTCGCATAAGACCAAAGACAATCCACATGATCAGCGTGATGAGGGCCGCGGCTCCACCAACGATTGCAAAAGGACCAAACGAGATTTCGGTCACGAGGCCCAAGATAAACCCTACAACGGCGGGGACCAAGAACGCCAAGATGGGAAGGGCGAAACTGGGGAAAGTAAGGAGTGCAGGGAGGAAACTCAGCATGATTAACATCGCAACGACGATACCGATTGCAGAGACCGGACCGGTTGATTTATTTGAGTTTAATTCACTGAGCAGTAAGCACATCAGACCAATTGCTGTTGTTGCTGAAGAGGCGATGATGGGTGCGCGGGTGCCCTTGATTGCTGCACCAATTGCATCCGTATGAACAGCGTATTTGTGTAACTCCTCACGGTATCTACTGACAAGCAATAGCGAGTAGTCCGTTCCTGCTCCAAATACCAAGACTGTCAAAATCCCTTGGCTTTGCCCGTTAAGAACGAGTACATCGTTATCGGCTAGAACATAAACAATCCCGCTGGAAACTGCGAGTGCGAAACCGGCAGAAACCAATGGAATCAACCACAACACAGGGCTGCGATAGACAAGAATCAAAATAATTGCCACCACAATTGCGGTGGCCAACAGCAATGCACCGTCAATGGCACCAAAGACTTTGATCAGGTCGGCAAGGAATCCGCCTGGTCCGGTGATATTGATTTGCAGGGTGTCGTACGTAACCGCGTAGTCGCGAATCAAGTTAGTGATCTCGATGAAAACGAACTCACCTGCTTGTGTTCTTTCGCCCCCAAGGTCTCCATTGACGGAGATGTTGACGAGTAAGGCTTTGCCATCTTCTGCGGGCAGTGGGAGGAGTTGCTCAGAATCTAAGTAGGAACCCACCCGCGACCCATCAGCCAAAGTTAATTCCGGGACACCGGTGAGGAAGTCCGTGATTGGTCCCCGATCGGCCTCAGTCAGTGGTGAACGATTCGGGTGAGAGATCACGGTCAGGATCGGGATTGAGGGGTTGTCGGTGAACAGCGCCCGTTCATCATTGACGACCGTGGACTCAGACGATGCGGGAAGAAATGTTGCGGCATCGTTTTCTTGAACCTCGGACAGGCTGCCGGCCAATGGCCCGGCCCAACTACCGATCATGAGCCAAATGACCGCCGCACCTACTGCCAACCAGAGTGCGCGCCGCCCCCGTTTTGTTGAATTTTTTGCTGAAGAATCCTTGTGGTCAAGCAGGTCACCCATATGGGCAGCGTTCCGTATTTGCGTTCAACTTGCAAGTAAAGTCGGAATGTGTCCAGGTCCTTTGCCTAAAGGAGGGGAACCAGCTCAAGAGTAGGCTTGACGTTGTGTTCGACTTGATTGCTGGTCTGCCGGTCCACGTACTGATTGTTCATCTAGCCGTTGTGCTTATTCCACTCTCAGCAATCGGTGCGACTTTAATTGCAGCTCGACCAAAAGCCTTGCGGCTTTTTGGAGCGGCCACCGTAATTGGGGCTACGGTCGGGGTTATCGCAAGCGTGATCGCAGAACTCTCCGGTAATCAACTGTCCGAACGAGTTGGCCGGCCCGAAGTACACGCGAATTACGGTGAAATATTTCCCTTTGCCGCAATAGGTTTCCTCGTCCTATTGATTGTGTTTTGGGTTTTTGCCCGAGGGGTTCCCCTCAATCGGAACAGACCACTTTGGCTCAAAGTCTTTGGCGCAGTATTAATTGTGGCCGCGATCGGGATCACCTATTTTGCGGTTCTCACCGGCTACTCCGGCTCGAAAGCTACTTGGTCAGAAATTATTAATGCTACCTATCTAGTTGAGGCGCCATCAACAATTTAAGCGAGCAAGTGGCGTACATGTTTTCTTAATTATGCCGATGCTGCATATGGCAAGGTCAAGTTGACTAGGAATAAAGAACCGGTATTGGCGCGCTTTGCACCAACTACCGGTCTCATCTATTCGATCAGAATAGGCTTTCCTTTATCGCCGTGGGCGGCCACCTTCATTTCTGGGCGGCCGGGGACCTGCAGTGTTAGGACCACGATCGGTACCGATACGGGCCTCAAGACTTGTGCCGACCCATGCTTCGAACATGTCGGCGTGCAGAGTTGTTGGACCGCCGCTGGCGAGTGTGACACCAACGCCACCTGTTGCTGCGGCAGGGTACTGGGCTTGGATTGTTACCTCCGGTACACGCACTGGGTGAGTTGAGGGACACTCGGGGCGACCTCCGCCAACTGCGCTGGATGCAACAAGGTGGGACACATGATCGACGCTGTCCAGACTAGTTCCATCCCAGCAGTCTCCGAATTTCACTTCTGCCACCAAACGTGCTCCACCGCCACAGGTGGGGACGTCGGAAAGAGTTGAGGTGAATGTTGTTTGACGACTTGTATTACAACCCCACCGTGCTGTTGAGTCAGATCGTCCCGTGACTGCCATGAAGCCTTGGTGGAATGCGGTGACATTTCCGCCCAGTCGGGAATAGCGAGCGCGAAGAGATGTTGGTTCAACGCGAACGCCGTCCTGGTATAGCGCGGGGAACCAGTACGCCGAGAGATCATTTTGATCGTTACAGGTGGTTCCACCTGTTAGAAGGGATGCTCCAGTTGAGTTCTCGTTTGTTGTGGTGTTTCCAAAGAACTCGTGTAGGTGGCCCATCGTGGTCATACCTGGCATAACGATTGGATCAACTCGAGCTGAATGGCTGAAGTCGCATGTGACAGTGAAGCCGTTCCCACCACCATTGCGATTCTGATTTACCTGAGGTGAACCAGTGCCAGGTGCGGCGCTTGCCGTGGCCATCCCTGCTGCTAATACGGAGAGGGTGGCACCGATGAGCACTACCCCCTTTAATAATTTTTTCATTTTCTCTCCTCAAGTAGTTTTACCTGTGGACCGCACTATTGACTGTGAGTCTGAGAACTATCTGAGTTGATTCTGTGAAACCACTGTGAATTTGAATTCATGCCAGTTTTCTCCGACAATCTCGGTACAGCAAACCTTGGCAAAACTTGACCCAAGTCTTGTTGTGAAGGCAGTAAGACCGGCGTAAATCTCGAGAGCATCACGACCCTACTCACATGGCAGCCCTGCTCCAATCACGCTGACGCGCAACAGCTGGAAGCTATAGATTTTGTTGATCCGTGCACAATTTAGACACAGAATTATGGATGACCGCGCGTGCTTTCTTCTGTTAGAGTTACGCCATGGGTCGCGTCATCCTCCCTCTGGTTTGGCTTCCGTGAAGCAGACAATCATATCCGCGGCTATTTTCTTGGGATGCGCCTTGATAGGCACCGGGTGTTCAGCGCCTGCGGGTACGGAAGCCGAATCTAAAGCGGAACAGAGCATTTCAGAGTCTCCCGTTCAACCAAGTGATTCGCCCGAACCAAGTGATTCGCCCGAACCAGCTGATCCTCCCGTGGTTACGGATGCATGCTCTGCTCGTTCTTACTCCGAGGCAGAAGAAGTGATTAGGGGGCAAATAAAGGAGTTCGGTTTAGGGCGATTTAAGGAAGCACGAGAGTACGCGTCTGTTCAGTTTCGCGAGGCAGTGACGTTAAAGAAGTTCCGTGCCATTATCGAAGAGGATTATTCTTTCCTGCTCGAGTCACCCAAAATCTCATTTAACAGTTGCATTGAAAGCAATAATGTTATTTACCTTCAGGTAGCTTTGACGGCCCAAAAAGTCACCGTTCTAGATTATCGACTCATTCGTAACCAAGAAGGCTTAGGAATTGACGCAGCGTTGATAACAGCCAGGTCAGGAGAAGTGAAAGCCTAACTTCACAAAATGCCCTGTTGGAAGGTTTCCAGCTACCTAGTGGCCCCGGCATGATTCGAACATGCGACGCACGGTTTAGGAAACCGACGCTCTATCCCCTGAGCTACGGGGCCGGGGGGTGTGTGAAGAACTTAGTGCATAACC
>JBBARV010000018.1:21649-35014 GCA_040399625.1 Candidatus Nanopelagicales bacterium | reverse complement strand
ATGAGTGTTTCCTGCATCCAGGTGAGCCAGTTATACAGTTCAAAAATCTCGTAGAGCGGATCGGACTCGGATCGCTCCTGCGTCCAAGTGTCTTGGTCAACCTCAAGTCGAGTTCCTAATGCCAGCCGCAGGCTGTTGAGAAAGCCCACCCACTCTTTCCATTGATCCGCGCTCAAGGTGAGTGTTGTTTGTCTATCGAGGTCGGCTAACACGCTTCTTGCTCGGTTCACATTGGTCTCTCGCAATGAACGCTCGGTGAACCTGCGGAACTCCATAGATGCTTCGGGGTCATCGGGATATGCATCAGGGAAAAGCCGTGTTGAAATCGGGTCAGTTGGTTTCTCTGCCTGGGAGTCGATCCCAATGAGCGCTGCGAGTGGATCTTCATTGGCCACCACCTCACTATTGGGTGCGGTTATGTCCAGCAATTGGTGGGCCAGATCACTCAGAATCTTGGCTTCAAATGGCTCAATCAGGATCACAATGTTTTCGCCATCGGGGTTTATTTCCATGTGGGCTTAATCCTTAGCCAGGGTGGCCCAGAGGCCGTAGGTGTGCATCGCCGCAACATCTTTTTCCATAGCTTCCCGGCTACCCGTTGACACCGTCGCCTTGCCTTCAGTGTGTACCAGCAACATCAGGTAGTCGGCCTTTTCCTTGCTGAACTCGAAATAATCCATGAACACATACGTTACGTAGGTCATCAAATTAATCGGGTCATCCCACACTGTTGTTGACCACGGGCGGTCAAGTTCGCTCTCAAGGTCTAACTCTGGGAGGGTATCCAGCGGGGTGGCGGTCACAGCGACATTGTGACATGGACCGTGTTTGTGAACTAAGGTTGCAATATGTTTGTTGCAGATTCCCAGTTCACGGTGCCACCGGCAGAGCCTGGCTTGCCGGAACCGGCGATTCTGGCCCAAATCCGTGACTGCGTGATCGGCGATGACCAGTTGATGTGGGGTCCATTCGGTCCAAGGCGCGTTACTTACGCCGATTACACGGCGAGTGGGCGCAGCGTCACTTTCATTGAAGACTTTATTCGTGGTGAAGTGCTCCCCCGCTATGCAAATACCCACACGGAGTCCAGCGGTACCGGATTACAAACAACACGCCTGCGAGAAGATGCCCGGGCAATTATTAAATCCGCGGTCAATGGTGATGAAGACACCGCGATTATTTTCTGTGGTTCTGGGTCAACGGCAACAATTAATAAAATCATTGGAATTATGAATCTGCGGCTGCCGGCAGACCTCGACGCCAAATATCACCTCTCCGACCACATCCCCGCAGAAGAGCGCCCCGTCGTCTTTATCGGGCCATTTGAACACCACAGCAATGAGCTTCCTTGGCGTGAATCAATCGCTGACGTCGTCACCATCCGAGAAGATGCCAACGGACAGATTGACACGACCCAACTTGAAGCCGAACTCATCGCGTATCAGAATCGGCCATTGCGAATTGCGTCATTTAGCGCGGCCAGCAATGTCACCGGAATCATCACTGATACCCACGCCATAACCCAACTCGTGCATAAGTACGGTGCTTTAGCTTTCTGGGATTACGCCGCTGCCGCGCCGTACGTCGACATCGAGATGAATCCACGTTGTGACTCACACCCCTCTGCCTATAAAGATGCAATCTTTCTCTCCCCCCATAAATTTATTGGCGGACCAGGAACCCCCGGCGTATTAATCGTTCGCAAGGAACTCCTACGCAACACGGTGCCAGAGAGTGTCGGTGGCGGAACCGTTGCTTATGTGAATCAGACAGAGCACATGTACCTCGAAGATGTTGAGCACCGCGAGGAAGGTGGCACTCCAGCAATCATTGAATCAATCCGTGCCGGTCTTGTGTTCCAGCTCAAAGAGGCGGTCGGTGTTGACGTGATCCGCGCACATGAACATGACCTCGTGCGCCGAGCAATTCTTAGCTGGGCACCACACCCCAATATTCAAATCTTGGGAAACCTTGACGCGGACCGCCTGAGCATCGTTTCATTTGTGATCAAACACCAAGACGGCAAATACCTACACCACAACTTCGTGGTGGCGGTTCTCAACGACCTTTTTGGTATCCAGTCCCGTGGCGGGTGCAGTTGTGCTGGCCCCTATGGGCATCGATTATTGGGAATTGATTTAGACACCTCTCATGAATATGAACGCGAAATCAGTCAAGGTTGCGAGGGCATCAAGCCTGGCTGGGTGCGCGTCAACTTCAACTACTTCATCTCTGACCCGGTCTTTGAATACATTGTCAAAGCCGTACGCCTGATCGCCGATCACGGTTGGGCTTTGCTTCCTCAATACCGATTTGACGCGCTCTCGGGACGCTGGCATCACCGTGATGGCGCGGTAGAACCACCACTTCGACTGTCAATGTTGGCCTACAACGAATCCGGTGAATTGACCTATCCGATTCACCACGATGTCGCACCCGAAAGCGCCCTCACCGACTACTTGCAAAGCGCCCACACCTTGTTGCATTCACTTCCCGAGCCGAAACTCTTGTCCGGTGTCAGTGGATTTAGCGCAGACTTTGATCAGTTACGTTGGTTTGATCTACCGGTCACTTAATTCGGATCTTGAATGGGCCTGACACCCCAGCACCAATGCCCGACTTTGCTTTGGCTAACACTCGGAAGGTGTACTTGCCTTTTTGCAGTTTCGCTTTTGTCGTGATGACCACTCGTCCATTGGCCTTGGTCATGGTTGCCGTGACCTTTTTCCATTGTCCAGCACGCTGTACTTGCAAAACCACTTGTTGCCGGACAACGGCCGGTCTCACCACGGTGGGAACCTTGATGGTGTCACCCCGACCAACACTTTTGGCTTTTGATCGCGCGGAGACGGTTGAAAGCACCTTTATGGAGAACTCCTCCGAGACAACTTCTGGAGTTGATGCGGTTGACCGAACCACAATCCGAAATGTTGAACTGGTCTGGGAACTAAAGGGGATAGCCACCGCGCCGTCAGGCCCGGTCACACCCGATGCCAGATCAACCCAAGCCCCCGCATCCGATCGTTGCAAGACAGCGGTTGCATTAACAATCGGAGCACCGTTAAATGCCGCGGTTGTGCTCACAGCACTTGCTTGACCAAAAACGACATTTGGCGGAGCCACGACGCTGACGGAAGGAACAACCGGTGCTAGTGATTGGGCATAACCGCGAATCAGCGGCCACTGCGCTGGATTATCTCCACCGATTGTCCAATAAGCCGCAGCGTTGATCCCAAATTCGCCCACAAGCTGGGTTCTGGCCAGCACCCCTTCGGGTCCGCCGAACCTTAAGATCTTAGAAGCGGTGCAAGTTTGTGCGGCGCCACTGGAATCTGTCCAGGTGGCGACTTTGTTGTAAGGGAAAGAATATTCTTTGCTGGTGTCATCCCATGTAGCCGCGCCACCCTGTTTGGCGATAAGGGCCGGAATGTCGGCGTCGGTCATCGAGCCTCTAGCCGTCAATGAGTTGTATGCGGCCTTCTCGGCTCCACTACTCGAGCTGCTGGGGCACACTCCCGAAAGGTTGTAGGTCCCGTTTGACTTTCTTTCGGTCCAGAAACGGCCGTAGGTGGGGACACCGATTTGGATTTTTGCCGGGTCAACGACCGAAGCCGAGTAGGCAACAATCGCTCGTACCCAGTTGTACGGTGCGAGCGGGCCTGCCAGTGAGTAGTCGTACGCCATGATCCGGATTCGATCAACGAATGGCGCTATGCCAATCATGTTGTAGACGTAGTAGCCGGTGCGAGCACTGCAATTTGAACTCATTGAACACGGTGGCGGGATTGTCACGACCAGCTGCTTGCCTTGGGCTTTCAGCGCTGTACCCAGTTCAGTGACAAAGGCCGTCCAGTTTGGTTGGGTTCTATCCCAACTCGCACTTCCATCAGTGAATGCAAAAGTTTCATAGTCCAAATCAATTCCATCATAATTATTGGACATGACGATGTTTACGATTTCGGCCACATGCGCGCTTCGCCTTGCCGGGTCTGCAAGCAGGTTCGCCATTGTGTTTTTGCCCGATGCATCAGCAATGGAAGGGATCACCGGAATTCCAGCGGCCCTGAGTTGATTTAGAGCCCAGACGGAGTTGGCGGATGCACTGCCGTAATTAGAGTTAAATCCCACTTTTACGCCATTGGGGCCACCCTTGGTTGCGGAGTACCAAAATGGTGAAACGTCAACAAAGAGATCGCTATTAGCGATTGCCGTGTTTATTCCCTGCGGCTTTCCTTGACTCGACATCCAGTAAGGAATCCAGCCGCTGACGACTCGACTCGGTGGCGAATCTGCGAACGCAGACGTTGTGAGGCTTAAGCCCAGCAAGGAGGCGAGGGTAAAGGCAATTGCACGAATGAGTGATCGTGATCTAGGGGAAGGCACACCCCATTGTGCGTTATTGCTCAGAATTGATCAACCCAGCGGCTTACGTGGCGTGTCTGCGAACCGAATTACATCAATAATCGTGATATTTCTAACGCGGTCCGAGCGACTCGAGCACCAAATTCAGGTTCTGAGAACTCTCGTGAAGAGATGACCCCCACACTGGCTTCCAGGCCGGTTATCCCGGTCAGCGGGACCGCAAGACCGTGGGTTCCGCCCTCGAGATTGGCCAGAACCCAGGGTGGGTCAAGTTGTCGACCTGCCGCTGTTCGGGCAGCTAGAATCGCCCGGCCGCCGGCACTGCCTTCAAGTGGTGATCGGGTACCGATCCGCATTGAGACGTGCATATCACTTCTATTTGGTTCAGAAACCAAGACGACTAAGCCATCATTTGAATCAGCGATCATCAGGTACGCGGTGCAACTAAGTGCCTCCGCCAACATGCGCAATGCCGGTCCAGACGCTTCACGCACCAGAGGCTGGATCACCCGTGCCAGAGCCAGCAGCCCTAATCCAAGTCGACATTTTCCATCAGCGGATCTGCGCAATAATGAATGGGCTTCCAGTGTGACGACTAAACGATAGACGACAGTTCGACCAACATCAAGCTTCTGGCTGAGCTCAGTGACGCTCAAACCCTCCGGGTGCTCAGCCAAAACCTCGAGCACGCTTAACCCTCGATCAAGCGTCTGGGAGGTTTCCTTTGTCACGCCCCCACCTAACCACTGACTGGGAGAAAATCAAAGTGCCCCTCGACATTGAGGGGCACTTTGATGTGAAAATATATTCGAGCAGATTCGAATTCTTACTTGTGCTAGATGAGCTTCTTGAGCCGGCTACGCAACATGAATGCTGAGATAATTTCAAAGATACCAATAATGACCAGCCAGATACCAACGATCAACGCGAGGGTAGCAAGTGAAATCAGTGGCTGGGTCAGAATTACGACTCCACCGATCAGCATGATCAGGCCAAAGAAAATATTCCATCCGCGGCCTTCCTTGGAGTCAAACCCCATGAACAGGGCCGCAAATCCACGGAACAGGAATGCGATACCGATAAAGATTGCTAGCAGTTCAGCGGCGTTTATCGCGCTTCGGATTGCAAAAATACCCAAGATGATCGAAAGCACACCGGTGATCAACAGGAGAACACGAGTGCCGCCGGTGAGTCCGTGGGCAAAGGACCGAACAATTTCAAAAATACCTGAGATGATCAAGTAAACGGCGAACAGAATTGCAACTACGACGATTGTTGCTCCTGGCCAGACCAGCGCCATAATGCCGACGGCGAGGGAAATGATTCCACCAAGGAGAAGGACTCCCCAGCTACGACCGAGGGCAACCAACAAATTTTCGTCGGCTTCCATTTCAAGTTGGGATGACATTTATTACCTCCATATTTGTGCCTCATTTAGGCCATACAGCAAACGCCTATACGTTATTCCCAAATCCCCAAAATTTGAACGTGCCATGCCGTAATTGCCCGAATTAGTTCACTCTGTGGAGGAAATTCTGGGTTTCAGCCCTTTGCGGAGCATCAAATATCTGATTTGCCGGACCGGACTCCCACACAATGCCATCTCGCAGGAAACACACCTGGTCGGCGATCTCTTTCGCAAAAGGCATTTCGTGGGTTGCCATAACAATTGTCAATCCGCCCTCGCGCAACTCGCGGACGGTGTCAAGTACTTCACCAACGAGCATCGGGTCAAGGGCTGAAGTGATCTCGTCGAAGAGCATTATTTCCGGTTCCATCGCAAGGGCTCTCACAATGGCAACCCGCTGGGACTGGCCACCGGATAACCGGTCGGGATAATCATGTGCCTTAGCTTCGAGCCCAAATCGGGTGAGTAAGTGCATCGCTGCCTCAATCGATTCCTTCTTAGATCTTTTGAGTACACGGGTTGGGCCAAGAGTGACGTTGTCCAGAACTTTCATGTGCGGAAAGAGATTGTAGGACTGAAAGACAATGCCAATCCGACGCCTAATTGCATCAAGGTCTGCGTTAAACGCCGTTACATCAAGTTCGGAATTCACCACGATGCTGCCGGCATCAACGGTCTCTAACGCATTTATACAGCGAAGCAGGGTCGATTTTCCCGATCCTGATGCCCCAATCAGCACCGTGGCCGAATGCGCCGCCACATCCAAGGAAATTCCCCGCAGAACCGGGTGCGTATCAAAAGATTTCCAGACTCCGTCAACCGCGATGAAAGATTCAGATTCGGATTGAAACTCAAAGCTCATGAGGCACCCCCGGCCTGTCTCTTTCGAGCAGAACGGACCGCAATCCAGTCGGCAAAACGAGTCATGGGAATAGTCAGCGCAATGAAGATAAGTGCGGCGCCGACGTAGGGCGTGTAGTTGAAGTTTGCCGAGGTATCAATTTGGGCTCGGCGCAAAATTTCAATTGGACCCAACACCGCCACAAGTGCCGTGTCTTTCTGCAGTGAAATAAAATCGTTAAGAAGCGGTGGGGTCACATTGCGCACAGCTTGGGGTAACACAACAAAACGATTCGTCTGAAATAAAGAAAGCCCCAATGAGCGGGCCGCCATGGTCTGGCTCGGGTGGACCGATCCGATTCCGGCCCGAAATACTTCAGCGACGTAAGCGCCATAGGAAAGCACCAGGGCGGCAGTTCCCCAGAAAATTGCATCACTGGGAACTCCTGGGAGTTGCAGGGCGGGCATGCCAAATCCCAAGAGGAAGATGACCAAAATAGTGGGAACCCCGCGGAAAATATCAACGTAGAGGGTTGCCAATACTCGGACCGGCAAAAACATTGGAGACTTGAGGGTGCGCGCGAGTGCAACCAGCAAACCGATTATCAGAATTAGCGGCTCGGCAATTAGGAAAATGCGAACATTAAGCCAGAAGGCCTGCAATAGGCCAGGGAATGACTCAACGAACTGGTCTCCATCAAAAAAAGTTTTTTGAACCGCTTCCCAACCAGAACTTCGGCCGACCAATAAGACAATGACAACAACGAAACCCAACAAGCTTGCAATACCGATCAAGGCATCACGGCGAGCCTTCTTACGTGAACGTTCCTGGCGCAGCGGGTCGATATAGACCGTGTCTACGCCAGGAACGGGGTTGCTCACGTTGTGATCGAGATTAATTTATCGCAGTAGTTCGCGCGACTAGTTTCTATTCCTTGAAGTATGGAGCTGTTGTTCCAGCCAACCAAGCATCTTGGATCTCTTGCAGTTCGCCCGAGTCCTTCAATGTCGTGAGTGCTTTGTTGACACAGGTCACGAGTGGGTTGCCTTTTTGGAAAAGCAGACCAAACTCTTCGCCACCCGCGGTTGCCGCGAATTGACCGACAATCTTGCTGTTGTCAAACTCTGCGGCGGTGACGTAGTAGGCGGTGGGAAGGTCCACAACGATTCCATCGATCTGTCCGTTTTGCAATGCGCTCTTAGCGTCATTCGTGTCATTGAAAACATAAGGCTCATTGGTTGGCTGAACAACTTCGGTCACGAAATCAAGGCTGGTGGTTCCCACCTGAGCGCCAAGCTTGGCTTCCTTGAGTTCGGCAATTGTCGTTGCTCCAGCGATGGGTGAGTCATTAAATGCCACAACTGCTTGGTTCGTGGTGTAGTAACTGTCCGAGAAATCAACAACCTCAGAGCGTTCCGGGGTAATCGAGATTTGATTTATGTCAAAGTCGAAATTCTTGTCACCCGGTGCGTAGGAGGTGTTAAAAGGAACAACCTCCCATTTGACGTCGGTGGGTGCAAATCCCAATTGGGAGGCTACGGCGTAAGCAACCGCCGATTCGAAGCCTTCACCGTTTGTGGGGTCGTCGTCAACGAAGTAAGGAGGGTATGCAGGTGTGTCGGTACCAATTGTCAGCATTCCTGGACTGATAGTTGTGAGGTTTTCAAAAGCACATTCATCGGTTGCTGCGCTTTCGGCGGCGCTTTCTTCCATCGATGTTTCTGTGGTCGCAGTTTCAGTGGCAGCGTTATCGCTTGAAGAACAAGCCGATAACAAAAGGCCGGCTACCGCTAAAGATGCAACTCCAACGAGACGAACTGATTTTCTCTGCATTTATTTTCAACCCCATCAAAAATAGTTTGTTAAATGGCGCGCTGGTGTGCGCTGGCAAAGTCTCTCACCTGTTTACCCGGTGCTGGCCCTAGCCCCTCGGATTGTCCTTTTATTCGCCACCCTTGGGCAGAGACTTATGAATTTTTTCACAATCGGGGCATATAGGAAACTTAGAAGGATCCCGATTGGGTGTCCACTTCTTGCCACACAATGCCTTAACCGCTGAGCCTGTTACCGCGCTCTCAACAATTTTGTTTTTCTCGACATAGTGGGCGAATTTCTCATGGTCCCCGTCGTCGAAATTAGAAGTTCGTTCTTCGGTGAGGACGCTGCCGAGCTCTTCTAGCTCGGGTGCTGCGAGTGGGCTTGCCAATGGAGTGCTCATTGCAAAAGTCTACTTTCTCAACCCGAATCTAGACTCTGGACCTAAAATTTGCTTTTCTGCCTTATACCCCCTAGGGTATTGATGTGGCTACCGTTGATCTAACAGAATCCAGTTTTTCCCAGACCATCAAGGGAAATCCAATTGTCTTCGTTGACTTTTGGGCTGCGTGGTGTGGCCCGTGTCGCAATTTTGCGCCAGTGTATGAAAAAGCTTCAGCGGCTAATACCGACATTGTTTTCGCCAAGGTGGACACCGAAGCCGAGCAAGGATTGGCCGGGAGTTTTGAAATCTCGTCCATCCCGACCCTCATGGCGATCCGGGACGGAGTAGTCCTCTATTCACAGGCCGGTGCACTCCCCCAGGAAGGATTGGACAACTTGATCGCCGCTATTCGTGAGGTGGATATGGAGACGGTCCGTGCTCAAATTTCTCAAACCAATGAATCGGAGAATCAAGACGAAACAGCCGGGTAGGAGACCAACGATTCGCCTGACGTACTCTGAAATACAACTTATATTCATATAAAGCCGTATGACACGAGATGGGATTGTGAACACATGCCACAGCAACCGCTCGCACAAGTACCCTTAGATTCCAAATGGCACTGGCAGGAACTGGGCCATTGTCGCTCGGTAGATCCCCTACTGTTCTTCCACCCACAAAATGAACGTGGTTCTTCGCGCACACGCCGCGACCAGTCAGCCAAGCGAGTGTGCGCTTCGTGCCCCGTTCGGTTGGAATGTGCCGACTATGCAATCCGGGCCCGTGAACCATATGGGGTGTGGGGTGGTTTAACTGAAGTTGACCGCGAAGTGATTTACCGGAAAATTGATCGGACACGAGGATCACGCTTGGTAAACAAGCCGGGATCCGGTGTCGCTGGCGCGAAAGAATTAGTCAATGACGCGATCTCTGCTCAAGCATTGGGGATCTACCATTTTCCGGCTAGTTAACTCCGGCTCCTAGACTTGCTCAATGAATGCAGAACTCACGGCTGATCACGTTCGCTCACTTGGCCTCACGGGGCGGGACTTCCTACGCGAACTTGATTTCACAGCAGCTGAACTGAATTCATTACTTGATTTGGCGGCCAGTCTCAAGGCGTCGCGTCTTGATAACCGTGAGCCCGAATTCCTCAAACACAAAAACTTAGCTGCAATCTTTGAAAAAACGTCAACCCGCACCCGCATTTCCTTCAGTGTCGCCATGGCTGATCAGGGTGGAAATATCACCTTTCTCGACAGCGCATCAAGTCAAGTAGGTCACAAGGAATCCCCCGCTGACACGGCTCGCGTATTGAGTCGTATTTTTGATGCAATTGAATTCCGCGGTAGCGAGCAGGCTGTTGTAGAGGAACTTGCCGAATACGCCTCGGTGCCGGTCTACAACGGGCTAACAGATCAATGGCACCCCACCCAGATGCTGGCTGACTTCCTCACGATGCGCGAGCACCAAAGCAATCCCCAGGAAACGCTGTCCTACTGCTACCTCGGTGATGCGAGAAGCAATATGGGTAATTCACTTCTCATCATGGGCGCAATCATGGGCGCAGATACCAGGATTGTGGCACCAAAAGTGTTGTGGCCGAATCAAAGCGTTATCGATCAAGCAGACGCGCGGGCACAAGAAAGTGGCGCAAAAATCACACTCACCGAGGACATCGCTGAAGGAGTAGCGGGCGCAGAGTTTGTACACACCGACGTTTGGGTCTCAATGGGTGAATCCAAAGACGTGTGGCAGGAGCGCATTCAGCTACTCAAGCCTTATCAAGTAAATCAAGGGGTGCTTGACCTAGCCGGAAGTAAGGCCAAAGCCATGCATTGTTTACCGGCCTACCACGACACCAAAACTGTGATTGGCGCGCAGATTGCCCAGGATTTCAATCTTCCCGGCGGAATTGAAATCACGCATGAGGTCTTCGAATCCCCCGCCAATATCGCTTTTGATCAAGCAGAGAACCGCATGCACACGATTAAATCGATTCTCGTTGCAACGCTCGCCTGATCTAGCCTTGGCCTGATCACCGCTAGGCCCGGTTGAGCAGCGCCTTAGGCGTTGTTCAACCGATCGCGCAACCCTTGGAGTTGGTTGTTGAGTTCGGCTGGAACCCGATCACCAAACTCTGCGTAATACTCTTCTGTGAGATCGGTTTCAGCCAACCAAGAAGCAGCGTTAACGGCAAAGAGCTCAGCGAGTTTTTCCTCGGACAGGTCAAGGCCGACCGTATTCAGTGCACCGGGTGCAGGGATCCGACCGATGGGAGTGTCAATCGCTTCAGCCTTGCCGCTGAGTCGGTTAACAATCCATTCGAGAACTCGCGCGTTTTCGCCAAAACCAGGCCAGATGAACTTGCCGTCAGAGTCCTTGCGGAACCAGTTCACGGAGAAGATGCGTGGCAGTTTGTCGGCGCTGGTGAAACCACCGATCTTGAGCCAGTGACCCCAGTAGTCGGCCATGTTGTATCCGCAGAACGGCAACATTGCAAATGGATCCCGGCGCAATGCGCCAACGGTTCCCTCGGCCGCGGCAGTCTGCTCGCTGGAGACGGACGAGCCAACAAAGACTCCGTGGGCCCAGTCAAATGCTTCAGAGACCAACGGGACGTTGGTTGCGCGGCGACCACCGAACAGGATTGCATCAATTGGGACACCGGTTGGGTCTTCCCAGTTAGGCGCAATTGATGGGCACTGCCCTGCAGGAACCGTGAATCGGGCATTCGGGTGGCTTGAAGGTTCATCGGAGGCGGGTGTCCAGTCATTACCCTTCCAGTCGATGAGGTGCGCGGGAACTTCATCGGTGAAGCCCTCCCACCAGATGTCCCCGTCATCTGTCAGCGCCACGTTGGTGAAAATTGAGTTGCCGCTGAGTGAACGCACAGCATTTGCGTTCGTGCTCATGCCCGTTCCAGGAGCAACACCAAAGAATCCGGCTTCCGGGTTGATCGCATAAAGACGACCGTCTTCACCAAAGCGCATCCAGGCGATGTCGTCTCCGATTGTTTCTACTTTCCAACCAGGAATTGTCGGCTCGAGCATTGCCAGGTTTGTTTTTCCACACGCAGATGGGAATGCGGCAGTGATGTATTTAACGTCGTTTGCGGGTGATGTCAGTTTCAAGACCAACATGTGCTCGGCCATCCAGCCTTCATCACGGGCCATTGCCGAAGCAATACGCAGTGCAAAGCACTTCTTACCGAGCAGTGCATTTCCACCGTAGCCGGAACCGTAGGACCAAATCTCACGGGTCTCTGGGAAATGAACGATGTATTTGGTGTCATTGCACGGCCAAGCGACGTCAGGGATTGATGCACCCGTTGCATCAACGAGCGGGTAACCAACCGAGTGCACTGCCGGGACGAATTCACCGAACTCACCAATTTCGTCAAGTGCTGCCTGACCCATGCGAGTCATAAGTTTCATGTTCACAACGACGTAAGGTGAATCGGTAATTTCAACGCCAAGTTGGGCGATTCGTGAGCCAAGTGGTCCCATCGAAAATGGAATTACGTACATGGTGCGCCCGCGCATTGCACCCTTCATCACACCGTTCAAAGTCGAACGCATTTCCGTCGGTTCCATCCAGTTATTGGTGGGACCTGCATCGATTTCACGTTGGGAACAGATATAGGTGCGGCTCTCAACACGAGCTACGTCGCTGGGGTTTGAGCGAGCAAGGAATGAATTGGGGCGCAGATCCTCATTGAGTCTGATCATGGTTCCCGAATCAACCATCTGGCTGGTCAGTCGCGTCCACTCGGCCTGCGAACCGTCGCTCCATTCAATTGCGTCCGGCTCCAACAGGGTGGCCATCTCGTCAACCCACTCAAGGAGCTGCTTATTTTGCGTGGGTGCTGAATCAAAATCGAGACGAGCGGCCATGGGATCACTTCCTTGTGATGGTGGGCTAGCGGTTTTTTTCGTAGGGCAAGGATGCACCTTCACGGCTGATTCCGCCACCGATCTGGGGGTGATCTATCGCACTTGTGACAAAAGGCACAAAAAGGGTCACTCCACCTTTAGGCCAGCGAGAGGAACAACTTTTCGAGCTGTTCCCGGGTCATCGGTGCAGCATCGCCTTTTTCAAAACATTCCTGCATCCCAGCCGCAACAACTTTGAATCCGGCCCGATCCAGTGCTTTAGAAACGGCTGCCAGTTGGGTAACAACTTCGGTACAACTCCGACCCGTCTCAATCATGTTGATCACACCGTCAAGCTGACCCCGAGCACGTTTCAATCGGGTGAGTACCTCTGTGTTGACTTCAGGTTCCAGATCCATGGGGAAAGACTACTCTCTTCACTACATACCCGCAGGGGTATCCACCTCCAGTCGATTGCCGTTTTTGAGCAGTGAGCAGTGCGCAGTGTGATGGCTGTATCGCCTCTCACGCGCGGGGTGCGGCCAAAGCAATCGGGGTCACTTTTCCCATGGTCGGCGGCCCTGCAACGGTCTACGGACCCCGGGCTTACTCTGCGTTCTGTGAATTCGCCGAGCCCAGTGCCTAACCCAGCGGCAGCGGGGAATTTCCGATGAGTGGG
>JBBARV010000018.1:19272-21549 GCA_040399625.1 Candidatus Nanopelagicales bacterium | reverse complement strand
CCGGTCATGCATGATCTGGAGGCTTGGTTGCTCGAGGATCGCCCACGGACCTACGTTCAGATTGCAACAGCGGCGGCACCCGAAGGTGAACGCTCACTCACGCATTGGCATCAACTGGGCAAGGAAGCGGCCCAGCGACTTGATGCGCAACAGGTGGTCATCGATATCAAAAATCGAAAAGATGCCGGCGACCCAAAAATCGTTGAGGCGATTGCCGGTGCTGGATTAATTTACCTTTCCGGCGGAAACCCCCATTTTCTCGCCAACACTCTGCGCGACACCCTTGCCTGGAAAACCATTCTTGAACAGTGGCGTGGTGGAGCATCGATTGCAGGTTGCAGCGCAGGAGCCATGGCACTTTGCGGGTACGTACCTAATTTCCGTCACCCGAGGGAAGGTGGCGATTCTGGACTTGGACTGATTTTCAATGCTCGGGTTATTCCACATTTTGATCGCTACTCTCGCTTTATTCCTGACTTTGTCTTAAAACCATTACTTACCGATGGGCAGATAATTATTGGGATTGATGAGAACACTGCTTTAACGAGTAGCGGCCCCGGTGAGAATCACGCGCGCGAATGGGACTTTCGAAGTATCGGGGCAGGGTCAAGCTGGCGCATTGAGTCTGACCGCAAGTATCGAATCAATAGCCCGATCCAGCTGCTAGTTGATTCACTTGGATGACTACGTAGAGGAATTCCCAGAAACGCAATCACTGCGACGCGGGATCCGAACGTTTAAACCCCGCAGAAGTCGGATCACTAAATCACAGCAATTCGCGGTGGACAATCCTAGAGATTTGACGATTCTTTATGAAGAGGCGCTACTTAGATGGCCAAGCCCACCGACTGCCCTTTATCTTGATATCGGTTTTGGTAACGGCGTTTCAACCCTTCATTTTGCACAAGCGGAACCACAGGCCGCATTCCTGGCGATTGATGTCCACACGCCGGGCGTCGGTGACTTGCTCTCGGAACTTCACACCCAAGAAATCACGAACGTTCGGGTGATGGAAACCGATGCAATCGCAGTTCTGGAAAATATGATCGCACCCAATTCACTCGCTGGTGTTTACACGCTGTTCCCCGACCCCTGGCAAAAAGCCCGCCACCACAAACGTCGGATCGTTCAACAAAGCGTCCTGGACCTGATGCATTCACGCATTACACCTGGTGGTTTTTGGCATATTGCAACCGACTGGGCCCACTATGCACAGTCAATCAAAGAGTTATTCGCCCAACCCAATAATCAAATGCAATGGGATGGCGGGGAGATACGCAGACCGGATCGAGCACTTACCCGGTACGAGGAACGGGCGATCGGTGAAGGTCGGATCGTCTCAGATTTTCTATACAAAATGAATTAGTAAGGAATGCCGCTAAGACAAGTGCGCATTTTTGCTTAGACTTACCAAATGATTTCCCTAGAGTCACTGAGCAACCTGTATCTGCAGCATTCTCAGGCGCTGAATACACCTGTGGCGCCAGTAGTCATTAATAGCAAACCGGTTGAACGAGCAGCGCTTATGGCCACCGTGAATCTTTCTCGTGACTCTACTTACCGTGAAAGCATTGCAATCAGCACCGAAGCTGCGATCCGTAAGTCTCGTGTCTACTTTGCCCAAGGTGCTGACCTAATTGATATCGGCGCCGAATCAAGCACCGCCAAAGCTTCTCGGGTGAGCGCACGCGACCAGATCAAACAACTCGTACCCGTCATTGAGCAACTCACCTCTGATTCAATTCCCACATCTGCTGAAACCTATGAACCCGAAGTTGTCAAAGCCTGCTTAAACGCCGGTGCCAGAGTTCTTAATTTCACCGGGACCGAACATGAAAAAGAAATCCTTGATCTTGCAAGTGAATTCGATGCAACAATAATTTTATGTTATGTCGGTGGCGCAAATGTCCGCGAAATTACCGACCTTGAATTGGAACTAGATCCGATTCCACGCCTACACGAGTACTTTGTCAAACGAATTGACACTGCTCTTGCACATGGCGTGAAAAACATTGTGATTGATCCCGGCATGGGTTTCTATTATGGAAACTTGGTTGACCCATTAACCCGAGTTCGACACCAAACCAATGTGATTCTCAATTCATTTCGCTTGCGGGAATTGGGTTATCCGATCTGCCAGGCGCTCCCCCACGCATTTGACCTGTTCGAGGACGAGTTCCGCACCGCGGAAAGTTTCTTCGCCGTTGTCGCAAGCCTTGGCGGAGTGAATCTATTGCGCACCCACGAAATATCGAAAGTTAGTGCGGTTCTTCGCGC
>JBBARV010000018.1:0-19172 GCA_040399625.1 Candidatus Nanopelagicales bacterium | reverse complement strand
GAGTGAATCTATTGCGCACCCACGAAATATCGAAAGTTAGTGCGGTTCTTCGCGCGATAAACACGTTGGCCTAACTCGTTTCGTTCTCATTCACCCCGAGGCGATCAGTAATTACCTCAATCGATGATTGAAGAATTCAACGCTGCGTTGCCACGCCAGCTGTGAGTGCTCAGCATTGAATACTTCCGGACGATCATCATTGAAAAATGCATGATCAGAATTCAAGTAGTCATAGACAATAACTTCGCCCCCCTCGGATTCAATCGCCTGCTGATATTCCGAGATACGTGGCCCGGCATGGCCTTCATCGGATTCCGCTTTGTGAATCATGACTGCTTTGCCCGAGAATTTGGTCCAATCCGGGTGGTAGTCCGGCCACGGCATTGCCGGATAAAAAGCAACCGCAGCAGTTATGGATTCACTAACTGTCGGCGCAAGCAGCGACAGGCCGCCACCCATGCAGAACCCAACCGTCCCCACTCTTGATCCGCTGACCTCTTCAAGTGAGAGAAGGAATTCGGCACCTGCCGCGATCTCTGCGCCCGCCACCGCAACCTTTAGTCCCATCATTAACTTCTGGGCTTCATCGGGCTCGGTTGTTTCAACCCCCTTGAAGTGATCAACCGCGAGGGCAACAAACCCTGCTTGCGCCAACCGATCAACGACCGAGCGGATGTGTGGAACCACACCCCACCACTCTTGAATGACCAAGACGGCGGGGCCATTCCCGGACCCTGGGCGGGACATGTATCCACTGACCGCGTCGTTCTTTACTTCCATTGACACGATATTTGACGTTGCATTCATGTGTGCCGCTCCTCCACAAATTAATGATCGATTCTCAGAATAGCCAACTACGGGAGAGCCGTGCTCGCTATTCCGTAACAGGTAGGGCCAGCCACCGACTGACGGCTTTTCCTGCGTCGTGTAGTTCACTCGCATTGGATGCCACCCAGCCATGAGAAAGTCCCAAGGCATTGCTATCTACAAAGTCGAGTGAAGTTGAACCAACGACCGCAAGGACCGGTCGGTCGCGAACGCGACGGGCTGCGACGCCGACAATTTTTCCCAGAAATGACTGTGCATCAAGCCTTCCTTCGCCGAGCACAACCGCGTCTGCTTTGTTCGCGAGTTCGTCAAAGTCAACAAGATTGAGAATGTAATCTGCACCGGAAAATAAGTCGGCACCTAATGCAGCCCACAAAGCCCCAGAAAGTCCCCCGGCCGCACCCGTTTGCGCGAGCCCTCGTGGGTCTCTCCCGTACCGTTTCACATAAAGATTTGCAACAGAGTCGAGTCGGTCGCTGAGAGTGTCAACCGTTTCTGGATCTGCGCCCTTTTGCGGGGCAAAAACTTTAGCAGCGTCTTCGAATTGCACGGTGACGTCAGACAACACTTCAATGGTGATTCCAGCCAAGGATTCTTCATGACCATGTAATGCATCAATTGCACCTTGCCCGCCATCAGTTGTAGCGCTACCGCCGGTTGCAACGATAATCTTTCTGGCACCGAATTTGGAGGCCGCGATCATAAGTTCACCGACACCCGTCGTTGATGCACGAAGTGCGTCGGTGGGATTGCCACCGCTGAGGTGCAGACCGCATGCCTGCGCAACTTCGATGATCGCTAGTCGTTGGTCGGCAACCCAACCCCAACGGGCAACTACTGCCTGTCCAAGTGGGCCATGAACGGATTGAAATTGTTCCTCGCCCTTGAGCGCAAGCAGAAGCACATCTAGGGTCCCTTCGCCACCATCAGCCAAAGGACACTCAATCGCCGTCAAGCCTTCTTCGCGGATACCTGCAGAAATATATTGCGCCACCTGAACCGATGTGAATGTTCCTTTAAATGAGTCTGGTGCAACAAGAACTGTGGTCACCGGCATTGACTCCTATCGCTGCACAACATGAGCAAGTGGTTCACCGCGGTGCCAGCGACTAATTTGCTTTTCGACGAGAGCCCTGGCTCGTGGAAGAAATGCAGAGGTATCCCCACCCACATGAGGACTGATCAGGACTCCCGGGATTCGCCACAATGGATGCTCAGGTGGTAGTGGTTCGGGATCTGTTACATCAAGTGCTGCTCTGATGCGTCCTTGTTGCGTGTGTTGCACCAAAGCCTGCGTATCAACAACACCACCTCTTGCTACATTCACCAATAAAGCACCGTCACGCATCTGAGATAGGAATGAGTCGTCAACTAATCCTGTTGTGCTCGCATTTAACGGGACGGCCAAAATCACAACATCTACTTCCGGTAGCAAACTGGGAAGTTCTGAAATAGCAATAACACCCGGTCGTTGTGATCTAGCGACAATGGTCACCTCGGCCTCAAATGCGTTCAGTCGATTCGCAATCGCCTGACCAACTCCGCCAGCACCGATAACTCCGACTCGTCGATCAGCGAGTGAAGGCCTGCGGTTATGAATCCATTCACCCTGGGGCATTGCTCGGGCAAAATCATCAATGCCCCGCAGTGATGCCAACACGAGAGCGACGGCAAGTTCGGCAGTGCTCGCATCATGCACACCCACCGCATTGCACAAGATCACGTGATCAGGTACATGTTCTAATGCGGCATCAAAGCCCACGGTGAGAAGTTGGACGACCTCGAGGTTTGGCATGTGCGCAACGATCTCGAGACTGTTTCGCGAACCCATGTATGCGGGCACATAAAAACCCACTTGAGAGAGGTCTGCCGGAAGTTCTGAAGAACCAAGTTGCAGCTCATCGGGTAGGAGAGCAGACAACACAGGTCAAGCCTACATTTTTAACCACCCCAGCGAGGCGACTCAACGTCACAACAGGCGGGTGAGACACTGGGGTCATGGCCACAAGCAACGAAAATCCAGTAACGGAAGCCGATGAACAGCGAGCAAAGTTTAAAGCGGCGCTGGAGGCGAAGAAAAACAAACCCGGTCACGCTGGATCAAATCCCGATGCAGCCGGTGGTCCAGTAAAAGATAGTTCGAGTCGCTCAGGTGGAAAACGTGAGTTCCGTCGTAAGAGTGGCGGCTGACTTCACTTAATCCTTCTTGGTTTTTTTGCCAATCCGGCGGTTCAGGATTACTCCCGCCAGAAGTGAGATCAAACCTAAACTTAAAAGAACCGTGATAAAACCGGGAACCGAAATGATTGTCGTCTCGGTGCCATTGCGGGTAACCGCGAAAGTAAATTGCGTACTTTGAGCTCCGGTGCTGGCAGGATTTGCTGGGCACATTGTCACACCACAGTTGGCAATAACTTGCCAGATGGTCAAACAAATATAAGTGAAGAGCCAGCCAATAACTGTGAACGTTGCGGCGCGGGCTGGACCACGGTGAAACAGCACACCCGTGTCTTCGCTTTGCCAAGAAGAAGACCACAGCAACATGATTGCGCAGGCAAGAATGCCAGCGATGCAGACGCCCAGCGCCCAGTAGTAGAGCGGGATGCCCATGACAACATCATTTGGATCAAGTTTTAGGGTGCCCGAAGCTTCGTTTATCGCTTGTTTTCCAGCAGCTGCGGATCCAACAAGTGCTGCAATGATCGTGAGTGCATAATGTTTCGGGGAAAGACCCATAAGCAAATTCAAGATCGGGCCAAGTGCCATTCCGATAAGTGCTGATCTCTGCACAACACAAAGGGCGCACGGCGCTTGCCCGTAACCAAATTGCTGCACCAATGAACCGGTAATGACCGCGATGATTACGAGAAGGGCAATAATGTTGAGCCATCTCGCCGCGCCAACGGCCGGAGTCGGTTCTGATCCTTGGGTCGAGTCAGCAGCCCCGGCAGACCCGGCAGAACCCGAGGCGCCGCCCGGAACCTTGGGCATCGAACTTGGCATTTTTGGCGCTGAACTTGGCATCTTGGGAAGTGAAGATTTCTCTTTCCCCAGTAGACCTCCGATGCCGCTCACTGGTGACCTTCAATCTGAATACCGTTGAACTGATTCATTTCTGCCTAATTCCAAAGGACAAATAATGTGGAAACCCCAAGGGTCGCCAGAGCCGCCGGAGTGACCCAGCGTGACCTGAAACCGGCAGCCACAATTACCCCAGCCCATAGCAGAAACATGATGATCACGCGCATATGATAGTGGCCGGGCGGATGGGCCCGCAACGCACTATCTTTCAACATTTTAGAACGAGTCCATGAAGTGCCGTTGGGGAAGAGGAAGGGCCTGAAACACCGTGCTATCTGACCTTGATACCGCCCTAAAAAACTACCTTGAAAAGGAAACAATTCCGGGCCAAAGCGTCCAAGTCGCATTAGACCCACCCACCAAAGATTGGGCAGCCCGACGCACCGGGGCGGTTCTGAACCTGTTTTTGGCCGACATCCGTGAGGATGTCGATCGACGCGATGTCAATTTGCGCGAGATCACCAATGACCAAGGGGTGGTCGTCGCACGCCAACAGGCCAACCGGTTCTACCTGGTCACCTATTTACTAACGGCTTGGACAGCAACCCCCGAGGACGACCACCGTCTAATCGGTCTGGCATTGATAGCAATGCTGCGCCAAGATTACCTACCATTTGAATATGTAACCGGTGACCTTTCAGCATTGGTTGAGGCTGGTTTCCCGCTCACAACCCGCGTGGGTTTGCGCGCAGCGAACGAGCGCACCTATTCCGAAATGATGACCGCGATCGGTGCCGAGTATCGGCCACCTCTCTCGATTATTGTTTCGATGCCCGTACCGACCGGCACACCCGAAGCGGCCGGGCCTCCACAGACGGTTCCCCCCGTTGTCAGCATTGGCGACACTCGATCTGGAGCCTCAACGACAGTACAAGGCCCTGATCCTGAAGATCCCAATGCTGGATACAGAACTCGAAATCGACCCACAACGGGTGACACTCCACCGGTAAAGCCGTAGGCGGTTGCGGTGGATCGTGAAACCATCCCGGATCCAGATAATTCCGCCGCGATGCGGCGCGCACTTGACGTTCTTGCCGAACGCATTGCAGTAATCATTGAATTCGAACGGGCAACCGATGATGTCGCAGATCATCAGCGAGGTCACTACTTTCCACCACACTTAATAACTCGTGATGCTCGCAAAGGTGCCCCACAAAGCTATAAAGACGTCATTCCATTTGCCGAATTGCCGGAGAGGTTAATTCAATTAGCCCAGAGTGCTGAGCTCATTGATATTGATTTGGGCATTCTTTTGACGGCAATGTCGGTAAACCTGCAGCAGCGATTTGAGCATTTCTTTATCGTTCTTAATAATGAAGTTGATACTCGTGGGCCGAACGTCTCAACCGCAATTCGCCTTGCTGGGTATGACCCAGACAGTGCTGAGGCGCGGAGTCGACTGCGCCCTGATCGGCCACTTCGAGCCCTTGGGCTCATTGAGATCACCAACTCGAATAGGTCTTTACTCACCCAAGTTCTCACCGTGCCCGAGCGCGTAGTTGCGCATCTACTCGGTGATGACGAGTTCGCGCCAGGTACCAGCTCGATCGCCTCGTTCATGGGAGCACCGTTACTTCCTGATGAGTTGTTGCCGACTCTTCCCGTCGATGTGGAATTGCCCGTTATTTTTCGGGCGGGTTCAGGAACAGCGGGACGTGAACAGGCTTTTTCCATCGCATATCAAAAGACAGGCAAGTCCCCTTTACTCATTGACGGTTTGGGTTTAAGTAAAAATGAGGATGCCTGTTCACTGCAGATCCGCGAATGTGTTCGCGAGGCGGCACTTGCAGGTGCTCCGATAATTCTTGATATCCGGCACGCCGACACCGGTATGTCGGTGAGCGAAATCGCGCGGCTATTTAGAACCCTTTCAGTGGCTTTCGTCATCCTTATTGAGGCCAAAGCCCACGTTGAGTTATGGCACGGACAGACCGTGGATCTGCCACTGCCAACCGCGGCCATGCGTCGCGATTGGTGGTCCCATCTGGGTGATGACAAAGATCGAACCGCAGCCGCTGATGCCGCAATCCACGTTGATCCCCAAGAGCTGCATGCTCACCTGGTCAGTGGGGGGCCGCTGGTCCCAAGGGCTATCGAGACCGGCACCTTGACCGAAGCGGTTGAACCGGAATTCACCCTAGAAGATCTGGTTGCTTCGGCCCGGGTCACCGATTCCCTCCGCGAGCTTCGGGATCGGGTCAGACACCGCACCGTGGTCCTTGATGAATGGCGGATGCGACCCGGTGGCGGGCGCGGACGTGGGGTTACCGCCCTGTTTTCTGGCCCATCGGGCACCGGGAAAACCATGGCTGCCGAAGCCTTGGCGGGTGAATTAGGGGTCCCTCTGTTTAGGGTCAATTTGGCCAGTGTGGTCGATAAATACATCGGTGAGACAGAAAAGAAGCTGGATCGGGTTTTTGCCTCGGTCGAAGATGTCGATGGGGTCCTCCTTTTTGACGAGGCGGACGCCCTTTTCAGCAAGCGATCAGGGGTTTCGGACTCCCGCGACCGATATGCGAACTTAGAAGTGGCCTATCTGCTGCAACGGATGGAATCCTTTGACGGTCTGGCGGTTTTGACGACGAATCTGCGGGCTAACCTGGATGAGGCTCTGATCCGGCGCCTCGACGCTGCCATTGATTTCCCTGAACCCGAGGCAGAGGAAAGATATCTCCTGTGGCTGGCGTGTCTAAAGGGAAACATGGGGCGAGTGGGGCAGAATCACCTCCAACGGTTATCGATGCTTCCCCTGACCGGCGGGTCTATTCGGGCGGCATCTGTGTCCGCTGCTTACTTTGCCGCAGCCCAGGGAGAGCTTCTCGGCCCCACCCACCTTTTCCGGGGCATGCAGCAAGAGTGGAGCAAGCAAGGTCGGCTTTCCTTCCCCATGACCGAGTTTGAAGAAAGTTTCGCGGAGGCTACACATGACGAATTGGATCAACGAAGTTGATGCCCTAGGCCAAAACAAGTACGTAACCCAGGCCAAGACCAGTGCAACCGACCTGCGACATAAAGGCGCTAACGCCGACGATAGTGACGCTCTCGGCAATGAGCTAACAATTACCCAGTTCGACACCACGATGGATCCACAGATCGACCCTGATCGCATTGATCCTCCAATTGACCCCTCGCACGCGGCGCTGGCTACCCGCCCGCTCATCTGGATGTCCGACGCATCAATTGATGTAGTGCCAGGACAAAGTGTCCGAATTAAGGTAAATGTGCGAAATGTCGGCACCATGGTTGAAACTTATGATTTAGCCGTCTTAGGCCCAGCCCGCACCTGGGTGTCCGTCGTGCCAGCTGAAATATCTCTTTTCCCAGGTGACGAAGGCAGTGCCTTCGTCACCATTAAGCCACCGCGAACCCCCAACATGCTCGCGGGCAGGTACGAGGTAGCAATCAAAGCTACGTCTCAGGTTTTGTACGCCGAGAGGGCAGTGGCGGAGTTCAGCGTAACCGTTGCTCCTTTCCATCAATTTAAAGCATTGATTGCTCGTAGCACTCTAGAGTTTAAGACCAAAACTTCCACCTACCTCCAGATTGTCAACGAAGGAAACTCCTCAACAAAATTTGCGGTCGATGTCAATGACCCCGATGGTGTTTACACGGGAACCCTGGACGCTCCCACCTACGTGTTGGACCCAGGACAACCAGCATGGCTCAAAGTTGATGTCACCGGCCCCGTTCGTATTGTGGGAAAGCAGGTGCACGGGGCAGTATTCGCTCACGTCAACCAAACACTTGACCTAGTAACCAACACACCAGTAATCGGCTCAAAACCATACGTCCAGCGCGTGGCAGTCACGCAAAAACCAGTCATTCGTTTCAGGCTCGGCTGGCTGGGTCGAATATTGATCATCTTTGCTCTATTGGCGTTGGTTGTCGCTTTTGTACTCTCCCGCGTTCTTGCCAGCGTGTCCGTATCCTCCGCGGGGGCGCCTGCCTACCCCACGAGTTTCACAGCAGTCATGAGCGGCAACTCCAATGTCGTTCTGACTTGGGACCCCGTGGCCGGAGCCAGCGGCTATCACATCTATGCGGTCGGTGATGCCGGAAGCACGGCGTCCCCTTCTGCTTCTCCTTCTGCTTCTCCTTCAACAGCCGCATCGGTCGCACCTGCTGCTGCGACAAGTACACCAACCCCCGCGTCAACCATGTCAACCGTGAGCGCATCCACGTCAACATCACCCGTGCGCTACTTGCAACCCGTCGTTGCAACCAAGCGGGCAGCGTCCAAGGGAGTATCGACGGTTATCGTGTCAAGTACGTATGCAAAGGACCCATCAGTTTTCGTGTTTGAGCCACAAGATAAATCTGGAAAAGATCTGAAAGCTGAGACAAAGAAGTCACGCCAAAAGTCCCAAGGAACTTCAGTGCGAGTACCTGTATTGGCACCGCAGGGTGGCGATGGGTCGACGTCTTCACCATCACCAAGTGCATCAGGATCTGCGAGCGGATCGGCAGCCACACCAACCCCTTCTGCTTCTCCTTCATCTTTAAGTTCAGCGTCAGAGGCAGCCCTGGATCTGTCTAACCCAACTGCAGCTTGCCAAGGCTGCACGTCAGTCATGGCATTGCCGTCCGGCTCATCCCGATATGAAGTTTCGGGCGCCAAAGCTGGCATTTTGGCTTGCTACCGCATTGTGGCTCTCAGCGGAAATTACAATTCTCTTTACAGTGGCGCCGCTTGCGTGCAGGTCCCAACGATTGAGCAAGCTGCAGCCGCTGATAACGCCGCCGCTGCGGCCGCTGCCGCTTCAGCGTCACCTTCGCCAACAGCTATCCCAGCGTGCGCTCCAGTAAAATTCGATGTGACCGCAATCAGTTCGGATGCAGTAGGCATTGTGTGGCAGGCTCCCAAAAAGTTACCAAAAGGTGCAGCCGATGATTACTGCAATCTAACGACTCCGATCACTGGTTGGGATATTCAAAGTCAAATTCTGACCGGTTGGTCCTCTGTCTCGCCAGCACCTCAAGTGAATGACACAGCGTTGCAACTCAGCGGGCTAACCGCCGACACAGAGTATTGCTTCAGGATTTTCTCCACCTCGGCTACTGGCCCCTCACTGTCGAGCAAGGAAGTATGTGCAACAACGGATGAAGAAGTTGTAGCAACACCTACCGCTTCACCTGCTGCTTCACCTGCTGCGACAACAACAGGCGACAGCACCGCACCTGCTCCCACCAGCTGATTTCGTCAATAAAACCTAGAGGATCAAGACTTTGATGCTTTAGATGGTGTGGGGCTGGGTGAACTGGTTGATGTTGCTGACGCAGAGGAACTGGCTGATGGTGTGGCCGAAGCACTAGGGGTGGCACCAGGGTCACCACATGGAATCGCCGACGCACTCGGAGAAGCACTTGGCGAAGTACTCGCAGACGTAGACGGGGAGCTAGTACCGGCGGGAGTCGAAGCTCCCGAGGTCGTTGCACTTGGAGCCGCTGACGTGGTTGCACTTGGTGTTGCTGATGCGCTACCGCTGCTGGAGACTCCCAATTTAAACGGGTTGAACACATCGACCGTGTCAAAAGATGGGTCCTGCAGGAATACCACGGAGCTGATTGCGACCGAACCAAAGTTTGGGTCAGGAGTAATCACGTAGCGCGACGGATATACCGAATTAATTGTGAGCGTCATGCTCGTTGCGTAAGTCGTTGGAATTCCTATTGTTTGTGAATAAAGATTTTTAGCTGTCGGCGCTGAAATGGTCTTGGTTTGAGTGGTTCCGCTCGGAGAAAATGTCATGGTGACATCCTTCGGCTGGGCGAGGGCTTGAATGTCCAGATCACTGTCTTGGATACCGGGGGCGATAGTGACCCGATCTATGGGGTAGCACTGCGCGAAGTTAAATGTGATAATTGTTCCCACTCCAAGGCCATTCATTTCCGCACTTGCCCAATAATCGACAGTATTGGCTTGGCTAAGGCTAGTTGCAGTGGTTCCGGGCAGTGATGAGCTCGCAACAATACTTGTTACCTGTGTTTCTTCCCCAAGTGCTGGATCAATGAACTCTGAAAAAGTTTGGCCAAGATCCACAAACCAAGTCCTCGTTATGGTTGCCAGTGGTCCCCAGAAGAAAAACCAAATAAGAAAGGCTAATACTCCAAGAACAATGTAGGGCAGAAATCTTTTCCGCCAGACCTTTTGTTTCGGTGATGAGGTTGAATGACCTGACTTCTTGGGCCCAGTTGTCTCTTGGGTTGTTGGCGGCACCGGCGCCAGGCGGTAGGTGGATAGGTAACTGCCGCACCATTCGCAGTAAGCATGATCAATTGGATTTTGATGACCGCAGTGAGTGCAAACTACTGCAGGTCCAGTGACATTTACTTCGGTGGAAAGTGAACGCCGAGTACGTGCTTGTCCCTCGTGCTCCTCTTGGGGAAGTTCGGCAACAACATCGACAATCGGTTGAGCAGGGATGACATTGATGCTCTCCCCTTCGGTTCGGAGAACTTCCGCCGCAGGTACGAAGCCGTCAACTTCAGTGGGAGCCTCTGATGGCTCGGGGCCCGGAGTTGTCTCGGTTGGGTCGGCCTCTTTCAGGGCTTTCGGGTGCCGCCAAAAAGCCCACCAAGGTATCGGTTTGGAATCAACCGGCTCGTGGTCGTCTTCTTCACCGTCCGCGTTTTCCTCATGATGCCTATGGTGCAAGCCCGGGAAGTGATGGCCGTGTTCTTCTCCTGGTTGGGGTTCGGATTCACTTGTCGCTTTAGAGGCTTGTGCTTCCGCTGGTTCGACCACCACGGCCGGTTCAATTGGCTCAGCTGCGATTGGCTCGGGTGCGGGCGGCTTCGGCACTGGCATCGTTGACGTTACTTCCGAAGGACTCCACGACGGGTCGCCCATGAACTCTAGATAGGCACCACAAGTAGGGCAGTACGGATTCCAGGTAGTTACGGTCCCACAACGCTTACAGGTGATGTTCGGGTTAGCCGCAGGCGCAGTTTCCGCCGCAGGCGCAGTTTCCGCCGCAGGCGCAGTTTCCGCTAGCGGGGCGGATTCGCCACCCTCAGTGGGAAGGGGCGAATCACTCATGATGCAACCACAACATTCAGTTGCAAATGTGCTGGCGCATAGTCCTTAATGAGTTGAATGATGTTGTCCATCGAGTTCGGGTTGTCTTTACTGAGCGTGATGGTGACTTTAGCGACCATGGGTGCAGCGTTGGGCCACGTTTCTGGGTCGGTCGCTATGGTGCTCACCGTCACCCCACCGCCTTCCTCCAAAACTATATCTGCGAGATCATATGGAAAAAAACGTGTGTGCAGCGACGAAGTTGTTCCGCGCCATGCTGACATAGCTACAGCGGTTGCGACCGAATGCCTCAATCCCGGCACCGACAATTCATCTTCAGTGTGCGAATTTACCCAACTGGACAAGTAACGCAGAAAATCCTCTGGGGTGAGTTCTGGGTCAAAGTATGAATCGAGGCAATCAAGCGTGCTAATAATTGGCGCGAGGACTTCGTCAAATGCGGGCATCATGCGCTGAACAAATGTGTCTTGCGCAAGCATCGGAGGGACGGATTGAATCAATGGGAAAGGGGTCTCCAAGTTATCGACATGGCCTCGATGGCCAGTCGGAACAATTTCTGATCCCATAACTTGCATGGTGCCGCCGATGGAATCACTCACTCAATAACCTCGATCTGGTTATCCATGTTGAAGAGCAGCTGTAAGGATCCGGGCTGAATACGATCTCCAGGCTCGCCTCTGTCACCCGTTACCGGATCAACCGCGACTAACCTAATGAGGTCCGTGTAGGCAACCCCTGGCACGTTTTGCAGAATTCCGTAAATGTCTCCGACAACGAGTGTCCGGCCGAAAGGCCAGCCCTCCCCGTCGTAACCACCGCTCACCGGGTGAAGAAAACTATTGATCGCCGCGTTCGCATCTGCAGTGACTCGGGCAGAATTCTTGCTGTCTTTGACGGCCAGCCGGACCATGGCTGAGACACCAATATATTTCGGAGGCTCGATCCTTATAGTCGTTCCGATTAAGCGCCGCAAATCAAGATAAGTCTTAAGGTCATTAAGTACCTCGATTGGCGGCTGTAAAGCTTCGAATGAATATGCACCGGCAGGCACCTGAGGAATGACAAGGATCAAAATGGTGCCTGGCTTGCCTAGTTCAGTAGCGTCGACACATTTTGCGCGCACGATTCCCCGACTTGCGGCACGAACCAACTGTTCAAAATCTAATGCGGTCACTGCTCTATTTCGAGACCTTACGGTCAGAGCGGCTCGGTCTTTGAGGCTTTCTATTGACTCTGCATCAACACCGCCAATTGCTGCCTCGATGCTCTCAACTTTTGCGACTGAGGCGATATTGGTTCGCATAACGGAGATAGCACCGCGTTCAACGTTGCCTTGAATACCGCCGCCAACAAGGTACATGGGTACGCGAACAGTGCTGCCACTCATAGGGGTTGCTCCGTAGTATCGAGCGCTTCCGTCAGCATTTCGAATCATCGGGCCGAATCTCAACTGGCCCTTAATGTCATCGACGGTGAAGCATAAATCTGTTGAGACTGACTCCGCAAAACTTTCCACGCGTGACCAGACTGTCCAACCCTCGGGGCCGCTGACCTCGATCGTTAGATTCTCCTGCCCTGAAACAAGTGGAAATCGATTGAGCTGAAGGATTTCGCCGGGCGTTCCGGTAACGGTTCCAACAATCTCGTTGGCGATTGGTGTGCACTGGGAAACGGTAGTTATTCCAGCAATGGTTGCAATGTCGATGCTCTTTATTTGTGGGGATGATGTGTATCGGGGCTGGTCACCAACTGCATCGACAACTCGGACGCGAATCCACCCTGCTGAAAGGCCAGAAAATGTTGAGAGAGCGTGCTGCTCGATGTAAAGATTGATGATGCCTCGCTGGTTCAATCCGCCTGTCGTGTCCTTGAGAAGATGGACTCTGGTCCACTGCTGACCATCCCAACCTTCGGCAATTAACGGTGGGCGCAGCGGATCCACTCCGATACCTTCGATCCGGCAATCCACCGAGATCTGAATAATGCAAGACGGAGCCGCTTGAGTCAGACCTACATAAAGCGCATCTCCAACCTGTGGTAGTTCAGAAAAGCAAGAAAACTCTGAATGCTCCGCAATGCTTTCACCCTGGGCCACCGCTTCTTTCCCAACAGCTTGGGTGAGGATGTGCTCGAGTGAGACGCTGACAAGATCAAGGTCCGTCTGTGTCGAAAAACTAATTGGCGGATCCTGACCGCGACGAGCCGTTGAAACTAGCGTTCCGGCCGGGATCAATACATCTGTTGCCTTGGGTACGGCGAGCGAGAATCTAACCGGAGCGATTGCAGCTGATGGTGGCCGAAGTTGTTCGCCCAGCAGGTCCAAAAACTTAATGTAATTAAGGTCTGGCACCCTGTTCAGACGGTAGATCAGTTGATCGACCATGAATGCGAATGACTCGATCAGCGTCACGCCGGGGTCGGCCACGTTGTTATCTGTCCATTCAGGACACCTCAGTTGAACGAGGCGCTTGGCCTCATCGACTAAATCCTGGAATGACCTATCGTCGAGATTAGGTGCTGGAAGGTTCATTGATCTTCCTCCCGGGGGATCACATAGAACGGAACGAGAAGGTTACGGGGGTCGTAATTGCCCTTGATTCGGTAGGTCACCTGAATATTAATTACGGTTGGGTCAACTCCATATGTTGCGCTGACATCAATTATGTCAGCCCGAGTTTCCCATCGGCGCAGTGATGCGGAGACCTGCGCTTGCACCTGCCCGAGGAGTTCCAACGAGGTGGAATCAAATATCAAGTCATGGATGCCACACCCAAATTCCGGACGCATGGGACGCTCGCCGTATGCCGTTCCCATGATCAACCGGATTGAACGGTCGATATTGTCGGAACCGCCAACCATGCGAATACCACCTTGGTCGTCAACACCCATTGGGAATGCAAATCCGCTGCCCACGAAATCTTGTTGTGGCATCAAAATCACGCACCCAAACTTACGATGCCACCGGCAATATTGATTTCCCCGGCCACCAGACTAATCATGTCGGCTTCGATCGAAACTGAACCTTCGGAAGCGAGATTTATTTCACTGCCGGTGAATGTGATCGCTCCGTCTGTAGTGATCTCCACTGCGCCCTCAGCGGTAATTGAAACGTCAACCCCATTTATTTCGACGGCCCCTTCACCACTCAGAGTGACTTCGCTCGCATTTATGACAATCGCACCTTCAGCGTTGACCGTCACTTCGGCATCACTGTTAATAATGATTGGCTGACCTTCAATCGTGCTGATGGTGATTCCGCTTTCAGGGGATAATCTAACAATGCAACTCGCACCGAACGTTGTTTGAATTGTCAAGCTTGAGTCGTCGGGATTGTCATTGAAAAGAAGCTGGTGGCCTTCACGCGAAGTGAATGCTCGAATCATGGTCGTGCCCTCAATTAATTCGGCTGCAGGTACACCTCCCACTCGATCAGCGCTATACAACCCACCCAGTACGTACGGAGAATCGAGTTGGCCATTTTCGAAGGCGACTAGGACTTCATCCGTTGGCTCCGGCATTATTTGCATGCCAAGTCCCTCGCCAGCACCCGCTTGCACAACGCGCGCCCAGTTACTCACGAAAGTTTCAGACAACCAAGGGAAACTAAGAAGCACTCGATTCATTAATTCAGGGTCTTCGACATCGGTAACAAGTGCCGGGTAAACCCCGTTGAGTTTGAAGGGGGCTTCGGCAGCTCCTTGCAGACCCATGAGGGTTCTGTCTTCATAACCCGCACACATTATTTGCGTCCGATAACCGAAGCTGCGCGGCTCAAAGACATGGGTTGCTGAAGTGACGGTGTATTCACCGGTGAGGACTCCCGCCTTGCTAATACTGATTGCCGAGTTCGGAGTCAAATACGGATTACCCCTGACAATCGCTTCGACGTTGGAGTACGAGCCTGCCAATCGAAAACCTAGGCCAACAGATGCCGCTTCGGTTGCAGCTTCGTTTTCGGCAATGCGTTCGAGCGTCACCATCTGCGCGGTGGGTCCACCGAGCTCGGTCGCCAATTCCGCCGGAAGCAAGACGTTTGCGGCGGCATCACTCACAGTTGGTGATTCGCCAAGTGAGGGGGTGGCAAGTGATTGATCCCACCCTCTCGTGGAGGCAGTCGCCGTTAGACCAGAGCCGGTGACAGTGGCTCTCAAAGAAATGAGCCCGTCGTCGCCGACAACAATGGCTCGGGGTGACATTTCGACACCTACGGGCGGCGGGGCAGTTTCCGCTGGGGCCATCAAGCCCCAGTACAAAGTTGGCAGGCCAACGGCTGGGTCAATTTTTATATAAGCAACGTAGCCAACCTCACGAGCGAGGCGGCAAATGAAATCCCAATCACTTTCATTTGCCTGCACAACCATTGTGTACGGGACTTCCGTTGGTTCAGCAACAGTTGTTATGACATGTTCCAGACCTATTGCCTCAACAACTTCTGAATAAAGGCTGAGGGGAAAACCCATGGTCTTGCGGCCGTGCAGCATCTTGTGCGCAACGTCGTATGCACGAACAACACTTCGTACACCGGACGTATTGTCAAATCGGAATTCGATGGATTCAATCTGTCCAACAAATAGCGGAACACCAATAATGTCATTGCCCGAAACGGCGCGCACCTCGATTTCGACACCTGTGGCAAGTCCGTTTTCCTCGAGAACTCCCAACCCAGAATCAACAAGTTCAATTTCACACAACGAGGGCAAGAAAAGTTGCGACTCGATCGTTATATTGCTGATCAACTCTGCGCTTTGCTCAAGAAGTGGCACGCCGTCCACTAACAAGTGCAGTTGCACGCCAGCGGTACTAAAAGGATTCGTGCTCATTTCCTTTTCCCTGACTTATTCTTCGCGGAGAGTGGATTTCGCATACGCGAGTCAGGTGAAAGACGCGACGAGGACTTGACTAGTCCAGTTTCAGTCCGCTGCGGTAGTTCATCAGGTGAAGGGATAAGCAACTTGCGACCTGGACCCACACGCAGTGGGTCGTCAATGTCATTAGCCATCGCTACATCTCGCCAGCGGTTCGGGCTGCGGTAAGAACGATAGGCAATATGCGCCAGCGTGTCTGCCTCGTGGACAAGTGCACTCTTGCGAGGCATCTCTCCGCCAGATGTGGGATTTTGTAAAGCGTCATAAACGGGGTACTGCTGCAGTTGCAACGTGCCCTCGGCCCGAATCGGTTGTCCACTGGCATTAAATCTTGTGAACTTCATATTTATGTTCGTTACATATGACACCGACGACATGAAGTCGCCCCACAACAAGATAACGAGCGGTGATGTTCCCCAACCATCTAACTCACTCGCGGCTTCCACTTCACACAGAGAAAGCAACCGTTCACTTGTTGGCAAGACCGATTGACCAGCCGGGCCGTTTCCCAATGTTTCACCTGAAGTGGAGGAGTTTTCGGTGAAATTTAAGTCAGAGTTTGCGCCATCAAGAATAAAATCAAAGCTCAGGTTTGTTGGGTTTGTGCCATTCCAAGAAGCCGGCCCCGAACCCGATGCCGTCGGAGATGGGTCGACCTTCCATTCTGCTGATTTCGTGACGGTCATTGACTCCGGTGGCACCCAGAACGTAATTGACGGGAATGGACCAAGCATCCCGATCGCTTGTGCGGTAACACTGTTCAGCGATGGACCGCCAAACGCGGTTGTCGGGTTGGTCCACGAAGTGAGTGCAACAAGGGCGCTACCAAGACCTGTTGAGTTCACGTCACTACCGGGAAGAATTACTAACTTGCACGGCTGGACGGCCTCAGCGGTATCGATGCCAGGAGCCAAACCATCAGTGTCGAAGTAACCCGAATGACTGAACGTAATGCTTTCCGTGATAACAGGTGGCGTTTCCGTGCCGGTCACAGTTGTGAACTGAGGTTGCGTCCACGTCACCGGGTAAGCATTACGAAAGTTGTACGTCGCCTGCTGGAGAGTGCCTGATGGGTTCAGGTAATTTATCGAAATACCAACGGTCGATCCACCGTATTGCTGGGCCAATGCGAACCACTCGGGAATCCAACCTGATTGATTCGGAGTCCACGGTCGCGTGAGGGTCACATTCCCGTACGCCAACTGACCAACGAGTTGGAATCTTGAGAGCTGGTACCCGCCAGTTGCAGCATCCTGCGCGTTAAGTGTCGTGTCGCCCATCTGCAGACTGTTCCAGTTGGCACCAAGGTTTTGGTCACCACCGACAATGTCAACACTCAAACTAAAACCAGCAAAATTGGTTGCTGTAAATCCTGGGTCAAAAGGCATTGGACTAGTCATGGCTTAATACTCCCGCATCAATTTGGAGCGGCGCTCACGATCGCGGAGAAGATCGGCTCGGAGCATGTTTCTAATTAAAGGATAAAGCGCGTTGGCATGCTGCTCTAGCCAGCGCGCATCAGAAGTAAAGTTTGTTGGTTGCGGCGCAATTGCGGTCTCAGAACGTGGGGATGATTCCGCACTTGGCTTCACTATAGGTGATTTCGCCGCTTCCTTCGCTTGCTGATTGCTTTGTGCGCGAGCTCTGCGCTGCACTTGTTCAGATGCTGAGGGCTGACCAGTCGGAGCTATTGGCGCAGCTCCAAATGGACGAGCCGAGCCTTGGTTCCCTTGAGCTCCATTGCTATAGCCATTACCAGTCCAAGTTTGCTGATTAGCCATCGTGGAACCGAAGGCGTTTGGTGCAGCCATAGTGGTGAGCCGTCGCGGTGAAAGTTCGACTTCATCAGGCTGGCTTTGTCCAGGGGTGAGCGCAATTTCTTGTGAACCGATGGCACTGCTTGTCTTGGTGGATCCCTCACGTCTAGCCGGAGTCATGTTTACTGTGCTTGTTGCTGCGGCAGATGGCTTAGCCGGTGAAGAAGAGACAAGGGTTTCTGCGTGCAAAGCGCTAGCTTCCAACTGTCGGCCCAAAGGGGTGTGCTCAGGTGGCAAAGTCTTTCCGTATTGCTGTTGTTGGACAACGTGTGTTAATTCATGGGCAAGTATTTGACGTGACTTGTCGGAGATCAGCGGGCTTGTCCCCGGGATGTGTATTGCACCTTTATGGGTAAATGCATCAGCGTTGAGTGCTTGGGCCCTCTTATCAACGGCAGCACCTCGATGCAAAGTCACAGAGGTTGGGCTCACACCGGCCACCGCTGAAACAGCGGCGCGGACATCGGAGGACACCATGTGTTGCTTTGGTGCTGGGGCTTGACCCAAAGAATGGATGTTGTCCTTGGTGATGGTGGGCGTTTGACTAGGTGCTGGCGTTGAGGCCGCTCCTGCGGACGCAAATGGCGTTCCAGTTGCCCGCCGCTGAATACCGGTAACTGGTACTGACGTCGAGATATTCGAATTCGAGGCGATTGAACCAAACGTGTTCGAGCTAACTGGCGCTGACGTCGAGATGTTCGAATTTGAGGCGCTCGAACCGGAAGCTTTGTTTTGCCGACTAAACGCGCCATCACTCGCGGATAGCGACGGGCTATCAGTGTTCGACCCCATTTGTGATTTCGGGGTAAGTGGTATTTCTAGTGCGTCTTGGTCGACCTTCGGTGATGAAACTTCAACACTTGTCGACAGTGAAACCGGCAGTTTCGACACTTTTGTGTTTACCGGATCAAGCTGTGTTTCAACGGGCATTAGCTGCGCTTGGCTATCACTGTTCAAATGAGTCATCGCCGTACCGGTTGGCGCCGCTCCCCTGTTTGCGACGGGAGACGCCAGAGTGGTCGACTTAGGAATCACTTGATTACTCGATGAAGTAGTTGGCTGCGTTTGCGCAGTTGGCGTGTTAGACCCGGCCGTTTGTGTGCGTGTGCTCAGCACAGGATCAGCAGCAGTATCAGTCGGAGCACTTATTACACGGGAACTAGTTACGGGTGCACTTGCATTGGATGCACTGCTAGTGGGTGCTTGTGTGCGTGAGCTGAGCACGGGATCAGCAGCAACAACACTCGGAGCACTCGTTACACGTGAACTCGAAACAGGCGCACTGTTGGCGGGTTCGCTGGTAGCAGGCGAACTCGCAGCAGGCGAACTCGCAGCAGGTGCACTCCCAGTGGGTGCTTGTGTGCGTGAACTCAGCACGGGATCAGCAGCAACAACTGGCGGAGCACTCGCCACACGAGAACTCGTGACAGGTGCACTTGTGACAGGTGCACTCGCAGTGGGAGTGCTAGCAACAGGTGCACTCGTTACAGGTGCACTCGTTACAGGCGAACTCGCAGCAGGTGCACTCCCAGTGGGTGCTTG
>JBBARV010000017.1:34783-39475 GCA_040399625.1 Candidatus Nanopelagicales bacterium | reverse complement strand
CCCGGATGTTCGGGGTGGTAGTCGGGAAAGCCGAGAACCGGTTCATAACGGAAGCAGGTGTTCTCTTCCAGCCAGTCCAGCACCCGTGGAGCGTTGTCGACATAGGACTCGATCAGGTCGTCGGTCATCATGCCGTGGGAAAGGCTTTTCAGGTAAGTAAGGACTTGCATGCGCGAGTCTTCGACACCTGCGGCCAAGGCCTTTGAGTTCAGAGGGATCCAGGCCATGCCACCGGACCAAGCTGTTGTTCCACCAACAGTCTCTGCTTTTTCGAATAGCCCAACCGATGCACCATCGGATGCAGCTCGGATCGCTGCAGCAAAACCAGCAGCTCCCGTTCCCAAAACGATGACATCGAACTGTTGCTGTTCCACGCAGTCTCCTGAAGGATTTAATGTGATTTCTTGAGCAAATGCACTATCGCGATAGATAGCCACCATCAACAGCAAGTGCATGACCGATAGTAAATCCGGCAGCCCCGGAACACAGCCACAGTGTCGCCGACGCGATTTCCTCGGGGGTACCAAAGCGACCGATTAAGGAAAGTCGGTTGGCGACCTCCTGTGGATCGCGGCCGCGACGCTCGATTGCATTACGCAGCATTGGGGTGTCAATAGAACCGGGACAGATCGCATTAATTCTGATTCCCTGTGGTGCATAGTCAAGTGCGGCGGACTTAGTCAATCCGAGCACTCCAAACTTGCTGGCCGTGTAGGCGGACTGGTGCGGCTGTGGCCGGTAGGAACTGGTGGAAGCAATGTTGACAATTGCGCCGCCGTTGCCGGCCGCGAGCATGGCCCGGATTTCGTACTTCATACACAGAAAAACTGATTTCAGGTTTACATCAAGCATCTGATCCCATTGATCGTCGGGCAGATCAGCGAGAAAATCCACCTCGAACTCAATGGCAGCTGCATTTACGGCGAAGTCAAGGCCGCCGTAGGCATCGACGCAAGCCGAAACCATGGCTTGAACATCTTCGCTTTTGGAAACATCAGCGTGCACGAATTGCGCTTCGCCGCCGGCCGAACGAATGAGCGCAACGGTTTCCTCGCTGCCGGCATCCGCGATATCAGTGACGATAACGCGGCTGCCGGCAGCAGAGAAAGCGAGTGCGATTGCCCGCCCCATCCCGGCGGAACCACCGGTGACGATCGCAGTGCGACCTTCAAACCATTGATCCACGGAGGAGAAATAGGACATGCAACCACCTTTACGTTGTATGTGTGCAACAAGAATTTATTGCACTAGCAAATCGCCGATTAGTAAGGCGAAGCGCCACCGTCAACGTTGTATGCGCCACCTGTCATACCGCCACCCTCTTTGGAGGCCAGCAGTGTGCACATTGCGGCCACTTCTTCAACCGTGTTGGGCCGCTTAATTGCGGTGGGGTTGTACATGATGGCCGCAAGAGCATCCATGTCTGGGAGTCCCATGGCCGTTACGGTCGCAGGACCGGTCTCATAGAACATATCGGTTTCGACAAAACCGGGACATACAGCGTTGACGGTAACGCCCGAGGTGCCCACTTCGTGTGCTGCTGCCTTGGAGAAACCGATAATCGCGGCCTTGTTGGTGATGTAACCTGAGACGCCAATGGTCGTGATCTTGCCGAACATCGATGACATATTGATGATCCGACCAAAGTTCTGCGGAGCCATGTACTTGATTGCCCGGCGGGTACCCCAGAAGCAATGATTGAGGTTGAAATTCAGTTCGTACTGCCATTCCTCATCACTGAAGTCAGCGAGCATCGAAGTTGCGGCAACTCCACCGGCGTTGAATACCGCGATGTCGATCCGACCGAAATGCTCAACTGTTCCGTCGACGAGTGCTTCAACATCTGCCTGCTTGGTTGCATCACATGCGATGAAGTGGACGTTTGCACCGCCACCCAATTCGGCCACTGCCGCGGCACCTTTTTCTGCGTTTCGGCCACTCAATACAACCTTTGCGCCTTCAGCCAAATAAGCCTTGGCGATCCCAAGACCGATGCTGCGCGTGCTGGCAGTAACAACTGCAACCATTCCGTCAAGCTTTCCCATCAGATGTGCTCCTTCAATAAGGGGATCCGGGCTATTCGGCACCGGAAATCAACTAGTTGGATTTTAGTGGTTTCTCGTCTTAACTGTCCGGATATTGCCGGAATATTTCACCCTACGAGCCGGTGAAATTAGCCGCCCGCTTCTCCTGGAATGCGGCCATTCCTTCGGCAAAATCAGCACTTGCCAGCAGCGGCTCCTGGCCAGCTCGCTCGGCCTGCAGGATCCCACCGAGCAACGAGATCGTTGCGGCATTGAGCACCCGCTTGGTGGCGGCCAAGGCAAGTGGTGGCCCACTAGCCAACTGTGTGACAACTGATTCGACAGCAGCCTCGAACTCTGAATCGGGGACTACTTCGGAGATCAAACCCCAGTCGGCCGCCACTTTGGCACTGATTTTCTCGGCGAGAAGGGCCATTCGCATTGCTCGAGCCCGACCCGCCGCCGCTGGTACAAACATCGATGCCCCACCGTCTGGCATGAGTCCGATTTTGGTGAACGCGAGCATGAACCCAGCCGACTCTTTCGCAATGGTGAGGTCGGCCGCTAGTGCGATTGAGCAGCCGATACCGGCAGCAATTCCGTTTACCGCAGCAACCACGGGAGTGGGTGAAAGGGTGATTGATGTTACTAAACGGTTACCGGCATCAATGGTGTCCAGTCCGGGGGGAGCGCCGTCGGCACCAACATCCGCGCCAGAGCTGAACGCCCGGCCGGCACCGGTGAGAACGACTACCCGCGCACCTTGTGCAGGTGCTGCATCAATGGTGTCAGCCACAACATGCACTATTTCGGCGGACAGCGAATTTAGCCGATCGGGCCGGTTGAAAGTAATGCGAAGAATGTCACTCTGCATTTCAACGATCAGACCTTCAATGGACATGGCCGCTCCTTTTCACATTCATGAATTCAATCTACGAGGGTGCGACTCTAACGGTAGGTTCTGCCCATGGAATCCGTAGTCGAAAAAGACGTTATTGTCTTGGGCACTGGAGCGGGCGGTCTCACGGCTGCGCTCAGCGCCGCATTAGCGGGCGCCAATGTCGGACTCTATGAAAAGGCCAACCTTCTCGGTGGCTCAACCGCAATCTCTGGTGGCGTCTCGTGGGTTCCACTTAACCACCATCAAGATGCTGCAGGAATTGTTGACTCTCGCGAAGATGCCGTCAACTATTTGAATTCACTTTCACTAGGTCGCATGGACCCCGAACTCGCGCAAACATTTGTCGACAACGGCCGCGCCACTGTCCAGTGGCTCGAAGAAGTCACCGAACTGCGCTTCACTCTTCTGCCCCACTACCCCGATTACCACCCAGAAAATCCTGGCGGGAAGCCAGACGGTGGTCGTTCACTTGACCCCGGTCTTTTTAGTTACGCGAGCCTTGGCTCGTGGCAAGAGAAAGTGGGCCGCAGTAAGCGCGGGACACACCTCAAAATCACCGACACGACACTCGGTGGCGGCGCAGGTTTTCTCGAGCCGGACGAAATGCAGCGCCGAGTCGACAACGACCTGCGTGGTTGTGGCAGTGCACTCATTGGCCCGATCATCAAGGCTTTGCTCGACCTTGGGGTTGAGCCCGTTCTCGAAGCCACCGCGACAGAACTCATTATGGAAAATGGTCGGGTCACCGGAGTGCAGCTCGTGATTAATGGCGTTGAACAAAGTGTGTATGCCCGGCGCGGTGTCATCTTGGCAACCGGCGGCTTCGAATGGAACAGTGAACTTGTTCAAGAATTCCTGCGTGGACCAATGACAGCACCAACCTCCGTCCCCACCAACACCGGTGACGGACTCCTCATGTCAATGCGGGCCGGTGCGCGGCTTGGCAATATGGGTCAAGCATGGTGGGTTCCCGCGGTAAAAATTCCCGGAGACATTGCTTTTGGTGTAGAGCGCTCAAACTTGGTTAACCGCGAGCGGACACTGCCTGGATCGATCATGGTGAACCGATACGGACGAAGATTCACCAATGAGGCCACCAACTACAACGCTCTCGGTGGCGCATTCCACCAAATGGACCCGATGTCATTCGGCTACACCAACCTTCCGGCCTGGCTAATCTTTGACGGTCGAAATGCACAGCGGTACGGATCATTTGGCACGCCGGCCGGAGAACCTATCGCAGACTGGATCCCCCGAGCAGATTCTTTGCGCGCGCTCGCGGAACAGGTCGGTATTGATCCTGATGGACTCGAGGCCAGTGTGGATCGCTGGAACAATTTTGTTGACGCGGAATCAGATGCAGACTTTGGTCGCGGTGACAGCGCCTACGACCGTTGGAGTGGTGACGGTGAGTACCGGTTCACAAAGGCCTCAACATTGGGGCGGATTGATGAAGCGCCTTTCTATGCTGTGCAGATCGAGTCCGGAACGTTGGGCACAAGTGGCGGTGCACGAACCGATACCAACGGACGCGTATTGGATACCCATTCGCAACCTATTCCCGGGTTTTACGCGGTAGGTAATGTCGCTGCTGCACCCACCGCCATGGCTTACGGCGGTGCTGGCGGAACCCTTGGCCCGATTCTTGTTTCTGGACGTTTAGCGGGTCTTGCTGCAGCAGCGAACTAAGTACCGGCTCACATACCTAGCGGTCGATCACCGCGTGGACGGTCAGCCTCGCCGGTGCGAAAGTTTGACATGTCACCC
>JBBARV010000017.1:0-34683 GCA_040399625.1 Candidatus Nanopelagicales bacterium | reverse complement strand
CAGCCGTATCGAACTCACCCATGTCTCGGTCTCCTTTGACTCAATTGACGATGCACTAATCGGCTGACAATCCAGGCGGTGCAAAAATGCCAGCATTGGCAGTCACGCCACCGTCACACATGAGCACCGCACCCGTGATGAAACTTGCGGCAGGTGAAGCAAGAAAACAAATGGCTTCCGCTTGTTCATCGGGTGTGCCAAGACGTTGCAGTGGAATATTGCGTGTGAGATCGGCAAGGTGATCGGGGGTGAGCTTGCCTCCTTGAAAAATTGACGTCATGGTCGGTCCCGGTGCCACTACATTGACGCGAACACCTTTAACCCCCCAGTCCAGTGCGGCTGCGCGAGCCAGATTTATTGCTGCAGCTTTTGAAGCGTTGTAGGCAAAACGCTCCGGGTCGGCCCGAACACCGGAAGTGGAAGCAACAACAACAATTGACCCGCCGCCGCTCTCTGCCATTTTCGGGGCTGCGTGCCTGATACCTAACACCACACCTCGTGCGTTCACCGACATGATTGCGTCGTATGCATCAACTGCGTCTTCGGCTTCCCAGTGTGTGCGTCGGGCAATGCCCGCATTGAGAATAAGCACGTCAAGCCCGCCGAATGTTTCCAAAGCCGTTGCCACCATGGCTTCGTTGTCTGATTCAATGCTGACGTCCGCGACTACGGCCTTCAGCCCTTCAACACCACTGGTCCATGCAAGTGTCTGTGCATCACGATCGGCTGCAACAACGTGGTAACCGCGTGCGTGCAACATCTGAGCGGTCGCCTGACCGATACCGGTGCCAGCACCTGTAACGATTGCAACCTGTGGCATTAGCGAACCTCAAACATTGAATAAACGATGTCCTCGCCATCGCTGCGTCCCTGACCGACAGCCTGTACCGAGTTAAGCCACGCATAACGTTCGTCATCTGTTTCAAAAGTTGGGGCAACCGTGTAAGTACCACGTTCCCGATCACAACGACCTTTATAGGTGATGTAAACCAAGGCACCATCGTCGGTGCGCACCAGTTGTCGAACGTCGAGCAGCATCACTTTTCCATCGGTGGAAGGGATCGCCCAGTCACCTCCCGGTGCGATGATCTCGCCACTGAGCCGTTCACCTTCCCAACGTCCGTTGGCAATGCTGCCGATCACACGTTTGTTAAAGGCCGTCTGTCCGAGCCGATAAACGTCACCGCGGGTAACCCGAACCGTTGCAAGTGGCACGAGCTCGAGTACTGGTTGGTCGGTCATTGTGCTCCTATATTTGAGAGGTTATTTTGATGAAGTTTTATTCCGAACCCGAATGGGTTCGGTGACACCATCCCAATTGTGGTGCGCTTCACGGATCTCGGTGAATAGTTCCTCGACATCCTCATTAAGTCCGTGTAACTCAACAAAAAATCCTAGAGTGCTGCGGCAGTCGAGATAGGCAACGGGGACATATGAATGCAGGGTCGATGCAACCTCGTACCCGGCGTCCACGAAACGGGCTACCTCTGCTGCCATGTCAGCCGCCGGCACCAAGCAGGCAACGTGATGAAAACCTTCAACACCGGGGGCGAACATGTCTCGATACACCGACGGGCTGTCATCCATGCATTGAATTAATTGAATCTGCGCTGGGCCAGCCTGCCCGAAGGCGTATGAGAACACTGCCTCGTCGAGCGTTCCCCGGTAGGTATGGTCGCGTCCGCGGTGATTGCGGCTGACAAAAAATGGACCGGCACCCATCACTTCAACCCAGTGTTTAATGCCTGCATCAAGGTCTTCAACAACATAGGCGTATTGCACGATCGGGTAACGGATCAGTGGCTCACGCATTAGACACCGACTTCAGGGGATCCATCACGCGAGCGAACGGGGTCTGTGTGGCCATCCCAGTTCTCGTGGGTCGCAGCCACCATTGCAAAGAATCCTTCGGTGCGCTCGGTCCGGCCGTAGAGTTCAACGAAATGGCCCAGGTCTTCACGGCAATCGAAGTAGACCGCGGGCACGGTCGTTGTCAGTGATGACGCACATTCGTAACCGGCTTCTGTGAACCGATCCAACTGTGCATCCCAATCCTCGAGCGGAACGAGGGCGCACACGTGGTGCAACCCGCCCTCCCCCGGGGCGAACATGTCCCGGTAAATCGATGGCCCAGGGTCATCTTGGGAAATCAATTGAATCTGTACCGGGCCACATTGCCCGAATGCGTAGTTGACCCGCGTTGAGCTTGGGTTCCCCCGATACGTCAATTCATTACCCAGAAAATCGCGGATAACAAAGAACGGACCCGCGCCCATTACCCGCGCCCAATGCCGCATTCCCTCGTCGAGGTCTGCGACAACATATGCGTACTGCATCACAGGGTAGGCCAATAAAGGCTCGGTCATATTGAACTCTTTGCGCTCAATTTTTTTACTATGCCAGCGAGTCGATCGTGACTGTTCCGGTGGAACCATCAACCGTAATGATTGCCCCTTCGGGGATTTTATGGATTGCACCTTCGAGGCTGACTACGCACGGGATACCGAGTTCGCGGCTCACAATCATCGCGTGACTATTCGGTGCACCCACTCCTACGACTACCGCGCTCGCTACCACGAACAGTGGTGTCCATGACGGATCTGTTTGCGGGGCGATCAACACATCACCGGGTTCAAATGCAGCGATATCGGCAGTGTCAGTGATGATGCGGGCTCGACCCGTTGCCGCTCCTGCGGATGCGCCAGTCCCGGTCAAGATGTCACCGACGGAGGCAACATCAAATTTTTCACTGGACATGCGCTTGAGTTGGGCGATCGGGATACGCGGATTACGTGCATCAAGGAACAACGGGACGTCTAGGTCTGCGTACTCTTTCCAGTCTGCTTCCCGTTGGGCAATTGCCGCGGTGACAAGGTCGGGTTGAAGTACCAATCGATCCAGTTCACCATCGAGGGCCATGAAAATCTGGCGCGGATGGGTGAAGTGACCTTCACTGGTAAGACGACGCCCCATCTCCAGCAGCGCCACGCGAGCCTCGTTGATGATCTTGATGCAGTTGCTCTTGCCTAGTTCACGCCAGCCGGCGAACCGGCGGGCCGAATCAAGACCCATGCGCAACGTTCCCAATGCTTCATCATTTCCGGCCAGGCCATCAACGATCCTGGCAACCAAAGCATCGGCGGCCGCGGTTGCTTCGCCGCGTCGCGCTACTGGTGATTGGTCATCAGAGAGTTGGCGCATGCGGTCAACAAGACCCAGTGGCAACTCTGGTCGCGTCTCCCACGAATCCGCACCCAAGTCCCACTCTGATGGCCCGCGGTAACCGAACTCACGCAAGAAAACCTGCAGCTTCTGGTGAAAGTCGGGGTGCTTGTCTTTGAGAACAGGCACTATGCCCACGATGCCAGCGTCAAAGAGAGCATTCAGGGCTGCGTCATTACGAACAATGCGGGACAAATCCCACAATGCATAAGAAGGAGCAGCCGAAACAACGTCACCGGCAGGCCCCACTAAATCAAATGGTGAGATCCCTGAATCAGCGGGCAATACCGAACCGATGACAGCCGGTCCAATTGCCGCTTGTGCTCCGGCAACAAGTTCGCCGCGCCAGGTCATGCGCTGATAGGGAGCCAAACTGCGGGCATAAGCCACCAGCGCGGCATTCGACATTTCATCAAAGTCCGGGCGCTGCAACCGCAAGCGGTCCGCGATCCGAGTGTCTTCTTCGAGGTCGGGGTATGAAGTGGTGGTCAAAGTCCAACCGGTTCGTGCAGCCAGTCGAGCTGAAGTCTCGGGGTCACCGTCGGTGGGGTGCGTCTCATGCGGTGGTGCATCGGGGTGACTGCCGAAGAAAGAAACGTCAATCGCTTCCCAACCAAGCCCGCTGCGAATACCGGTCAGTCGAGCGGTTGTGACGTTGACATACATGTGCCCGTATCGAAATGCTGCCGCAGGAAATGCATCCGGATCAAGGTTCGCCTCAGCAACGGAGATCGCCCCCATGTCGGCATAGGCATTGGAAAAACCTGGCAAAATATGTGGGTTCCAAATCAGATCGGCACCTAGGGGTGAAATTGGATCCGGCAGGACGTCATTGGCATTGAACCTGGTGTAGATCGGGAAACGTTCATTGAGTTTCGCGCTATCGATGCACCATTCGTCACTGAGCTGCCCCTTGGGCGTCGTGTTAGCCGTGTTAGTCGTGTTAGTCGTGTTAGCCATAGCGGAAACCTAGACTAAACCCGCGCAGCGCACAATGTGAACACCCAAAAGTTGCATTTCCTAATATCTGCCATTCACAGCCCCAACGAGAGCAACCTCGTCTGCGTCTTGACAGCTACGCCAGCGAGTCAATCGTGACGGTTCCGGTAGATCCGTCAACCGTAATAATTGCTCCCTCGGGAATTTTGTAGGTCGCACCTTCCAGACCAGCCACGCACGGAATACCCAATTCACGGCTAACAATCATCGCGTGACTGTTGGGCGCACCCACGCCCACAACAACGGCACTAGCTACCACGAACAGTGGTGTCCATGACGGATCTGTTTGCGGGGCAACAAGTACATCACCGGGTTCAAAAGCTGCAATCTCGGCGGTGTCAGTGATGATGCGAGCCCGACCAGTTGCTTTTCCAGCAGCCGCGCCGATTGCGGTAAGGGTCTCTCCCACCGAAGCCACGGTGAACTTTTCACTGGACAACCGCTTGAGTTGCGCGATCGGAACTCGAGGAACCCGACTGTCAAGGAACAACGGAATGTCAAGATCGGCGTATTGCTTCCAGTCCGCTTCACGTTGGGCAATCGCCGCGGTAACAAGATCGGGTTGGAGAACCAGTCGATCCAGTTCACCGTCGAGTGCCATGAAAATCTGTCGCGGATGGGTGAAATGACCCTCGCTGGTAAGCCTGCGGCCCATCTCTATCAGTGCAACTCTGGCTTCGTTGATCACTTTGATGCAGTTACTCTTTCCCAACTCACGCCAACCAGCGAAGCGGCGAGCCGAGTCAAGACCCATCTGCAACGTGCCTAATGCCTGTTCATTACCTGCGAGGCTTTCCTTCACACCAGCGATTACTTGATCTGCAGCGGCTGTTGCTTCGCTGCGTCGCGCTGCCGGTGATTGGTTATCAATGAGTTGGCGCATCCGGTCAACCAGACCCAACGGCAACTCTGGTCGGGTTTCCCACGAGTCCGCACCCAAGTCCCACTCTGATGGCCCGCGGTAACCGAACTCACGCAAGAAAACCTGCAACTTCTGATGAAAGTCGGGGTGCTTGTCTTTGAGAACGGGAACGATGCCCACAATTCCAGAGTCAAAAAGCGCACTTAGTGCTGAGTCATTGCGAACAATGCGGGACAAATCCCAGAGTGCGTACGCCGGCTCCGCTGAAATGACATCACCGGGAGGGCCGACCAAATGAAACGGGGAAATACCCGAGTCGGGGGGCAAAACAGAGCCGATGACAGCCGGTCCGACAGCAGACTGCGCTCCAGCAATAACTTCACCGCGCCACATCATGCGTTCATAGGGAGCAAGGCTGCGGGCATAAGCAACCAACGCCGCATTGGACATCTCGTCAAAGTTCGGGCGCTGTACCCGCAACCGATCAGCAATCCGAGTGTCTTCTTCCAACTCGGGAAATGAGGTAGTGGTCAACGTCCAACCCGTGCGCACTTCCTGAATCGCGGTCATTACAGGGTCATTATCGGTTGGGTGGGTCTCGTGCAGGGGTGCATCGGGGTGGCTGCCAAAGAACGCCGCATCAATTGCTTCCCAACCAATCCCAGCACGAACGCCGAGTAGCCGTGGCACCGTGACGTTGACATACATGTGGCCGTATCGAAATGCCGCCGCGGGGAATGCGTCTTGTTCAAGGTTCGCTTCAGCAACGGAAATCGCGCCTAGTTCGGCATAAGCATTTGAGTAGCCCGGAATGATCTGCTGTTTCCAAATCAGATCGGCACCTAAAGGTGAAATGGGATCGGGCAGAACGTCATTGGCGTTGAACCTCGTGTAGATCGGAAATCGTTGATTGAGTTTCGTACTGTCGATGCACCAATCGTCGCTGAGTTGCCCCTTGGGCGTTGAATTTGCCATGGCTGGAACTTATGCCATGTCGGTGCGGCCCACTAGCAAATTGACAATAATTTCCGATGATCTACTAGGAAAGCCCGCCGCCAGAAAACCACCGATTCATCCTTTCCATATTCGCTTCTGCCACCGGCTCTAAAAGAAAACCAGATGGTGATCGAACGTAGGAGAAGGACCCGAAGCCTTCATCCGGTGAAACTTGACTGCACACCAGGGTCCAGCCCCGCGAAATCAAATCTGTGGTCAAGCTCGGGACATCCGCCCAGACACCGGCGTGGTGATTGTTCTCCTCAGCCCCGAACCACCAAGGAGTTCCCTTTTGACCTTCGATCAACTCAACGTGTTGTGGTCCTTGGGTTGAGTAACAAAACTTCAATGGCACCAGTCGTTGTCCGTGCTCGGGGGTCCAAATCCTCTGGTCCTCTCGCGAGACAACTTCAGTCCATTTCAAACCCAGACCAGCACCCATCTCAAACATGGCGGCATCAATGTCGGGAACAAGGTGTCCAATGTGGAACATGCGATTTGTGTAGTCGTACACGGCTGCCTCCGGATTGAATAATAAGTACATGAGTATTGATGGGAAAAATTTCCGATGAACACATGACAGTATCGTCCTATTGACGCTGAGCCCGGTAGGACTCGAGATCAAAATAGTCGCGCCACAAACTCACTCGGTCACCACGGACTTCAAATACTGCTGCGATGGGAATTTCAATCCACCGGGAATCGACGAGAAAGCGGTCAGTGCGTTCATTCATCACTGTATTGCCCGAAGCCACTTGTCTATGAACCACCCACTCGACTTGCGATGCGGCTTCACTGACACCGGCTGAGAGCACACGTCGAACACTCTCGGGGCCGAACACTTTTCCGATCGGCACATTGTCGTATTCAATGTCGTCGGTGACAAGATTTACGACCGCATCAAGATCGCGCGCCTCACATGCTCGAATGAGTGCGGTGACAACACTGTCAGGAGTCATTAAATTGCGGTGCGGCGATGAACACGTATGGGTAATCCGGTGAGTCCACGCAGTGCGTAACTCGGGCCGTACGTCAATGCATCGCGATCAACAACTTCAAGTGCGGTGACATTAATTGCCAGCGCGCGCAGAGCTGATGAGGACTCAATTCGGGCAAGGCCGGATCCAACGCACACGTGAATACCGTGTCCAAAGGCCAAGTGTTCTTTGACGTTTTCGCGCAATGGATCAAATACATCAGGGTTAGTAAATGTTGCATCGTCACGATTAGCCGAAGAGTAAGAAAGGAAAAGGGTGCTGCCCTTGGGAATCACGGTTCCGCCAAGTTCGGTGTCACACGTTGTCACGCGGAACAAGCCCATCACGGGTGAAGCAAGTCGGATTCCTTCCTCGACGACACCGCGACGAAACACTTCGTCATCACGCAACCGGTCCCACACGTCCGGCTCAACAACTCTCAGCTCGTCGATATACAACAAAATGTCAGCGAGTGAACGGATTGTTGTTTCGTTGCCGGCAACGATCAACTCCCGGATCAGCCACACCAACTCCTGATTGGTGAGTGGGGTTTCACCCTCTTCGGTTTTAACCAAGGTTGACAGCAAATCATCTTGTGGATTTGCGCGACGTTCATCGAGAATCTCGCAGATTACTTGCTGGAATTCTAAAATATCGCGCTCAACTTCAAGCCAACGTTCGGCGCTGAGTTTTCCACCCATTGATGCATTCGATGAGTCCGACCACCGGCGCAGATCAGCACGGTAGCGGTCGTCAATCCCCAGGATTCGCATAATCGCCCATACGGGTAACGGGATCGTGATTTGTTCCATGCCGTCAACGATCTCGTTGTCCGGCAAAGCAGCGGCTATTTGGTCGGCTACCTCGTCAACGAGTGGTTCCATCCAGGCAAGTGCTCGAACGGTGAACGCGCGGTTGACCATCTTGCGGTAACGCGTGTGATTCGGTGGGTCGTTCGTTCCCAGTGCCGGGGAGTACGGGTAGCCCTGGGCTCGAATCGATTCGATTTCCTCGAGCACCTCGGCGGGTGGATCGGTGCGGCGGGCGGGTGGCAAAACATTAGAGAAACGAGCGGGGTCCATCAATGCCTCGCGAACCAATGCCCACGTGGTAACAAAAAACAGGCCAGGCTGATCGGGGATTTCGTAGACCGGTGCATCGGCCCGCAGCATCGCGTAGGTGGGGAAGGGATTTTGGTAGAACTCTTCGGAGTGCGGATTAACCTGCGGCAGTGTGTCGGTCACCAGTGCACAGTAGAGGAAACACGGGTCTGAGGCAATGAATCTGGTGACCTTCACAATTTTCCCAGTTTCCTAGCGCTGATACCGTCCGCCCATGACTCCAGCGCCGGCAAGCCACAACATTGAGCCCGCCCAAGTGGACGTGCCCCGCGAAGTGATCACCGACCTTCACAATCGGCTCAAAAATACCCGCTGGTTCGACGGGATTGACGGGTCCGGTTGGGAGTACGGCACCGACCTCACCTACCTGCGCGAGCTCTGCGATTACTGGGTCTCAGATTTTGATTGGTACGCGGTCCAGGACAGATTCAATTTATTCAATCAGGTTGTCACGACAATTGATGACCAACGCGTGCACGCATTTCATCAACGCTCACCACGCCCCGATGCCACCCCGTTACTTCTCATCCATGGCTGGCCAGGATCTGTCATTGAATTCATTGATGTAATCGGTCCGCTCAGCGATCCTGATAGTTACGGTGCTCCGGGAGCACCTGCATTCCATGTTGTGTGTCCTTCGATTCCGGGCTACGGATTTTCTGGACCCACGCATACACGCGGCTGGGATGTCCGGCGGATTTCTGGTGCAATGGATGTGTTGATGCAGCGTCTGGGTTACTCCGAATACGCGGGTGCCGGTGGCGACTGGGGCTCCAACATTCTCACCGATCTAGCACGTTCAGAGCGTGCAACTTCACTCACCGCACTTCATTTAACGATGCCCACCGGGCTTCCACCACAGCCGGGTGTAGTTGAAGAGCTCAGCGAATTTGAAAAAGATTCATTGGCGCACTGGGACCACGCGGTTGCTACCGGTCGGGTAAATCACGTGAACACCAACACGTTCCGCCCCCACACAATGGCGGTGGCGGTAAACGACTCTCCTGCCGGCTTGCTGTCCTGGATGGTAGACATGTGTCGCTCATTCACCGTCTACGAAGGTGATGTTGAAACAGCTTTGACACGAGACCAAATACTCGCCAATGCCACGATTTATTGGGCAACGGGAACAATCAGTTCGGCAATGCGGCTCTACTTCGAATGGGCGAAGCAGAAAGCATCACAGCCAAATCCTCCATTTGTGACCGTGCCCGTTTCGGTATCAATTTTCCCGACCGACATCAGGCGATGGCCGCGCTCGTGGGCCGAACGTTCACTCAATATTGTCGACTGGGAAGTACTCGACGCTGGCGGGCACTTTGGCTCATGGGAGCAACCTGACTTATTTATCAACTCGGTTCGCCGCTCCCTCGGCTAAACGAATAAAATTCTGCAAAATTTAAGTCTGGAAACCACCCCGTGGTTTGGAGATCACACATGCTTGCTTTGCGTCGGAACCCAATGCTGGTGAGCGGAGCCGCGATTCTCGTGGGTTCCATGATCTGGGCGGCGACACCAACATCAGCCGCAGAGGTGATCATTCCGCCCGGTGTGTCCCAGATGCCCGCTGGAGCAACCGACTGCACGCCTTCTCGGTACGCCCCTGGCGCACTTCCCCCAGAGTGCACCGGTAACTTTCCGAAAGACGAGTTCGAATTCAACGTTTCGAATGTCCCTGGCATGGAAATCACCCCCGGCGCTGCACGCACCGCAACAAGATTCAATATCGGCCCGATCATCGCTGCCCTCGGCCCCTTCGCATCGATGCCGCTGTTCTATGTTGACTTCGGTGACGGCACAGGCTTCGGTAATTCAGGTGATCTCAAAGCGATGGGGAGTCTTCCCACGTCGCATGTTTATGTTAATCCGGGCACCTACACCGTCACCGGGTATGGCTTCCTGAACGACAGGACCGAAAGTACCTCCGCGACCATCACGATCGCACCGGCGAAAGAACAGCCCGCTGCGACTAAAGTAACCGAAAGTTGGGAGAACACGACGCCACCTTCAGCGACGGCAGTCGTTGCGGTTGAGGCAGCGGACCGCAGTGGCGCGTTCAGTGTTGGCACAGCCGAATCCACAATCGTGGAACGCAGCTCCGGAACAGCCGCCCGCAGCGAGAGCAAGGCACCCCAGGTGAACACCGCCACCGGTCGAACCACGCTGGTGAATGTTCCTTCCCTGCCTGCAGGGAGTTCGGTGAAAGCCCGCGTGAAGATCGGTAAGGCCTGGACGACACTTCCCGAGACCGATGTTGAGTCCAACGGAACACTGACATTGCCGGCACTCACCTTCGCCAAGGCCGGCAACTATCCGGTGCGGCTGAGCCTAGCGAACGGTGGCACTCGCTACGTCAAAGTCAAGGTCAAAAAGGGCTAATTTCAAACCTAACCCGAATTCTCGAGCAACTCGGTCGGCCGTGGTCGAAGTGCCGTATAGCACTTCGACCGGGCACCGTTCGGTTAAGCGACAGGCTTGATGTCCAGCGTGTAGTCGCTGCCATCAACCGCGGTAATCGTCGCGTCGAAGCTGCCAGAAGTTCCGTCAGCCAAGGTCAGGGTGCATACCTCGGTGGCACCAACCTCGAGGTTGAGGTCCGTCGGGCAATCCATGACATCGCCCTCGGCGAAGTCACTTCCCGCAGACTGCTGTACCAAATCGCCGACCGCCTTGGTGAGATCCTCAGCGCTGACGCTCGTCGGACCGACACTGACGCTGGCACTGCAACCAGCCAGCGCGAGAACACCGATCCCTGCCGTGGTGAGAAGAAGCACTAATTTAGGTTGAATTTTCATGATGCCTGCCTATCTGAAGTAAGGCATAGAAACCTACGCTTAGTCACAGTATCCCGCTGCCCTGGTTTGTCAACGTGTTTGAAGACAATGGGTGCTTGCACATCAACTGACCAAAGTCATCTGACAAAATAAGGGCGATAGTTACCGCTGAGTGACGTGTTGATCACCGGGCGAGGAACCCTTCTTCTGCGAGGGTCCAGCCACTCGTTAGCCAATAACCCGGCCCACGCCGGAGAACCGCTCCTTGTACCAAGGGCCGAGGAAGTCGATTATCTCGACACCGTCTGAGGGGTTGGAGGCGCTGACCATCTTGCCGTTGCCTATGTAGATCGCCACGTGATGAGCTCCACTGCCGAAGTAGAAGACGAGGTCCCCGGGCGCAATCTCGGACACGGGTACGCGTTTCGTCTGGTCCCACTGCGTGTAGCTCAAGGCGGTCAGCCCGACACCGGACTGCCCCCAAGCGGCCGAGGTCAGTTTCGAGCAATCCCACGAACTCGGCGGACGTGCACTGAACGAGTACGGCTCACCGACTTGCGCCAGCGCGTACTGAACAGCCTGCTGGGCTCGCGATCCACCGCCGGAGCCGCCACCCGAACCACCAGACCCATTTGATGAGGATCCGCCCCCGCCGGAAGCAACTTGGGCCGCGGCTTGGCGCGCTTCCTCGCGTTGCTGCTGCGCGCGCTCAGCCTGATTGCGAGCGAGTAATTCCCTTTCCTCCGCTCGGAGGTTGTCCAGAATGGACTGCGCCTGTCCCAGCCGGTCGCTGACACGCGACTCGGCTGAACTCATTTCCGACTCAAGTGCCCTGGCCTGGCCCTCTTGATCCAAGGCTTCGGCCTCCGTCTGGGCAAGGCGCAGCCGCGCCGTTTGCACCTGCCTGATCTGCGCCACCTGGGTCCACGCAACCTGGTCCAGCACCGAGGCCTGCGCGAGGAACTCGACCGGATCCTCGGCCAGCAACAACTTTAGGGCGGGGTCGATCCCGCCCGAGGCGTAAAGAAAACGTGCGAGGTCTCCGAGCACGGCCTGCGTCTGATTCAACTCGTTTCGCTGATTCTTGAGTTTCCCCTTTACCGACTCCAGCTTCTGTCGAACAGCTGCCAACCGATCGGCTGCCTGCGAGGCCTCTTCGTGCGCTGCGCCAGCCTGCATCTCGAGATCCCGGACCTTCGCTTCGATCTCTTGGATGTTCGCCTCAGGAGCCGCCATCCCCGAAGTGGAGCCGAGCACAACACCGGTGAAGGCCAAGACACCCGTCGCCATCACTGTGACGATCCGTCGACCAAGAAGAGCATGACGCACAGGCATTTCTCCTAGCCTCGCAAAAAAGGTCCGCGAGCGTCGGGGTCCGCTCCAACTGTGTGAGGCGGCGAAAGCCCATGGTATGTCGGGTGAAGTGCAGTGAACTCACGGGCCTTGGGTCAAGCACTGGTGAAGGCGACTTGAGGCCGCGAGGAGTGCTTGGGCGTTAAGAGGCGATTTGGGCGGGTTCTCGCACCCAAATGCCACGCATTCACACCTCAAAATCCACAGGTGCCGCGCTAGGAAAAAGTGCGCCCGTAGGGATTCGAACCCCAAACCTTCTGATCCGTAGTCAGATGCTCTATCCGTTGAGCTACGGGCGCTTACTCGTATATATGGTGACTGAATAAATCCAGAAACGCTTTACTGTGCGTGCAATGCGCGAGTCTAGCGATCGCGATTGCAAACAGCGGAGGCGGAGGGATTTGAACCCTCGATGGGTATAAACCCAAACCGCATTAGCAGTGCGGCGCCATAGACCACTAGGCGACGCCTCCACACCAATTTCACGCCCTAACTCCGTCTATTAACAGAATACGAGCAGAAAGTAGCCCGCTTAGCCTAATGCCTGATCATTTACGGCACACTTGCCGGTCATGAGCGGTGAAATCCACACTTTGGCCATTGATTGTGGCGGCGGCGGGATTAAGGGGTCGGTCCTTGATGAGGCGGGCACGATGCGCAGTTCACCGATCCGGGTTCCCACTCCATATCCACTGACCACCGAATTATTCGTCTCAACTCTGCTGGATTTGGCGGGTCAGCTACCTACTGCGCAGCGGGCCACTGTTGGGTTACCGGGCATGATCCGCCACGGGGTTGTCATCACGACCCCGCACTACATCACTCGGTCCGGGCCTCGGTCAAAAATAGTTTCCGAACTTGTTTCGCAGTGGGAGAACTTCGATGCACGCACGACTTTGACCAACGCGTGGAATATGCCCACCATTGTTTTAAACGATGCGGAGATTCACGGAGCAGGCGTGATAGCTGGAGCCGGACTTGAACTCGTATTAACCCTGGGCACCGGATTAGGAAATGCAATTTTTGATGGCGGTGTGCTCGCACCGCATTTGGAGCTGTCGCAGGCTCCGGTTCGGTGGGGGCTTTCCTATGACACATATATAGGTGAGCATGAACGTAAACGACTCGGTGATGCGTTGTGGTCGCGCAGGGTTGCTCGAGCCGTTGATGTACTGCGACCGGTATTCCTGTGGGACCGGTTGTATTTGGGTGGGGGCAACGCTCGAGCACTCACGCCAAGCGCGATCGCCCGACTCGGCGAAGACGTTGTTATCGTTCCCAACTCAGCCGCTTTGGTGGGCGGTGCGCGAGTTTGGCAGTTGCGGACAGACTGATGGCCAGCATTGACACCCCAAATCGCAAGGTCGACTCCGTAGGTGTCGGCATGTATCTACTTGCTGCATTTCTCTTCGCATTTAATGGATCCATATCAAAACTAGCCATGAATGCTGGGCTTGACCCCGGTCACTTAACGCAACTGCGAAGTAACGGCGCCATGGTTTTCCTCGTGATTTTTGTGTTCTTCACTAACCGCGGTGCCTTTCGAATTAAGCGGGGAGAACTTTTGTTTCTCTTGGCGTACGGCGTAATTGCATTCGTGTTAGTGCAGTTTCTGTACTTTTACACCGTTTCCCTTCTTCCCTTGGGATTGGGAACCCTCCTCATTTTTCTCGCCCCCGTTGTTGTCGCCTTATGGGTTCGTTTCGGTAAAAAACAACCGGTGAGTAACAGGTTGTGGGCAGCGATCACTCTCAGTCTTGCGGGATTGGCGCTGGTTGCCCAAGTCTGGCAAGGGTTCAGTTTCAATCTTTTGGGTGTTTTTGCCGGTTTGCTGTGCGCCGTGATCCTCGCCTTGTACTGGCTTCTCGGTGAGGCCGGCCAGCAGAAACGGGATGGCGTCTCTCTAACAATGTGGGGATTTATTTTCGCCAGCATCACGTGGGCGATTCTGCAACCGTGGTGGAACTTCCCGTTCTCAATCCTCACTGAAATGTCAGAGCCGTTAACTTCAACGTTCCCCTCGCTTCCCATATGGGGAATCATGTTGTGGGGGGTTCTTCTGGGAACTATTGCACCGTTTCTTCTCGTCTTGGGATCACTGCGCCGAATCGGAGCGCAGAGAGCCGGGATTGTGGCGACAACAGAACCACTGTGGGCTGGTTTAATCGCGATCCTCGTTCTCGGCGAGACCCTGAACTGGATTCAGGCATTAGGTGCTTCCATTGTTGTTGTTGGAGTTGTCCTTGCCGAAACATCACGTCGAATGTCTCCAATTGAAGATTCTGATTCCCTTCCCACCCCGGTGTGATCCAAGACGCGCAAAATCAAGAAGCGTAATGAAATGAATATGGTTCCCGGGCCTAGGCTTGTGCCATGATCATTAAGTCTTACGCCGCCCCAACCGCCGGAGCACCTCTGGAACCAATGGAGATTGAGCGCCGTGATTTGCGCCCACACGACATTTTGATCGACATAAAATTTTCTGGGATTTGCCACACGGATATTCATCAGGGCCGGGAGGAGTGGGGCCAAGCAATTTTTCCCATGGTGCCTGGCCATGAGATTGCCGGAGTCGTCACCGAAGTCGGAAGCGCTGTCACGAAATTCACCGTAGGGGATCATGCGGGTGTTGGTTGCATGGTTGACACGTGTCGCGAATGCGATAACTGCAAGGCTGGCCTGGAGCAGTATTGCCAAGGCCAGACGTCGTTTACCTACAACAGCCATGAAGCAGATGGGCAAACTCCTACTTACGGTGGTTACTCCAGCGCAATCGTTGTCGATGAGAACTACGCCCTCATGATTCCCGCCAGCTTGGGTCTTGACATCGCTGCGCCATTGATGTGCGCCGGCATCACGCTGTACTCGCCGCTACACCATTGGGGGGCCGGGCCTGGTGTTCGCGTTGGCATAGTTGGCCTTGGCGGTCTTGGCCACATGGGCGTCAAAATTGCACATGCAATGGGCGCTGAAGTAACCCTGATCAGCCACTCTCCGAACAAAGAGGCAGATGCCTTACGCCTCGGGGCTGACCACTTCCTGTTGTCGACGGACAAGGAAGCCATGAAAGCCGCCCGTTCTTCATTTGATCTGATTATTAATACTGTTTCGGCCAAGCTTGATGTTGATCGTTACATGTCACTGCTTGCATTGGATGGCACGATGGTCATGCTGGGTATCCCCGAAGAAGCACTCTCGCTCCGAACCTTCACACTGCTTGCAGCCCGGCGCCGGTTAACCGGATCTAACATTGGTGGAATCAAAGAAACCCAAGAGATGCTGAACTTTTGCGCCGAACATGGCTTTGGTTCTGATGTAGAAATAATCGATATCAAGGACGTCAACACTGCGTGGGACCGGGTTTACAACAGTGACGTTAAGTATCGCTTTGTAATCGATGCTTCAACGCTGTAAGGCGTTGGCGGTTATTCCGCAGAATCAATAAAAATGACGTGTTCCCGCTGATCAAAATCAGGATGAACAAAAGTGTCAGATACCACGGATTAAAAAACGCAATCGGGACCCAACTGAAAAGTGAAATCCAATGGACCCATTCGGCTCTGCGCAGTTCAATTAAGTACCCATCAATTTGGGTCGCGTCCCGGCCCGGTAATTGATTTTTTGCTGCCCCACCAAAAGTGGAACCAAGCTCAGGGAGACGTTCAGCCAGTTTTTTAGTTTTGAATGCGCGAAAAAATTTCGGTGATTCCCAAGGAGCAAAATGCAGTGGCCCAAAATCCTTTGTGAGCCACCTGCCGCGCCAACGGGGCGCCATAGCGCCAACACCAATCGAGATTCCGGCCACGATCACGATGTCGATCAGAATCAGAAATACGAGATAGAGCATCAAAAACACTTTCTACTGGTCACGCGTCGTTCACACTATGCCCGAGCGTAACGCAGTGCTGGCTCCACCTGTCGTGGTTCAAATGGAGGTGCAGTCGGATCTTCCATGACCCGGATAAGTCCGATCACGCCGCCCACATTTAAGACAATTCCAGCGATCACGCCGATGATGATGTCGAGCGCGCTCATTGACGGAAGGAACTCAATTATGAACCAAACAGAGATGGGTACGAAGAACAGTAGAGACGTTGCCATGCCCGGGTTATAAGGCATGCGACCTCGAATGGGCAGGACCAACAAGTGCAACACGCAGTTACCTACAGAAACCATGATCGTTGCAAGTGCCAACCAGAGCGCACGTTCGGCCAGGACCGCTGCAAGCAAATATCCGAGCCAGCCAACGGCAACGTTTACGGCCAGACCGCTACGGACGTTTAGTGGGGACCGCCATGGATCCTTGGAACGGAACAGGACCACGTTGAGCATGCCGGGGAACCAGCCGGGCCAACGCCATTCCTCAACCTGGTGGGCAAAGAGTGAGAGCAGGCTGAGCCAGAGCAGAAGTGTCAGCGTGGTCATCGTGGAACCAGAGATCACCAACCAGATCGCAAGGATGACGCCAAGGACGCCTCCGACGTCGAACCAATGACGTTCCATAAAACGCATGGGGCACCTTCCATCGATGTGATCACCCAAGCCTAGACGGGAACCGCACGCGAAGTCGATAAAAAAGTAAAGCGGCGAGGGAGGGATTTGAACCCCCGGAGAGTTTCCCCTCGGGCGCTTTCAAGGCGCCTGCATTCGGCCGCTCTGCCACCTCGCCTGGTGTGTGAGCGCATTAACTCTAGAGGACGGCCAAAAATAGTTTCCACATGCTGTGTCCCTGATCCCTACCCACCGGGATTTATCTGGTGCTACTCGCACTGTGTGGGTTATTCGGCCACTTCAATCGGAAGGTCAACCCGCACGCTTTGGCGGCGGTCAAGGATGAAACCAACTACGGTGAGCGCGAGTGAGACGGCGACCACGCTGGTAACAATTTCAGCGACGGTGTTGTGCCGCCAGCCGACTACAACAATGGCCAATACCGCCAAGGCCCCCCAGACTGCGAGCACCGCTCGACGGTCTTGGGCAGCAAGTCGGGAGTACAGCAACACTTGAACGAGGGCAAATGCTGAGCCTTCCAGCGCGAACAGCCACGCCTCGCTACCAAGATCCTTGTATTGGGCGCCGCCAAGAATTCCAATGACAAGATCACCAGCGAACACGCTCGCGAGGGTGATTACAACTCCGACCATCGCGGTGAGCCCCGTTGCTATGTATAGAGCGCGGTGTGAACCACCACCACTCATCTTGGGGAACAGCACAATGATGATCGCATTGGGGAGGAAGAAAGCGATCTTGGCCAGCAGCACTCCAACCGAATACTCCCCTGATAGATCTTCGGTCAAAAATACTCGGGCGAGCAAAACATCAATATTCGTAAGGGTAAAGAGCACGATTAAGGCGTGCGCTACATGGCCGAATTCGATACTGATGCCATCTTTAAGTTTCGGGCTTAACGTTTTTGGCGAAATCAATTGATAAGCGATAGCGGCACCAATTGCGCAGCCAATCAAAATTCCGATACCAACACCGGTAACACTCTGGAGAACAACAACTCCGATGATCCCGCCGATTGCCCGGCCGGCCGAGTTGGCAATGAAGGCAATTGACAGCTTGACGTGCTGCTCGCGGCCCTGAGCGATTCCCATCGCGGCCGAGCCAATGACAACAAATCCCAGTGAGGCGACTCCGGTGACTACGGCCAGAATCGGGATTGAGAAGAGCGTGCTGACCGGCCAGGCGATTACCGCGGATCCAATCGCAATAGCAATAGCAACAAGAATTGAGAGTCGAATCGCTTGGCCTTCAACGTCCTTGCGTTCCCCGACGGGGGCGGTTGACACCCGACGCGCGGTGAGCGCTTGGACCGAGATTCCCAGGGTGGCGATAATCACGAGCAGCCCTAGCAATGCTCCGAGCGCCCCGAAATCGGCTGGATCCAAGATTCTGGCGGAGACCATGCTCAGTAGGTAGGCGGTGCCGTTCCCAATCAGGGTGGCGGCCCCCACGAAGATCATCCCTTTTGCGACCGCGGACCGCTGCGAGGCGGCGTCGAGCGCTGGTTGATCCACGGGCTAGAGCCTACCCACGCGGCACTTTTCAGCAGGGAACGACGCATCCCCGAGGATCAGAAATGCCCGATTACCAACGGACTTTGGTCATTTTGATCTATGAGGAAGGGTTGGTGACTTATGTCACAGGCTGGTCGCAAACGTGTCCGATAAACGAACGTTACATTTCCGTTATCTTGCAAAGCAACATAGCGTCCTACTTCTGAACTTGGGGTTGACCTTGTTATGAGACCAATTTGGGATCACATTGAGATCAACCTCAAACTCACGTTTGGGTGGCACCAGAAAGACGCCACCTCCTGCAAATACTGCAGAAACCGTGAGCCGCCAAGTCGGGGGACGAGGAGATCAGATGGTCCGCAAGATGAAAAGTACGAACAGCTTGAATGCTGAGCCGGCTTCCCTGGGTTCAGAGACGCCAAATGAACTCGGTCAAAACCCACGTCGGGTTTCGCACATTGCCATGTTGATGGCAATCGTGATGAGCGCAATGGGGCTGGTCACGATCACGACAACAGCTGCCCATGCCAGCGCCCCTGTGGTGATTATTCAGTCCGCCGACCGCGCCGCTGCTCCCGGTGAAAACGCGATGAGGGCGCTAGTGGCAACTAAAAATGAAGGCAAACGACTTTATAAAATCAACCGGGTGGCCGGCAAAAAAGCCGAAGTCCGCGTTGTCCGCAACAAACTGGTGGCATTTGCCCGCAAACAAATCGGTGACCCGTACCGCGCCGGCAGTTCCGGCCCTAATGCATTCGATTGCTCGGGACTCATTCGATTTGTCTACAAGCAAATTACCGGGAAGACGCTTCCCCACTACTCCAAGGCCCAGTACAACCAAGCCCAGAGAATTAGCCGGAGCAACGCTCAGCCGGGTGACCTCGTCTTCTTTTTCAAAGGTGGAGCCCACCACGTTGGTATTTACATTGGCAACGGGAAAATGATCGACTCCCCCAATCCCGGTGAACGAGTTGGCGTGAGTCCTATCTCCGGATCATGGTGGGGTCGCAGCTACACCGGTATGGGTCGAATTCTCGCTGCTTAAGCAATCTCAAACTTGAGCAATGAGCGAGCTGTAATCGGCCACTGTTGACGGTCGGTCAAGTAAACGGCCGTCCGGCAGTGGTACCGCAACGGGTGATCCGGTTTGATCAACGAAAGCCACCGTGCCTAAACCCGCGCCGGAAATACTCAACACGACCTGTCCCAGCACCAACACTTGCTCATTAGGTGGCAGGGACGCGAACTCGGGTGAAAGCGCAATATTTACATCGCCCGGATTATTAGTTTCAACGGGTTCATCGAGAAACACTGAGATCAGCGGCGAACCAGTGAATGGGTCGACCACAACTGTCCGCAAGTCTTCATTTTCTGGTGGTCCGGCAACCAATCCGGCAACGATCGCTTCTGCGTCATCGATAGGGGCTACGAGTGTGATCAACGGCATTAAGCCATCACCTCCGGCAAACCACAATTTCACCGGCTCAGCTAAGACGGTTGGTGAAGGTTCCGTAGTTTGTGATTGTGATGGCGTTGGACTGGGCGTCGCCGGCAATGCCGGTGGTGCAATCACGGCGCTAGCAAGTGGCTCCGCTACATTCTGGGGTGGCACACCGCAGGAAACCAATGCGAGACAAACGGCAGCGGTTGCACTCCAAGCCCCAATGCACCGAAATGAAATTAATCGGTTGAACCAGCAGCTATTCATGTATTTCCTCTAATTCATCCGCTACCGGTATTTCCATGACGAACCGGGCGCCGTGTGGCTCGACACTTTCAACACGCAGTTCGATACCGAGAAGGTGCGCTTGCTCAACGGCAATTGCCAAACCCAAACCCGCACCCACGGTTTCCTTGGCGTCTTCACCTCGTGTGAAAGGCTCAAAAAGTTTGGGGACTTCATTTGCCGGGATCCCAGGACCCTGGTCTTCGACCGACACAATGATGAGGTGCGGAACTGAGTCGGTTACTCGATAAATTCGAATTGCGGTGAGACCACCGCCATGCCTGTTCGCGTTATCTATCAAATTACCAACAATACGTTCAAAGCGCCGAGTATCCGTTGTGATCAGGAGTTCATGCGAGTCGTCAACCTGGATGAACTCTTCGGACAAACCACGGATACGAATTGCATCAAGACAAAGAGTCGTGACGCTGAGCGTTTCTTTCAGTGGCGGGTCATCGTTTCCGATCCGACTGATTTCTAAAAGGTCAAGCAGCATTTGTGACATACGCGCGGTCTGGGTTTGCAAAGTGCCAATTAGCCGTTTCTCACGTTCGGGTAAATCATTCAGATTGCGTTCAAGGAGTTCGACCGTGCCGACAACAGCCGTGAGTGGTGAACGCAGTTCGTGCGAGACGTTGGCACTAAAGCGTTGTTCGCGCTTGATCCGAGACTGGACCGACTCGGCCATGTCATTAAATGAAACAGCAATCGGATCTAAATCTGGATCACGGGTCAGCGGAATTCTGGTGGAGAACTCACCACTTGAGATGCGCCGGGCACCGGCGCCAAGACGCAATAGTGGCCGGATCACTTGCGCGAACGTATAGCGCCCGATAAAAATTCCTACAATTCCAGCCAACAAAGTTTGGATAACAAGAAGCCATCCGCCAATTGTTAGACCCAGGTCAAGATCGCGTAGCTGAAACACTTCAACGTAGATACCCGTTTCAAGTTGCACGGCGATCAGCAAATATTCTTCGTCACCGATTGTTGTTCGTTGTTGGGCTCCACCATCTCGGGCAGTAACAGAAAGTAATGACTCTGGTAGTGAATCGGGTGGGACGGTGACGCCCGAGGTGTACCAAATATCTTGGACTTTAACCATGGGTTGGGATGTTCCCACGGATGGGACTTGCCCTAGGGCCACCTCGGGTGTAAGGCCAGAGGTCAAAGACGCCGCTACTGAGCGTGAATCCAAGACTGCGCGGGTTATTGATGCGGCTTCACGTTGATTGATCAGGTACCAGCGAGAAACACTGTAGGTCGCTCCGGCAACCGCGCCAGCAATAACGAGCGAAAGCAAACCAAATGCCAACGCGACTCGGGCTCTTAGGCCAAAATGCATTTAAGCTTTCATCCGGTAACCAAAACCCCGAACGGTGAGCAGAAGCTCCGGGTTGGCTGGGTCTTCTTCGATTTTATTGCGCAACCGGTAAATCAAGTTGTCAACCACGCGGCCATCGCCTGCGTTCCCGTAACCCCACACTTTCCGTAATAGGTGGTCACGGCTGAGTACCCGCCCTTGGGCACCGATCAGCTCAGCCAGTACATAAAACTCAATACGTGAAACGGCAATCACTTCACCATTACGCACAACTTCCGCGGTGTCGGTGCGCAATTCAATTGGTCCACACACCAACGGCTCAGCAGCGCCGTCTTCATAGTTTGCCCGCCGAAGTTGGGTGCGGATCCGCGCCATGAGTTCTTTCGCGACGAACGGTTTGGTCACGTAGTCGTCAGCACCGGCTTCAAGGCCTGCCACAACGTCGTGGCTGTCGGTTTGAGCGGTCACAATCACAATCGGCACCGAACTGGTCGCTCGAAGGGAACGGACCAGGTCGAGGCCATGAATACCGGGAAGTCGCAGGTCAACCAGCACGACGTCAGGTTGTTCATCTTGAACAATCACCAACCCCTGCTCAGCGGTCACCGCCTCGAGAACCCGGTATCCCTCGTCTTCTAGGTTTGTTCGGAGAACCATACGGATTGCGTCGTCGTCTTCGACGACCATTACCGTGCGCGTCATGTCTCTATATAACCGTTCTGAATCGGTGGTTGGGATAGCGAGTGTGAATGACCCAATAACACCCTACCTCGCGGTGACAACCCGACTCAATCACATTGAGGGATAAAAACGACATTTTTACGTTTAATGGATCACAAAAACAGCATCAAGACCCATTACGCGGTGAGTGGAAGGCGCACCAAAATTCGAAGTCCAGTGCCTTCCGAGACTTCTTGCACCCAAGCATCTCCTCCGGCCATCCGGGCACTTTCTTGTACAAGTGCCAGCCCTAGCCCGCTTCCACCCGGGTGAGAATTACTCGCACGGTAGAAGCGCTCAAATATCTGGGCGAAGTCCTCGCCTTCCGGCAGCCCTGAGCCGTCATCAGAGACCGTCAACTCGCAGAAGTCTCCCGCTCTCTGGAGGTGAACAACAACCTCGGATTCTGCGTATTTCAATGCGTTACCCAAAAGTTCATCAATAATTCGCGAGCATGTGCCGGAGGACACCGTGACGGTGCAATCTTCCAACTCAGCACGAATCACAATTCCTTTTTCTTGTGCAATCACCGTGGCTGCTGCAATTCGATCACTCGCAATTTCACTCAGTGACTCTTGGCGCAAGTTGAGCATCCCTGAATCTGATCGGGTTAACAGCAAGATTTGATCAATGCGGTGTGCCAATCGGTCAACTTCATCAATCGCTGCATCGGCATTAGATGTGATTTCCGGATCCTTTGACAGATCGGAGATCGCTTCAAGGCGCAATCGCACACCCGTAAGTGGGCTTCGTAAATGGTGGGACGCATCCGCTGCAACCCTCTGTGTTCGACTCAAAAGGCCTTCGAGGCGAGCCGCGGTCGCGTTCACGGCCGTAGCAGCGTGACGGATCTCTTTTGTTCCATGTTTTTCATCTGCTCGAATTGATAAATCCTGCGGCATTAGTTCAATAACACCGGTCAAGGAATCAACTGGTCGAGCAAGTGAGCGGGAGAGGAACCAAGCGATTAGACCAGCAGCAAAAATAACACTGGCGACAAATGCAATCAGCCACAGTTCTGCTGTGAGGACAGCCGAATTAACTGCACTTTCACTCAGCGAAAGCCGCACCACTGCAACAACTTTAAAGTTTTGAACTATTGGGGCAGCCACGAAACGCAAGTCACCACCCAATGTGACAGAGGGACGAACATCAGAAACCAATTCACCTGCGAGAGCGGCTTCAATCTCGGGGCGGTCAAAAGCTCGATCAACACCCGACGTATCGCTGTCCGCAACTAAGGTCAAATCGGAGTTGACAACAACAACTCGAGCACCTGAACGGTCCGATGTTGCATCCGCGCTTGCCTGCCAATCAATAGAGGGCTGTGAAGACATGACCGAAGCGGTCGTCAATGTGTCAAACTCCAATGAACTCAGGAAACTTTGGCGTTCATAATTACTGATCGCAATTCCGAGTGGAATGGCTAGTGCTAAAGCGATGACAGCAACGAGTGTTGTCATTGCAATGACTAATCGTCGGGTCACGGCAGATCCACGTATCGGTAACCAACGCCTCGAACAGTTTCAATCAAGTCAGCATTTCCCAACTTTTTGCGCAAACCTGCGACATGGACATCAAGGGTCTTTCCGCTGCCAATCCAAATGGGATCCCACACTCGGGAGTACAACTCTTGGCGGGGAACAACGCGTCCTGGTTCTTCGAGGAGAACGGCGAGCAAGTCAAACTCTTTTGCCGTGAGGTCAATCGCCTCACCTAATACGTGTACAGACCTTCGGTTTCGATCAAGGCTCACTTGACCCATTTCACTGGGAGCCTCGACAACACGCCTGCGTGAGATTGCCCGAACGCGAGCACCAAGCTCACGCACCGAAAATGGTTTGACGACGTAGTCGTCCGCGCCGATTTCCAATCCAATAATTCGATCCATTTCATCACCGCGAGCAGTGGCAATAATGACGGGGATATCGGAGATTTTTCTGATCGCCTTCAAAACTTCGAGCCCATCCATGTCGGGCAGTCCCAAGTCAAGGATCACAATGTCTTTGCCGGGAAGGGCCTCAGCAACTAGACCGCCATATTCCACGCATGTTGTCTCGAAGCCATTTCGCACCAAACCTTGCACCAGAGGTCCCGAAATCGCCGGGTCGTCTTCCACCACGAGTACATGCATAGGGCCATGGTGCCAGATGACCGACCCAGAACTTGATTTCCTTACCCAGACTTAACCTTGGACAACCTTGGCTTAACGTTGGTTTTGGCATGGTTGAGTCATGAAAAGAAACAGCACAATCGCATCAGTAGCCGCAGCCACCGGAATTGTGGGGGCCACCGTCATTGCCGCAATCTCATTACTGCAGGCAACAACCACTAGCGGGTCAGAGAGTGGCACCGTCACACTGGCCACCGCTACCGCCGCCACTCCGGTGCCCTCTGATTTGGTATTCACTCCGGAACCCCTGCCTGAAATCCCGGTCATTTCAGACTCAGTCGCAACTTCATCAGGTGAATCCCAAAGTCCTACCCCACAACTTCCCGCGGAAAGTAGTAGTCAGGTGAATCGCGACTTCGCCAAAAAGGCGGTTGTTAATGCCACAAACGGCAATATCACTGGAGTCAAAACAGTGAGCTACAACGGCGTCGATGCTTTCGCCGTCACAGTGAAACGCACTGATGGATCAGTGGTCACCGGTTATGTCGATCGGTCCAGTGGCGACATCTACGAGTGGGCTGTTGTCAAAGCGGCTCCCGCTCCGGTAAGGCAGTACCAAGACGACGATAACAACAATGGCGCCAGCTACACGGGTAAAGACGATGACAGGGACAACGACGATGACTAATTCAAAGGACGCTAAACAGCGCAATACAAAAATTATTTCAACAGGTCTGGCAGTGGCCACGGGCATTGGAATTGTCGGAGTAATCGGATTTCGAACCGCTGCAGATGCCTCTGCTCAAAGTTCATCAGAAGTCACAAATGTAGAAGCGATAATCGCGGAAGTTCCTACCCTTGATGGCTACTCAGCTGAGCAACTACAGGCTTATGCGCAAGCTCTTACCCAAGAGGCCGCTCGTCTGAGCGAATATCGGGATCAGTTAAACACGGTTGCTCAGCAACTTGCCACCAAATCCGGTGGTGCAGTGACTGTGTCATCAAAGGCTGCAGCGCCTCCAAAGGCGAGCTCCGCTCCGAAGGTTGCGCCAGTACCCGTCACTCAGAAACCAGCACCTCAGACCAAATCACAAGGATCAGGATGAACACCGCCCTCGCCCCTAGTCGTGAGCCCAGTAATCGTGAGCCCAGTAATCGTGGGCACAGCATCACGGAACGCGCTTCCCTGGCTTTCCGAGCCATGGGTTCTCCCGTTGAAGTGACGCTGTGGGGCGATCAGGTGGTCATTGATCAACTCATTGAGTTGGTTCCTGCCCGCATGGAGATACTGGAGCAAAGTTGGAGTCGGTTCCGTTTCGAGAGTGAGCTTTCACGCAACAACGCGCATGCCGGACACGGTGAAATGGTGATCTCAGATGACTTAAGAGAACTTGCAGCTTGCATGCTTGATGCTGCAACACTGACCCAGGATCTGTTTAACCCCACCATGTCACGGGTCATGGACGCCCTGGGTTACAGCGTTGACTTCAGCAAGATCGCAGTAAACACAGCCGCCGCCACTTCACTACCAGGAATTTCGTCCCCCTCCGGCATCCACCTGCAAGGAAACCTCCTTTCACTGGAATCCGGGATCGCCTTGGACCCGGGTGCACTGGGCAAAGGATTGGCCGGTGACATCTTGTGTCGAGAATTTCGAGCTGCAGGTGCAACCGGAGTAATGACAAATATCGGTGGAGACGTCGTGGCTTCGGGCACACCGGGCCTAGCAGATTCAAAAAGCACTGCCAATTGGAGTGTTGGTGTCATCAATGAACGTGATCGCAATGAAATCATCGCAATGGTCAACACCGACGCAGATTCACTAGCCGTCGCAACGAGCACCACTGCTCGCCGGGTGTGGGGCGGAGGCATTCACCACGTGATCGATCCCCGCACCGGAACGGTGGCAACGACGGATCTCGTCCAAGCCACGGTCGTTGCCGAACAAGGCTGGGTCGCTGAGGCGTTTGCAACCGCGGCCATGGTGCTCGGATTCGATGAAGGCCACACATTTCTCAAAAATATGGAAATTTCGCACTACCTGGTTCGAAATAATGGAGAGGTAACATTCGCATGAACATCCTGAGCAACGTTTTTAATGCTGACATCGCTTGGTCGTGGCTTGCTATTCGCGCAAGCGGTGTGCTCGCTTGGGCGCTGCTGTCCGCAGTTGTGTTTTGGGGATTATTCCTGCGCACTCGCATTCTCGGAACGAAGTCAACCCCCGTTAATCTTTTGCACCTGCACCGCTGGTTGGGCACACTCGCACTAGTCGCCTTAGCTGTGCACCTGGGTGCTCTGCTGATTGATCCCGTTGTGAGTTTCACCATCCCCCAGATCCTGATCCCAGGTTTGGCTAAATGGCAACCCATTCCGGTCGCTCTTGGCACATTGGCACTGTGGTGCATGTTGCCCGTCTCACTTATTGGTCGTATTCGCACCAAGATGGGCAAAAAGGGGAATGCGTTCTTCAAAAAGTCGCACTTGATCGCTTACTTCGCCTGGCCACTGGCCACCGCGCACTATGTTCTCGCCGGAACCGATGCCATGGCGGAATGGTCCATTGCCCTTGTCATCACCGTCTCGGTCATCCTGATCTTCCTCCTACTTACTCGAGGATTCGTGCAACCGGCTCGACGCACACCTCGTCCACGGCCAACAACCGCTACGCTCGGCGGTGAGAAGAAAGAGACTTCAGTAGTGCCGGAAATCGTGGAGCCGCGCGAGCTTATTGACACTACCGTGTAGTCGTTCCAGAGTCGAGTACGGAGGACGAGAGCGTGAATGACTCGGCATTGGGCCTTGATGGACTCCTTTCTTGGACTCAGGCAAGGCTCGTTGCGCGCGCAGCAGGCAAGCCGCTTCCCTTTGCGACGGCTCGACTCGATGAAGCCAACGGTTCATTACTCGGAGAGGCTTTAGTTGCAATTTCTGATGAACCAAGTGCCGACGTCGCAGAGTTCGACGGCTACGCCTTATGCGCTGCGGGGCCTTGGACCGTTATCGATCTAGCACCCGACGTAGCACTACCCCAGCACTATGCAACCAAGTTGCGTGCATTTGAACCAGTTCCCCCGCACACCGACGCTGTCCTGCCAATTTCACAGGGCCAAATGCGCGAGATTCAACCTGGTGAACACCAACTCATTGCATTTGATTCACTTAATGGGACACCCGACGAATATGCTCGCCCAGAATTCGGCTCCGGAATTATTCGTCAAGCGGCGATCGCCAGTGCTGGGCGTGAACTTGTCGCTGCAGACTCACTAATCACCCCGCAAGTGATTTCACTTGCTGCGGCTGCGGGTTACGACCATTTGCGAATTTGCCGACCCCCGATCGTGAGCACATTAATTATTGGCGCATCACTTTTAGAACAGGGTGAACCCCGAGGTGGGCGAGTGCGTGATGCATTAGGCATCAGCGTCCCTGCATTTGTCGGCGCACTGGGTGCACGTGGCAATCCGCATGTCCGGGGACCTGAGACCCGGGATTTACTCCTAGAAGAAATTGACGACTCACACGCTGACCTACTCATTACAACGGGGTCAACGGCCCCGGGTGGCGCTAATTTATTACGTAATGTTCTACGTGACCTTGCCGCACATTGGTTAATTGACGGAGTCACCATGACACCTGGCGCTCAAGTTCTCCTCGCGCGTTTACCCGACGGCAAACTCTTGCTCGGCCTTCCCGGTGATCCACGAAGCGCACTGACGGCTCTCCTGTCCATCGCACCCCCTCTGATCGCTGGGCTGCGCGGAGCCAAGTGGAGTGAGAGCAACCAAACGGCTGTTCTCATCGACGAAACTCCTTTACCGGAGTACGCGGAGGACACTGCGATAGTTCCCATAAGGGTGACCAACAGTCCGGCCGGGCGCACCGCCCAGGTACTTCACGCTGGCGGACCTGCCGGTTTAACCGGATGGGCGAATGCAACCGACTTCGCGGTAGTCCCACCGGGCATGGGTTCTCCTGGTGACGTTGTCATGACACTTTCTGCATTAGGTGTCTAATAAGGGGTCCAATTGCAGTGGCTAATGCCAACTTCGATGCCTTTGCTGGCATGATGAAGCGCGTGCGAAGAGAAGGCAACTGCGATGCCTGACGATAAAAACAGCGGTTCGACCGATTCCATGCGGTCTTTGCTTTTTCGTGACAGCAAAATATCGCCGATCCAAAATTTCAGTTTGCGAATTGGCGTTGCATTTCTCGCCCTCGTCATTACCGCACTCATCGTGTACTTCGAGCGCACGTGCTACGCCGACAGAGGTGTCACCGGTGAACTCACCCTGATCGACGCTTTCTATTACGCGACCGTGAGTCTTTCAACAACCGGATACGGTGACATAGTTCCCGTGTGTGAATCCTCGCGAATGGTCAACGTACTCGTGATCACACCGCTTCGGTTTCTGTTCCTGATTGTCCTGATCGGTACCACAATAGAAGTGCTCACCAAGAAAACTCGCAGTGAAATCCGTTCCCGGCAATGGAGGAAAAAAGTGGAAAACCACACCATCATCATTGGATACGGGGTCAAAGGTCGCAGCGCTGCCAGGGCACTCCTCGATGCCGGTTACAACCCCAACACGATTGTGGTTGTCTCCCCGGATCGCGAATCTTGCGATCTCGCAACACGGGATGGGCTTGTTGCCTTCACTGGTGATGGTCGCCAAGAAGAAGTGCTCCGTGATGTCTCCATTGAGCGGGCTGGCCAAATAATTGTTGCCACAAATGAGGACGACACTTCGGTGCTGGTAACCCTCACCGCTCGTCGGCTCGCACCAGCCAATGCAAAAATCATTGCCGCCGTCCGTGAGTCACAAAATGCCGACGTAATGCGCCAGTCGGGTGCCACGAGCGTCATTCCTACCGCTGAATCCGCTGGGCGCCTCATGGGTCTGTCCGTCATTAGCTCCGAAGCGGGTGCCCTCATGGAAGACCTCCTTGACTCCTCCCGTGGACTGGAGGTTACCGAGCGCGCCGTGACCAAGGATGAACTCAGCATGTCACCGGGAGATCTCAACGAAAAAGGTCAGATCGTTTTGGCGATTATTCGGGGCGGCGTCACGCACCGGTTCTACACGGAAAGCATTCGTTTCCTCGAACAAGGCGATCGAATGGTTGTCATTAAATACAATCGAGATGAGGAATAATCATGTTCGCTATCATCCAAAAAGATTTTGGTGGCCCGGAAACCCTCGAATGGTCCAAGGTTCCCGACTCCAAGCCAGAACCTGGTGAAGTAATCATTGACATCACGGCAACCGCCGTCAACCGCGCAGATCTACTTCAGCGCAAAGGAAATTACCCCCCACCCCCCGGCACGACCGACATTCTCGGACTCGAATGCTCCGGAACAATCGTTTCCGTTGGCGCGGCGCTCACCATGGACCGGATCGGTGAGCGCGTAACCGCACTACTAAATGGTGGCGGATACGCGCAAAAAGTTGCGGTTCCCCTAGGTCAAGTGATGAGCGTCCCCGAGGGAATCAGCCTGATTGACGCCGGAGCACTACCTGAAATTGCCGCAACAGTGTGGAGCAACTTCACCAAGGTGCTGCACCTACGTGAAGGGAGCACCCTTCTTATTCACGGTGGTGGCGGCGGCATCGGCACATTTGCCATTCAGGTGGCAAAGGCGCTCGGGGTAAAAGTTGCGGTAACCGCGGGCAGCCAAGAAAAACTTAATGTCTGTGCATCCCTTGGCGCCGACCTCTTGATCAATTATAAGGAACAAGACTTTGTTGAAGTGATCCGCGAAACTTGGGGTGGCACTGAAAACATCTTGGACAACATGGGCGCAAGCTACCTCTCCAAAAATGTCGAAGCGCTCAAACGCAATGGTCACTTGGCCATTATTGGAATGCAGGGTGGAACCAAAGTTGATTTCCAGATCGACCAACTGTTGCGCAAGAACGCCACGATTAGCGCAACCTCATTGCGTGGTCGACCCGAGTCGGAAAAGTCGGCGATTTGTCGTGAGGTGGAGAAAATTGTCTGGCCCTGGATCACTGACGGCACAGTTAAATTGGTGATTGACCGGGTAATGCCCATTGAGCAAGCAGGTGAAGCCCAGAAAATTCTTGAAGCTGGCGAAGCTACTGGAAAGATTGTTCTCCAGGTTCGTTAAACGAGGGCCGCAATTCTGCGCATCAAGTACGGGGAGAAATAACCGGTGTACTTTGCTTGAAGTTCTGGCTTGCGCCAATCCATGCCGGTAACAACACCACGGCAGGTCGGCAATTCGCACAGGCATGAGAACTCGTCATAATCCGATGCGTCACACATTGCGTAATCGAATGAAAGTTCCTCGCCTGGTTCAATATCGCGCATCGCAACCAACACTTGGGATCCAATCAGACCACAGTTGGGTTCACACGAGTGGTTCAACATGTCACCGGCTTCAGGGGTATCACCGGAGACCAGATACAGATCGTGATCAATTTGAATTGAGCGACCCCGACGGTCTTCACTCATGGTCTCGAGGGTTTCCCGCTCAATTACCCAGCCACCGAAACCGGCAACGGTTTCACCTTTATTGATCCGCTCGGTCACAAAGGAACCCCACCCTTTTTCACCAGCGGGACCCATTTGTGCTTTCGGGGTCAACCAGTTGTAGTCCATGCAGGCTCCCTACGCTCATTGTCTTAGGCCTCGCAGTGAAACAAAGGCATCGAATCGTGCCACATGAAAGTGAACGACACTCACCCACCCTGCCTATCGGCCTTGTAACCCGGTAATCCGCCGCACATGCGAACAAATCACCCACCCCGTAGAAAAGTAGACTAGGTCCGTGATTGACCCCAATATCTTGCGTACAGACCCCGAACTCGTTCGCGAATCCCAGCTCAAACGTGGTGAGGACGCGACCCTGGTTGACCAGTGGCTGGCAGCCGATATCGCGGCCAGAGAGGGACAACAAGCTTTTGACCTTTTGCGCAATGAGCAGAAGATTCTCGGTAAAGAGATGGGTCCCTTACAGGGCAGGCTCAAGAAAGATCCGACACCAGAATTAACCGCGCAGGTGGACACCCTGATGGCGAAGGCTACGGATCTCGCCGCACGAGTCAAAATTGCCGATGAAAACGCGTCGAATCTCAATGAAAAAGTAACCGTGATCGCAGGCGCCCTTTCCAATATTGTTGATCCTCGCTCACCCGTTGGCGGTGAAGAGAAATTTGAACTGATCGAATTAGTGGGAACCCCCCGAGATTTCGCAGCCGAAGGTTTTGTTCCCAAGACCCACCTCGAAATCGGTGAGGCGCTTAAGGCAATAGACGTTGATCGTGGTGCAAAAGTTTCCGGTTCACGCTTTTACTTTCTCACCGGACAGGGCGCCCTCCTCGAGTTTGCACTGTTAAATCTTGCAATGGCGCAGGCCACCGCCAACGGATTCATCCCCATGATCACACCCGCATTGGTACTGCCCGCGGCAATGGAGGGAACAGGATTCCTCGGCCAAGCCGAAGAAAATGTTTACCGGGTTGAATCTGACGACATGTACTTGGTGGGAACCTCAGAAGTTCCACTCGCTGCCTATCACTCCGACGAGATCATCCCTGCCGCTGACCTTCCGTTGCGCTATGCCGGTTGGTCAACGTGTTTCCGGCGCGAAGCCGGCTCTTATGGCAAAGACACCACCGGAATTATTCGTGTTCACCAATTCGACAAAGTTGAAATGTTCGTTTATTGCGATCCCGCGCAAGCGCAGGAAGAACACGAACGGCTGCTGCAATGGGAGAAAGACTTCCTTGACGCTCTGGAACTCCCCTACCGGGTTATTGACGTTGCTACCGGTGACCTTGGATCAAGTGCCGCTCGTAAGTTTGACATTGAGGCATGGATTCCAACTCAGGGAACGTACCGCGAAGTGACATCAACTTCTAATACAACCGAGTACCAAGCCCGCCGACTAAAGATCCGGATGCGTGATTCAGAAGGAACAAAGCCACTGGCCACTTTGAATGGCACTCTGTGCGCGATGCCGCGCATCATCGTTGCAATCTTGGAAAACCACCAACAAGCCGACGGAACCGTGAGCGTGCCCACAGCACTGCAACCATTCCTCGGAGGAAAGAAAGTGCTCGCGTGACAACAACCCAAGAACCTCAAGTCCCCCCTTTGCACATTCCTGGTGAACCACTGCCCATCAACTGGCGACCAGAACTCATCTGCCTCGACATTGATGACACCCTTGCGAAATACCTGGGAAGCATTGCACATGAAGCCGTTGATGCAATCGAACGAATTATTGAGGCCGGTATCAAAGTCACCCTGGCAACTGGCCGTTCCATCAGCACTACTTACCCGATTGCGCGGGCAGCTGGGATCGACGACTTAATCGTCTGCAGCAACGGTGGCATATTAGCCATGGTCGAAATCGAAAAGGTTATGGAAGCAATCACATTTGACCCGACAGAAGCGATCGAGCAAATCATGGTCCTGGTCCCCGATGCAGTCTTTGCTGTTGAAGACACTAAAGGCCATTTCTTTACAACTCACCCGTTTGAAACGGGCGCGCTGGGGTTGAGTATCCAAGAAGTCAAAATTGCTGAACTCATGAAGGAGCCAGTCGTTCGGCTGGTCGTCCGCAGCGAAAGCGCCACTGCAGAAAGCTACCGCGCCGTGGCTAAGAGCCTCGGCTTTCACTCGGTTGTCTTTGGAATTGACAGCGTGGCATGGATGGACATAGCACCCCAGGGGGTCAACAAAGCAAATATGCTCAAAGAAGTCTGTTCTCGCCGACAAATCGATCCCACAAAAACACTGGCAATCGGTGACTCATGGAATGACGTTGAGATGTTGGACTGGGCAGGCTTCAGTGTGGCAATGGGGAGCGCCGTGCCAAAAGTCGCGGCGCATGCCGATCTCATTACTGCACCCGAGCCCGGAATTGGTGTTGCTCAAATCCTCAACGCAATCCAGCTGTAAACAAATCCCTGAAATAGTTTGTGCGGGTTCTTTAGTCGAGGGCCAGCATGATGTCAGGCATCACTTCATGTAACGCAACCCGCCAATCGCGCATTGGTGACATTCCTACTGCTGCCCAACCCTGGTGACCCAACACCGAATACGCAGGCCGCGGGGCAAGTTGGACGTAGCTGGATGAATCGGTGGGCAGGATCCGCTCGGGGTCTTCACCAATCTCGGACATAATTGCACGAGCAAATTCAAACCAAGAAGTGACACCACTATTAGTGCCGTGGAAAATTCCCGAACCAGAGTAGGTATCCAGTAGCGTGACAATCTGGTCAGCGAGGTCTGATGCCGATGTTGGCTGGCCAATTTGATCGGTGACAACACTGAGAGTCTCACGATCTCTTTGTGCTTTAACAATTGTTTTCACGAAATTGTGTCCGGTTGGGCTATACAACCAAGCGGTGCGAATAATCAGGTGGTTGTCCGGTAAAAGTTCACGCACAAAGTTTTCACCCGAAAGTTTGGTGCGACCGTAGGCGGTAATTGGCCCGGGCTGTGAATCCTCACGGTACGGCTCGGTGGCATCACCCCCAAACACGTAGTCCGTTGAGATCTGAACCAAACGCGCCCCAGCTCGCGCGCAATAGGTTGCCAGGATCGCCGGCCCTTCAGCATTGACGGTGAACGCAGAACTTTCTTTTTCTTCCGCCGCGTCAACCGCGGTCCAAGCAGCGCAGTTAATTACAACATCTGGCGCGATACTTGCAAACGTTGAGGCAATCGACAATTCAGAAGTGATGTCAATGTCGGGTAGGTCCCCAACAAAAAGTTCGTCATTGGGACGATCGCAGTAGCGATTAACCAACTCGGTGCCGAGTTGTCCGTTGCTGCCGGTGACCAGAATTTTCATGCCAACTACTTAATCGCTGCCTTGGCTTGCAGGGGCCGCCACCAAGCTTCGTTTTCTTTGTACCACGCAATAGTTTCGCGGAGACCATCCTCGAATTTGTGTTGTGGTTCATAACCCATTGCACGCAGCTTCGAGTCATCGACGGAATAGCGTCGATCATGGCCCTTTCGGTCTTCCACCGGAGTAACCATTGACCAGTCCACACCCATTGATGCAAGTACCCGCTCAGTGATCTCTTTGTTATTCAATTCCAATCCACCACCGATGTTGTAAGGCTCACCAGGTTCACCCTTTTCGATCACTAAGGCGATTCCTCGGCAGTGGTCATCAACGTGTAACCAGTCCCTCACATTGAGGCCGTCCCCGTATAGCGGAACTTTTTTGCCGTCGATCAGGTTCGTGACAAAAAGCGGAATGAGTTTTTCAGGAAATTGATACGGGCCGTAATTATTCGAACAGCGGGTCGAGGAAACATTTAAGCCGTAGGTCACAAAATAGGAGCGCACCAATAATTCGGCAGCTGCCTTTGCCGCGGAATACGGTGAGTTAGGCAGCAACGGTTCAGACTCAGACCACGAGCCTTCATCAATTGATCCGTAGACTTCATCGGTACCAATATGTACAACCCGCGCAATATTGTT
>JBBARV010000016.1:0-44312 GCA_040399625.1 Candidatus Nanopelagicales bacterium | reverse complement strand
CCATGTTCACCATGTTCACCATGTTCACCATGTTCACCATAAGATAGGGCTGCGGTAACGCGGGCACCACTCGTAGTACCTCACCATCACGTTCACTCGCAGCGATCCTGCCGGTGCGAACTGAAAGGCAACCGCCATGCCAAATCCCCTTTCCCCACTTCTCGCAGGTGGGCTTCCCACTCAATATGTTGACGTTGACCCAGCCGAAACCCAAGAATGGCTCGAGTCATTTGACGGCCTAGTCGAATCTGGCGGCAACTACCGGGCTCGCTTTCTTATGCTGGAACTGCTTCGACGGGCCGCGGAAAATAATGTTGGTGTACCCAGCCTCCGCAGCACCGACTACATCAACTCCATCTCCCCCGACAACGAACCTTGGTTCCCCGGTGATGAATTCGTAGAACGCCGGATCCGGGCAATGATCCGTTGGAATGCGGCGATCATGGTGCACCGAGCCCAGCGCCCCGGAGTCTCGGTAGGCGGACACATTTCAAGCTATGCGAGCTCAGCAACCCTGTACGAAGTTGGCTTCAACCACTTTTTCAAGGGCCCCGACCACGCCGAGGGCGCCGACCAGATTTTTTATCAAGGTCACGCATCCCCCGGTATTTATGCTCGCGCATTCGTTGAAGGTCGCCTCACCGAAACCCAAATGGATGGATTCCGCCAAGAACTTTCGCACCCCGGAGGCGGACTTCCCTCCTACCCACATCCACGTCTCATGCCTTCCTTCTGGCAGTTTCCCACCGTTTCCATGGGAATTGGACCGATTAATGCGATCTACCAGGCCCGCTTTAACAAGTATCTGCATAATCGCGGACTTGCCGACACATCCGGTCAAAAAGTATGGGCTTTCCTCGGTGATGGTGAGATGGACGAAGTTGAGGCCGTTGGCGCAATTAGTCTTGCAGCCCGTGAGGAACTCGACAACCTAATCTTTGTAGTGAACTGCAACTTACAGAGACTTGACGGACCGGTGCGGGGCAACGGGAAGATCATTCAAGAGCTTGAATCACTCTTCCGTGGTGCTGGCTGGAACGTTCTCAAGGTCGTGTGGGGGCGCCAATGGGATGAACTTTTGGCTGCCGATCGGGATGGCGCCCTCGTAAACTTGATGAACACCACACATGACGGTGACTTCCAGACTTACAAGGCAAATGACGGTGGATACGTCCGGGAGAACTTTTTCGGCCGAGATCCACGTACCGCCAAACTTGTTCAAGGTTGGTCCGACGATGACATCTGGAATCTTTCACGCGGTGGTCACGACTACCGCAAGATGTACGCGGCCTACAAGTCAGCGACTGAAACAAAAGGCCAGCCAACAATCGTTCTGGCTAAAACGGTGAAGGGCTGGAAACTTGGCTCAAGCTTTGAAGGGCGCAACTCAACCCATCAAATGAAAAAACTGTCATTGGAAGACCTCAAGGATTTCCGAGACCGGTTAAGCATTCCTATCTCTGACGCCCAATTGGAAGCAGATCCTTATCGCCCTCCCTACTACAACCCGGGATTAAAGGACGAAAACCTCCAGTACATGATGGAGCGCCGCCGCCAATTGGGAGGTTCGCTCCCCCAGCGCCGCGAGAAGTCACGACCGCTTGTTCTACCCGGCGACAAGGTCTACGACGTGATGAAGCGCGGATCGGGCAATCAACCAATTGCCACCACAATGGCCTTCGTTCGACTGTTCAAAGATCTCATCAAGGATGAAAACATCGGTGCTCGTTTCGTCCCGATCATCCCCGACGAAGCGCGTACTTTCGGGATCGATTCGCTTTTCCCAACCGCCAAGATCTATTCACCTCACGGTCAGCAATATGAATCCGTTGACAGTGAATTGCTCTTGTCCTACAAGGAGGCGGTTGACGGCCAGATTTTGCACGAAGGGATCAATGAAGCCGGTTCCGTGGCTTCGGTCACTGCCGTTGGTTCGTCCTATTCAACACATGACGAACCCATGATCCCAGTTTATGTTTTCTATTCGATGTTTGGTTTCCAGCGAACAGGTGATGCTTTCTGGGCAGCCGGAGATCAGATGGTGCGCGGGTTTGTCCTCGGCGCAACTGCAGGCCGCACGACTCTCAACGGTGAGGGACTACAACATGAAGACGGTCACTCGATTCTGTTAGCGAGCACCAACCCCGCGGTTGTTTCCTACGACCCCGCATACGGATATGAACTAGGCCACATAATTAAAGATGGTCTTCGCCGAATGTATGGTGAAGACTCGGAAAATATTTACTACTACCTCACAATTTACAACGAACCATATGTGCAGCCGGCCGAACCGGAAGGCGTTGATGTTGACGGGATTCTCAAGGGAATGTATTTGCTCAAGGAATCCACAGAATCTGGTCCTAAGGCGCAGATTTTGGCCAGTGGTGTTGGGGTCCCGTGGGCACTTAGGGCTCAAGAACTTTTGCGCGATGATTGGGGGGTCAGCGCAGATGTTTGGTCGGTGACCTCATGGAATGAACTTCGGCGTAACGGCCTCGAAGTTGACCGCCACAACTTGCTTTACCCAGAGCTGGAGCCACGGCAGGCTTATGTCACCGAGCGGCTGGCGAACACGAGTGGTCCCGTTGTTGCAGTTTCTGACTTTATGCGCGCAGTACAAGACCAAATTGCCTCATGGGTTCCCAACGATTTTGCCAGTTTAGGAACTGATGGGTGGGGGCTATCTGACACTCGAGGGGCCTTACGTCGTTACTTCCTCGTTGACGCAGAATCCATCACCGTTCAAACTCTGGCATCTCTCGCCGCATCGGGTAAAATTGAGAAGTCAATGGTCGCGCAGGCGATTACTAAGTACCAACTACTTGATCCTGCGGCGGCAGATGCAGGCAACACGGAGGGCTCGGGCTGAGCATGAGCAATGATCCCAAGCGTTTTTTGCGCTACCTAGAAGCCGAGCGCAAAGCCTCTCTGCTCTACCGTCAACTTGCAGAAACGGTTTCCGGAGATCGCGCCGAAGCACTGATCGAGTTAGCTGATATCGAAGATGCTCATGCGGAGCACTGGCTGGAAAAGCTTGTCGAGTATGGGGTTGAAATTCCACCTGCGCCCACGTTGCTTGATCCAGCTGATCAAAAAATTGTGAACATGGCCCGTGCAACAGGCCTCAACAGCGTTCTGGGAACACTTGAGCAAAATGAAGGCGCCGATGCCGGCATGTACGACGATGAGCCCGAAGCACTTGACTCAATGCCACTCGACGAACGAGAGCACGCTGAAGTTTTTCGCAGCATGAGCCAGGGGTCCCCCATTCCAACTATCACCTCACGTGCAGTGAAGTCATTAAAAGGAACCGAGCCGTGGCACAAAGTTGATACTTCTGGGTCGGTTCGCGCCGCCGTCTTTGGTATCTCCGACGGATTGGTTTCTAACACCGCCCTCGTCATGGGTTTTGCCGGAGCGAGTTTGAATGGATCACTTGACAACAGCACGGTGCTCTTCGCCGGTCTGGCCGGGCTTATCGCGGGCGCATTCTCCATGGCAGCCGGTGAGTACGTCAGCGTGGCCAGCCAGCGTGATCTTTTCATGCGTGAGATCGAAAAGGAAGCCATCGAACTGCGGGAGAAGCCCGAAGAGGAAGCAAAAGAACTTGAACTTATTTACCGGGCAAAGGGGCTCGATCGGGCCCAGGCAAAAGCAGTGTCGGACAAAATCATGTCCGATCCTAAAGCTGCTTTAGATACCTTGGTTCGTGAAGAACTCGGGCTCAACCCTGATGAACTGGGTTCACCCGTGCGAGTCGCTATCTCGAGCTTCATTGCATTTACTATCGGCGCGAGCGTGGCCGTGCTGCCTTATGTTTTCCTTCAAGGATCCGCTGCCTTCTACACCGCCATCGTGGCCGCCGTAATCGCACTGTGCATCGTGGGTGGTGTTGTTGGAAAGTTCTCCGGGCGAGGAATTGTTTTCAGCGCCATGCGCCAATTGCTCTGGGGGGCAGGGGCGGCTGGGGTCACCTACGCCGTTGGTTCCATTATTGGCGTGACAACAGGCTAGTGAGCCTTGGCTAATGGAGGATCTTGATTCCTTGATCATTCGCATGCAGGCTGCATCAGGTGACCTAGGAACGCTGGCTGTTAAGCGAATGGAAATTTTTCCGTGGTACCGGGAACTCAGTGCTGATCAGCGGGCTTGGGTCGCAGTTGTCGCCCAGGCAGGCATCGGTGCTTTCATGCGCTGGTACTCCAATTGGGCTAATTCCCCCGACGCCACGGTGCCAAAACTCACCACCGACGTCTTCGGGGCTGCACCACGTGAACTTGCCCGGGTAATTTCCCTTGAACAAACCGTTGAGTTGGTACGCACCACAATTGATGCGGTAGAAAGCCAACTCGACACTTTCTTTACCGGCGAAGATCTGGCCCACGCCCGCATTGCAACTTTGCAGTATTCCCGTGAGGTCGCGTTCAGTGCCGCCGAGGTGTACGCGCGGGCGGCTGAAGCGCGGGGAGCCTGGGATGCCCGCCTTGAAGCATTGATCCTTGATGCCCTGATTCGAAGTGATGTCGATAGCGAAATTCTTAGCCGAATCGCAGCACTCGGCTGGTCCCAAGATCGGCCGGCGCTCGTCTTGGCGGGTTCCCCGCCAGATTCCGACAATCAAGAATCACTTTCCGTGATGCGCCGGGCTGCCAGAAGCCACTCCTTGGATTTACTCACCGGGATCCACGGCCCCGTGATGTTGGTAATTATTGGCGGCGCTGGCCTCGATCCGCACGCATCCCATCGGCTGATGACCCCCTATTTCGGCCACGGCCCCGTAGTTGTTACCGAGTCCGTCAACGGACTCGCCGAACTCGGCGTTGCAGCCCGCACCTGCGTCTCTGGGGTCGCGGCAGCGCGCGCATGGCCACATGCACCGCGTCCGGTATTTGCGGGGGAACTCCTCGCGGAGCGCGCCCTCATGGGTGAGGCCCACGCCCGCTCGCAGATCATCGAAAATATCTACAACCCACTTAGTAGCGACCCGACCTTGTGCGACACCGCCGAGACTTACCTGGAAAACGGGCAGTCCCTAGAAGCGAGCGCCCGGGCTCTTTTTGTCCACGCAAACACAATCCGCTACCGAATCAAGGGGATCAGTGACTTAATCGGTTACGATCTCACCGATCCCCGGGATGCATTTAGCGTTCGACTGGCGCTAATCCTCGGTCGAATCAACCAAAACATCTGAAGTGTTGTAGGTTTCCTACAAAAATCCGGGCTAAATCTTGGTGCTTGCGCGCACAGAGTTAGTGGTTATCTACGCAAAGGTAGGCATGTGCTTGTAGTCGTTGCGCCCGGACAGGGCACCCAGACCCCGGGATTCCTCACACCCTGGCTGGATGTCCCCGGTGTTGCCGAACGACTCGATTGGCTCTCACTCGTGAGTGGGGTTGATTTACTCGCCCATGGAACTACTTCTGACGCCGACACCATCCGCGATACCGCGATTGCCCAGCCACTGATCGTTGGCGCCGGCCTGGTCACCCTGCTCAGCCTGTTCCCACACCCTTCCGCAGCATTTGCTTCCATCGGCGCGGGAGCCGGCCACTCGGTTGGTGAAATAACAGCAGCCGTTGGTGCAGGTGTTCTCACCGCCGAGCAAGCAATGGTCTTTGTTCGCGAGCGCGGCAAGGCAATGGCTAAAGCATCCGCCGTAACTCCGACCGGTATGGCCGCCGTCCTTGGCGGAAATCAAGAAGATGTCATTGCTGCAGCAGCCGAAGTCGGTGTGACCTGCGCAAATATTAATGGTGCCGGACAGATCGTGATTGCGGGAACAAAAGCGCAACTTGATAGCTTCGTTGCGCCAGAAGGTGCCCGAGTTCGGTCCCTCGAGGTTGCTGGCGCATTTCACACCGAGCACATGGCAAGTGCCAGTGCAACGCTAGGACGGATCGGCAACGCAATAAGTACCCATGATCCCCGGATTCGTTTGATTTCAAATGCCGACGGGCAGATTGTGCACGACGGTCGCGCGGTTGTTCGTCGCTTGGTTTCCCAAGTTGCCCAACCAGTTCGCTGGGACCTCTGCATGCAAACAATGCTTGACCTCGGTGTCACGGCGATGATTGAAATCCCACCTGCGGGAACGTTGACGAATCTGGCCAAGCGTGCGATGCCCGGTGTCGAGACCCTTGCTCTCAAAACACCCGATGACCTCCCGGCTGCCTGGAAGTTGATTGAAAGGCACGGGGTTAAGTCAACTATTGAATCCAGTCCCACGTGGCGACTCATAATTTCACCTGCCAAAGGGATCTTCACGGCAGCCGAAATGACTTTCGCGGAAGGTGACTCACTTCCACCCAACGTACACATTGGATCCATCAAAACTTCTCGCGAACTTATTCCCATTCACGCACCGCACGGTGGAGTCGTGATTGAGTGGCTCGCCCAAAACGGTGATCCGGTTTCTCCCGGTGCACCATTACTACGCTTACACCCCACAGCACAGCCCGCCTAGACAACCACTCAGCAATCACACTGAAAAAGGGAGAACATGCCAGCGCTTAATACGGCAACCGGCGCCAAGCATGCACGTATTTATTCGGTTGGTAGTTACCGTCCCAAGCGCGTGGTGACGAACGCTGAAGTGTGTGAACTTATCGATTCATCAGATGAATGGATCCGTGAACGATCCGGGATCACCGAACGGCGCTGGGCCGGCGAGGGTGAATCTGTTGTTTACATGGCGGCAGAGGCCGCAAAAGTTGCCATTGAGCGCTCGGGAATTTCGGCAGCCGATATTGGACTGATCATGCTGGCGACGGTTTCCCACCCCTATGCATTCCCGTCTGCAGCCGTAGAGGTTGGTGACCTCATCGGTGCACGTGGCGCCCCCGCTTTTGACCTGTCCGCAGCGTGTGCCGGCTTCTGTTTTGGTGTTGGAATGGCTGCCGATCTCATCCGGGGCGGTAGCGCCAAATTCGTATTGGTCATCGGTGTTGAACGTCTCACCGACTATGTCGACAAGCACGACCGAGGGACCGCCTTTATTTTTGCTGACGGCGCGGGAGCCGTTGTCATTGGTCCTTCCGAGACCGCCGGAATTGGACCAACCGTGTGGGGTGGTGACGGCAGCCAAAAAGATGCAATCACCGTAAACGCTTCCTTGACCGACTACCGTGACGGGCTCGTGACCGAGTACCCAACCGCGGTCATGGCAGGTCAACAAGTGTTCCGTTGGGCGGTGAGCGAGATGCCGAAAGCCATCAACCAAGCCCTCGAAGTTGCGGGAATCACGGCTGCCGACCTCGACGCGTTTATTCCCCATCAGGCCAATAATCGGATCACGGATGCCCTCATTCGAGCCCTTGATCTCCCTGCGAACATAAAGGTCGCCCGGGACATTATTACCGCGGGAAATACCTCCGCCGCATCAGTTCCTTTAGCCATGGACGCCATGCTGCAAAGTGGTGAAGCAAAATCGGGCGACACTGCCCTACTCGTTGGATTTGGCTCAGGCCTCGTCCACGCGGCGCAGGTTGTTACGCTCCCCTAGGTTTCCGCTCAACAACGCGGGATAACAACACTCCACAATGAAAGGAATGAAATGAGCCAGGAAGAAGTATTAAGCGGTCTTGCCGTAATCGTCAACGAAGTTGCCGGTGTTCCCGTTGATCAGATCACAATGGAAAAGAGATTCGTTGACGACTTAGACGTCGATTCGCTCTCCATGGTGGAAGTTGTCATGGCAGCAGAAGACAAATGGGGCGTGAAAATCCCTGATGCTGATGCAAAAAACCTCGTCACCGTCGGTGATGCAGTGACATACATTGAGGCAAATTCCTAAATCGGAGCCAAATTCCAAACTAATAAATAGTTTGGCTAAACATCTTGGTGTGGCCAGTGTCAATTGAGCTCTCACTGACACTGGCACCCACTAAAAACGCATCACAGCATTCATTAGTTTGGAGGATCACATGTCCCGCGAAGTAGTAGTGACCGGCATGGGGATGACCACCCCTGTAGGTGGCAACCTTGAATCAAACTGGGAAGCAATCCTCGCGGGTCGACCCGGTATCACCTTAATTGATGAACCGTGGGTTGAAGGTCACACAGCAAAAATTGCCGGGATCTTGGCCGTTGATCCGCTAACAATTTTAGAAAAACATGAAACCCGCCGGATGGACCGCTCCCAGCAGGCAGCGCTGATAGCAGCGCGTGAAGCGTGGAGCAATGCTGGTTCCCCTGAAGTTGACCCCGAGCGCCTTGGCACCGTTATCGCAACGGGAATCGGGGGCATCACTTCCCTGCTTGCCTCTTATGACATCTTGCTTGACCGAGGCCCGTCACGAATTTCCCCGCACATGGTCACCATGATTATGCCTAATGGCCCCGCGGCAATCGTCGGTCTGGAGTTCGGCGCTCGAGCCGGAGTTCACACCCCCGTGAGCGCCTGCTCATCTGGTGCCGAAGCCATTTCATATGCCGCCCGGATGATTCAAAGTGGTAGAGCTGACGTAGTAATTGCTGGCGGAGCCGAAGCCGCAATCCACCCCATCACAATGGCCGGGTTCGCCGCGATGCGCGCTTTATCCACCAGAAATGACGACCCGCAGGCAGCCTCACGCCCATACGACGTCGACCGTGACGGATTCGTCATGGGCGAAGGGGCCGGAATTCTTATTCTTGAATCAGAGGAGCACGCCCGATCACGGGGCGCGGTAATCCTTGGGCGCTACGCAGGTGCCGGACTGACAAGTGACGGACACCATATCGCCCAACCTGACCCTGAGGGTGCGGGTGCAGCTCGGGCAATCACCTTCGCGCTCGAAGAAGCGGGCTTGACTCCATCAGATATTGCACACGTCAATGCACACGCCACGTCAACACCGCAAGGTGACATTGCCGAGGCAACTGCGATTAGGCGTGCACTTGGCAGTGTCACAGACACTGTTTATGTTGCCGGCACCAAATCCATGACGGGTCACCTATTGGGTGGAGCCGGCGCGATTGAATCGATTTACAGCATCCTCGCACTGAGAGACCGAAAAGCCCCACCTACCGCAAACCTAGACAACATTGATCCCGAAATACATCTCAATGTGGGTAACAACGGTCCGGTTGACCTGCCACAAGGTGACATCGCGGTCCTCAATAACTCATTCGGTTTTGGTGGACACGACGTCGCCGTAATTTTCAGGAGTGTTTAACATGACAACAGCGGCGCAAGAAACCCAACTGGACCCACGTTCGCCGCTGATAAGACTTGCCAAGTTTTTTGACAACGGTGAATTCACCACGATAACTCCCATTGATGACAGTGGTGTTCTCTCTGCCGTAGGGACCGCGGGGGGTGTGCACTGTGTTGCTTTCTGCACCGACCCAACAGTGCAGGGTGGAGCGATGGGCGCGGTCGGTTGCCGAGCAATTGTCACCGCTTATGACCGCGCACTGGCCGACTCCGCTCCGATTGTTGGGATTTGGCATTCGGGTGGTGCTCGCCTGCGTGAAGGTGTTGCGAGCCTTGATGGCGTCGGTCGTACATTTTTATCGATGACCCAGGCAAGTGGCAAAGTAGCCCAGATCTCCATTGTGCTCGGCCCTGCAGCCGGTGGCGCAGCCTACGGACCCGCGTTGACCGACATTGTTGTTCTTGGCCCAGCCGGGCGTATTTTTGTTACCGGCCCCGAGGTCGTGCGATCTGTTACCGGTGAAGACGTTGACATGGATCGCCTGGGTGGTGCTGAACCGCATGGCCGTCGCAGCGGTGTTGTTCACATCACTACCGACAGTGAAGAGGAAGCAATTGACAAAGGCATTCAACTCGTCAAACTTTTAGGTCACCAAGGCTCGCTGGACATCAACAGCGTCGCCGATCGCGATCTGGGGGAACTTCTCCCTGAGTCATCACGCCGCGCCTATGACGTGCATCCCCTCGTCGAAGCTTTCGTTGACCTGGACTCATTCGCGGAGATTCACACCAATTGGTCCCCCAACATTGTTGTCGGCCTCGGTCGACTCGGTGGGCGAACAATTGGAATTGTCGCCAACAACCCCCTGCGACTTGGCGGCTGCCTTGACTCTTCTAGCGCGGAGAAGGCATCACGCTTTGTCCGCATGTGTGACGCCTTCGGTGTACCGCTCGTTGTTCTTGTTGACGTTCCGGGCTACCTCCCGGGGCTTGGACAAGAGTGGGAAGGCGTTGTGCGTCGAGGAGCAAAACTGCTACACGCATTCGCCGAATGTGTCACCCCGAGAGTGACCGTTGTTACCCGAAAGGCATACGGGGGCGCTTTCGTAGCCATGAATTCGTCTTCACTGGGCGCGACAAAAGTGTTCGCCTGGCCGAATGCTGAAGTTGCTGTCATGGGTTCAGTCGCTGCAATCCGGATTCTGCACCGACGCCGCTTAGCCGATGTCCCCGAAGAGAGCCGGGAGCAGGTTGAACTCGAGTTGGCGGCCGAACATGAAGTCATCTCCGGTGGGATCAAGCGAGCAGTTGACCTGGGGGTCGTCGATTGTGTTGTTGACCCAAAACTCACTCGGCGGGCTGTCGCTCAAGTGCTGCTGGACACACCCGGTGCCCGCGGCGCCCACGGCAACATTCCTTTGTAAAAACACTGCGGCGTTGAGGCTTGAAGCACCTAACCGGTGGATTAGGACACGTTGTGCAGCACCCGAATATTGGAGTCAGAGTGGGTGACGCGGAATACCTCAAGCTCTTCGTCCCAGGGCTGGCCGATCAATCGTCGAATATCTTCGGCAACAGATTCACCCGTTGCCCTTGATTGCACAAGCAGACCGCGAAGGCGTTCTTCGTGCACCATGACGTCGCCATGGGCACCGATCGTGGCTCGGAAAAGCCCAAGTTCGGGGGTTGCGGCAAATCGTTCGCCTTCGTGACCGTCGCTGGGATCCTCGGTTACTTCGTATCGCACTTGGCGAAATGCCAAAAGTGAGCTGGCAATTCGAGCACCCATACCTTGTTTCCCGGCCCAAATAATCTGACTTCGCAGTTGCCCGGGTGCAACGTGCTGCGGCGCCCACTCCATCGGTACTTCGGTGCCAAGAACTTTTGCCAGCGCCCATTCAAGGTGGGGGGCAATCGCATTCGGGCATGAATGAACCAAAACCACACCACGACTCATAGTGGAAGCGGAACCACTGCGCGAGTAACTAACTGCTGACATATTGACCTCCCTGTTGTGAATGACGCCTTCCCCAGCGATTTCACAATCAGGTAAACATTTTTGAGATCAACACAATGTTTGATTGTCATAAGTCTAACCCAGCAAGGCCAAACTCCCGTGTATCACCCGGAATTCGACCACATTTCCAATAGTGCGGGGTTTTTGTCCTCAACATTGATGTGATTACAATCATACGTCTCGGGATAATCGAACGCGCCGAACTCTGCCCAGGGCCCTGTGGCGCGAGACTATAGTTATGGGGGCTCGAAGGAGTGTCAAGCGTGAATTCCATACGATCGTTAGGTAGGTGACATGCCGGTTCTTAAGTCTGCGGTCGATCCAACCTCGGAAGCCTTTGCCCGTAACACGAGCAGCATGCGCGGGCTTGTCAAAGACTTGCGCGCTCTCCTAGCAACAACTGCTCTCGGGGGACCGGAAAGCAGCCGCGTTCGCCATGTTGAGCGCGGAAAACTACTCACTCGTGACCGCATAGATGCCCTTCTCGATCATGGCTCAGCCTTTCTCGAACTCTCCCCACTGGCCGCCCTCGGCTTGTATAGCGATGAAGCACCCGCTGCGGGCATAGTCACCGGTGTAGGGCGCGTACACGGTCGCGAAGTCGTAATCGTTGCGAACGACCCTACGGTCAAGGGCGGAACTTATTACCCAATGACCGTCAAGAAGCACCTTCGGGCTCAAGAGATAGCTTTACTAAATTGCCTACCTTGTATTTATTTGGCTGATTCTGGGGGCGCGTTCCTCCCCCTCCAAGATGACGTCTTCCCAGACCGGGAGCATTTCGGCCGCATCTTTTACAACCAGGCCATCATGTCGGCACGAGGCATCCCTCAGATCGCGGCAGTTCTGGGCTCATGCACCGCGGGTGGTGCGTACGTCCCCGCAATGAGCGACGAATGCGTGATAGTTCGGAACCAGGGAACTATTTTCCTCGGTGGGCCACCTTTGGTGAAAGCCGCGACGGGTGAAGTAGTCACACCCGAGGAATTAGGTGGCGGGGACCTGCACTCGCGAGTATCCGGAGTGACCGATCACCTCGCAGAAAACGACAATCACGCTTTGCTAATGGTGCGTGACATTGTCGCCACTCTTCCGCCAGCAGCCACGGCAGAGTGGAGCGTGATTGACAGTTGCGAGCCGCTTTACCCATCCGAGGAATTACACGGAATCGTGCCCGATGACGCACGCACTCCCTATGACGTGCATGAAATCATCGCTCGAATAGTTGATGGCAGCGAATTCACCGAGTTCAAGCCGGAATACGGTGAAACAATCGTTACGGGGTTTGCCCGAATCTATGGAAACCAAGTTGGCATCATCGCCAATAATGGCGTGCTCTTTTCCGAATCAGCCATGAAATCGGCTCACTTCATCGAATTGTGCGACAGACGGAAAACTCCGATCGTATTCCTGCAAAATATTTCGGGATTCATGGTTGGGCGCGAATACGAAGCCGGCGGTATCGCCAAGCATGGGGCAAAGATGGTCGCTGCCGTGGCCTGCGCGCGCGTTCCCAAATTCACCATCGTTATTGGTGGCTCCTACGGAGCGGGTAACTATTCAATGTGTGGGCGCGCGTACTCTCCACGTTTCATGTGGATGTGGCCAAACGCACGAATTTCCGTGATGGGTGGCGAGCAGGCCGCCAACGTCCTGGCGACCGTCAAACGGGATCAGGCCGATATACGATCGCAGGAATGGGCTGAAGAAGACGAGATCGAGTTCAAAAATGGGGTCCGTGAGAAATACGACGCTCAAGGCAGCCCCTATTACGCGTCAGCTCGACTCTGGGATGACGGCATGATCGACCCGGTGGATACCCGCCGAGTTTTGGGCATGGCCATCGCGGCTTCCGCGAATGCGCCGCTTGAACCCATTTCCTACGGCGTTTTTCGGATGTGAGTATGTTTACAAAAGTCCTTGTGGCTAACCGCGGAGAAATTGCAGTGCGGATTATGCGCACGCTCAGAGAAATGAACATCTCATCGGTCGCTGTGTTTAGTGAGGCCGACCGAAACGCTGAACATGTTGCGGTCGCAGACGAGTCGATCTTGATCGGACCTGCGGATGCTGCTCGAAGTTACCTCGACATTTCGCGTGTGATCAAGGCCGCCCAACAGACCGGCGCCCAGGCCATCCACCCCGGTTACGGTTTTCTCTCCGAAAACGCGGACTTTGCGGCCGCTTGTGAGGCAGCTGGGATCGTGTTCGTCGGACCATCGGCCCAGACCATCGCTTCGATGGGAGACAAAATCGAGGCCAAGCGGGCAGTTATGGCTCTCGGACTCCCCGTGGTCCCCGGATTCAGCGAAGCAGGGGCCGACGACGCCCTTTTGATCGAAGAGGCCAAGAACGTCGGTTTGCCGCTCATCATTAAGCCTTCTGCCGGCGGTGGTGGAAAGGGCATGCGAGTCGTCTACTCACACAACGAACTCCCAGCGGCTTTAGCGTCAGCTCGACGAGAAGCCATGTCCTCCTTCGGTGACGACTCGCTGCTGTTGGAAAGATTCATTGAAACCGCACGACACATTGAAGTTCAGGTAATCGGAGATACATTCGGAACGGTTATCAACGCGAGCGACCGAGACTGCTCACTCCAACGCCGGCATCAAAAAGTTGTGGAAGAAGCACCTGCACCCAACCTCCCAGACAACGTCCGCGCCTCAATGCTCGACGCTGCCGTCGAGATTGCCCGCTCTGTCAATTACTCGGGCGTTGGCACTGTGGAATTCGTCGTTGATGCACTGAATCCAGCCGACCACTTCTTTTTAGAGATGAACACTCGCCTTCAAGTAGAGCACCCCGTAACTGAGATGGTCACCGGACTTGACCTCGTAGAACTGCAGTTGCGAATAGCGGCGGGTGAGCCACTGCCGATCACACAAAGCGATGTGCAGGTCACCGGTCATGCTGTGGAGGTACGGGTGTACGCCGAAGATGGCAATCACAACTTCATGCCGTCATCTGGCCGGCTAGTCCAATACTCGGTACCTGACAACGTGCGCGTCGACTCAGGCGTTCGCCAAGACGATGTGATCGGGACCAACTACGACCCGTTGCTTTTCAAGGTGATTGCACACGCCGATACTCGAACTGAAGCCTTCATTCGCATGGATACAGCGCTACAGAATTGTGTCGTGCTCGGAGTTGCCAACAACATCTCAGTACTCCGAGCCCTCGTCCAAGATTCGCAGGTTCGCTCTGCGGATCTGAACACAGGGCTCATCGAGTCCCTGGGCTTGGGTCAGTCCCCCGTTCACCCGGGCCAACATGAAATTATCGGTGCTGCCCTAGTTCTGACTAATTCACTCACTCCAAAACACCCGGGCACGGCTTGGGAGATTGCTGACGGTTGGCGGGTGGGACAGCACGCCGAGACATCTTGGACGTTAACCTCCGGCCCCGATTTCAGTACACATATGAGTGTCACTTCAGAGGGGTCCAGTATCTGGGCCACCGTTGATGATGGCGAGCCGGTGCGTTGCTCGATCATGCCGCGTCCGCCAGGGAAGGACTGCTATTCCGTAGTGGTTAACGAGCTCGCTAAAGCAGTCACACTTGTGATTGATGACAACCGTGTTTTGGTCGGCGCTGCAGGCTCCTCATGGGAACTTAACCTGCTCGCGGCGGGCATTCACGATGACTTCACCAGCGGTGAACGTTCTCTGGACCACGTGCGTTCACCGATGCCCGGTACCGTCGTGGTTGTAGAAGTCAAAGTTGGCGACTCGGTAACAAAGGGGACTGTTTTGGCCGTCGTTGAAGCGATGAAGATGGAATACTCACTGACCGCACCGCACGACGGTATTGTCATAGCAATCTCAGCGCAGGTGGGAAACTCAGTCGCCAAAGATGCCATTTTGGCGGAAGTCGGCCCACAAAAGACTAACTCGTGAGCCCCATGCGCGGTCCATCACGAGTCTCAATGGACAACTTGCCCAGTCGCGTTCGGATCTGGGAAGTTGGTCCAAGGGACGGATTACAAAACGAGTCGTCAATTATCGAAACAGCAACCAAGATTGAATTTATCAACCGACTTACCGATGCCGGACTACCTGTTGTCGAGGCGACCAGTTTTGTTCGGGCTGACCGGATCCCACAGTTAGCCGATGGCGCAGATGTGATGGCCGGTATCTCGCGACGAATGGAAACTCGATACCCGGTACTCGTGCCCAATGTTAGAGGCCTCGATGCGGCAGTGGCAGCAGATGCACTAGATATCGCGGTGTTCGCGAGTGCAACAGAGACTTTCGCACAGCGCAACCTCGGCAGATCTCTCTCAAATCAAATGGAGATGTTCGCCCCTGTATTGGATCGTGCTCGTGTTGATCAAATCCCCGTCCGAGGTTACGTTTCCATGTGTTTTGGTGATCCCTGGGAAGGATTTGTGGACCCTTCACGGGTCGTCGATGTTTGCGTTGAACTTGTCGAAAGAGGATGCAGTGACGTGAGTCTGGGTGACACCATCGGAGTTGCTACACCCGGCCAGGTCCGGCAGCTCATTGACCTGCTTGTGACTGCGGGTATCGACGTAGATCGGATTGGTGTGCATTTTCACGACACCTACGGGCAGGCGTTGTCCAATACTTTGGCTGCCCTCCAGAGCGGGGTTTGGACAGTGGACGCTTCTGCGGGTGGGATCGGCGGCTGCCCGTACGCACTATCGGCCACTGGCAACTTAGCGACCGAGGACCTGGTCTGGATGCTCGACGGGCTCGGAATCGAAACAGGAGTAGATCTCGACAAACTCACCACGACATCGCTTTGGCTAGCGGAGTATCTCGGTCGGCCCGTGCAGTCACGTGTTGGACGTGCGCTATCTCCATAGTGCCGAATTTGCCCGTTCATAGTTCGACATCAGAGAGATCACCCTGCTACACTAACGAGCGTTAGTTAAAGTAGTCCCTGTCGTTCACGGAATAGCAGAACCCCTTAGGAGACATTGTGGAATTCGCATACAGCGCCAAAGTTGAGGCACTTCGGGAGCAGGTCACAGATTTCGTTAACAACACGGTTATTCCGCTTGAGCCGGTATATCAGTCACAAAAACCGGAAATTGGTCCCTGGGATACCCCTCCGATCATTGAAGATCTCAAAGTCCAGGCGCGAGCACTCGGCCTATGGAACTTATTCCTTCCCGGCGATCGAGGCGCGGGACTCACAAACCTTGAATATGCACCGCTCGCCGAGATTTCCGGCCGAAGCCCTTGGATGGCACCGGAAGCAATGAACTGCTCCGCCCCTGATACCGGCAACATGGAAATTTTCTATCACTTTGCAACCCCGGAAGTCCGCGAGCTATGGCTACCGCAGCTTCTCGATGGCAAGATCCGCTCCGTTTACTCGATGACAGAGCCGGCGGTCGCCAGTTCAGATGCAAACAACATCAGCCTGAAAATCACCGAGGAGGGTGATGGTTTTCGGGTTAAGGGCCGCAAGTGGTGGTCCAGTGGCGCCATGAGCCCCCACTGCAAGGTTGCAATCGTGATGGGACTCTCGGACACCGATGGTGATCGACACAAGCGCCACTCAATGATTGTGGTTCCTTTGGATACCCCCGGGGTCAACATCATCCGGTCTACGAGTGTCTTTGGGTTTAGCGATAGCGGCCATGGTGGTCACGCAGAAATTGACTACGACTGCTGGGTACCGCGCGACCACCTTCTTGGGGAACTCCACAGCGGTTTCGCGATTGGCCAGGCGCGTCTGGGACCGGGACGTATCCACCACGCAATGCGACTAATCGGTATGGCCGAGCGCGCATTCGACATTATGTGCGAACGTGCTCATAACCGATTCCCATTTGGAAAGGCCATTGCCGAACAGGGTGTTTTCCAGGACTGGGTCGCTGAAGCCCGGATCCGAATTGAGCAGGTCCGTTTACTCGTGCTAAAGACCGCCTGGTTAATGGATACGGTAGGAAACAGGGGGGCTGCTGTTGAAATCTCGGCTATCAAGGTTGCCGCCCCGCACATGGCCCAGTGGGTCATCGATCGAGCAATTGAGACGTGCGGTGGGGCGGGTGTCAGCCAGGACTATCCACTCGCCGAGCTCTACGCCCAGTCCCGAATGCTCAGTATTGCCGACGGGCCTGACGAAGTCCACAAGATGAAGATTGCACGAACTGAGCTTCGTCGGTATGCCCCCGGTTCCTGAAGCGGCGATCTCAGCCACCGCCGATGAAATTCGCGAGGCAGCACTCGAGCAATTTGCTCGGGATGGTTACAGCTCTACCAGCATGCGTGACATTGCCAGCAGTGTTGGGATAAAAGCCGCGAGTTTGTACAACCACTTCGGGTCCAAGGAAGCAATTCTCTGGGATCTCACGCTGACGGCTTTCGAAGAATTATTGCGGGGCCGAGACTTGGCGATAGCTAACTTGCCAGTTGATCCGACGCCACAAGATCGGCTTGCCTGCCTCGTCACTTCGCACGTGGCATTTCACGCGCGGAATAGTAATCAAGCACTTCTGGTGAACAGCCAGCTCGCGGCCTTATCCAAGACGCACTATCGCAAAGCTGTTGCCATGCGGGCGCAGTATGAAGCCACCATGCGCCAAGTGATTGATGAAGGCGTTGCGAAAGATGTTTTTACAACCATAGATGCGCGCGTCACTACATTTGCGATTCTACAAATGGGAATGGCGGTCTCTGCCTGGTTCCGACCTGAAGGCCCCTTAACCGTCGCGGATCTTTGCACTATTTACGTTGATCTCGCTGCGAAAATGCTTACCCCACTCCCACTTAAATGCTAGGAAAAGAGGAAACAGAGCGATGAACCAGGACCTACCAAAGGCCGTGCTATTCGACTGGGACGGAACACTCATTGATAGCGGCGACATTCTTCTACAATGCTGGCATTCAGTGACGAAAGAAGTGTTAGGTGCTCCATTTCCCGTCACCGAGGCAGATCGCCGAAAATTTTTGTCCATGCGCGGATCCGACAGTTTCCCTTTACTCAGCGATGATCCAGCAGTAGTTGCAAGACTGGACAGTGGGTTCACCGACGCCTACCTCGAGTTGGCATCAATTCATGTTCGTCCACAAACCACCAGTCAAACTTTGCTCCGCGCCTTGCGGTCACAAGGAATCCAGGTCGGCTTAGTCACGTCAAAAACGAGACAGCGATTGGACTGTGACCTTGACGTCTGTGACATGAACGATCTCTTCGATGTGATCGTGACAGGAGATGACGTTGGTACCGCTAAACCTGACCCTGAAGGGATTAATGCAGCGTTAGCGACCTTAGGAGCGAGTGCAGAATCGAGCTGGATGGTGGGAGATGGCCCAGTTGATGTGCTCGCGGGACAGGCGGGTGGACTTCGAACAGCCGGGATCAGCCATGGACTTCACTCCCCAGAAGAACTACTCAGTGTCCACCCCGACGCCTTGGTCGCAGACCTCAATGAACTAGCCGCGATCTGGGGACTGAACCTTCCACAAACATCGGGCAACACCCCGCGTCCATGACATTTGTGGGTAGACTCAAATTGTTCGACGTTCATATGACACATCCGGCATTACGTGGAGGAAGAGCATGCTGAACTCGGAATTACGCACCTTTCAACAGATGGTCCGCTCATTCGCCAATGATGTAGTGGCACCTGTCATTGGAAGCCATTACGAGGCAAGGACCTTCCCCTACGAGATCGTTTCTCAAATGGGTGACCTGGGGCTCTTCGGTCTCCCATTCCCTGAAGAATACGGCGGTTCTGGCGGAGACTATTTCACCCTATGTATTGCGATTGAAGAACTCGCACGCATTGATTCATCGGTTGCAATAACCCTCGAGGCTGCCGTCTCCCTGGGTGCCATGCCGATCTATCGGTTTGGCACAGAAGCGCAGAAACAGGAATACCTGCCCTCAATGTGCAGTGGCCAAATGCTGGGTGCATTTGGTTTAACGGAGTCGGGGGCTGGCTCGGATGCTGGCGGAACTAAGACAACAGCTATCCGATCCGAAGGTGATTGGATTATTAACGGATCAAAAGCCTTTATTACCAACTCTGGAACAAACATCACCGGACTTATTACGGTAAATGCGGTAACGGGAACGCGACCTGATGGCACCAAAGAGATTTCATCGATCATCGTTCCTTCTGGCACACCTGGTCTAACTGTCGGCCCGTCCTACTCCAAGGTGGGGTGGAATGCCTCCGACACCCACGAGTTGGCCTTTGATGATGTACGAGTTCCTCTGGAGAATTTGGTTGGCGCTGAAGGGCGTGGGTATGCACAGTTCCTAAGCATCCTTGACGAAGGTCGTATCGCAATTTCTGCGCTGGCCGTCGGTTTGGCCCAGGGTTGTTTGGATGAGTCAATTAAATATGCAAACACCCGCATGGCATTCGGTCGCACAATCGGCGCGAACCAAGCGATCGCATTCAAACTTGCCGACATGGAGGTTCGCGCCTACACCGCACGCCTTGCCTACTACGACGCTGCTGCTCGAATGCTGCGCGGTGAGGATTTCAAAAGGCAAGCCGCAATCGCAAAGCTTTATTCATCAGACATTGCGGTCACGAATGCGCGAGAGGCAACCCAGATCCACGGGGGTTACGGGTTTATGAACGAATACCCCGTCTCTCGGATGTGGCGAGACTCCAAAATCTTAGAGATCGGTGAGGGCACCAGTGAGGTTCAGAGAATGCTGATAGCCAGGGATCTTGGTGTTAACTAGGAACGGTTGTCTTATCTCCGAATGGCTCGCGCAGCCATTCTCACAACATCAGAATGACGGTTTCGGCGACGCAGGCCGGCTTAGCTTCCCCCTCGATCTCAATCACAAACGACATGGTGACTTGGGTGCCGGCTGGGACAGAAGTGACACCCACAATCGTCACGATCGCTCGAATCCTAGAATTCACTCTGACCGGACTCGGAAATCGCACTTTGTTTATTCCGTAATTGATCATCGGCCGGCCGGTATCAAATGCAAACACCTCGTGACCCAACGAAACGACCAAAGACAAGGTCAAATACCCGTGCGCAATTGTCCGGCCAAATGGGCCATTCGCGGAACGTTCGGTGTCGATATGGATCCACTGCTGATCCCCCGTCGCATCTGCGAAAGCATCGATGCGGGCCTGGTCAATCGTGAGCCACTCGCTACTTCCCAACGGCTCACCAATCGCGGCGGTGATCTCTTCTGCACTTGTGAAGGTGCGCATATTGACGGACTCCTTAGATTTGATAGAAGACAGAATCCTAGCCTTAGTCATGTTCGGGCCAACGTGAAAAGGAGTTTTAAGTGACCCAGCCATCAGAAGATTCAGCACCATCAGTGACTTATACAGCGGCTGATGCGATTGCAACCCTGACTCTCAACCGTCCAGACCTACGCAACCGGCTAAGCCCGCAAGCCATGGCAATGACCTGCAGTTTCATCGAGCAAGCCGTTGCAGATCCCGCCGTGCGAGTTATCGTCATTACGGGCACCGGCAACACTTTTTGCTCAGGAGCAGACCTCTCTGCTGCAACCTCAACCGATTCGTCAAAGGGCAGTTTTACCAATTCAGGTCCGACCGAATTGGTGAGGTTGTTAAAGGCGATCATGGACTGCCCGAAGGTGACAATCGCCCGAGTGCAAGGTCACGTTGCGGCGGGAGGAAACGGGATCGTGGCTTCTTGCGACATCGCGATTGCAATCAACGAAGCCAAATTTGCATTCAGCGAAGTTCGGCTAGGGCTGGCCCCTGCTGTCATCTCTGTCCCCTGCCTTGCAGTCATGAACCGACGTGACGCCCAGGAACTCCTCCTCACGGGCGACCGGGTAGACGCTGCCCGCGCCCTCCGCGCCGGACTCCTCACTTCTGTTGTTACGTCAGAAAAATTAGACGCGGAGGTCGATAGGTACACCTCGATGCTCGTCCTCGCTGGCCCGGAAGCGGTGGGACACACCAAGGAGCTACTTCGTCGAGTCCCAACATTGCCTCGGGACGAAGGTTTCGAGTGGGTGAGTGGGCTTTCCGCGGAAGTTTTCGCTTCCCCCGAAGGGCAAGAGGGAATGTCCGCATACCTTAATAAGCGCTCGCCGCTGTGGATTCAAGCAGCACTCGAAAAAGAAGGAGGGGCATCATGACAATCGCCACACGGGAGTTGTTTGTTTTAGAGGCTGTGTTGTCTCCTCCCCAAATGATGGAGACCACTCCAAACGGTCAACGCAAGATCGTTCCAGTAGCTGGCGGGACTTTTACAGGTGAGCGCCTCAATGGCGTGATCATGCCGTCTGGTGGACACGACTGGGCCATGACACGATCCGATGGAGCACTCATCCTTGACGTCCGGCTCGTTTTGGAGACCCATGATGGCGAGCACATACTTATGACTTACAGAGGAATCCGCACAGGAACGCCTGCGGTGCTCGCACGCATTGCAGCGGGAGAATACGTCGACCCATCAGAATACTATTTTCGAATAATTCCATTTTTCGAGACAGGCTCCAAGAAATACGAGTGGTTAAATTCGATCGTGTGCGTTGGATTCGGAGACCGGGTTAAGGCAGGTCCTCGATACACAATTCACGAAATTCTTTGATAGGGACCACCCGCTTTAAGCCCCATATGTGATTTACATCATATTCCCATTCCTGGTGGAAATGGTCATTACTCTCTGCGACTAAGCGCACGTAAAACACGTGGCGAAATATCCGAATACAGTCCCAGCGACAAACTCGCTCCCCTATACTTCGACTATCAATTCATCCGACAAGCTTCGGTTATTTCGGATTTCACACCTGAGAAAAGGACTGAACTCACATGGCAATGGCAACCCCCGCCCCCCGCGTTTTAGCCGACTTCGCATCACGTACCGCGATCGCTCAAGTTGCCCTCGTTGTGGGTGGCGCCGCACTCGTCGGTATCTCGGCACAAGTTGCTATCCCACTTCCGTTCACCCCCGTCCCCCTCACCCTTCAGACTTTCGCCGTACTGCTGGTGGGAGCATCCCTCGGGTCACTTCGTGGCGCTTTGTCCATGGTTGTCTACCTACTGGCCGGAATTGTTGGAGTTCCTTGGTTCGCCGAGGGTAGCTCCGGTTTCACAAGTGCCAGCTTTGGTTACATTCTCGGATTTATCTTCGCTGCTTTCATCGTTGGTCGTCTGGCCGAGCGTGGAGCATCAACAACCGCACTTCGCACTGCTGGTTTGATGGTCGTTGGCAACATCGCAATCTACGCGGTTGGCGTTACCTGGCTCAAGTTCGCGATAGATGTTGACTGGGCAACCGCGATGAGTCTTGGTGTTGTCCCGTTCCTGATCGGTGATGCCATCAAGATTGCACTGGCTGCCGGCCTGCTTCCACTTGCGTGGAAGGGCCTTGAAAAAATGCAATTGCGCAATAACTAATTAACTAATAGTTAATTCAGCGCAGCGAGTACTTCGTCAACCATTGCCGTTGTCGTTCCTGGGTGCAGGAAGGCTAGGCGACCGACGGTTTCTCCGCACCAGGTTGACGAGGTGACAAACGCAGCCTGTTGGGTCAATAAATCAGTTGACCATTTGTCGTAGTCCTGTGCAGTCCACCCCGTGCGCCGGAAAAGGACAACGGAGAGATCTGGTTCGCGAATAAGTTCACGATCGGGGTGCGCCTTTATTTGGTCAGCCGCATATTTCGCCATTGTGTTCCCAGCAACAACAGCATCGCGGTAGGCGTCCAAGCCATTGACCGCGAGTGAAAACCACAGTGCCATGCCGCGGGCTCGGCGGGTGAGGTGAAACGCCAAGTCACTTGGATTGAACTCGGTGAGGTCCCCTGAATGGATTACATCGAGATATGAGGCATCTTGGGTGTGAACCGCTCTCGCGAGGTGCGGGTCCGCATAGAGCAGTGCTGCCGAATCAAATGGTGCGAACCACCATTTATGTGGATCCATGACGAGTGAGTCAACTCGCTCAATACCCGTGTACAGGTTTCGTTTTTCCGGATCTAGCATCCCGGCGCCGCCATAGGCGCCGTCAACGTGGAACCACCAGCCGTGAGCCTCCGCTATGTCAGCTGCCGCGTCAAGTTGATCGATAATCCCGGCGTTCGTGGTTCCGGCCGTGGCAACAATTGCTACAACGTTGGAAAGGTCTTGATTGGCAAGTCCCTGCTCGAGATCTTCGCGTGTCATGCGGCCATCGGTTGTAGAAATGACAATCGCACCCATGTCAACAATATTGAGTGCATTCTTGATCGAGGAATGTGCTTGGTCACTCACAACGACCTGCAACTGGTAGAGCGGTTGGCCATTTGCTGCGCGTCTGGCCCGCGCCGTGTCACGCGCAACCACCAGCGCAGAAAGGTTTCCGGCACTTCCACCGGAAACGAATGTTCCACCAGCACTTTGTGGCATGCCAGCGATATCTGCCATCGTTCTTAAGGCTTGGTTCTCAGCCATGACCGCACCGGCTGCTTCAAGCCAGGAGCACCCTTGAAGTGACGCCGCCGAAACGACCATGTCGAATAGCAGGGAAGCTTTGGTCGGTGCTGCTGGGATGAATCCAAAAAAACGTGGGCTGTCAGCAGATAGCACGGTTTCGGAGAGGTACTTCTCATAGATTCCCAGAACCAGAGCCGGGTCTTTAGGTTCTGCCCCGATGAGACCCTCGAGTGCCTTACGCATTTCTTTCCGGTCGCCGAAACCGTCAATTGGAGTTTCTTGGATCGATAAGCGTTCGGTGACGTAAGCCAAGACCACGTCAACAAGCGCCTGGTCCGGAGTGTGCATGCGGTCTGGGTTGCGGTTTGTAGTCACTTGAATCCTTTGTAAACCCGCAGTGCTAACAAAACTTTGCACTACGGCTGGCGCGCCGACAGTCTTCCTGCCAGCAGGCACCGAGTTACATGCTACTCGCTAGTGGTTGTCGCGCTTCGGTCCGCAATCACCGCGACAATCGTCTTGGTTGCAACAAACAACCAAACCCCGCAGCCAATTGCAGCGGCCACAAGGGCAACGACTACTCCCGAATCGAGAAATTGGTTCAATTGATTAATCGCAATTGCCATTGAAACAACAGGAAATACCACACCCCACCAACCAAGGTGAAAGGGAATCCCACCATTTTTCACGGCTCGACGCGTATCAATTCCCGCGAAGATCGCCCACCATAGCCCGAAGCCAATACTCATTGCTGCCATGATTTCAGCGAGGACCATCAGGTCTTCATTGATCATTCCAGCTTGCACCCCGGATTGGAAAAGTCTGATGATCCCGATCCCAAAGACGCCCGCAGGAGCTAACGGGACCCAAAGCGAGGGCACTAGCGGGGATGGTAAAGATCCTTGGGTGGCAATTCGAACAATGAGTAACGTGAAAACTGCAATAAAAAGCAATGAACCAATGCCAAGAAAACCGAATCCAATTGCGATCAATATGGGCGCCTGATCAGGGAATTCTTTAATTATTGGAACCAAAGCTATGGGAACCAGCAGGTTCATCACGACCGGTACCAGCCATCCACCGTTGACCTTGGAAAGTGGCACTTCAACTCGGCTAATCACCGAGGCCCACAACGGCGAATAGATCAGGGCGGTAAGGCCGCCAACAACAAGTAGAACCCCCGCAATTCTGAGCGCAAAATTACTGGGAATTGTTTCTGGGCCGACGTTCCCCCAAGCAATGGCCAAAACGAGAAGACCTGCGGGAAATGTTGCCAGCATGGCACCGTGAGTTGGATCAGCAATTTCATGCGCAAGTTCTTTTTTCATGCTCAATCTGCGAATGTAGCGGGGCAACAGCAACACGGCTAATGCAGTTGCAAGCCACAGCATAGTCATTGCGCCCCACAAGAAAACAGGCCAATCGACCCTTTGGTAGGTGACATACAGAAGGCTCGAAATGGCCCCCGTACCCATGACAGACCCGTACCAGGCTGGCTGAGTGTGTAATTCCGGAACTTTCACACGTATTTCCTTTTCTACGATAGGTGCCTTCCAGTATACCCCTAGGGGTATACTTACTTCAGGAAGTCCGTGCTGTAGCCTACTGAAATGCTTTCGGCATCAAACCTCAAAATTAGCGCGCGTATTTGGCGTGAGGCTTTGACGCAATGGTCCTCACGACGCTGGTACGCAGCAGTGTGCTCCGGCTTGGCCATTGGATTCTTGATCGCCCTACCTACCGCGGTAATACCTAACCCAATTTTTGGCCGCGAAATGAAAACGACGTGGTGGTCCTTCCCGACCGTGATCCTCAGCGCGATTCTTAGCGGTCTCCTCGTTGCCACCTATGTCCGCGAGTCAATCAATGACGACGAAATCGAAGTCAAGGGCTCCGATACATCGCTTCGAATCGGAACACTCGGTGGGTTCATTACTTTCTTCGCGGTCGGCTGTCCGGTGTGTAATAAATTGGTGCTTCTCGCCCTTGGGGCAAGTGGGGCAGTTTCTTGGTTCGCACCAATTCAAGCTTTCCTCGCGGTGATCTCGCTAATTTTCATGTTGTGGGCGTTAAACGTTCGCCTGGTCAACCAAAATTCATGTTCCCTTGAAGTCACCAAAGCCTGAGGCCGCTTATTTGTTCCGAGACTAGGCTTGTTAAATGGAAGAAAGTGCCAAACGTGCGTACCACCACGGTGATCTGCGCGAAGCTCTGATTGAGCAGGCAATCGCCAGCGTCAACGCGGTGGGCGCCGATCACGTTTCACTTCGGGCCGTCGCCGCAGCGGTAGGCGTTAGCCCAAGTGCCGCCTATCACCACTTTGCTGACAAGGATGCTCTGATCGAAGCGGTCAGCCAGCGAGGATTTGATGAGCTCGACGGTTTCATCCTTAATCGAATTTCGACAGGCACCGGAAAATCCGATCCCATTGAACTTCTCCGGCATTCAGCCAACGCCTACATATCTTTCGCGGTTGACCATCCACATCTGTTCCACGTCATGTTCTCGGGGATCCAAGCCCCACCTCGCCCCGAGTACATTGAGGTTTCAATTCTGTCCATGCTTGCACACCTTCAATCAGAATATGGATTTGCGGATACCGACTCGAGTCTGTTGGAGTCGGTCCTGCTCGCCTCGGTTCACGGTATTGCCGCACTGGTAATTGAAGGTCGGATGAACCGGGATCAGGTGCCTGCAGCGGTCGACATGCTGACCACGATTATCGTAAAAACTCCAATAAAAGAGGCGGGCCACCAATGACACGACAGATTTTGGCGACGAGTGGTGGCTTTCTCCCGCGCGTGGATTCAGGCGGAGCCCGTCCCGGTGGATTGATCAAGCGGGCACTTGAATTGACCGGCTTGGAGCGGCCACGTGTCACGTTAATCATGACCGCAACGGGTGATGACCCCGGTTACCTTTCACTCATGTACAGCGCGCTTCGGGAACTGGACTGTGTCGTCGACCACCTAGCACTATTTCCGATGCCCAATCATGACCCCCAAGAAATAATTGGCAATAGTGACGTGATCTGGGTTGGTGGTGGAAGTGTGGTTAACCTGCTCGCCGTTTGGAAAGCCCATAATGTTGACTCTCTCCTGCGCCAAGCTTGGAATGATGGAACCGTTCTTGCCGGAGTCAGTGCAGGTTCAATTTGTTGGCATGTTGGAGGGCCGACAGACTCTTATGGCAAAACACTGCAACCGGCACACGGTGGACTTGGCTTATTGCCCTATGGAAACGGGGTGCACTACGACTCGGAGAAACAACGTCGCCCACTAGTTCACGAACTAGTAAAAAGTGGCGTGTTGCCGACAACATATGCGACGGATGATCGGATCGGTATCTTGTACCAAGACACAGTGGCGACTGAAGTTGTCACCGATCTTGAAGTTCTGGAGCCCGATGGCCCCGCCGCCTATCGGATTGAGTTGCTCGACGGCGTTGTGGTGGAAACTCGATTGCCGGTCGGCCCGATTAGCTAGTTGGCCGGTTCTTAAAACCACACAGCAACTCGAGAATTGAAACGGCCACCAATCGAACTGTTCTTCCGTCGGGAGAGTCGGCTTGGGCATCAACCTCGGTGAAATCAACCGAAGTGACCTGCGAACGACTCCCAACCAAGTATGCGAAATTTCGAAATTCATCAGCACTTATGCCGCCCGGTGCCGCTGCAGGACAACCGGGGACAACTGAGCGGTCGCATACATCGACATCAAAATCCACGTGGATCGGTCCACCGGCTGATCCAGCGATTTCCAGTGCTTGATCAATCACACTTTGCGCACTGCGATCACGTAACTCTCTGCGTGGAATTACCGTGATTCCGTATTCATTGGCTCGCTGCGCATATTGGGGTGAATTTGAAAAATCTGCGATTCCGATTTGAACAATGTTCCTGCCATTGAGTCCCGCCTTCACCAGTCGTTGAACCGGGGAACCATTTGATTCACCGTCTCGCAAATCGTGGTGGGCATCAAAGGTGATCAGGCCTGCCGAGTTGATCTGGCTGCCCCACATTCCGGTGGCAACCGAGTAAGTGATGGAGTTGTCTCCCCCAATTGCGATCACGAATTTTTCTTTAAGTTCTTTGAGTTTCTCATGGACACGCTGCTCACCCTGCGCATAATCGGGTTCATTCACATTTCCGGCATCAAAAACTGCGAGCTCACGCAGATCCTGATTGTGGCTCGTGCAGTAAGTCGAATAGCGCATCAAGGCCTCACGCACCGCTTCAGGAGTTGTGTCTGCGCGGGTTGGGCTGATTGAAGTTTTGTGGGCCGGAATACCCAAAAGGGCGACCATCGCAGTCGGGTCCGCAGTGAAAAGTTCGGCAGCGCGGGGCCAGTTTGGGTCTGGGTTCATCTCTCATCCTTTGATCCACTGAGTAAACGTCCGCCAAGGCGCTTTGTTAGTTCGCGTGCCGAGTCTTGCACAGCCTGGGACAGGGTTCGCGAATGAGAGTCATCAATCGTAGCGTCTCGGTAGACAAGATTAATTGCAGCAACCGGTTCACCGAGATGATCAAAGACTGCGGCGGCAACGGAGGAATGCTCCCGTGTGACTAATCCTGACTCGATTGAAAAACCTTGTTTCCGCTCCCGCGATAGCAGAACCTTCAGTTGTGAGAGGTTCTGCGGACCTGTACCTGTTCTGTTTACAAATGCATCGGCGTTAGGAAACAACGCGCGAACTTGAGCGGCTGAAAGATGGCAAAGCATTGCCCGACCTGATGCCGTAAGGGAAGCTGGAAGCCTCACTCCGATTTCTGAAATAACCGTAATTGGTCCCCCAGTGGTTTCTTTGAGTAAGTAGTAGGTATCACTACCTCGCAGGATTCCTAAGTGCCCAACCAGTGGTGCAATCCCCGAAACTTTCTTCATCAGGGAAACCAGAATTGGCCGAGCACGGGCCTCAATTGGTTCGTGCCGCATATAGGCAGAGCCGACCTCAAATGCGCTCACACCTAAGCCCCAAAGTGCATTTTCTGACTGTCCATTTTCGCTCTGTGAATTTTCCGCGCTCATGCCGGTAATTGGGGTGACAAATCCTTTTGACTGCATGGCGGCGAGGAGGTGGTAGAGGGAGGATTTAGGTATGTCCAACTCTGTTCCAATTGTTCTCGCTGCGATTGGACTGGCGCTGCGGGCCAGGAGCAGCAGCACCTCCAGTGTTCGATTGGCCGCAGGAACCTGACTCATGCAAGCAGTCTCGCATTTGAGACTACTAATGTCCATTTAACCTTTACTCCAAGGTTTCTTGCAGCAGACTCTGCCCATGACCACTGAAAATCTGATCACCGCGACCTATGACCCCACCCGCGAGATTCACGCGGCCCGCGGGGCTACCCGGACGGCCCCGGGTTGGGGACAGGAAGCAGCGATGCGCATGCTGCAAAACAACCTTGATCCTGCGGTTGCCGAATACCCGGAAAAACTGGTTGTCTACGGCGGCACAGGTAAAGCCGCCCGCGACTGGCGGAGCTACGACGCCATGATTCGAAGCCTGCAAACACTGAAAAACGATGAAACCATGTTGGTGCAATCCGGACGACCGGTCGGAATCATGCAAACCCATGAGTGGGCACCGCGTGTGCTGATAGCCAACTCAAATCTGGTTGGTGACTGGGCAAACTGGCCCGAGTTCCGTCGTTTGGAACACCTGGGGCTGACCATGTACGGCCAGATGACTGCTGGATCTTGGATTTACATCGGTACGCAAGGGATTCTGCAAGGCACCTATGAAACGTTCGCGGCCGTCGCTGCGAAGAAATTTCACGGCACCTTGGCGGGGACTTTGACACTCACCGCAGGTTGCGGTGGCATGGGTGGCGCACAACCACTTGCCGTCACCATGAATGAAGGCGTCTGTCTGGTGATCGACATTGATCCAAGCCGTTTACACCGCCGGGTTGTTGACCGCTATCTCGATGTGGTCGCCGATGACATCGAACACGCATTAAAACTTGTACTTGATGCAAAAAAGAACCGCACAGCCCTCTCTGTTGGCCTGGTTGGGAACGCTGCAACCATGTTCCCCGAACTCCTGCGCCGCGGCGTCCCCATTGACATTGTCACCGATCAGACGTCCGCACATGATCCACTGAGTTATATCCCCGAAGACATTGATTTCGGTGATGCTCATGAATACGCAGACAAAAAACCTGATGAGTTTACCGATCGTGCGCAACTTGCAATGGCTAAGCACGTTGAAGCGATGGTCGGCTTTATGGATGGCGGAGCAGAAGTGTTTGACTATGGAAATTCGATCAGGGATGAAGCCCGAAAAGGCGGCTTCAACCGAGCGTTCGCCTTCCCTGGATTCATCCCGGCCTATATTCGTCCGCTTTTCTGCGAAGGCAAAGGCCCCTTCCGTTGGGTTGCGCTCTCGGGTGATGAAAAAGATATCTATAAAACCGATCAGGCAATTCTGGAACTATTCCCGGAAAATGACCACCTTCGGCGCTGGATCACGATGGCTCAGGATCGGGTTGCCTTCCAAGGTCTTCCCGCCCGCATCTGCTGGCTGGGTTACGGCGAGCGAGACAAAGCCGGGGCCAAGTTCAATGACATGGTTGCCAGTGGCGAACTATCAGCACCGATTGTGATTGGCCGCGACCATCTTGACTGCGGCAGCGTCGCCTCCCCTTACCGCGAGACCGAGTCCATGCTTGACGGCTCTGACGCGATCGCCGACTGGCCCCTTCTCAACGCAATGGTCAATGTTGCATCCGGTGCTTCCTGGGTCTCCATTCACCACGGGGGCGGGGTTGGTATTGGTCGATCTATTCACGCAGGTCAAGTCACCGTAGCTGACGGAACCGAGCTCGCCGGTGAAAAGATCAGAAGGGTTTTGACCAATGATCCGGGCATGGGGGTCATTCGCCATGTTGATGCCGGTTACGACATTGCCTGTGAAGTGGCCGAAGAAAAGGGTGTCCGAATCCCGATGACCGAAGGCGCCCAGGAGTGACAACCCTTGTTCGCAATATTGGCGAGTTGATCACCAATGAGGGCTCCGGGCCGTATCGCAAATCTGGGTATGCATTCACTTTCTCAGAAGGACTCATTAGTTGGGTTGGGTCTGAGTCTGATGCGCCACAGGACTGTGAACAAGAAATTGATGCTGCTGGTTGCGCGGTGCTGCCCGGCTTTGTGGATTCACACTCACACCTAATTTTTGCAGGTGACCGCTCAAGTGAATTTGCCGCGCGTATGAGTGGTGAGCCCTATACGGCAGGAGGGATTCAATCAACGGTCACTGCAACACGAGCCGCAACTGAGACCGAACTACGATCAAACTGCGCATCATTGGTTTCTGAGTTTCATGCCGGTGGAATCACGACCTTTGAAATCAAATCCGGATACGGACTTGATGTGGATAGTGAAGTTCGTAGCCTTCGAATCGCCCGGGAATTCACACCCGAAACCACGTTTCTCGGCGCACATGTCATTCCCCAAGAATTTGCTGAAAACCCTGATGCTTACGTTGATCTTGTCTGCGGTGAAATGCTCGCCGCCGCGCTCCCCTATTCCCGTTGGATTGACGTATTTTGCGACAAAGGTGCATTCAACCCGGATCAAGCCCGCAAGATTCTTCTTGCCGGCGCTTCAGCCGGGCTGCTTGTGAAATTACACGCGAACCAAATCGAATCCATTGGCGGAATTGAGGTGGCCTGCGAATTGGGAGCCGTCTCTGTTGATCACTTGACCCACACCTCGGACTCTGAACTAACGGCCCTCGCTGACGCTGGGGTCGTTGCCACACTACTGCCGGGTGTTGAATTCTCAACTCGTTCTCCCTATCCCGATGCCCGGAGATTCTTTGACGCCGGCGTTGAAGTGGCAATTGCAACAGACTGCAATCCCGGCAGTTCATTCACTACGTCAATGCAATTTGTTATCGCTCTTGCCGTACGCGAAATGCACATGAGTGTCGACCAAGCGATCCGCGCAGCCACACTCGGTGGTGCGCACGCACTTGCACGCACCGATATCGCGGCACTCTCCCCCGGCCTGAAAGCTGACTTCATTGTCCTTAACGCACCCTCAATTGACCATCTCGCGTATCGTCCGGGTGTGCCGCAAATAGCCCACACCTACTTGGCCGGAAAGGCACTCACCACATGACTCCAACCGTGATTTTAGGAACTAACCCGCCCAGCATTGATGAAGTAATCGCCGTGGCTCGTAGAAATGCCCAGATCCAGATCAGCCCACAAGCCCTTGAAGCCATGGCGGTTAGTCGCGCCTATGTGGACAAACTTGCCAACCAAGAAACCCCCGTTTATGGAATCTCCACCGGATTCGGCGCACTGGCCAACCGACACATTCCCCAAGAAAGTCGAGTTCAGTTACAAAAATCGCTGATTCGCAGCCACGCAGCCGGGTCGGGCAATGAAGTTGAGCGAGAGGTTGTTCGCGCCACCATGTTCCTTCGGCTCAAGACTCTCACGTCGGGGCGCACCGGAGTTCGCCCGGAAGTTGCACAAACGTATGCCGCGATTCTCAATGTCGGGATCACCCCGATCGTCTACGAGTTCGGTTCATTGGGTTGCAGCGGTGACCTCGCGCCCCTCGCTCACTGCGCTTTAGTCGCAATGGGTGAAGGGGAAGCGCGAAATGCAAGTGGTGATATCGCCGATGTTGGGCAGCTGCTCAGCGCTGCCGGCATTACGCCCGTAGAGCTCAAAGAAAAGGAAGGCCTCGCCCTGATCAATGGGACCGACGGGATGCTCGGCATGTTAATCATGGCGATCGCTGACCTCGAAGGACTGTGTGATGCAGCCGATCTCGGTGCAGCCATGAGCGTTGAGGCACTCATGGGAACAGATCAAGTGTTTCGACCTGAACTGCACCAACCACTTCGACCACATACTGGCCAGGCCGTGAGTGCGGCGAATATGTTTGCAGCCCTTGCGGGGTCGCCCATTGTTGACAGCCACAAATTAGACGATGACCGGGTACAAGATGCGTACAGTCTGCGGTGCGCACCCCAAGTCACCGGCGCCGTGCGTGACACCATCACACACGCAAAAAATGTTGCATTGAATGAATTAGCAGCCAGTATTGACAACCCGGTGATTTTGCCTTCAGGCGAAGTGACGAGTAACGGCAACTTCCATGGTGCACCGGTCGCCTATGTCCTCGATTTCCTGGCAATTGCCGCCGCCGATCTTGGTTCAATTTGTGAGCGTCGCACCGATCGGATTCTCGACAAGAATCGGAATCACGGCCTGCCACCATTTTTGGCATATGACCCAGGGGTCGACTCAGGCCTCATGATCGCTCAATACACCCAGGCTGGCTTGGTCAGCGACTGTAAGCGCCTTGCCGTACCAGCAAGTGTTGACTCAATTCCCAGTTCGGCAATGCAAGAGGATCACGTTTCCATGGGTTGGCACGCCGGACGCAAATTACGCAGCGCTGTTTCCAACCTCACCACGATCATTGCTATCGAGTTTATGGCTGCCAGCCGTGGTCTTGAATTGCGCGCACCACTTTTGCCTGCTCCGGTAACCCGTGAACTGCTTCAAGAACTTCGAAAAACGACAACGGGCGCAGGCCCCGATCAGTTCCTGGCACCCGAAATTCAAGCAACCCGAGAATTCATAGTGTCACGATTTTTAATGTCATCTTTAACGTAAACACTGAATTAGTTGAGGCCGCAAGAAAACTCCCTGCGGCCTCAACTCAATCTAAATTCAACTTACCCGCGCGGCGTGAATCTCGGCTTCGGCGACTACCTTCTGTAATTGTGTTCCGGCGGCGGTAAGTTTTCCACTCCATTCGTCTGCCCTGACGCACCACATCACGACTTCCTGCGCTTCTTCCAATTCGCGGCGCAACTCTGCTGGACCACTTACCCCCAACCGATTGAGTACACGATCGGCTGCAGCCACCCAAAGTTCTGCAAGTTGCAAGTGCTCAATGTCCTTGGCCAATTCTCTGATTTCAGCTCCAGGATGCACCTGAGTGGGTTCAACACTTTTTACCTCGGCTTCAGCGCGATCAACAGCCTGCAGAAGTTCGTCACGCATTACGGCATGAATCTGGGATTTTCGAATTGCCGTTCGTAAGTTGTCGCACGCCGCTTTTGCGTTGTTCCGAGCAGCGAAGAAGCGATCCTCGCTCCGGTGGCCCTTGTACTTTGCCTCGATCCGGCTGGTACGACTGGTTGTTGTATTGCTCATGGCAGTTCCTTCCCAGTAGGTGCTCTCACACATGAATTACATATCTCCATTGTGCACCCGAAAGACCTTTTATTCAGTTTTTTATGGCATTGCGGAGAGGCCACCATCCACGATCAGTTCTTGACCGGTCATGAAACTAGAGGCATCACTGGCTAGGAAAAGTGCGGCAGCCGAGATTTCCTCGGCGCGGCCCCAGCGACCCATGGGAACGCGAGAAAGGGTCCCTGCTTCGGCTTCCTTGGTTTCGCGAAGGAAATCAGTGAGATCCGTCTCAATCCACCCGGGAACCAAGGAATTGACCCGAACCCCCTGGCTGGCAAGTTCGAGCGACAGGCTGCGGCTGAAGCTGATCACAGCCGCTTTGGCTGCGCCGTAATGGGACATAAATGGGGACCCTCGAAGTCCCGCTACCGAAGACACGTTGATGACTGAACCATTTCCAGAGTTCACCAGCCGGGGAATTACCCCTTGGGTCAGGGCCACAAGTGAATCGAGATTGAGGTTCATCGTCTTGCGCCAGCCCGAGAGACGCATTTTCTCGGTGGTTGACATAAAAGAGTTCCCGCCGGCGTTATTGACCAGTATGTTCAGTTCGTCAAAATCCAAAGCGGTACAGATCGACTCCGTTGCATCTTCAGCCGAGAGATCCGCAGAAATCACCTGAGCGACCCGGCCCAACTCCCGAATTTCCTTGGCAAGGTCCTCCAGTTTTTGGGCGTCTCGGGCTACCAGTGCTACATCGGCGCCGGCTTGGGCGAAACTCACAGCAATCGCCCGACCAATTCCGCGCGATGCACCCGTGATCAGTGCGGTTTTGCCGGCCAGAACCTGTTCGGACATGAGAACTCCCATTCACTTGGTTAAATCATGTAGACGTAGTTTATCGGCATATTGTCCCGGCTCATCAACGTTGAATTAAAAACTGAGCGGGCCACCAATGGTCAAGGGGTGACGAGCACCTTTACATGCGCGCTGCGATTCTCGGCCAGCACCTCGAAGCCCCCTGTGATCACATCCGCCAACCCAATGCGAGTCGAGATGATCTCCTCGGCTCCAATGATCCGCCCATCACCCATCGCGGCAATGGCTTCGGGGAAGTCGGGCTTGTTGTATCCCTTGCTCCCAACAATCGTTAGCTCCTTAAGCAGCATCTGCATGTAGTCACAAGGCGCCGGGGCAAGCCAGACGGCCAGGCTGACAATCGTGCCGCCCATGCGGACTGCACCGATGGCTGTGGCGATGGACTCTTCGGCACCCGAGGTCTCGAAAACAACGTCCACTCCCCGACCTTTCGTCATCTCCATTATGGCGGCCACGACATCGGTTGAACTGGAATCGATGACGGCCTGGGCACCCAGTCGGGCGGCAGTATCGGCGCGAGCACCGGGACGCCTGACGCTCACTGCGGTGAATGCTGACCCGAAGGCCTGCGCACAAATCAACGTCGTGAGGCCAATCGGTCCTGCACCGATGACGAGCGCGGTTTGACCCGGCCCGAAGTTGCCTTTGCGCATGCCATGCCAGGCGACCGTGATTGGCTCGATCAGCGCGCCCACTTCAGAAGACACGGAGTCGGGCATTTTATGAACGGTGTAGGCCGGGACGAGCGCTTGCTCGGCAAACCCGCCCCCGACATTGTGGACGCCGACGACCGTGAGGTCCGGGCACACGTGGTAGTCGCCTTTGACACAGAACTCGCACGTCTGGCAGTACATGAATGGCTCAACGGCAACGCGTTCGCCGACCTTCACGTGATCCACACCTTCGCCCACCGCGGAGACAGTCCCAGCGAACTCATGGCCAAGAATGACGGGGGGCGAGTATCCCGACACGGTATCCGCCTCGAACTCGTGGAGATCCGAGCCGCAAATCCCGCACCACTCCACGTCGATCTTCACGGTGCCAGGCACGACCGTCGGCTCGGCCACGTCCTCTAAACGAAAGTCGCCACGGCCGTTGCCGCCCCGGCCGTAGTACATGAGTGCCTTCATGAATTCCTCGTTTCGTTCTACGGAACGCAGCCTCAAGCACGCTGCGCTCAATCGTGTGGTCGAAGACGGTACGTTAACGGAAACCCCCGGCCCCTGTCAGGCCATTTGCACCACCCGGTGCGCTGCTTGAGTGCAGGTGCGACGAATGCCGTGATGCCGACCAAAATTCCCACTAATTGACCCGCCACATTGATGGTTCTGCAAACTCCTTGCCACACCGCTAAGTTAGAGCCCATGCCTTCTAACGAATCTGTCCCTTTCCGCGTTGGTCTACTCGCTTATGGCGCAATTGGCCATGAGCACAATCTCGCGGTCGCAGCCACCCCTGGACTTGAACTTCGGGCAGTCGCCGACCTCAACCCCGATCGGGTCGCAGCGGCCCTTGAACTTGCCCCCGATGCCGTCACTTTCTCCGATTCAATGGAAATGCTTGATAGCGGGCTTATTGACATTGTCGTTATCTCGACTCCCCCTAATAGCCACTACTCATGGGCTAAAGAATCCCTCAACCGCGGATTACATGTAATTTTAGAAAAGCCAATGGCGCTGACCGCCGAACAGTGTGATGAACTCATAGCGTTAGCCGTCGAGGAGGAACGTGTTCTAGTTGTCTACCAAAACCGTCGATTTGACCCGGACTTTGTCACGATGCGTCGGCTCATCAATGAAGGTGCGATCGGTGAAGTATTTTCTTATGAATCCTTCGTTGGCGGGTATTCACGACCTTGCGACTACTGGCATTCGATGTCCGATGTTTCCGGTGGAGCAATCTTCGACTGGGGCTCGCACTACCTAGATCAAATCCTGAACCTTTTCCCCGAGAAGGTCGCACATGTCAGTGGTCACAATCACAAGCGTCACTGGAACCATGTGACTAATGCTGATCACGCTGAAGTCGCAATCACATTCGCTGACGGTCGCAGAGCAAGCTTCGTGAACTCCGATTTGGCTGCAGAGCGTAAGCCAAAGTTCTACGCCCTTGGGACAACCGGTGCAATTGTTGGCCAATGGGATCCAGCCGCTGAGCCAGCCGTTGCTGATCTGCCCGCCCAGTTATTCATGGTTGATTCAACAGGTGCACGGACCAGCGTAGAACTTGATGTCGTACAGCCCTTCGAGTTCCACCGGGAACTTGCGGCTTTGTTGCACGTCGGTTCAATCATGCAGGTGCAAGCTGTTGATTCACGTGATGTCGTGGCCTTGATGGAGGCAGCTGAGACTTCTGCCGCAAACAACGGGATACCAGAGTCCCCTGTTCTGCTTAATAATTAATCAGAAAGACTAAGTCCATGTCTGAACACGAAAATGTCAATTGGGGATTTATCGGTGCCGGGGGTCTTGCAACGGGGACTACTGTAAAGTCATTACACAACGCCAAAAACGCGACCCTGTATGCCGCAGCCGCACGCGATGAAGGCAGGGCAAAAAGCCTGTCACCCAAGATCGCATATGACTCTTATGAAAAACTCATCCAAGATCCACAGGTTGATGCCGTCTACATCTCACTAAATAACGATGCCCACCTGCCGTGGATCATCAAATCACTCGACGCCGGCAAGCATGTTCTCTGCGAAAAGCCCATGGTCATGAATGCCGGTGACACGATCACTGCATACGCGCATGCTCAAGACAAAGGTTTGTTACTCGTTGAAGCAGTCTGGTCACTGTGGCACCCGCGGGCCCAACGCCTACAGGAATTGGTCGCCAGTAATGCTATTGGTTCACCCACAAACTACTTGGGTACTTTCACATTCGAAGGTGTCACACCTGGTAACTACCGCCTCGATCCCGCAATGGGCGGTGGCGCGCTCTTTGACGTTGGGATTTACCCTCTACATGCACTCGTCGCGCTGCTCTCCGAAGACACCAACTACACGGTCATCGTGGCGCATGATGAAAAACTTGACCAGCAGGTCGACATGACCATGAAAGCCCAATTCAATTTTGATAATGCAAGTTGCAAAGGCTCCGGTGCGATCGTTGCATCCTTTGCAATGCACCCCTCCCAACGATTTGTGCTTAAGGGATCCGAGGGTGAAATTACGTTGCCCGGTGATCAGGCCTTCACCAGCCACAATCAGGTCAGCGAACTCACCATAACTGCCGATGAAAAGACGAGCACAGAAACATTCGCAGCTGTGGACCCATACCAATTAATGTTTGAAAACATGAGTGATCGAATCAGCGGAAACGGCGGTTGGCTTCCCAATCCTTGGCAATCGGTGCAGGTTGCGAAGATTGTGGATCAGGTATTCAAGTTGGCACAGTCTTCCGCCGAACTACCCTGACCACAATTGCAGCCGTAATCAGTATTTCCACCCCAACGATTAACGCCCCGACTAATCCGGGACTATCCAAGACTGCAGCCATCACGGCGGTGTTTGCAACGAGAACCACTCCGCCCACTGCCACACCCAGTGGAGCTGTCGGCGCCCTTTTCGCGAATCGAGCAGCAAATGGGGCGACGATTACGCCACCGATGATGAGCCCCAGAACAGCTAGCCAAGGAACACCCGAGTCACCCGCACCGACCAAGAACCCCATTGAGGCTGCCACAGCCACGAGGAACTCTGCGGCGCTGACAGTACCAACGATGCGGTGCGGTGCGTGACGCGTGACGGTCATCAAAGATGGGGTTGCAACCGGCCCCCAACCTCCGCCACCTGTTGCATCGACAAATCCGCCAAAAAGGCCGATTGGCCATAAATAGCGTGTCCGAAGGCGCATCGCGGGTATGAGTGACTTACCGAATCCGAATCGAGCAATAATGCTCACACCTAGCAGAAATAGAATTACGGCCATCCAAAGTCGGGCGCTATCTAATGCAATATTTGTTAGAACAACCGCACCGATAAACGCGCCAAAAGCTCCCGGAACACCAACTGCGATCAGTACCCGCCAGTCAACATTTCCTTCGCGCCAGTGACTCACTCCGGAGGCGAAGCAGGTTCCCACCTTTGCCGCATGTGTTCCAGCCGAGGCAGCAACCGCGCCATAACCCAAGAGGGTGAGAAGTGTCGCTGAAGTGACCCCAAAGCCCATGCCCAGAGTTCCGTCGACAAATTGGGCCATACCGCCAACCAAGGCAAAAACGGTAACGGTGAGGAAGTCCATGCCATGACCCTATGTGATCAGGTGTACATGCTCTCCCAGACGCCACGGAAGGTCGCCCGAATCCCCTCATGGAAGTCGGGCTCAAAATGCCGCGATTGCCCAGCACCACCCACATTCCAATTCGGAAGCTCACCGGTAAGCACCCATGCGCCTTGACGGGCGGCTCCATCAGCGACGTATTCACCCGCTGGTGGAACTTCAATCGGGACGTTAAACATGGTTGCTGCGATCAGTCCCACCGCGGGGTTGGCCGCGGCCCCACCGATAAGCAGCACCCGATTAACGGGCGCTCCTGCCCGAGTCAGTGCTTCAACGGCGTCGGCTAAGCCGCAAAACATTCCTTCGATCGCGCTTCTCGCCATATTTGGTGCGGTCATATTTTCACGGGTCATCCCATGGAGTGATCCCCGAGCATCGGGCAAATTCGGGGTCCGCTCACCGTCCAGATAGGGAATGAAAGTCAAACCACCAGAACCAGGGGACGCACTAAGTGCCAGCCGTGCAAACTCATCAAAATCAACATTCAGCATCGCCGCGGTTGCCGTCAAAATCCTGGCCGCATTAAGTGTGCATACCAGGGGCAGGAAATTTCCTGTTGCGTCAGCAAAACCAGCGACAGATCCTGATGCGTCATGAGTGGGTGTGCTTGACCCAGCAAATGCCGTACCTGAAGTTCCTAATGAAACAACAACATCCCCTGGTTTCACACCCAGTGCCAAAGCAGCTCCCATGTTGTCCCCCGTGCCAGGACCGATCATGATGTCGTCGCGGCCAATACCAATTGCCGTCCCGACAGCCTCACCGGGACCAGCCACTCGTGGGAGTGTTAGCTCGTGTCCAATTGCAAGTTTCACCAAATCCTGCCGATAAACACCGGTCGATGGTGACCAGTAGCCGGTTCCGCTGGCATCACCGCGATCGGTCGTTGGATCACTGGGCTTACCTGCAAGTAACCAAGTCAAATAGTCATGTGGCAAAAGAACACTGTGCGTGCGTTGCGCGTTATCCGGTTCATGCTGAGCCATCCATCGAAGTTTTGACACCGTGAAAGCCGCAACCGGAACACTGCCCACCGCATTGGACCAAACAGAGGGACCGCCAAACTCTTGAACCAAATCTTTGCCCGCTTGAGCGGATCGAGTGTCATTCCACAGCAGGGCATCACGCACAATTTCCTGCTGGGCATCCATTGCCACCATGCCATGTTGCTGACCTGCAACACTTAATGCTGATACGCCCTCAAGCATCTGCGGCAAAATCGAAGTGAGGGCTTCCCACCACACAACTGGATTGACTTCGGTTCCCTCGGGGTGAGGCGCCCTGGCCTCGCGAACCAACTCCCCCGTCTCGGCGTCGCGGACAACCACCTTGACCGACTGGGTTGAGGAGTCGATCCCGGCAACAAGCTTTCGACTAGTGGTCATTTGATCTGCCAAAGTTCATGTCCGCAGCCTAGGGCGTGCCAGCCCACACAAGGAAACCCGACAAAGTGGGCGCAAAAGGGGGATGCACACCTTGACTTCGCCGGGTTTCTACTCATCACTATGGCAGAAAACAGCCTTTAACCTCGGACTGAACAAGATTAAAACTGGATCTGAACCGGTCAACCAACTCGTATTGTTACCAGCGTGGCAGTAATTTCCCTGGATTGAGAATTCCTTGTGGATCCCATGCGCTCTTAATCCTGGCGTGCAAACCAATGGCGACATCATCTAATTCACGGGCGAGCGCCTCCCGCTTGAGATTGCCCACACCATGCTCACCCGTAACGGTTCCATCTAATTCCAGTGCCACTTCTAAAATGTCATCAAATGCCAGCAGCCCTCGCGCAGCCGCCTCCTGATCTCCCCGCTCGGTCACGATTGTCGGGTGCAAGTTTCCATCACCTGCATGGCCGAAAGTGCAAATGGTTACATCCCGGTTCGCAGCAATATCTTGGATCCGAACCATGGCCTCGGCCAGATTAGATCGAGGTACCGCGATGTCATCAAGTAACCAATCGCCTTGGGCTTCAATAGCGAGGATGGCCATTCGCCGAGCACCGAGGAGCATTTCAGACTCGGCTTCGTCCTCGGATCGGTGGGCAAGGCTCGCACCGTTCTGCTCGCAAATCTGCAGCAAGCGATCTGCATCGGCCACTGAACTGCCCAGTCCGGAATCAGTTTGGGCAACGAGCAATGCCCCGGCACTGGTATCAAGGCCCATCGGTCGCCAATTTTCCACCACCTGAAGAGTTTGCTGATCCATGAGTTCCAACATGCTCGGTGTGAGTTCGGACATGATGGCCGATGAAGCTCGCCCGGCATCAGCGACATTGTCAAAAACGGCCACAGCCGTGGTTGCCGGCGCCGGCATTGGACGTAAGCGCAGTCTTGCCATCGTGACAATTCCCAGTGTGCCACCGGAGCCGACCATTAGCCCGGCTAAGTCATAACCGGCAACCCCTTTGATCGTGCGTCGACCCAGCCGCGTTATCTGGCCATCAGCCATCACGACTTCAAGCCCCAATACTGCATCGCGGGTAACGCCGTATTTCACGCAACACAACCCACCCGCATTCGTGTTGACATTTCCACCGATAGAACAGAAATCTTTACTGGCAGGATCCGGTGCGTACCACATGCCCGAGCGTGCAACGTATTCACGCAATTCCGTATTCATGATTCCTGGTTGAGTTTCAACGTAACCGTCATCAACATTCACAGCCAAAACATCACTCATTCGCTCAACACAGAGCACGAGTGATCCATCAATTGCATTACTACCACCGCTCAGTCCTGAACCAGCACCCCGAGGAACAACGGGCACCCGAAACTTGTGCGCTGCGGACATGATGGCCGCCACCTCTTGGGTAGAGCGAGGAAAGACCACCGCGAATGGCTCACCTGCAGCTGAACCCGTTGATCGATCGCGCGAATAGGATCGCAAGATATCAGGATCGGTCACAATATCTCGGTCCTGCATTGCTGCCTCGCAGGCCACCAACACAGAATCTTCAGGCGTCACACGGCATACCATAACGCCAGCAGACCAATAATCTTAAGGTTGCATCCGGCACTTAACTCACGTCACAGATGAAAGCCCTACTCGCTTTCTGATCCTGCAGCCGCCTCTTCTGGCATTACGCTCGTGGAACGGGTAATCATCCAGATCGCAACAGCGATCACTGAACCAACGAGTAGCGCCAAAATGAACAAGCCGGGTTGACCGAAGTTCCCGGAAGTGTAATACCGACAAGGTGAACCAGTGCCAGAGTCAAACCAATTCGTACACCCGCAAAACCAGGAGCCGCGACTCGCTCGTTCACCAAAAGGATCACGAGCACAAAGGCAGCCGTAAGGACTGCCTCAAGAACAAAAGCGCCTGCCATGTTGATGACACCATTGTCATAAGCGTTCAATCCTAAAGCACCCGTGTAGTCAGTAACTCCAAATGAATCGACAAAAAGCTTGAGAAGCACACCGGCCGCGAATGCACCAAGGGATTGCACGACCCAATATCCGATTGCCTCAAAGATTGACTCTTGGGAAATCAGGTTATGAAAGGACTGTTACTTAACGTAAAGAGCGCCCATCCACTAATCTCTGTTCCCAATGCGCCCCAACCGACTGAAAATTCTTGGCGAAATCGCCTCCGTTGACCACGACAAGGTCTTGATTGTTGGCGCGATTCGCACCACCGCCGTGACCTTGGCCCTGGCCGTTGCGGCTTGGGCTTTCGGGCAACCCCAATACGCGATCCCACTCGCCTTGTCAGCGCTTTTCGCGGGACTATCGGAGGCAGGGCTACCGGTTGGTCACCGGTGGCGCATCATGTTGTGGACCACCATGTGGCTCATGCTCACCTCATTGCTGGGTTATCTCGTTGCGCCCAATGTTTGGCTTACCGTTCTGGCATCAATAATCGTTGCCTCAGCCGCTGGATGGGTGGGTGTTGCCGGGCCTCGCGCTGCACTCGTTGGGACGCTCGCACTTGTCATTTTCACCATAGCGGCTGGTTTGCCCGAGGCGCTCAAACTCTCATTGGAATTTGTTGCCCTTGTGGGCCTTGGCGGCCTGATACAAACATTGATACTCGTGATTATTGGCTTCCTGACAAACCCAAAAGCAATGCGCATCCCACCCGGTGTCGCGGAAACACTTTGGCATCGACTGAGAAACCCGGGAGAGCAACGCCAACGATTTACCCGGCATGCCCTTCGCCTTGCATTGGCAATTGCCATTGCGACCGCGATCTCGGAGCTCTACTCAGTTCCGCACCAGTATTGGATCCCCATGACGGTAGCTTGGATCGCAAAACCAGATTCGACGGGAACCGTTATTCGAGTCGCCCAACGCGTGGGTGGCACCTTTCTCGCGGTCAGCCTCATGGTCGCTTGGGGAATTTGGCTCCCCAAACCCGAATGGGCCCTGATCATTGCTATTGGAATTGGTGCTTTCTTGTTCTTTGCTTTCATTTGGGCGAATTACACCATCGCGGTAATTGGAATTACCATTTTCATGTTTGCCCTTTTTGCCCAAGCTGGTGAACTTCTAGAAACATCCGTCTTTTTTCGCATGGGAGCAACAATTGCAGCGGGCCTCATAGTTCTTGCAACTCTGATCGTTATTCGAGAACACAAACCAAAAGCGACCGAGGAAACACTCGCCTAAAGGTGAACCGGGTGAAGTTCATCAACCCAAATAGTGGTCAATACATCGGTGGTCACAACTTCATGAACATGACCGCCAGAATCATGGTCTGCACTAATCGCATGAAAGTGCAACCCAGGGATTGTCTGTCCGTCGCCTTCGTCAGGGAAGCGGAACCCGACCAGCGTCCCACGCCACTCATCAAACTCAAAACGTATTTCATTCTCCAACACCTCAGTCAAAGTTTCCTCGGGAGATGTTGGTGCCGCCTCTGTCCGCAAAAGTACGTTGCTAAAACTTCCCACGATTTCCACAGCACAAACAACATCCTCGTGATCAACATGGTTCTCCGCTAAGTACACATCAATGGCAGAAAGAATTCCTGCCATGTTGCACCCCACCGGGATGTGAATCTGGTGCTCCCGACCACCGTGCGCAGCGATACCAAATGCAATGCCTTCAGTCGGTGCGACTTCAATGGGAACACCACTCACAGGGACCCGCCATGTCGTGCCCTTGACACTGACCACCTCGCCGTTGAGGCCATCCATCACTCCAAGGCCAAGCCTGCTTCCCACAAACTCAGCACCGGCAGTTGTACTCGACGAAAAATCACCGTTGAATAATGCCCCGGCCCCTCGCGACTGTTCAACAATGCCATGGCCGAGTCGCAGGTGAAAAGTATTGCGAACCCTCTCCAAAATCTCATCACGCATGTCGAAAGGCTAGTCGATTGGTTGCTAGCCTTTCCCTACTTACCCACGGCGTGGTCAGTGACGCACTAAGGATTACCCTCACCGATTATTTTAATTTTTAGAAAGGCAAGAAATGATTGCAATAGGCGATGTTGTTCCTGATGTGGAGTTACGCA
>JBBARV010000015.1:0-44687 GCA_040399625.1 Candidatus Nanopelagicales bacterium | reverse complement strand
GCTGATTATGTGCGAACCCGTGAAACTTATCCGCTTGTGCATGCCCGGTTAGTGCGCCTTGCCAGCTACGGCGACTACCTCAGAGAGCAACCTCCGGAGCTTCAAGATGCTTCACCCGAGACCATCAGCGGCTTCCTCGATGGGCTTTATAGTGAGTATGGGTCGGGAGCAAAATATCTGGAATCCATTGGTGTTTCACAAGATACCCTTGACACCTTGCGGGCAGTTCTAGTTTCAGACTGACAATAGTTACATTGAAATTCCGCCATCAACGGGCAAAACCACGCCCGTAATGTAACCCGAGATGTCTGAGGCTAGGAAGCCGACGGCGGCACACATTTCTGACGGTTGTGCAAAACGACCCATGGGAATCGCCGCTGCGAGTTCAGCTAATTTTTCTGGGGGAATTGCGGCAACCATGCGCGTCTCAGCGTTCGGTGAGATGGCATTGACTGAGATCCCGAAACGTGCCAACTCCTTTGCAGCAGTTTTTGTGAAACCGATGATTCCAGCTTTTGCCGTTGCGTAGTTGGCCTGTCCGGTGTTGCCACGCAGCCCGGTGTAGGAAGTAACGTTGATGATTCGTCCGTAGGAACGGGCGCGAAAATGTGGGACGCAAGCACGCGTGAACTTAAAAGTGCCACCAGCGTGAACGGCCAAGACTGCATCCCAGTCCTCATCGGTCATCTTCCACAGAACACCATCGCGGAGGATGCCGGCGTTGTTGACCAAAATATCTATTTGACCGAATTTATCGATGGTGGCGTCAACGACACGCTGGACGTCAACGGTGCTGCTGACATCGGCCTGGATAGCAAAGGCATTGAAATCCGCTACCGCACCTGTTAGGACATCACCATCGAAGTCGACGGCCACAACGTTGGCGCCGGCCTCAGCAAAGAATCGAGCGAGTTCAAGCCCGACACCGCGTGCGGCTCCGGTAACGATCACCGTTTGTTGCGTGAAGTTAAACGTCAAGTTTGGCATGGGATTCCTTGGTTGAGGTTGAATGAATTTGTGTGACTGCTCACGAGTCTCAGAGGCCTAAGTCTCGGCCGATTATTTCCTTCATAATTTCATTAGTGCCTCCCCAGATCTTGGTTACCCGGGCGTCCATCCAGGCTTGTGCCACCCGATATTCGCGCATGTAGCCGTAACCACCGTAGAGCTGTACACAGGAATCGAGCACGTCATTTTGGACATCTGCTGTCCAATACTTAACTTTGGCAGCGTCAACTGCAGAAAGCGCTCCCTCTGAGTGGGCCACTACACAAGCGTCAACATATACCTGACTCACTTCAATTCGGGTGTATAGCTCGGCCAGCAAAAACTTATTGTGTTGGAATGAGCCAATTGCCTGCCCGAAAGCCTGACGCTCCTTGGCGTACTCGAGGGTCTCATCAAGGATCGCGGCAACATGGGCGAGGTTTCCCACGGCTGCACCAATTCGCTCTTGCGGTAGTTGCTCCATCATTTGAATGAAACCACGATCTACTTCACCGATGACGTTTTCGGAAGGGACTCGGACATCTTGGAAGAAGAGTTCAGCGGTGTTGGCTTCAGGTTGCCCTACTTTGTCGAGCTTGCGTCCCCGCTCAAAGCCGGGCATCCCCTCTTCTACCGCAAACAAGGTGATCCCTTTTGCGCCCTTGTCTGGACTGGTCTTAACGGCAACAACAACCAAGTCGGCCGTGTAACCGTTTGTAATGAAAGTTTTGGAGCCATTGATTATCCAGTCAGTACCGGATGGCACCGCGCTCGTGCGAAGGGCGGCAAGATCAGATCCACCGGAGGGCTCGGTCATTGCCACCGTAGTAAGAATCTCTCCCGAACACGCTCCTGGCAACCAGCGTTGTTTCTGCTCGGTAGTCCCGTACTTGACGATGTATGGCAGTGTTACATCGAAGTGCATCTGAAAGCACGAATTGAATGCCATTGAAGCGTGAGCGAGCTCTTCTCCGAGTACAGCATTGAAACGGTAGTCCCCGGCATCGACACCACCAAACTCTTCCGGAACATCAAGCCCCAAGAGGTCATTGCGTCCAGCTTCAATCCAAACTTCTCTCGAGATCTCCTTGTTATCAACAAATGATACGTAACCGGGCTCAAGGGTTCGCTCAACGAATGCCCGCGAACTTTTACGAAAGGCATTGTGATCTTCGTTGAAAATAGTGCGCTTCATGGAGATGTTGTCCTTTCGAGAAAACTGGCGATATTCCGCCGGCTATTGCACTAGGCTAACACACGTTAGTTTTAACACGCGTGGGGAATAACACAATTAATCACCTCAAATTAATGCGTGATACCAAATGGAATCGAATCTTGTGAAGGGCGAAAATATGACCGACCTTGAATTTTTAGCAGTTCACGGACTGGCAGTTCGCAAAGCGGCGGGGCCGGCAGCTGTTGCGGATCTGCTGGGCCTCAATGAAGTAGAAGTGAACGCGGCGCTTGAGACCGCAGCCGGTAAAGGTTTAGTGGCAGGTGCTCGAGGAACGTTTATGGTTTCTCCTGATGGCCAAACCATGCTCGCAGCCCAGTACCCGATTGTCTATGCGGTAGCCCGAGAAGACGGCGCTTTAACCGCTGCTTATGAACGATTCGAAAAAGTGAACATCAAACTGCTGGCTCTGTTCACCGACTGGCAGACCGTGCCGACGGGTTCAACTCGGATCCCCAATGATCATGAAGACAAGGATTATGACCATGGGATTATCGACCGACTTGGCGACCTTCATGAGCGAGCCGAGCGAGTGGTAGGCCGCTGTGCAGAGGCCCAGCCTCGATTGACGAGGTATCTCGAACGGCTCGAATCAGCCTATGACCGAGTGCTCGCAGGGGAAATTGATTGGGTTAGTGGCGTCCGTATCGATAGTTACCACACCGTTTGGTTTGAGCTGCACGAGGATCTTCTTCGCATGCTCGGCCGCACACGTCAGGAGTAGTGATGTCCCAATCGCGCGTGATCTGTCTTGAAGGAACCCAACTTCCACCACGGGAACTCATTGGCGGCAAGGCCTGGAGTATCGGTCGCATGTTGAGTCTGGGTCTTCGAGTTCCTCCGGCTTTCGTTTTGCCGGTCAGTGAGTGCAGTAGGTACCACGAGGGGGGTGCGGTTTTAGAGGATGAAGTTTGGGCCGGTGTCCTTGATGGAATCGCCTATCTCGAGTCCATGACCGGAAGGCAATTCGGAGACCCCCAAGCGCCACTGTTGGTCTCTGTTCGCTCGGGCGCGGCGGTAAGCATGCCAGGGATGATGGATACTGTTTTGAACCTCGGCGTCACTGACGGGGTTGAAGTCGGCCTTGCCAACCGTACAGGTGATGCCGAGTATGCACTCGATACCCATGCGCGCTTCTGTCACCAATACGGCGCCGTTGTCCTAAAAGCGGATCTTGAAACCTATAGCGGTGGCGTAAGTGCCGAAGAAGTACGTGCACAAGTCCTAGCGGACACTGACGAGGAAATACCGCGAGACCCTTTTCAGCAGCTGAGCGGCGCAATCTGCGCGGTCTTTAATTCATGGGATTCGTCAAGAGCAAAAGCTTATCGCCGGCATTGGAATATCAACGAAGTCGGCGGTACCGCCGTAACAATTCAGGCAATGGTGTTCGGAAATCTCGGTGATCAATCGGGCACCGGCGTCCTGTTCACTCGCAACCCACTTTCGGGTGATCCGAAACCTTATGGTGAGTGGTTGCCCGGTGGACAAGGTGATGACGTGGTGGGCGGAACGCACGCAGTCGAAGACATGGTGACACTTGAAAATGCGATGCCTGATGTTCATGAAGAGTTACTTGTTTGGGCCAATATTCTCGAAAGCGAGCATGGTGAAGTTCAAGACATCGAGTTCACGGTGGAAGAGGGACGCCTGTATCTACTTCAGACTCGATCGGCTAAGCGATCCCCGCAAGCGGCAATCCGAATCGCGGTGGATTTAGCACGCGAAGGAGTAATAACTACAGAAGAAGCAGTAGCGAGAGTTACTCCTGAGCAAGTGCGAACAGTCTTGCTTCCAAAACTTGATCCGGTACACAGTGAGAAACATTTGGCCGCAAGTGGTGAGCCCGCCTGTCCTGGTGTTGCATGTGGGATCGGTGTAGTTGATCCAGATGAAGCAGAGCGACGCACAGCCGAAGGCGAGTCAATTGTTTTGGTTCGCCCCAACACAAGCCCAAACGATGTACACGGCATGATCGCAGCCGTCGCGGTTGTTACCGAGCTTGGTGGATCGACCTCACACGCGGCCGTGGTTACCCGCGCACTGGGCAGACCAAGCGTTGTTGGCGTAGGTGAGGGAGTGGCGCAAAGTTTGGCCGGCAAACTTCTCACTGTTGACGGTGAAGGCGGTCGTGTCTACCTTGGCGAGATGCCCATGGTTGAGACGGGTATCTCAGACGATCTTTGGCTGACTCAGTTCGCTAAATGGGCGCAAGATTGTGCACCGATTGACATAGTGGAATCAGACTCTGGAGAGGTATTGGATCTTGATGCAGCCGGGTTCGGTGTGGGCATTGAAGGCAGCAGTGTTGATTTTGTCGGTTTAGCTTCAATCTTGGCTGGTGCTAAGTGCGTGCGCGGTTCCTTATTGTCAACCCCAGCAGGCATGAAGGCGGCACTTGATGCTGGCGTCTCGCGAGTGGTTGCCCGACCGGTTCTCCCTATTCAAGTTCTCGCGGTAAGAGTTGCGCGCGGGAAATGATCGCGAAACTAGGAATACAGCGCAGCAAAAACTCTAAGGTTAAACATGGCGATTTTACAAGCTGAATTGCGTCCTACTCGAGTTCGAACAACTTGGGTGACGTATCTGTTAATGGGAGCCTACGGGGCTTGGGTTTATGCATTTGGTGCGACGCGGGCTTCGCTCACTGATGAGCAGGGCATTTCTTTAACTGTCGCAGGTCTCTATGGAACTGCAGTTGCTTTGGGTTTAGTTGTGATGGCGGGGCTCAATGCCCGAGTGGCTGGAAAATTGGGTCGCGGTGGGAGCATGAGGCTCGGGTCATGTGTAGTTATCGCCGGCATTTTGGTAATAACGAGCGGCCTTCCATTTGCGGTCACGTTAATTGGCGCCTTCATCACAGCATGTGGTGGTGCACTTGCCGTGTCTGGCGTGAGCGCGTTTGTAAGCGCCCAACAGGGCTTGGCCGCACCCGCGGCATTGTCTGAGGCGAGCGCGTTAGCTGCGATTGGGAGTTTTATTGGGCCCGTTGTCGCGGGAGTAGGAATTGCAATTGGTTGGGGCTGGCGCCCAGCGCTGTGGGCCGTTGCCTTGTGCTTTCTTGTCGTTGAGATCCTTCGAGGCCGAAGTGTGCGTGATTACGACGGTCAGGGAGACACACGTGAGTTGCCAAGCAAAGTGCGTGACCTTCCGAAATTGTTTTGGTGGACAGCACTCACCATGCTTCCAGCCGCGGGTATTGAATATTGCTTGGCACTGTGGAGTACCGATTACCTTAAAGAGCGTGGTGGGTTAGATGGTGGTGCCGAGCAAGCGGCCTTGGTCAGTATCGTCATCGGGCTATTGATTGGCAGGGTCGTTGGTAGTCGGTTGGCAGAGCGGATGAATCCAGAGCGACTTTTGACAGGAGCTTTCGCACTGAGTGGCTTGGCCTTCTTGGTCGTGTGGTCAATCCCAAATGTTGGAATTATGTTGCTATTTCTCGTACTCACGGGGTGTGGAGTGGGCCTGCACTGGCCCCTAGCGATAGGCCGCTGTATCCGCAGTGCACCACAATTTGCAGACCGAGCAGCCGGTACCGGGTTGATGGCCGCGGGAATTGCAGTCATGATTGCACCGTTTGCGCTCGGTGCACTCGCAGACGGATATGGACTGCAATGGGCATTTCTCATTGTTCCCGCGTTGGCACTCCTGGGTGTTGCATTGGTGGTATTTCGTCCTGTACCAATGCTGGTGAGTGGTATTAACGGATAGAGAAGCCGCCGTCGGTTACCTGGTAGCCCCCGGTGATGTTTGCTGAGTCATCACTGGCGAGAAAAGCTACTAGCTTCGCGACATCTTCAGGGGAACCCATGCGTCCGATCGGGTGCATTGAGGCGAGCTCGTTGAACACTTCTGGCGACAACGCATTACGAACCAAGTCTGTGCTTACGAAGCCCGGGCCGACAGCGTTGACTCGAATTCCAACTGCCGCGTAGTCCAAGGCCGCACTTCGGGTCATACCCAAGACCGCGTGCTTGGATGTTGTGTAGGCAGCGGCATTGGGCCACGCGATGCTGCTGAGTATCGAACCCATGTTAATGATTGAACCGCCGCCGCTGGCGATCATTGCGGGAATTTCTGCTCGCATGCTAAAGAAGACCCCGTCAATGTTGATATCCAGTGTCTTGCGCCACAGTTCCGGGGTCAGTTCCGCGATGGGGAGTTGTTCGGCGCTGATACCGGCGTTGTTCACAGCAATGTCTAGGCGCCCGTGGTCGTTAACCGTTTGCTCGACAAGTGCGACAAGCGCTTCAGGTTCACGGACATCTGTCATCGAGTGAGTCGCGTTGCCGCCGGTGCTCGTAATCTCGGTAGCGACCTGTTGCGCCGCCGTAGCGTTGATGTCGCTGACCACGACAGTTGCTCCTCGTCGGGCTAATTCACGCGCACAAGCAGCGCCGATTCCTGCGCCAGCCCCCGTGACAATTGCGATTCGCCCATCAAGATTTCCCACCTGGACACCCCTTTCCCATCAACATGCGCAAATAGTTTGGGGGTGAGTCAAGAATCTGACCCACCCCCAACACAATGGTTGAAGCTCAGCCGCCGAGTGGCGCTTCACCAGCCGCAATACGGATGGCATCAATGTCAGCCCGGGAAAGGCCAGCCCCCTTGCCCTTGAGCAAACGCGAGTTTTCTTGCGTTGCCTTGTAAAGGTTATTTGCTTCAGGCGATGCGTAGTTGTACTTGATCCACGAATCATCGTAAATCTTGGATCCGGCAGCAACAGGACCCGAGACGAACTTGCGAACCGCTGCATTGCACTCGTCCTGAGTCAACTTGCCTTGAGTTGTCGTGTACTTCTGTGTCTTTGGTGGGAGTGAAGTACTTCCGGAACGAATTGGGCCTACCGAAGCGGTCCACTCGTTGCCTTCAAGGACCGAATACGGGATAGCCGACCACATGTCGTTGGGTTGATCCGACCACTTGTTCATGTTGTACGGGTTGTTCTGTTGGCTGCTGAGAGAGATGTAACCGACCAATTCAGCGATTGCATGATTTCCGTATTCATCATTCATGATTGGCTTGAGGCGCTGTGTGCGTTCTTCAAGTTGCATCCAGTCATTCTGCTCGTAGACACCTGCAAAATGAGCAAGGTCTTTAGCGACCGAGTAGTAGACCAATGCGCCAGCATCAATCATCTGATCACGCGTCCAACCTGAAATTCGCTTCCACAATTCGGAGGTTGCCGACGCCATGGTTTCGCGACTGTGATCGAGATAGTCCGCTAGGTCACTTGCGTTATTCATGTGGACGGGCAGGTAACCGTTGGAAAGGTAATCAGATGTGTAGAGACCGACAGCGATCATATTGTCATGGTCATATGAGGGTGTTGCTTCGAATGAACCCCAGTCATCGACAATGTTGAAATGAGTATTTTTCATGATGACCGGCATGGTCAAGTTGTTGTACTCAATGTCGGATGTGACCCCATCTAGCCAGGGGTAGTCGCCCTCAGCCAAGTCAATGAAATCTCGCACGAGCATTTCATTATTTCCCACCTTGTATGGACCACTGTTATTAATACCGAGTCGGCATTCACAGTTTTTCAGGAATGCATACTGAGATGCTGTTGCCAAGAAACGCACTACAGCGCTATGTAGTTTGTCTCCGGGCTTACACCCAAGTGCGTCGGCTTCAAAAACTTGAAGAGTGCGCTCTGGGTGCATCTGACCCTTGTTGTTGTCATCACTATTAAGAACATATGAGTTTTGACGGTGATAGCCGAGGTTGGCGCGACGCGTGAAGTCGAGAACGAACTTCATATCGTCAATTCCATCGGTTGCATTGATCATGCCCATATCCATGAGGAATTGGCGACCACCCAAGTAGAACTGCTGAATGATGCCCAGCATGATCGTGTTGACGCCCGTAGAAACTTCTCGGGCACGATCACCGATCTCTTCCGCCGGCATTGCTGCATCAATCTTGCGGAGCAGTTCAGGGTATCGGTACCAACAGTTGTAATAGGACAGAGCGATGTACGGGTTCACCGGGAAGAGTTTTGACTCCTGAACGGTTCGGGTAGTGCACTGCCAGTAGAAGATGTCACTTGATTTGCGGATCCAAGCGTTGTCCGCAAGTAGTTCGGCGTAGGTGTAATTCGAAGCCATGAGATTCAGTTCCCCTTTCAGGAGATTTTCACGATTAGGGCACGGGCAGCGTCATCACGCTCTGCGTATGCATTGGCCGCCGCTTTGGAGTACTCAACAAGAATGCGATCTCCCTCGACAAGTCCATCGAGTTCAGATGCCATCAGGCAGGGAATGCCATATTCACGGGTAAGAATGCCGAGGTGTGAGCGGATTGTTCCACCCATGCAAACGACGCCGGCAAAACCTTCCAGAATAGGCGCCGTCAAAGTGCCACCTGAATCATCAATGATCGCAATCGTTCCCTCGGGAACGCCATTGATCAGCATGTCCATGACCACGTCGACCGTACCAACAAAGCGGGCGGTGCCTTCTAGATCCTGGGCTGCAAAGACATTGTCGCCGGTGCCAACGATGAGGCGTCCCTGGGCATCTTTGCCTTGTGTTCCGGAATCACCAACTCCTTGGACGGGCTTGTACTTGTCTGGTTCTTCGATGAACGAGATCTGGGCGGACGTCTCAAAAAGGTACCCGGTGGCTAACAACTGCTGCTCGATGTTTTCAAAGTCGGCGCGGGTTAGTTCAAGGCTAGGATCAGCTACCGCGTCCTCCCAAGTTTTACCCGAAGCTGCGAACTTCTCGGCGACTAAGCGCCGAATAGCCGTGTGATAGAACTCGACGGTGGGCATCATGGCTTCCTTGCCCCACTTGTCGTCAATAATCTTTGGCTGGCTCATGGACCCTCCTTTGGTGGCTGGACATTCGGGAACGGTCGTCCGCGAACATGTCGGTGAAGACGTCGGAACTATAGCAACCGTCAGGGGGGTAACGTCGGGATTTTTAGAAATAATTCACCCTCACTAGCCCGCATAAACCCTCAACAACAAGCGTGTGGCCAAAGAGAAAGGGTCACTCCGGATGTCTTGGCAACATCAGATGTTTAGGGCTAACGGGGGATTGCTCCAGATTCTCGGTGAACACCCATGGCCCCGAGCGCTATCGCAACCAGAATGGCGGCACCGCCGATAATCTGGCCGGCTAATACTGGCTGATCAAGGATCAGGGCCGAGCCCACAATCGCTACAACGGTCTGCAGACTCAGCAGCACGGACGCTGGTGCCGGACCCAGTGCGGCCAACATCACGTACATTCCAGCTGTTGCAAGTCCGGTGAGTGCCCCGGAAATTACGAGGGCAAGCCACGCTCGCGCAGAAAAAGACTCCAATTCCCCCAAAGGGAAAGCAATCAAAAGCGTTGACATTGCGACCCCGAAGGAGACCCACGCCGCGGCTACAATGGCGGGTGTTTCGGGAACGAGCCGTTTATTGGCGAGGAGAAAACCAGCAACGAAACAGGCGGACCCTAATGCCAAAGCGATACCGATTGGTTCAATGGTCACTTCGCGCCCAGTTGCCACAACCAAGGCTGCTCCGAGAACACATAGCCCAGCCGATCCGCCTGATATCCATGACCATCTTCGAATCCCAAGAGCTAAAGATGCCAGGAGCACAATCACTGGATACGTGTAAAAAAGGAGTGATACGGAGGCAACCGTGCCGAAATTAAGCGCGTTATAAAACAACACAGCTTGAAGTCCGTAAACAAATGCCCCAAGCAACACCGCTGGGATTCGCTCTCCCTTGTGCGGTAACACTGATTGGCGGGTTATCACAACAATGGCTAGGCACACAATCCCCGCCACGAGATAACGGATCCCAACGGCTGCGAATGGCTTGATACCCTCTTCAACCAGAACGGCTTGCAGGATCACCGTTAAACCAAAGAGCAGTACAGTTATGAAACCTACAATGAGGCCGCGAGTGTGGGCGCTCATGTTGACCGACCAAGGAGTGAGATATGAGTGTTGTTGTTGCCGGTGGCTCTAAGGGGATCGGACTTGAACTTGCACACGCTGTGACAGAGCCCGGGGAGAACGTTGTAATCGGGTACGGCTCCGATGACGCGGCCGCGGAGTTGGCCCGGGTGCGATTGGAGGCCGCCGGCCGACTCGTGACCATTGTGCGCGCAGATACCGGAACCCAAGAAGGTGTACGGGAACTTATTGCGGCCGCGGCCGTGTTGGCAGAACCAATTCGGGTCTTGATCCACAGCACCGTGCGAGTAGTTACTGGGCCACTGATGGATCTCAGTGACGAAGATCTTGCACACACCTTGGCCGTGAACGCAACGTCTTTGTTGTGGCTCACTCGTGCCGCCCGGCCGCATTTTGAACGGGGAAGTTCGGTTTTGTACCTCACCAGCAGGGGTGTTCGCACCTACGTTGCCGACTACGGCACGGTTGGACCGGCAAAGTCTTATGCCGACGGTCTTATTCGATACTTGGCCGTTGAACTTGCCCCCTACGGTATTCGCGTCAACGGTCTCGCCCCCAGCACCCAGGACACTGATGCGCTGCGTGATGTTTTTGGTGATCGGACCGACGAAGTTATCGCGGCAGCCAAGGCGAAGAACCCCAGTGGGCGACTGGTCGAGCCTGAGGACTACTGCGCTACTGCGCGCTTCCTCATCTCCAGTGATGCGTCCATGATTACCGGCCAAACTTTTTTTGTTTATGGGGGAGCCGATTTGCTGGGCTAAACCCAGGTTCTCAGGCACCCGACCTGCGGAGCACTATGTCCATTGACTCAGTTGCAACGCGGGCGTAGGGCGCGTTGATTGCTGAGACCAGTTGCCGAACCTGTAGCACCTCGGAGCTGGCGAGTGGATAGTCACGTTTGGTGGGGCCGGCCGCATGCATGGCATCGAGGTCAAACTGTGGTACCAGCGCCTTAAGGACCAACTCGTCGTCGTCGGTAGTTCCAAACTTCTTGCGCAGCTCGTCCTCTGTGGGTTGCTCGGGCGGATTAGCAAAGATTTCTGCGGCTCGAGGTGCAGCCATGATTCGATCAAGAGTGTCTGGCTCAATGGGAGCTGGAGTCTCCCCGTAGTAACCCGCGGCGTATTGGACGACCTCGTCGGGCACCACCGAGTAGCGTTTCCCGGTAACAATGTTAAGGACAGCTTGAATGCCGACCAACTGACTGAAAGGCGTCACCATCATTGGGTAGCCCAACTCGCGACGAACACGAGCGGTCTCTTCTAGCACTTCTCCCGTGCGTTCTGTCATCCCATACTGCTCGAGTTGGGCTTTCAATGTGCCGGTCATGCCGCCAGGAATCTGGTGTTGAAGACTAAATAGGTCGTACTCGGCAAATTGGTTAACCAGGTGCCCCTCTTGTTTTCCGACCCGCTCGAAGTGGTCTGAGACCGATCCCAACAGGTCACCATTAACCGAATGCGTGTAACCCATAAGTTCAATGTTGCGAATCATGCTTTCGGTACTGGGAGTCGATGGCCCGTTCGCCATCGAGCGCACTGTTGTATGCAGTACTTTCACGCCAAGTCGAACAGCTTCACAGTAGGCCATGCCAGAGATACCCATGAGGTTGTTGGAGTGCATCTCGATCGGCTTGCCACCGGCGTTTTCCACGAAGGTTGGAACAAGTGTTCGTAGCCGGTCAGTATGTAGCACACCCGCGGTGTCATATAGAAGAATCGTGTCAACCTCGGGGATGGCTGCGAGTTTACGGACTTTGTCCGCGTAGTACTCGTCGGTGTGAACTGGCGACATGGCGAAAATGACCGTGCCAGCCACTTCTGATTCATATTGCTTTGCGATTCGCGCGAGACGGGCCATCTTGTCGATGTTAAATAGTCCGTCGTAGATCCAGTAGCTTCGGACACCGTGCTCGTTGAGTTGACGCATCCAGATGTCCATCAGTGCGTCGGGGGTGGTTCCGAAGCTGATGCACGCATTCGAGCGCATCCCACCCCGTACAGGCGTACGGCGGATAGCCCCCATCAACAGATCCAGTCCCTGCCATGGATTCTCGCGTTTGTATTTAATGAGAACTTCAAAGAAGGAACTCGCGGCGGCGTCAATTACTTTGAATCCGGCGCGGTCCAAAATGGGTGCCACCGGCAGTGCCATGGCGGCTTGCATACGCATTCCCCACAAGCTTTGTTGGCCATCACGCAGTGTGCTGTCAAGAAAATCAATGTGGGTCATGGTTGCTCCTTAATTGTTGTTGTCAGGGTTGCACGTAGTTCGTTTTTGAGGACTTTCCCCGCTCCGTTACGCGGAAGGGTTGAGACTTGGTGGTATTCCTTTGGGCGTTTGTATCGAGCTATGTTCGCTATGCAGTGGGCGTCAAGGACTGCCTCAGAGATGCTGCCGGCGGTTGAAGGGACGATGAAAGCCACCACACGCTCGCCCCACTCTTCATCGGGCATACCAATGACGGCGACGTCAGTCACCGTGTCATGCGAGAGGAGGACATCTTCTACCTCGCGCGGGTAAACATTGGCTCCACCGGTAATGACGAGATCTTTACTGCGGTCGAGCAACGTCAGGGCGCCGTTGTGGAACACCCCGATGTCACCGGTGTGCAGCCAGCCGTCGCGGACCGCCTCTGCCGTCGCGGTTGGCCGCTCCCAATAGCCTGACATGACGGTGGGTCCACGAACCGTGATTTCACCGGGTTCCCCATCGGGACATGTCCGAGCGTCGTTGTCAACTACGCGGACCTCGGTTCCAATTCGTGGATAGCCGACACTGCGCAGCAGATCAAGGTCAGAAGTGGCAACGGCGCTGCCGATACTGCGTGCATCCAGGGCCGTGATGGTGCATGGGGATTCACCTTGACCATAGCCATTCCAAATTCGTGGTCCGAACACTTCGACCCCCGTTACTAGGTCATTGACCAGAACCGGTGCCGCACCGACAAGAACCGTGCCCATTTGCTCGGCTGCGCGTGGGTCTGCCTCTGGAGCATTGACAAGTCTTCGCAAAAGGACCGGAGGGGCGAACAGGCTCAGGGCTGACTGGTTTGCTAGCAACGACCACGTTTCGGCGGGATCGGCGGTGCACGACTCAGGTACAACTTGGCGTCCACCACGAGCGATGAAAGGAAGTGAAAAAAGCCCACCCGCATGGCTCATAAGAGCTAGATGTAAAAGCCCCGAACGTTCGTCGAGGGGCTCGACATCACTGAGATAAGCAAAAGTCATTGCCATAAGGTTGCCGTGGCTGAGAACGGCGCCCTTAGGGGTTCCGGTCGTCCCACTCGTGTAGAAGATCCAAGCTGGATCAAATGATTCCATTACCCGCGGTGGGTCGGTGTGATCAGCAACCGTCACTTCCCGACATTCAAGCACAGGGCACGGGACCAGCTCGGACGCCAACTCGTGGGCTTTACTTGTTGACACGAGACATAAAGATGATCTTGAGTCGAGGAGTAATGCAACTACTTCACGAGGGTGCAGCATCGCGCTCATCGGGATGGCTGTTGCACCGCTCCACCAGATTGCGAGCAGGTACTCGAGGTAATCGGGGCTGTTCTCAGCATAAATTGCAACCCGATGCCCAGGACCGATGCCATGTTGTTTGGTCAAGGTGTGGGCTCGCCCGGCCACCTGCTGAGCAAGACTGCGATATGTTGCGATGGGTTGGTTTCCCGACGCTAGTGCTACCGAAAAAGGGACACGTCGGGCAGTGGCGATCAGGAGTTCCGCGAGGTTCATTTGCCCCGCGCCTCGAGCAGCGTCACGGCTACAGCGGCCTCCTCTACCCCAACAAGTCCACCACTATTTTCAGCAAGGGCGATCCGCGCACCGTCAACTTGCCGAGCCCCCGCATCACCCCGCAGTTGAGTGACGAGTTCATGGATCTGCGCTAATCCGGTCGCGCCAATTGGGTGTCCGCGGGACTCAAGTCCTCCAGAAGGATTAACGGGAATTGATCCACCAATGGCTGTATCACCGCGCTGCGCTGCTGCACCGCCATCACCGTAGGGGACAAGTCCCATATGTTCTATCTGCTGTACTTCACCGACCGCTGTGGCGTCGTGTACCTCTGCGACGTCGACGTCCGCGGGTGTGAGCCCTGCCTCTTTATAGGCACGAAGGGCCGTGCGGTGGCTGACGTGATCTTTGGGGTCTTTGCCATCCCAGGCGCCACCATGTCCGAGGGCAATGCCCCGAATAACAATGGCTCGCCCGGGAGATGCTGCATCGGCGAGGTGTGACACCACGGCCGCCGCTGCTCCATCGCTGATGGGTGAGCACATCGGAACCGTGAGTGGCCACACAACTTGCTTGCTTGCGAGGATCTCCTCAACGGTGAACGGCTTTTGGAATTGAGCGTTTGGGTTGTGCACCGAGTGCATGTGATTCTTCGCACTCACGGCAGCAAACTGCTCGGCAGTACTACCAAACCGGGTCATATGATCTCGCGCGAACGCCGCATATATATCCATGAAAACTGTGCGACTCGCCAATTCGACGGCATCCTCGGGTGCAGGTGTTCCACTACCCCAATCAGCGAGTCGAGCAATGGATTCTTCACGATTCGCGATGTCCCAACTTCCTTCAAAGGCAGCCAAGATTGCATCTGGTGCTGCCTGGGTCATCACTTCAGACCCAACTACCAAGGCATGTTGCGCCATGCCTGCGCGAACGTAGGCGGTGGCTACCTGAAGCGCGGTTGTTGCACTGCAGCAGGCGTTTTCAACGTTAATAATCGGGACGACACCGAGATCGATTCCGGCCAGTGCCAGTTGGCCGCGGATCCCGTGCTGTCCGTCCATTGCCCCCTGGGTGGAATTGGCAAATATAACGACCTCGATATCAGTAGGTGCAATCCCAGAGTCGGTGATGGCAGCCGCTGCGGCGGCTACGGCCAGCGATGCCACCGATTCAGCAGGCTGCCGGCCGAACGGGGTGATACCAACGCCTGAGAGGACAATTGGATCACTCACGTTACAATTCCAGTCGGTATTTGGGTCTGATTTGTATAGTTTTGAGTAGTGCTGCGACCGGATGATTTCCCATGATTCTTTTTTATTGATAGGTATTGAGTAAGCCAACGTTCCGACTCCGAGACGTGGACGGTTGCGGCCGCATACGCCAACGAAGGGTCACGATTGGTGAGGGCTTCAAGAATTAATTGGTGTGCTGACAAGGTCATGGTTTTCATGCCGAGCGTTGAGGCGCGCCAGACGCGAGCACGCACAGCACGGGAAGAAATTGCATCAAGGATCGAGCAGAGGCTGGTGTTGCCGGTAGCCTGTGCAATCCGGGCGTGGAAGTCGATATCGCGAGTAACGAGCTCTTCCGGGTCGTGGGCCTCTCGCATCGAGATCATGCTTGCTCGAAGTGCCTCCAGCTGCACATCGGTGATTCGTTGCGCCGCGAGGGCTGTCGACGATGGTTCTAGGAGTTTGCGAACCTCAAAAATGTCGGCAAGAGTGCTGTCTTCCATGAGATCGATGACGAAGGACAACCCGGACAGCAGCAATTGGGGCTCGAGGCTGGTCACATACGTACCATCTCCGCGTCGCACGTCAAGTACTTTTGCCTGGCTCAGCGCTTTGACGGCTTCCCGGAGCGAGCTTCGTGAGATTCCCATGGAAAGTGCGAGTTCTTGCTCTGGTGGCAGACGGTCACCCGGTTTGATCGATCCGTTTATGATCAGATCGCGTATTTTGACAATCGTACTATCGGTGACGCTCATCCGTGCACAAGTCGCAGATCCGACCGAATACGGATTATTTTTAGAGTTTTCATTGTCCTGCCCTTTCCATGACGCTAGTATGCAACAAACATCGGACGTCTGTGTTAGTTATGGGAATCCAGTTGGATACCCAAGTCGAAAGGATAGCCGTGGCACTCACCCCGGAAGATATTAAAGCGCTTGTTGCTACTTTTGATGCATCCGACTGGGGCGAAATGTCCGTCCGAATCGGAGATACGACGCTGGAACTGACCCGAACGGGTCGCCCCCCCGAGGTTTCAGCGGACCGCAATTCAGGGTCTCCTGTCCCACAGCCGGTAGCTCCTCCGACCTTTGCGACTCCGGCTCCGCAAGCCAGCGCCGCTGCTACCCCCGCGCCTCCCGTTGAGTCAAGTTCAACCCCTAGTCAGTCTGCGGCGATCAATAACACGGCAGACGGTCATACCGTCCGAGCCCCCTCGCTGGGACTTTTTTGGCGCTCACCGCAGCCAGGGGCCCCGGAATTCGTGTTTGTCGGCCAGGAAGTTGACGCTGAAGACACCGTCGGCATCGTTGAAGTCATGAAACTAATGAACCACGTCAAGGCTGGTGTGTCTGGCACTGTCGTAGCCATTGAACCGGATAACGGTCAGATGGTGGAGTTTGGACAACTCCTCGTCGTTATTCGCCCGCACGAGTAGCAGCGTCAATGGCCCTTCGAAGAGTCTTAGTTGCAAACCGTGGTGAGATAGCGGTCCGTATCATTCGCGCCTGCGCTGATGAAGGTGTGGAGTCTGTCGCAATCGTGTCCGAGGCTGATCGGGAGAGTATGGCGGCCTACTTGGCCGACTACGTGGTGTGCATTGGTCCAGGGGCTTCGACGGAAAGTTATCTAGATATAAATCGGGTAATGCAAGCAGCTCTTGCAACCGGCTGTGATGCGCTCCACCCAGGTTACGGTTTCCTCGCGGAACGACCGGAACTTGCTGACGCGTGCGTTGAGAACGGGATTATTTTTATTGGGCCCTCAGGTGAAACAATTCGCCGAGGAGGGGACAAAATTCAGGCACGAGCCGTGGCTGAGTCAGTGGGTATCAATACCGGAGCCGGAAGCGCAGCGCTTGAGAGTCTCGAGGTAGCACGCGCCCAAGTAGAGGCAATTGGGTTACCCGTTCTTTTAAAGGCGGCGGCTGGCGGTGGTGGTCGTGGCATGGTGCTCGTCAACCACCTATCCGACCTGGATGAAAAGTTTGCTTCAGCCAGCAACGAGGCCCTGCAGGCCTTTGGTGACGGTCGGGTTTATGTTGAAAAGTTCATCACTCAGGCACGGCACGTAGAAGTTCAGATCTTGGCCGACACTCATGGTCACGTCATCCATCTCGGTGAGCGTGATTGCTCGGCGCAGCGTCGTTACCAAAAGGTGGTGGAAGAGGCTCCGGCTGTTTCAATACCCCTGGAGGTTCGTGAGGCTTTGCATGTTGCCGCAGTTGAGCTCTGCCGGGCCTTAGATTACGTAGGTGCGGCAACAGTTGAGTTTGTCGTCGACGCAATCACGGGAGAGTTCGCCTTTCTTGAAGTGAATACGCGGGTGCAGGTTGAGCACCCCGTGACCGAGCTTGTCACCGGAGTTGACATTGTTCGCGAGCAACTGCGCATCGCAGCGGGAGAACCGTTGTCCATCACCCAAGCCGAGGTCCACCTTACGGGCCATGCAATCGAGTGCCGGGTTAATGCCGAGGACCCCCGCAATAACTTCATGCCTGCACCCGGTCGAGTGACAAAGTGGATTCCACCTCAGGGAGGCGGGGTTCGCGTTGACAGCCATGTCTTCGGCGGATATCTGATTCCACCGTACTACGACTCGATGATCGCGAAGGTGCTCACGCACGGCTCGGATCGCAGTGACGCGATAACGCGAATGGGTCGAGCACTCAAGCATCTGAAAATCGATGGAGTAACAACAAATCGGGAGTTTCTGATCAGCGTCGTTGCCGACGAAGACTTCGCGCAACAGCGACACCACACGCGGTGGGTCGAGCAGGACTTTCTACCCCGCTGGACAAACGAGAACCAAGACACCGAATCCAAGGAGAAGATGCCATCGTGACCGAAATCAAATTCATCGACCAAACCCTCCGCGATGGTCAACAAAGCCTGTGGGGCATGCGGATGCGTGCGGGTCACAGCCTTCCTATTGCCGCAGATATCGACAACATGGGTTATCACATTGTGGACTTCACCGGCTCCAGTCTCATGGAGGTCCTTGTTCGCTACTGCCGCGAGAATCCGTGGGAGGGTCTTGACCTAGTTCGAGCGGCTATGCCGACGAGTCGGATACGCGCTGGATCCCGAGCCAATGCGATTGTCGGAATGGGTTTAACACCGCGCTCGATCTTGGAACTGTGGGTTCGAACTCTAGTCAAGCACGGTATTGGCAGCATGTGGATCTTCGACTGTTTATTCAACCTTGACGAGATGAAGTGGATGAGCGACATCGTGCGGGACGCAGGTGCCGAGTCCGCTCCGCAAGTAATGTTCGCAGACTCGCCGGTACACACCGACGACTTCTACGCAAACATTGTTCGCGAAATGTCCACTTGGGGTACGGAAACCATTATCTTGGGCGACGAAGCCGGTGTGCTTTCACCCGAGCGGGCAGCAACCTGGATACCTCGCATGGTTGAGGCCGCTAACGGGGTCCCGCTGGAAGCACATTTCCACAACACGACCGGGATTAGCACCCTGAATTACCTCACAGCCGCAAAAGCGGGGATTCATATCTTGCATACAGCAATGGGTCCGATGGCTAACGGTCCTTCGATGCCTTCGGTTGACATCACCAGTGACAATATGCGTCGACTGGGCTTTGAGACCAACCTTGACGAGTCCCTGATCCCGCGCATCTCAGATCATCTAACGCGAGTTGCTGAAGCTGAGGGCTACACGCTCGGCGCTCCTCGGGAATACAATCTCGCGCACTCCGCACACCAATTGCCCGGCGGGATGACAGGCACTTTAATTAATCAGTTGCACCAGTACGGAATGGGAGAACGTTACGGCGAACTCCTCGAGGAGATCAGTATCGTGCGTGAGGAGATGGGCTTTCCCATCATGGCAACGCCGTATTCCCAACTTGTTGGCATTCAAGCCTTACTCAATCTTGTCAACGAAGAGAGATACACGGTCTTCCCCGATGAGAACCTCATGTACCTAGCAGGCCACATGGGACCCATCCCGGGTGAGGTTAACTCTGAGGTCATGGATAAAGCTTTTTCCAGTAAGCGCGGTAAGGAATTCCTGGTTTGGGAACGGCCTGACCCTTCGCTCAAAGAGATTCGTCACCAGTTAGGTGAAAACCTCTCTGACGAGGAACTGATTCTGCGCTATCTCATTCCTGGCCCTGATGTTGACGCCATGCTGGCATCGGGTCCGGTTAAGACCGACCTTTCATACCCGGATTCACCCGAAGTAACCCTCGTGCGCGAAATGGTGGCGAATACAGCCTCCCAATACTTGGGATTCACGCAGGGCGATCTCAGCGTCACGCTTAAACGTTAAATACATTTTCGATAAACGTTAAATACACCTTCGAATACAGAACCAGGAGTACTACCGTGGATATCGGTGCCTTGATTAGACAGAGTGCGTGGCGTTTTGGGGATAAACCGGCACTTGAATGCGAGGGTCGAGTTGTTTCGTTTAGGGAGTTTGACGCCGCAACTGACCGAATCGGCAACCAGCTCATTGCTCAAGGACTGCTTCCGGGGGACCGAGTTGGAGTCATGCTGCCTAACGGTATTGAGTGTCTCGTAATGTATTACGCGTTGGCTAAATCTGGTTTAGTGCGCGTACCGCTGAACGAAAATGACACGCAGGCCCAGAACAGTTATAAACTAGAAGATGCCGGTTGCCGGGCTATCGTCCACAACGGTAACCGCCCACCGGGTGGTGCCGACATTATTTTCGAGACCGATGTCTCATGGCTAAAGGAAAATGCCTGGACTGGTCCGCATGAACCGTGCTACGTGCCTCGCGACCCAGAAGCGCCGTATCGACTGGGCTATACCGGTGGCACAACCGGGATGCCCAAAGCTGTCACCTTGACAATGCGTGGTGAGCATGCCGAAGTTGCAAACTTTCTCATCGACTTAATGCCTGACATTGGGCAAGGCGACACCTTTTTACATGCGGCACCGATTATTCATGCGAGTGGTGCGTACTTCCTCCCCTCCTTCGCTCGAGGTGCTCGCAGTTTCATTATGACGAAGTTTGACGCCAAGACTTGGCTAGAAGAACTCCAATCAACCAAAGCCTCGTACAGCTTCTTGGTTCCCACAATGATTGCGCTCGTTATTGACGTGCCCGGTGTGGACGACTACGACACCTCTTCACTGCGACGCCTGTGCTGGGGAGCATCACCAATCCCACCGTCGGTTTCCCAAAAAGCACAACGCATATTTGGCAAGGTTCTGGCACAGTCCTACGGTCAAAGTGAGGCACCGATGGCCATCACGGTCCTCCAACCCGAGGAGCATGACCGCATCGGATCTGCTGGTCGGGCCTACACCTTGATGGAGGTAGCGGCCATGGACGAGGACGACAACTTCCTGCCGCCCGGTGAAATTGGCGAAGTGGTAACCCGCGGACCTCTGCTGATGAAGGGCTATTGGAACAAACCGGAACTCACAGAGCAGACCATTCGAAATGGTTGGCTACACACCGGTGACCTCGGTTACTTGGACGAGGAAGGATACGTTTTTCTCGTCGACCGAAAGAACGACATGATTATTAGTGGTGGTTCGAACGTGTATCCGCGGGAAGTCGAGGACGCATTAAACGACCATCCGGCGGTGAAAGAAGCAGCTGTGGTGGGCATCCCTGACGACACATGGGGAGAGATCGTGCATGGTGTGGTGGCAGTGCGCTTTGATGTTTCAGAGCAAGAACTCCTGGACTTTGTCGCAGATCGTGTACCCAAATACAAACGCCCTCGAAGCATTGCTGTCTGGCCTGTACTTCCCAAAAGCCCTGCCGCGAAAATTCTCCGACGCGAGGTGCGAGATAAGGAACGCGAGCGCTTAGGACGTTAGTTCGAGATCCACTTACGAGATGGAAGCTGGTGAGAAGATGCATGGCATGGATGCTTACATTGTTGACGTAGTCCGCACACCCTTCGGGCGTGGGCGGGAGTCAGGATCCCTTGCTTCAGCCCATCCGGTGGACTTGCTCTCCACAGTATTGATGGAATTACAGCAGCGCACCGGTTTAGATCCCGTGTTTATCGAAGACACGATCGTCGGGTGTGTTCAGCAGGTGGGTGAGCAAGCCGGAAATATTGCACGGCATGCCGTCCTCGCCTCGGGCTGGCCATCATCGGTGCCGGGGGTAACCCTCGACCGCAAATGCGGTTCATTCCAACAAGCGGTTCATTTTGCTGCAGCCACGGTGTCCTCCGGTCAGATGGACGTGATCGCAGTAGGCGGTGTGGAGATGATGAGTCGGGTCCCCATGAAACTTAACCGCATGGGGCGTGACGAGCTTGGTCCCCGTTTTCATGCGGCACTGCCGGAGGGACTCGTTGGACAAGGGATTTCTGCGGAGATCATCGCTGGCCGTTGGAACATCGACCGGCTGGCCATGGACGAGTACGCGGCGAACTCGCACCAGCAAGCAGCGCGTTATCGCGATAACGGTTTATTAGCTCGTGACGTAGTGCCGGTGACAACAAATGGCAGTGTTGTTACAACGGATGAAGGGATCCGCGACACCACGACGGTGGAGATCCTGTCGGGGCTTAAGGCTGCTTACGAGCGAGCCGAAATGTCGGAGAGATTCCCAGAAATCCGTTGGGGGGTCACCGCAGGAAATTCATCGCAGATCACCGACGGTGCAGCAGCAACTCTTGTGGTCTCGGAGCGCGCATTGTTAGAGCATTCACTCACGCCGCGGGCGCGAATTGTTGCCACAAGCGCAGTAGGAGATGATCCTATTTTGATGTTAACCGGAGTCATTCCTGCAACGGAAAAAGTTCTGCAGCGGGCCGGTCTGAACGTGCAGGATATGGATACGTTCGAGGTGAATGAAGCTTTCGCGTCTGTTGTGTTGGCTTGGGAGTCTGAGTTTGATATCGACCGATCGCGGGTAAACCCCTGGGGAGGAGCCATCGCTTTTGGTCATCCGGTGGGAGCTTCCGGTGGACGCTTACTCGCGCAACTTGTTGGCCGGCTCGAGGAGACCGGCGGCAGGTATGGCCTGTGGACCATGTGCGAGTCCGGTGGCATGGCGAATGCGACGATTATCGAGAGGTACCGTCCGTAGGAATAATCACCGCTTCAAGCAAAATTGTGAAAGGTAGCCGATGTCCTACAACATTGACGGGGCCGGATACTCGATGCCACTGGGGGCATCGCTCTACGGGCCACCACCATATGAATTCCGCGATGCAGAGCAAGTGAGCGTGTGCTTTACCGCCGATGCACTGGGCTTGGCAGCGCTACTTCCACCTGGACTTGAGGTGGCTGACAACCCAGCCCAGTGCGAGATCCGCGTCTGCAATTACCGCTGGAGCACATTCGGGCCATTTCACGAAAGCTACGCCTTAATTCGGGTGCGCGATAGCGACGGCGCGTTGTACTGGTATTTGCCGCTGATCTTCACCGACAGCGAGGTACCCCTCGCAGCAGGGCGAGAAATTTGGGGGTATCCGAAAAAACTAGCAACGATGACTTGGGATTGGGGCAGGTCAAGTGACCGGGTGCCGTCGAATGAACTTCTGCATTTTGAGGTTGAGCGACCGCGTGGATCAACACTTTTTTCGGTGACGTTCATGCCCCAGCGGCAGGCGGACCCGGCCGAGCGTCATGGGCTCCCAGTGGTCAGTCACCGGTTTATACCCCCCTCGCAGGCGGGGCGTCCCCCTGCCGCTGATGAGTTGATCATGGTGGCTTACCCCAAGACCCTGCAGCGTGATGCCAATGGAGCGGTGAAGTTGTGGGCCGGCCAAGGATCGATCAGTATTGATACCCACAGCGAGATCGATCCGTGGTATTTATTCGAGCCCATCACCATTACGGCCGGTTACTGGCAGGTGAGCGATTTCGCTCTCCCAGCCGGGCGAATCATCCGATGAATTTTACCAACTAGTTTGATCAAGTTGCTTGACGGACTGTGAGTAAACCCTCACACTATGACCAATTACTGACGTCCATGGGCGTTCGAAACTTCGCTTTAGCGAGAAAAGGTAGGACTAATGGGAAATCTAATGGCAGGCAAGACAGTTGTTCTCACGGGCGCCAGCACCGGCCTTGGCCGAGCCACAATGGCAAAGTTAAGTGAAGAAGGCGCTCGTATTATTGCGTGTTCGCGCACCGAATCTACCCTTGCAGCAGCTGTTGCCGAAGTTAATGCCGCAGGGGGTTCGGTTATCGCTGTTGCCGGTGACCTGAGCGATGATGCCCAAGTAGGTCGAGTTATTGATGCAGCCATCACGGAGTTTGGCCAACTTGACGTCCTGATTAATAATGCCGGTGTGGGCTACGGCTATCGCCAGCAGCGCCCCAACAGCATGCTCGCACTCCATGAAGCACCGCTTGATGAGTGGGATCACGTGATGGGCATCAACCTCAACTCTGTGGTCTATGGGTGTCGACGAGCTCTACCGATCATGATTGAACAGGGCAGCGGCTCGATCATCAACGTGGCAAGCATCCTGGGAATGGTGGGACACCACGATGCCCACGCTTACACCACCGCAAAGGGTGCGATCATCAACTTGACCCGCTCTTTGGCGAAAACCTACGGCCCATTCAATGTACGCAGCAACACGTTGGCCCCGGGGTACATCGACACTCCAATGATCGCCGAGTTCACGGAGTACCTCAACGCTGAAGATACAAAGGCTTCGTGGGGTTGTCCCATGGGACGCACCGGGCGACCTGAAGAGATCGCAAATGCAATGCTCTATTTAGCTTCGGACATGTCAACCTACGTCAACGGTGCAGTTCTCGCCGTCGATGGTGGTTTCACGGCAAGCTCTTAGTCACCCGTACACAACACCAAAACATACGCAAGGGCGGGATCGGGTAACTACCCGATCCCGCCCTTACGTATTGTGGTTTCTCGGTAGGTTAATTGCGAACCGTCAGGGCCTGTGACAATGCTTCAAAATCCGCGTCGGAAACACCGTGTTGGCGCAGGTAGTCCATCGGTCCACCGTAGGTAATTCGGATTTCTTCGAAGAATCGCTCGATGTACTCCGGGGGCGTGAGGTTTGCTTCGGGCGGAAGTTTCGAGAGTGATTCGCCATAGGACTCCATGCTGCGAAGTCGGTCCATGACCGCAGGAATCAGATGTGCGCCCGAGGCGTACTCGGCCGCGATGTCATCGGTGCTGCACCCCACTGCGGCCAGCACCATGGCGACAGCGACACCTGTTCGATCTTTACCTGCGGCACAATGAATCAACGCCGGAAGGGCCTCCGACTTTGCCAGCAGTTGTAAGAGTCCCGAAACTGACTGCGGTGAGTGACTGAGGTAGTTCACGTAGTGGGTGACTACTGGATCGTGGCCCTGCAGGATAGGTGTGGCCGAACCGGGCGTCTGAGTCCCTGCAACTTGAAAGGGCAGGTGTGCGTGCACAACTTCGGTCTCACCGAGCAGTCCACGGCCTTCAACTTTGATCTCGAAGGAAAGACGCAGGTCAACGTCTGTTTTCAACCCAATGGACTCGACGAGGATGTTTATATCTTCGGGGGTAAGGAACTGGAGAGTATCGCTGCGAAAAAGACGCCCATAAGCGATGTGACGATCCGAGCCAACAGGAACACCCCCCACATCGCGAAAGTTGATCGCTCCAGCGAGTTGTACTGTCGAACTCATCGGTGCCTCTTTTTCTTCTGAAGTAAGTAGTTACCCCTAGGTAAATGCGAGGGCATTATCAGCCGGCAAATGAGCGAGCAGTACAACCGCCATCAACCACAAGAACCGAGCCGTTGCAGTAAGAGGAGTCCTCCGAGGCGAAGAAGAGATTGACGCTTGCAACTTCTTCAGGCTGGGCCGGGCGCGCAATTGGGGTTAGCGCCTTTGCAACGTCGGGGTCGTCAAATAGTGGTGTGACCGCTGCCACCATTGGCGTGTCGATAAACCCAGGGCACACAACGTTCGATCGGATGCCATTTTTAATGTAGGTAATGGCCAATGAACGGGTCAGGTTCACGATCGCTCCCTTTGCGGCCGTGTACGTGTGTCCGTCGTAAAGTCCGGTGACACCAGCCATGCTGGCAACATTGACGATCGACCCACTCTCCTGCTTCATCATTTGCTGCAGGGTGAATCGAGTGCAGTTGAAATAAGAGGTGAGATTGATGGCCAATACGTCATCCCACCATTCCTGGGTTGTGTCATGTATCGCCGCCATCGATCCCGGGTTGGTTATTCCGTACTCCCAGCCGACACCGGCATTATTGATCAAAACATCGATGCGTCCGTACTTATCAACAGCAGCATCGATCAAAGCTTTACATCCGGCCTCCTTGGAAAGGTCGGTCGCAAAAACCATTCCAGTTCCACCGAGTGCGAGTGAAGACTCCAGTGCCTCGTCAAGGGTTGACTGTGTACGTGCGGCGCCCACGACCGTTGCGCCTTCGGCGGCAAATCGCTCCATGGTGGAGCGCCCGATACCGGTGCTCGCTCCGGTAATGACACACACTTTATTTTCTAACCGGCCCATGGCCCCTCTGCTTTCATATTGTTGGTTGATGTTCGGGTGAAGTTTTAGCTGTTAAGGCGCAATCTGTACTTTGATCGAGGTGTCCTTGGACATCTGAGCCAGGAAGGCATCTGCGGCTTGATCAAGACTGAAAGTATGTGTGATGAGCGGCTCTGCGGTTACCTGTCCTGATGAGAGCATCTGTAACACCTGCGAGAACTCGCCGCGATAAGCGAAGGTTCCGGCCACACTCATTTCTTTCTGAACGATCTGATTTGCGTCAATGGGAACGACGCCCTCGTATAGGGCCGCGATACGTAGTTTTCCTCCAGCCCGTGTCATCGAGATTGCATCAGCGAGGAGCGAGGGAACCCCGGAAGCTTCAATCACAATGTCAGCACGAGCACCGACTCCGTACGCACCGATACCGGTAATTTTCTGCACGGTCGCGAGTGCATCGACTTCTTTGCCATTGATCACGATGTCAGCACCAAGTTCCTGCGCCAACTTGAGTCTCACAGGTGAAATGTCAACGCCAATGACAGTTCCCGCGCCGCAGGCCTTGAGCATCTGGACACAGTTGAGTCCGATACTGCCGAGACCGATAACAACGCAGGTGTCTGTTGGCCCGGGGTTTGCGCTCTTTGCCGCGTGTAGGCCGACGGCGAGGGGCTCAACGAGCGCGGCGGCGGCGTAGGAAACATTATCGGGGATCAGGTGAATGTTGCCGCCGACAATTGCGTCGGGGACACGGACGTATTCGGCGAAAGCACCCGGAAGTCCATATGCGACGCTTGAGGCAAGTCCCGTCTCACACAGATGGCCGGCACCTTCGAGACAGCGTGGACAACGACCGCATGTACTGAGTGGGACAGCAGTGACGCGGTCGCCGATCTTGAGGCCTTCCACGTTGGAACCAACTTGGGTGATCGGTCCGCTGAACTCGTGGCCCATAACTTGGCCAGGGGAAATAAAGGCGCCTTCGAGATAGGAATGCAGATCAGACCCGCAAATCCCGCATTCGGAGACTTTCACGACTATGTCATTGGGTCCAGCAACCGGGTCCGGGAGCTCTTGAATCGTGATTTTTTCGGGACCTTCAAAGACCGCTGCTTTCATGTAAACCCCTTTTCAATATGGGGCAAAGATAGGAGCGCTGCACCCTTCGTGTCAAGGAATTTGGCAGATTACGTGATCCCTAGACGTTAGACCTATGGGTAAGGACACATTTGGCTGAGAAGACATCGGAGTAATTTTGGGAATTTCAGGACACAGAGTCTGTGGGTACTTCATAATCGCGTCCATCGGCAGCTGCCGGTTCACGGCTCACAAGGAGGACAGATGGGCTACGTAAAAACTCCGCAGGAGATCGAGGCTGTCTTAGCAGTTATTGCCGCGCCACGATTTGTTAATTCCGAGATGCTGTCCATTGTTGTGCGGACAGATCCGGCTTGGCTCGCAGAAGTTATACCGGCTCCGTTGGTGCCTGATGGCGACACTGTTCGATTCATGGTGGGACGCTGGCAGAGTAACTGTGTTGGAAACTTTAATGGCGGAGCCATTTATCTACCGGCGAGATTTGGTGATGTTTCCGGTGAGTACGTATTAGCCATGTACATGGACAGCGATTCCGCGATCATTTATGGCCGTGAAGTTTTTGGTGAACCTAAGAAACAGGCGGCAGTGAGTTTGCACCGCGGAGCTCACCATGCAGTCGGGGTGTTAACGCGAGGCAATGTCGAAATCATGCGCATAGAGGCGACTTTCGATACGGACAACGGTCCTTCAATCACCACTGGTTCTAACTTCAATATCAAGGCGATGCCGGATGCATCCGGCAATGGACTGCAGTTTGATCCGATTCTGACTATCGCAGACTTTGATGTCACCTTGACGGCCGACCGGACTGGCACGGGGAAGTTGAAACTGGCCTCAACGATCAACGACCCTTTGGGTTCCATTCCTGTCCTCGAGGTGGTCAACACAATCTGGCAGGAGGGTGACCTCATTCCTGCAACGCGCACGCTAGCAACAATCCCCGCGGCAGATTTCCTTCCGTACTTTTTTGCGCGGGTGGATGACTACGCATCAATGAATACCGAATCATGACTGAATACCGAATCATGACTGAATACCGAATCATAATTTTCAAAAATTGTTGAAACCTAATTGTTAAGGAGTTTGAAATGTCACGAATCCCTCTCGCTGAGTATGAGTCATTGGACCCGTTCCTTCAGGAGCTTCATGACGGAGCTGCGCAGGAAGACTGGGCAACACAGCGTGTTGCTCAAGCATTTGCGGTGCAGCCACGTCTTCTTGAGGACTACCTCGAGTTTTACTACCCCTGGCACAAGGAGCAAGGTGCCATTAGTGCCCGACTGAAAGAACTCGTACGTCTGCACATTGCAACGCTCAATGGTTGCAAGACGTGCGCATCTGCCCGACTCACCCCCGAAGATGTTGCTGAGACGGAAGCGCTCGGCGCACTGGGAACAGACGTATCGGGCTTAGTGACTCTCTCGGATCAGGAACGGATGGCCCTCGACTTCGCTGAGCGGATGGCACTGGACCATCACTCAATCTCGGATGCAGATGTTCGTCGCTGGCGCGATAATTTTGGGGATGCTGGTTTCCTGGAACTCGCCATGATGACAACCCAGTACATCGGCTTTGGTCGAGTCTTAGCCGTTTTGCAGCTTGAGACGGTGGCCTGCCCGATCTAATGTGGGCATTCCCATTTCACGCCACGTGAAAAATATCTGCACACTATTTTTTCTGTTCCGGGGACGAGAGCAATCCCCGGCAGTTATCGTCTGCTAACAGTCGTTAGTTAAATCTCTGGAGGTGCTGTGAAAGGTTTAAAGGACAAGGTAGTTCTCATCACTGGTGCAGGGTCGGGACTTGGTCGCGAGTCAGCCACAGAACTTGCGGGTGAGGGCTCGCGAATCGCTGTCATGGACACGAACCTTGAGGGGGCGGTCGAGACGGTTTCGCTCATCACCGAAGCTGGTGGAGATGCATTTGCTGTTCAGGGCGACGTCGCTGACAGCGCATCTGTTCAAGCAATGGTGGCCACGGTGTTAAACCATTTCGGCACCATCGACATTCTCGTGAATAACGCCGGGGTCGTCGGCGAACTCAAACCGGTCCACGAAGTATCTGAAGAGTCGTGGGATTTTGTTATGGGCGTTGATATGAAGGGCGTCTTCCTATGCTCGAAATATGTAATTCCCACGATGCTCGCCAAGGGCAAGGGAGTAATCATCAATATCGCTTCGGTGTCGGGCTTCCTCGCAAGCGCCACGGGAGTGGAATATACCTCGGCAAAACATGGCGTGACAGGACTGACGAAGCAGTTAGCTTATGACTATGGCCACCTGGGTATTCGTTCGATTGCAATCGGACCCGGGGTCATCGAGACTCCGTTGACACAGGACTGGACTCGTGAGGGCGGCCCATTCCATGAACTGACCATGGACGCGCCTGCTGGTCGTTATGGTCGGCCGATTGATGTCGCCCGACTCGTTTGCTTCCTGGCAAGTGATGAAGCCGACTTCATGCACGGCCACACCATTCCTATTGATGGCGGCTCGATCATCCGATAAATGGATTTGATCCGCAGTCTTGATCTTGACCCCACACAGAATGGAGAATTACATGTCATTGGAACTCACTGGCAAAGATGGTTTCACCCAACCTTTTGGTGCTTCGCTCTACGGTCCACCACCGTATGAATACCGAAAGGCGCAACAGTCGTGGATCACATACGAGGCTGCAAATCCAGACGCCGTTCGCTCAATGCTGCCCCCAGGCGTAGAGCCTGATTCTGACACTCCGGTCTGCCACGCAATGGTGTGCTGGTATCCATGGACAACATTCGGTCCGTATCACGAGGCATGGATCTGTGTCCGAGTAAAAGTTAACGGAGTTCGGTACTGGTATATGCCACTTATCTACACGGACAATGAAGCGCCGCTAGCAGCAGGGCGCGAAATCTGGGGCTATCCAAAAAAGCTGGCCACCTTGAAATGGGACTGGGGTGGCACCGCACAGGGCGGCACTTTCGGTGAGCAGTTAGTTTTCACAGTAGACCGACCTGCCAGTCAGAGGATCATGACGTACACCTTCGCGCCGGATCGAGTAGCGGATCCGAGCGAACTTGAAGTACTGCCATTCCTATCGTTGCGGCACATCCCACCGTCAGAAGCTGGGCGTAAGCCCGCTGCATCAGAGTTGGTTGCGTTAGAGGTTGCATCCCACCTTTACACCGCGGCCGACGGCCGTCCCGAGTTGTACTCCGGCCGCGGTTCGGTCACCTTTCCAGCTCGGAGTACGACAGATCCTTGGCACCTCTTTGAAGCAGGAAAAATAATCAGCACCGTTTGGGCAAATGTGGACTTCTCACTCCCTTTGGGAGTTGTGGTGAAGGACTACGTTGCAGAAGGCCTTGTCTAATAATTAAATATAAGTACGGATTCACCAATGAACGGAATTCAACCAACCATTAATATCCCTTGACATCAATGTGAATTGATCATATGTTTCCCGATCAACTGGATTGATGTGCTAACCGACTAGTAAGTCTGGAGTCAACTGTGGAGTCCTTGATCACATACGCCCTCGTAGGACTGGGGATCGGTTCGCTATACGTTTTGGCCGCCCAAGGGTTAATTGTGATTTTCAGGGGCTCCGGCGTACTGAACCTTGGACTCGGGGCAGTTGGTATGGTCGGGGCCTACATGGCTTGGGATCTGACCAAGGGCAAATTTCTCGTCTGGGAAGTTCCCGTGCCTCCCTTCTGGATCGGAATGATTGTTGGCATTCTGGTTTCTGCAGGGATAGGCGCACTTGTCCAGTTCTTCATCATCCGACCGTTAGCTGGGCGATCCGCTTTGGTTAAGGTGATTGCAACCCTGGGCGTACTCCTCACCCTGCAGGCGCTCGTTATTTTGCGCTGGACTTCTGTTGCACAAGTACCCACCTCACCGTTCCCCAACGACTTGATCGATGTCCTGGGGGCACGAATCAATCTTGACAAGTTCATCCTGTTGGGTATTGCCATTTTGATAACGGTTGGGCTGTACCTGTTTTATCGGTATACCCGTTTCGGGCTGAGTACCACCGCAGTGGCAGAGAATGAAACGGTTGCAGCCTCACTTGGATTGTCTCCCAACCGCGTGGCCTTACTCAACTGGGCGATCGGTAGCGGCTTAGCCGGTCTGTTTGCCATCCTGATTGCACCTACGGTGACGTTACAACCGGTGGTAATGACGAATCTTGTTCTCGCAGCAACGTCTGTCGCGCTGGTCGCCGGCTTCAGGTCATTCCCGATTGCTCTTGCCGCCGGACTACTTATCGGTATGGCCCAGACGATCGTTCAAGGCCAGATCACAGGTGTACCGGGAATCGGAAACGCGGTCCCGTTCCTATTCATCGTTTTGTGGCTGACTTTCCGAGGACAAGGCATACCTGCGCGCGACTTTGTCATGCAGCGCCTCCCCTCCGTCGGTACAGGTCGGATGCGATGGCCACTTATCTTGGCTGCTCTGGTTGTAGTCATTAGCATGTCATTCTCCGTTTCAAACGTTTGGCTCGACGGTTTGATTATCACGTTGGCAGCAGGAATCATGATGCTTTCGGTCATCGTCATCACCGGGTATGCGGGTCAACTATCTCTCGCGCAGTTTGCGATCGGTATTTTCGGAGCATGGGTTGCTGGCCGACTAGCCGCGACCCAGGGTTGGCCGTTCTTGGTGGTACTTCTCATCGGTGTTCTGGCGACAATCCCCCTTGGACTGCTATTCGCCCTTCCTGCGGTACGCACCCGGGGTATCAACTTGGCGATCGTGACTTTGGGACTCGGAACAGTTATGTACGTGTCTATATTTAATAATCAGAACCTCACAGGCGGAACCGAAGGTACCGTGATCGCTGAACCAACTATCTTTGGATGGAACATTTGGTCTGCATCCAACCCGCTCAACTATTTTCTCGTCGTATTAGCATTTCTCATGTTGATGCTTCTCATGGTGAGCAACCTTCGACGAGGCAGATCTGGTCGACGTCTCTTGGCGGTGCGCGCTAATGAACGTGCGGCAGCGGCCCTTGGCATAAATGTGAGTAGCGCCAAGTTGTACGCATTTGGAGTGGCAGCGGGTATTGCCGCGGTGGGTGGTGTTCTCTATGCCTTCCGCAACACTTCGATCAGGTTTGGTAATTTTGACAACTTCGGCTCCATTTCGTTAATCGCTGACTCGATGATTGGTGGCATCGGTTACCTCGGTGGCGCTGTTCTCGGTGGGACCCTTTTTGGCGGAGCTTTCAACAGCCGGATCTTGAACTCATTGGGTGATGGAATCGAGGCGTATATTCCCCTAATTAGTGGTGTAGGTCTGCTGCTGATGGTGCTTCTGAACCAAGACGGCATCGTTAAGGAGTTGATGAACAACGCAGCCCTGGTTAAGAAGTACCTTCGCGAGGGCGGCTCGGTTGGTAAGCGGCTGATGATCCCGGTGGTCGGACTTTTCCTCACTATTTCGGTGCTTCTTTACGACCAGCAGGACGTATGGTGGAATGTATTTCGCCTCACCGTCGGGCTGACCACCCTTGCCTTCGCGGTGGGATTGAAGCGCAGGGATCCTCGCGGCATCAGCGGTCGACTAATTTTTGCATTGGTCGCTGCCTGGGTTCTCGCGAGTCAGCAATGGTCGGCGGTCTACCTGCTTATCTACATCACGATGGGCATCGCAACTCTTATTCTGCTTGAGCGTGGCCCTTTCGCACAGCCCAAAATTATTCGTTTAACTCTTTTAATTCCCTTTATTGGCGCACTGATTCTTTATTTTGTTGAGCCAAGCCCTGACCGACTGGCACTCGCCCTCGTTGTGGTCACCCAGTTGGTGGCCATTTGGGGTGTGGCGTGTGGTGATCGGATCAGCGTTGTCCAGGAAGGCCTGGCCCTCCTCATTCCGGTTGCTGCGGCCGGCATCCTGTTCCTCGCGGCTGAACAAGTTCCGCTGTCAGCCTTCCTGATTTTGTTGGGCCAGACCCCCCTCGTCGCGGTCATTGCTTGGCGACATCGCACCGTCAATATTGGTGTAGGCGTCCTGGTAATGGCGCTGCCGGTTCTCGCGTCCCTGGGCTTCTTACTCGTTGATGCTCGAGCCATGGCGGTAATTGCACTTCTGGTAGCCCAGCTCACCTTTGTCGTTGCAATCCTGCGGACACAAACCACGCCTCGGCTACGAATGAACATGTTCGTTTTAGGTGAGGCCGTACTTGGTGGAATTCTTTTCTACATGCTTACTATGTGGCCAGTGGCAGTTGCCTTCGCCTTGCTCGCTGTCATAAAACTTGTACGTGGCCCCAAGACTGATGCACCCATCATCTATTCGCTGCCCGAGATCGGGGAGATTGTGAAAGTCCCCGCTCGAACCTTGGTGACAAAGGGACTAACGGTCCGATACGGCGGAACTGTTGCCGTCAACTCGGTGGACCTCGTTGTGCGTCCAGGCCGCATCACGGGTCTGATTGGTCCTAACGGTGCCGGAAAGACCTCCTTTATTGATGCCGTCACAGGCTTTGCCAAAGTTGCTGAAGGCCAAGTTACGCTCGACGATCAAGACATCACTTCTTGGCCGACAACTAAGCGTGCCCGCGCCGGAGTAGGGCGTTCTTTTCAAGCGCTTGAACTGTTCGAAGACGTGTCAGTGATTGACAATTTGCGTGCGGCCAGCGACCCACGAGATTTCATGTCCTATTTCCGAGATCTGATCTACCCGGTGGAAGCACCGTTGTCGGAGGCAGCCGCCAGTGCGATCCGCGATTTTGATTTGGTCGACGATTTAGGGCTGGGGGTTGAGGGACTGTCCTACGGCAAACGACGCCTGCTAGCAATCGCGCGAGCAGTGGCTGCCAACCCGAGTGTGCTGCTCCTCGATGAACCGGCGGCAGGACTGAACGACCATGAAACACGGGAACTCGCAACTCTGGTTGTTCGTCTGGCGAAAGAGTGGGGCATGGCGATCCTGCTTGTCGAGCATGATGTCAACTTTGTTATGTCGGTTTGTGACGACATAACTGTTCTTGACTTCGGTACCAAAATTAGTGACGGCACACCAGCCGAGGTCCGTGCAGATCCCGCAGTGATCAATGCCTACCTGGGCCAAGAAGACGAATCGAGTGACCACGAAATCGGGGTAATGGCTACAGAGAAGGAGGTGCAATCATGACTGATACGAGCCGAGTTCTGCACGCGGAAAATATTACGGCCGGCTATTTAGGTCAACCCGTAATCCGCGAACTTAACTTCACTGTGGCACCGGGTGAAGTTGTCTGCCTATTGGGACCAAACGGCGCTGGAAAGACAACAACCATGATGACCCTGGCCGGCATGGTTCCCTTAATGTCGGGCTCGGTCGAGATGTTTGGAAACACCACGAAGGAGCCGTTGTATCAACGGGCACGTGGAGGCCTTTCCTTTGTCACAGAGGAGCGGTCGATCATCCGATCATTGTCCCTTGCAGATAATGTCCGCCTCGCTCAAGTTTCCCTAGAGTCGGTGACCAACTTGTTTCCTGAATTGAATTCCCGGATCAATACTCGAGCCGGGCTGCTATCCGGCGGCGAACAGCAGATGTTGAGTCTAGGTCGAGCTCTCGCGCGCCAACCCCGACTTCTGTTGGCCGACGAGCTTTCCCTGGGGCTGGCACCCATGATCGTTGACCGTCTCCTGCAGGCGGTCCGAGCAGCAGCAGATGAGCGTGGCACGGCAGTTCTGATGGTAGAGCAGCACGCCCGCAAAGCACTGCGCTATTCCGACAGAGCGCTGGTCATGCAACGGGGCAAAATCGTCCTGGCGCTGAGCGGCGCGGAGGCTCGGGCCCGGATCAAAGAGATTGAGGACTCGTATCTTTCTGGGACTACCGGCGAGGATGCGGCCTAGTAAATCAGATCGGCATTAAATAGTCAGATAGAGTAAACGTAGGATCACCAAAAAATAAAAAAAGAACTAAACAGACATTTAGGACGAATTTCATAACATTTCAGCCACATTGATTATGTTTTATGCGCAAAGAGCCGATGTCTTACCTTAAGTTGTGCAATGGAGAGCCAGTGGCGGCAGGCCAGTGGACTTATAAAAAGTAGAGGAATGCGAATGAGCCAAATGCAACGGGCCCGCATCACGGGCCGCCGTCGAGTAGTTTCGATCGTAGCAACAGCAGCAGCTGCAGTGCTAGTACTCGCCGGGTGTTCCAGCACCAGCGACACCACTGACGCTGCAACAACTGAGACAGCAGCAGCTTCTGAATCAGCAGCTGCAGAAAGCCCCGCTGAACTTACGGGCGAACCCGTAAAGACAATGACGATCACGGATATTAACTCCCCAGGAGCCGTGTACCCCAACATCCATATTTCGGCTGATGCCGCACAGGAGTACATCAACTCAACCGGTGGAATCAACGGACGCCCACTTGAAGTTATCAATTGCGATAGCCAAGGAACCGCTGACGGCGCAGCTACTTGCGCACGCCAGGCCACGACCGATGGCATCGTTGCAGTAGTCGGTAGCTTCAACTTCAGCCCAGATGCCATGATTGAAATTCTCGAACCTGCGGGTATCGCTTACTTCGGTGAGTGCTGTGCATTGGGTGCCAAGGAGAACACGAGCAAGGCAGCGTTCCCCTTCGGCTCAATCCAGATGTATGGAGTTGGCGAAGTTAAGAAAGCCCTCGAAGATGGTTGCATGAACATCAAGGGCCTGATCATCGAGGGTGCTGAGTCGTTCTGGCCACCGATGCAAGAAGCTGCCAAGCGTCTTGGTGCCGCGGACAAACTCAACCCGGAGTATGTAATTCAGCCGGGTACGGTCCAAGATCAATCCGCTCAGGTGGCACAACTTCTTGAAGGTGGCACCGACTGTGTCGTCTCTGTGACATCAGAGACTCCACTGACCGCCTTCATGGTGGCTTGGGATGCTGCGCAACCTACTGCCAAGTTCTACGGACCTCAGGGCAACCTGAATAAGATCTCGGCCGCAGGTCATGAGGAAATTTTGGAAGGTTCCACGGTTGTTGGAATCTACCCAGACATTGCTTGTACCGTATGGGATGACTACCGCGCCAGCCTCGACGCAATCGGTGCTGACCCAGCCCAGGATTACAACAGCCTCGGTGGACTAGGAACCTGGACCGCCTACATGGGCTTCAGGCAGGTTGCAGAGACAGTCGAACCAGCTGACACTCTCGATGCCGCGACGTTCATGACAGCTGCAAGCACAGCCAAGATCGACCTACCCGGAATGCTCCCACCACTTGACTTCACACAAGAGTGGACCGCATACCCAGGTCTGGCTCGTATGGTGAACCAGTCGGTTGTGTACTCACAAATCCAGAACGGTGATGTTGTGCCACTGGGTGAGTGCGGCGTATTCGACGATGTCTCAGGACTCGTGGAAGCTGAAAGCTAAACCAGCAACAGTATGAACCGATGGCCTGGATTCCTGATGGAAACCAGGCCATCGGTCTTTTTTAGCCATGAACCATAGACGGAGGTCACAAATGTTGAAAGGCAGTATCAATGAAGATAAATAGAGAGTGGATCCTTCGTCGACGACCTGAGGGACCGTGTCATGTTGACGACTTTGAGTACCGCGAAAGTGAATTCGTAAACCCTGTACTAGAGCCGGGGCATATTCTTGTGCACAACTCTGTTTTCCTATGCGCACCAACGTTGCGAAACTGGATGGATGCCCCCAGTAATAGCCTCTACCCCTCGATTGATCTTGGCGCACCTGTATTGGCGACCACAGCGGGCCGAGTCCTTGAATCCGCAGATGAGCGATTCCCGGTTGGATCTCGAGTCACCATGATTGGGCACTGGCAGGAATACGATGTTGTGAACAGTGCAGCGTGGCCGGTCCGGGCGGTCCCCGAGGGACAGGATCTCATTGCGGCCATGGGCCCCATGGGAATGAACGCTCTCACCGCTTACTTTGGAGTAACTGCTGTTGGTCGTCCACTTGTGGGCGAGACCATGCTCGTCTCAGGTGCTGCGGGTTCGACCGGATCCGTCGCCTCGCAGATTGGACGAATATTGGGTTGCCGGGTTGTTGGAGTTGCTGGTGGACCCGAGAAATGTGATTGGCTTGTCAATGAACTGGGCCTCGATGCAGCCATTGATTATCGAGCCGGAAACCTAGTGGAGCAGATTCACGAGACGTGCCCCAACGGGGTGGATATCTTTTTTGACAACGTTGGCGGTGAGATCCTGCAAGCGGCGGTCGAGAACATCAACAAGTTCGGTCGGATCGTGCTGTGTGGGCAGATTGCCGGCTACAACGAGAGCCGCCCGGTTCAAGGTCCAACGAACATGATGCGATTCGTGTACGGCAGCGTGCGAATGCAGGGCTTCTTATTGGGTGACTATGAAGACGAATTACCCAGGGCTCGCGCGGATCTGGCAATGTGGATTGATGAGGGACGTCTCAAACATCGGGAGGACGTTCGAACGGGTTTTGAGAATATTCCGACAATCTACGGCGACATTTTTTCGGGTGGCAATGAAGGAACCCTGTTGATCGTGACAGATGAAGACGCGTACGCAATCAACTAGTTTTTCGCCGTTATTGGTTCATTGTTACTGGTTCATCCATACTGGTTTAAACGAGCGGGTAGTCCAGCAACAAATGCGTCGGCTGCCCGCTCGATCATGTCCAGAACGAGTGCGAATCCTTCTTCTTTGTCGTGGTAGGGGTCGGGGACGTCGAGGTCGGGGTGTAGGCCCCCGAGGTGACCGAGTTCGGGGTCAAAACTTCGCATCATGTACAACTCGGGTTCCTGACCACTTTCCCGGATAAGCGCCTCGACGTTGGCGTAGTTGCTCTGGTCCATTACCAAAATAATGTCAATCTCTGCCATCCAACTCGACGTGATCTGACGCGCAGTGTGCGTGAGTTCGTATCCGCTCTGGGTGAGGATCGCTTGGGTTCGGGGGTCGGCTTTGTACCCGATATGCCAATCACCGGTGCCGGCCGAGTCAACGCTCACGAGGTCGCTGAGCCCGGCCCGATTAATGCGATCTCGCAGAACAGCTTCTGCAATCGGTGAGCGGCAAATATTGCCCAGACAGACGGTTGTTATTCGCAATGGTTGTTCATTCGTGTAGTCAGCCACCCCGGCAGCCTAGTAAAAAGTTTTTCTCCACAGGGTGTGGACACTATTTTGTGAGGAAAAACGCGGAAATCATCAAAAATAATTGACTTTTCCCCAAGTTATCCCAGATCGATCCACCAGATACCGAACTGAGTCCACAGGGAACCCACAGTTGTGCTCACAGGGGAAATGGACACGGCGCTGCGCGGAGCCTAACGTCAGACCCTCGGTGTTTACTGGGAGATGTTAAGGGAAGGAAAGGGCAGCGTTGAGCGTTTCTGAGCTACATATCCCAGAAGAACCGCGGGACTCTGCCTATTCCCGTACACCCGATCGCACACCACCTAATGACGAGGCCGCCGAGCAGTCCGTCCTTGGCGCAATGCTGCTCAGCAAAGACGCAATCGCCGACGTTGTTGAAACAATTCGCGCGGACGACTTCTACCGCCCTGCACATTCAACAATCTACGACGCAATCGTGGACCTCTACAGTCGAGGTGAACCAGCAGATGCTGTCACCGTTGCTTCTGAGTTAACCAAGTCCGGCGAAATCACGCGGATCGGTGGACCTTCGTATATCCACACATTGGTTTCCATGGTTCCCACCGCGGCTAATGCGAACTATTACGGGCGCATCGTTCGTGAACAAGCAATTTTACGCAGACTCGTGACCGCGGGGACACGCATTGTGCAGTTGGGTTACAGCGGTCAAGGTGAAGTAGATGACGCTGTTGACCGGGCTCAAGCCGAGGTCTACGAAGTAACCGAACGCCGAACGAGTGAGGACTACTCGCCACTGAGCGAGATCATGCAGGGAACGCTGAGTGAGATTGAAGCGATCTCTAATCGTGATGGACAAATGGTGGGAGTTCCCACCGGTTTTGCTGAACTTGATTCATTAACAAATGGACTTCATGCGGGACAGTTAATTATTGTTGCGGCGCGTCCCGCGCTTGGTAAGGCACTGGCCCTTGACACCCCGATCCCAACTCCTTCCGGCTGGAGCACACAAGGGGATCTTGTCCCCGGTGATTGGGTTTTTGGTGACAACGGTGAACCAGCACGGGTGCGTGCCGCCAGTGAAATCTGGTCCGACCGACCCTGTTATCGAATCACATTCAGTGACGGTTCTGAGATCGTCGCAGATGCGGAACACGAATGGCTCACGGACACCAGAGCATCCCGCCGCTTGGGCGGAACGGAACCAAAAATTTTTACTACTCAAGAAATTGCGCAAACGGTCAGATGCAACACCGCGGACTTTCGGCTTAACCACAGCATCATCAATGGTCAGCCGTTAAATCTGCCTGTACAGGATCTGCCTATTGGTCCATACACAATGGGTGTTTGGTTAGGTGATGGAACCTCCGCGGCGGCGCACTTCACCAGTGCTGATCCAGAAATTGTCATGCACGTCGAAGCTGAAGGGTATGCCTGTCCAGACCTTGGCAATCTCCGATTTGGCATCCGCCTACCAAAGCCGGATCCAATCGAATCCCGCACTTGCATGGTGTGTAGCGCTGATTTCGTGCCCATCAACCCCTGGGTACGCACTTGCGGCAAGTCATGCGGGGGGAAGTTGAAGATAATCGCGGACCCCATTCCGGCAACAACGTGCCCAGACTGCGCTGGACCCATGACTGGTTTTCGTCGATGCCAGGCTTGTCAAGATGACCATGGATCTGTGCAAGCACTGTTAAGAAAAATGGGGCTACTGGGAAACAAGCACATTCCTCATCAGTATCTTCGAAGTTCGGAGGATCAACGCCGGCAACTTCTTGCAGGTCTGCTTGACACCGATGGCACCGTCACGAGTACCGGCAACATCCAGTACACGACAACCTCAGAACGATTAGCCGGGGAGGTTCGTGAACTGATCACAAGTTTGGGTTATCGAGTTTCGGTGAGCCTTAAGCCAGTCCTAGGGCGGACACCCAAGTCCTCAATCGCATTCAACCTGAATTTCACGACCCATGATTCTGTTTTCAGGCTTGAGCGCAAGAATTTACGAGCTAAAGAGCGTATGTACGGAAAGTCCGCTGTTCGCCATGGAAAAAGATTTATTACCAGCGTTGAAGTTGTCCCAAGCGTTGCCGTTCGCTGTATTGAAGTAGAGAACACTTCGCATTTATATCTTGCGGGTTCAAGCATGATCCCAACGCATAATTCGACTCTCGGACTCGATATTTGTCGCAGTGCCTCAATTAAACATGGTTTGACAAGTGTGATTTTTTCACTTGAAATGAGTCGCAACGAAATCGTCATGCGTCTGCTCTCGGCTGAAGCACAGGTTGCACTTCACCACATGCGTTCAGGACAGATGAGTGAGGCCGATTGGGCGAAACTCGCAAACAAGATGGGTGCTGTCAGTGAAGCCCCGTTCTTCATTGATGACTCACCCAATATGACACTGATGGAAATTCGGGCAAAGTGTCGGCGGTTGAAGCAGCGTCACAATCTGCAACTGGTTGTAGTTGATTACCTGCAACTCATGTCCAGCGGCAAGCGCGTTGAGAGCCGCCAGCAAGAAGTCTCCGAGTTCTCCCGCTCGCTTAAACTCCTTGCAAAAGAACTCGAAGTCCCCGTCATTGCAATCAGCCAGCTCAACCGTGGGCCAGAACAACGCCAGGACAAGCGGCCGATGCTCTCTGACCTGCGAGAGTCGGGCAGCCTCGAACAAGATGCCGACATGGTCGTTCTCCTTCACCGGGAAGACGCTTACGACCGCGAGTCACCCCGCGCCGGTGAAGCAGACTTCATTGTGGCAAAGCACCGTAACGGGCCAACGGCAACTATCAATGTTGCATTCCAAGGTCACTACTCGCGCTTTGTCGACATGGCTCGCGACTCCATTTAGTTGTCGGTTGTTTAAGAGTCACTGTGAAAATCCTGCATACATCCGACTGGCACCTAGGACGAACTTTTCTGTCTGAAAGCATGCACATTCACCAAGAAGTATTCATCGATTGGCTAGTTGCATTTGTTGTGACGGAAAAAATTGAGTTGGTGGTCATTGCCGGAGATGTATATGACCGATCGGTTCCTCCCACGGAATCTGTTCGACTTTTTGACCGTGCTCTCATTGGTTTGAGTTCCGCGTGCCCGGTGTTCATTACCCCTGGCAATCATGATTCTGCCGTTCGGTTGGGTTTTGGTAGTGGGCTAATGGCGGCAAACGGTGTTCATATACGTTCAGAGATCTCAGACATTGGTGTCCCACTGGAGGTGACCGGCCGTGATGGCACCACGGTGGTTGTTTATGGAATTCCATACCTTCAACCAGAAGTGGTGTCCACACAATTGGAAGCCGAGCGCACTCATGCAGGTGTCCTCAACGCAGCCATGGAGCACATTCGCGCCGATTTGGTTAATCGAGGGGATGCCCGGGTCGTTGTGGTATCCCATGCATTCATTACCGGTGGAAGTTCAAGTGAGTCGGAGCGTTCACTTGAAATTGGTGGAATCGGTGATGCACCATCGAGTGTTTTCGCTGGGGTTGACTACGTTGCCATGGGACACCTACACGGAGCACAGGTCATCTCTACGCCGGAGAAGTTATCGACGATTGTAAAATACTCGGGTTCGCCATTGCCGTATTCATTTTCTGAAGAGAAACACAATAAAAGTGTGACGTTGATCGACATACCAACGGTGGGTCCCGTTACACATGAAAATATCTCCACTCCGGTACCCGGCCCACTCCTCACCATCACGGGTGAATTGCAAGATCTACTTAACGACCCAAAGTTCGACGAGGTAGAAAACTTTTGGGTTCGAGCTGTTGTGACCGACCCCACTCGCCAGGAGCGAACCCGCGAACGATTGTTGGAAAGATTCGTCAACCTCAAGCACATTGAATTCTTGCCACAGGGTGGCGCACAAACGCTGTCAATCCACGAGCGGCTTGACCCACAAACCACACCTCCTATTGAGATCGCTGCCGGCTTTGTCGCCCACGTGAGTAATGGTGAGATCTCGAACCCGCAACGGATGCTGTTTCAGGCTGCTATTGAAAGAGTGAATGCGAGTAACACCTCACAATGAGAATTCATCGGCTTGAAATATTTGGGATCGGACCATTTAAAGACCGGCAAGTCATTGACTTTGACGCCCTCAGTGCCTCAGGTTTGTTTTTAATTGATGGACCGACCGGATCGGGTAAAACAACGATCATTGACTCCATCACCTATGCGCTGTTTAGCACACTCAGTGGCGAGGAGTCTGCCAAGGATCGCATGCGCAGTGATTTCAGTGTTGGATCTGATCGCTCAGAAATTGTCCTGGACTTCTCGGTCAATGGAGTAAAACACGCGATCACGCGCGGGATCCCTTACTCATTTGTCAAGGCCAATGGTGAAGGCGAGACCAAGCGGGCGGCTACCCAGTCTTTGATCAGATTTGACGCGAATGGCGTGCAAGATTTTGCACTCACCCACGCAAATGAAATAGGTACCTACCTGGTTGACCTGTTGCACCTCAATGCTCAACAGTTTCGACAACTCGTTGTCCTGGCTCAAGGTGAGTTTGCGGCATTGCTCCGCATGAACCCCAGTAAGCGACTCGAGGCATTACGCGACCTCCTGGGAGATAGCTACTACCAAAAACTACAAACAGAACTTGATGAACGAGGTAAGGCGGCTCAAGTCACCGTGAATTCGGCCCGATCGGCGACGCGAGACATTGCAGTGCAGATTCAAGGGCTATTGACACCTTCAGATCCGCAAGAACTGCTCGATCACGTTGGTGAACTCGTTGACGGCTTTGCAACCGACCCCGGCGCAGTGACTCAAGCAGTTATTGCACATTATGAATTCGTTCTTGGGGTTGCGCGGGAATCGTTGCGAAGAGCCCAAATGGAAGCCAAACCACTTGAAATCCAATTCAATGAACTCGCACAAACTAAGGAAAAACTCGAGGAGTTTGTGCGAGCGCGCGAGTTGGCTTTGACAGCGCAGTCTGATCTGAGTGCTTGGGAGACCGAACTCACACTCGAGGTGATCCCAGCAATCATTGCCAACACCCGCGAACAAATCGGTCAATTGAAGCCATTGGTCGAATGGCAGTCGGGGTATCCGCAAAGAGCCCTCCGACGCGAAGAATTGCTTGCTGAACAAAATGAGTGTTTATCCAGGCTCGAGAAGTTGCGTGATGCCATTGACACCTACCCGGTGACTTCAACACAATTAAAGTTGGCGATTACAGAGTCACAACAGGCGGCAACTGCGGTTGAGCAAGTAGAAATTCAGATAAGTGTGCTGAATGAAATGCGCAAAAAACTCGAGGAACTTTCAGACCTACAAGAACTTTGTGGAACACAAGAGCAGAAAATTCGCGATAAAAAAAATCAATTAGATGTGCTTGAGCACACTGTTACGAAATCTGAGCTAACCCTGTCTCAGGCCATCCGTGCGCAACTAGCCCAACGGGTAGTTGTATTGGCTGGACAATTGAGTGAGGGTATCCCATGCGCGGTTTGCGGCTCCCTCACACATCCACAACCTGCAACTATCGAAACCGGTATTGACGTAGTTTCTGAGGAACTGATAGAAATTCTTGAAAGTGAAGTGGAGGGCGCCAAAGCCATTCGTGATACACATGAGCAGGGGATCGCTGAACTGATTTCTAAACTTGATTCTACAAAGTTTGCCATTGCCTCATTGAGTGCAACCTGTGCTGATAAATCACGGGAGAGTGTTCACGTTGAACTTGATGACTTGAGTTCTGAATTGGTAACTAAACGTGAGGTAGCCGAGCAACTAGATCTACGTGAAACTGAGTTGAATGAGCTGGAATTGGGTTTTGTACAAAGTAAAAAATGGGTAATCGATGCAGAGAGTACCCGAGAACTAGCGAGTAATGCGCTCCTGAAGTTTGATACCGAGGTAGAAATGAAAGCCGCAGAGTTGTCACAACTGATCGCGCCAGATATGAACGCCGCCGATGAACTCAATGAACTTGAATTAACAACAGAGCGCCTCACCACTTGGCTTGAGTCCAGTAGTCATCTGGAAAAAATCTCACAGTCCCTGACACCTGAAATGAGGGAACTAGATCCCATTGAATGTGAGAAATCCTTTGCCGACCTCGAAGTCACACTTTCGCTAGCCCGAGAAGTTGTTGAAAAGGCTGAAGAGACCCGAACACTGTCAGAAGGTTTGTTAAAATCTGCGATCATGCTAGTTGCCAAATATGCCAAGGAATCGCAAAGTGTTGAAAAACTAGCATCCGAAGTCAAAGACGCGGTGGGACTTGGTGCACTCGTGACAGCAACATCTTCAATTAATACTAAAAAGTTGACACTAGAAAGTTATGCACTTCAACTTCGGTTCGCCCACGTTCTGGAATCTGCCTCACTGCATTTACGCAAAATGAGCAGTGGTCGCCTATCCTTTTTACTGGACGAAAGTTCCCAAGGCCGCGGTAACACGGGGCTTGGAATAAACGTCATGGATGAAGCAACCGGAGATGCCCGTCCAACAACGTCACTTTCTGGCGGAGAGACTTTCTACGCGTCACTATCACTGGCACTCGGTTTGGCTGACGTTGTGCAGAGTGAAACTGGAGGTGTTTCACTGGAGACCCTATTTGTTGACGAAGGCTTTGGTTCCCTTGACACCGATACCTTAGAGCGGGTACTTGACCAACTCGATCAATTGAAGTCAGGTGGCCGAACGATCGGGGTCATTAGTCACGTGAGTGAAATGAAAGATAGGTTTCCCGACCGTATTGTTGTATCTCGTGGTCCTGAGGGACCAAGCCATATATTTCAGGACTAAAGAAAAATTTATTTGTTGCGCAGGAGTTGAGCGATGAACCACGTGGAGCGCTCTGAATTCCATTTTGATACTTTTAAGAATGGGTGAATACATTGACACAGGAATTCAGGGAGTGGTCGTGGCTGTCAAAGAAGAGATAATAGGTGCGAGCATCACGGTCCGACGTAGATTGGAGTGGGCTGACAC
>JBBARV010000014.1:26332-46203 GCA_040399625.1 Candidatus Nanopelagicales bacterium | reverse complement strand
CGGCGGGTATTGGGCTGAAAGGTACGCTTCATGATTCTCCTTGTGATGTCACTTTAAACCTGTTACCAAAGTGATTAGCCTCCGAAGATTACGCCATAGCCCTACTCGGGTCAAACCCAGCCCCCATAGGATTTTACAGAGAGGTTTTAGGCCTGTCACCGTCCTGGGAAATCTGTAGTAATGACACGTGCTAATTTGTTGTTCCCCTTGTCAAACACAACCTTTTGGTTGTAGCATGACGACGTTCATCCACACCTGTGGATAAGCGTGTGGATAAATTAGGTAAATTGAGATTATTGAGGTCAAATGGCTGGGGATAACGAACTAAGCGCTATGTGGAATGCCGCGTTAAATTCGTTATCTGATGGAACCTTGAGTCCCCAGCAGAAAGCCTTTGTCTCGCTGACCCAACCATTGGGTTTGGTTGAGGACACAGTTCTCATTGCAGCCCCCAACGAATTCACCAAAGATGTCCTAGAAACTAGGCTGCGTCCACTGGTAAGCAGTGCGCTCAGTTCGATCCTTGGCAGGGAGATTCGCCTGGCAGTAACCGTGGATCCATCTATTGCACCCTCTATTGATGAAGATTTAACCGATGAAGTAGCCGACTCAACCTATGCCGACAATCCACAAATACCAGAGCCGTTATTTGGCAACATTCGTGAGGCAACATTTGACCGGCCAGGGATGGGTTCACCCAGTAACAAAGAAGAATTCGGGCGCCTCAACAACAAATACACGTTTGATACTTTCGTTATTGGCACAAGTAACCGGTTTGCCCATGCCGCAGCAGTAGCGGTGGCCGAACAACCAGCCAAGTCGTACAACCCTTTGTTTATTTATGGCGGTTCCGGGCTTGGTAAAACCCACCTATTACACGCAATTGGGCATTACACTAAAACACTTTTTAAAGGAACCTATGTCCGCTACATCAGCTCTGAAGAATTCACCAATGAATTCATCAACAGTATTCGAGACGACAAGGCCGCCAATTTCCAACGCCGCTATCGAGACATCGACGTACTACTCGTTGACGACATTCAGTTCCTGAGCGGAAAAGTCCAGACACAGGAAGAGTTTTTTCATACTTTTAACACTTTACATAATGCTAATAAGCAAATAGTTATAACGAGTGACCTACCACCTAAACAACTTCCTGACTTTGAAGACCGGATGCGCTCACGTTTCGAATGGGGACTTATCACTGACGTACAGCCACCTGACTTAGAAACCCGGATAGCAATTCTTCGTAAAAAAAGCACACAGGAAAGACTTGTCGCCCCTCCCGAGGTTTTGGAATACATCGCCTCAAAAATCTCGACGAATATCCGTGAGCTCGAAGGAGCGCTTATTCGGGTAACTGCATTTGCTTCGTTAAATCAACAGCCTGTCGATTTGGCAATCACGGAAGCTGTCCTTAAAGACCTACTGCCATCTGACGTGGGCCCAGAAATAACCGCCGCCCAAATCATGGGTGCTTGTGCTTCCTACTTTGGTGTCAGTATTGAAGAACTATGCGGTCCTAGCCGTAGCCGCACACTGGTTACGGCGAGACAAATCTCCATGTATCTATGTCGTGAGCTCACCAATCTCTCCCTACCTAAAATCGGTCAGGCATTTGGTGGCCGCGACCACACAACTGTCATGCACGCCGATCGTAAAATTCGAGAATTGATGGCTGAAAAGCGCACGTTGTATAACCAAGTCACAGATCTCACAAGTCGAATAAAATCCCAACCTCGACCTATGTGAATCTAGTCAGGCTAAATCCCACTAAACACCACAAGTCACATAAGTATTATTCATCCCCACATTACCAACAGTTGTGAATAAACCATGTGGATAAACCTATGGATAACTATTATTAAATTGATAAATATGGGGCTATCCCCACCTGTGGACGCCTTGTGGATAGATCTGACTTAAACCAGTAATTGAAATGAAAACTGTGGACAAATTCCGACCCTTCTGGGGATAAATGAACTTGTTTTCATAGTTTTCCACCACAATCCACAGATAACTTTGTCTTTTACACAAACAACCTATAATTAAACACGCATAAATTAGTCAAAGTATTTTGGTTATCCCCAATATCCACACGACCTATGACTACTACTACTTAGATAAACAGTTAAATTTAATAACTACTCATAAGGCATCTTCATGTAGACAACACTAAAAGCACAAGTCAGAAGGTTGCTCTTACCAAATAAATACAGATAGGGCACACTGAGCCTTCGTTAAATTAATTGGTTTTAGACAGGGGTACGAGGAAAATGCATATCCGAGTTGAACGTGATTTGTTAGCGCACGCTGTTACGTGGGCTGCGCGGACGTTGCCCTCACGACCATCCATGCCAGTTCTCTCCGGAGTTATGCTGATTGTCGACGCAGAATCATTGACATTGTCGAGTTTTGATTACGAAATTTCTGCTCGTGTGTACGTTCACGTTGACGTGATTGAACCTGGTAAAGCACTGGTCTCCGGTCGACTTCTCGCCGACATAACAAAGTCACTTCCTGCCGCTCCGGTTGTCCTCAAGTTGGAGGGTAATCGAGTGTTAATTGAATGTGGTCGTAGTTCATTTATGCTTCCCACACTTCCCGTTGAGGATTACCCAGTCTTACCCGACATGCCAACCACTGCTGGGAATGTTAATGGTGACGTTTTTGCCGAAGCTGTTGCACAAGTTGCTATCGCAGCAGGAAGAGACGACACAATTCCTGTACTCACCGGAATTCGAATGGAAATTGATGGATCGAATATCACTTTGGCCGCGACTGATAGGTATCGCTTAGCAGTCCGAACTTTTCCATGGTCACCAATAAAGACTTCAATTGAACTTAATACGTTAATTCCAGCACGCATCTTGGCCGACGCAGCTAAAAGTATGGGTTCAGCAAAAGTTGTTGAGTTGGCAATAGCACCTGATGGTGAAAAACTAATTGGTTTTGAAGCGGAAGGTATGCGCACAACAACACGGCTACTTGATGGAGAGTTTCCAAAGTATCGATCACTACTCCCCAATGAAAGTTCGACAACTGCCATTGTGAATACGGCAGAGTTGGTGAATGCGGTCAAACGTGTTGCCCTGGTGGCTGAGCGTAATACACCAATTCGTATGCATTTCAATAACGGTGAAATCCACATGAGGGCTGGTTCAGGTGATGACGCTCAAGCAAATGAAATTTTGGAAGTCGAGGTTGAAGGTAACCCAATAGAGATTGCATTTAATCCTGGTTATCTACTCGACGGACTTAATGCAATTGATGCTCCAAAAGCTCGTTTCTCATTCACGTTAGCCACGAAACCCGCAGTTATTACTGGTGTGACAAATGAAAATACAGACACACAAGCGGACTACCGCTACTTGCTAATGCCTGTACGTTTGACGGGCTGACACATGTGGGTGCAAGCCCTCCAGCTTGATAGTTTTCGCTCGTATAATGAGGTGCTCATTGAGTTTTCACCGGGTGTAAATATTTTTATCGGTCAAAATGGCCAGGGAAAAACAAATATCGTTGAGGCCATCTATTACTTAGCAACACTTACCTCACATCGAGTGGCAAGTGAAATTCCGTTAGTGAGTTCAGGAAAAACATCAGCTGTAATAAGGGCCCGAATTAATGAGGAGGATCGTGCTGTTGCGATCGACCTTGAAATCACTCCCGGGAAAACTAATCGAGCCAAATTGAATGGATCACTACTTCCCCGGGTCCGAGATATTTTGGGAATTGTCCGAGTAATTATGTTTGCACCTGAAGATCTAGCTTTGGTGAAAGGTGATCCGAGTGAACGTCGAAATTTCATAGACCAAACACTAACTCAACGAACCCCTCGTTTTTCAGGGGTAAAAACAGACTATGAAAAAGTTTTACGACAACGTAATGCACTGTTAAAATCCTTCAACCGGGAAAATGTTGACAGTACGCTTGAGGTTTGGAACGAGCAGCTGGCGAAACTTGGTGCTGAAATAACACATACTCGAATTCAATTCATTCGGGACCTTAAACCATTCATCCGAAATCGCTACCACTCAATCAGTGGTGCTGAAAAAGCCGTTAGTTCATCGGAAATACTTCTTGACTATCAATCGAAATATTTGACTGGGTCAAACATTGAGATACTCACTCAAAGTGAAATCGAAAACTTGATACTTGAAGAGTTGGCCACTCGGAAAAAAGACGAACTCATTCGTGGAGTGACATTGGTTGGACCACACCGGGACGAACTTTTCATTGGGCTTGGCGAACTACCACTAAAGGGTTATGCATCACATGGTGAGAGCTGGTCTGCATCGTTAGCACTACGTGTTGCAAGTGCCGATGTTCTCAAAGCTGATGGTATTGAGCCGATCCTGATTCTCGATGATGTTTTTGCTGAGCTTGATGTTATGCGACGGGCCACAATCTTGGAACTAACCAAAAACGCGCCACAAGTTTTTATTACGGCGGCAGTGGAATCTGATGTTCCAAGGGAACTGGATGGGGCGCGTTTTCACGTTTCACTTGGCACAGTGACCCAAGGTGGTGGGCCCAGTGAGTGACGAAATAACAGCCGAGGAACAAGCACAAGCGGCAGATCGACTTCTCCGCCGTACAACCAAAGGCGCCCCGGCGAAAAAGACTCGTAAATCCACGCGCAGTGGTCGGGACCCGGAACTTCTCGGTAGTGCCATGGACAAACTAGTTATTGAGAGTGGCTGGGAGCAAGAGAGCTCAATGGCCAAGTTATTGAATTCATGGGCTCAGATTGTGGGGCCCGAGATCGCCGACCACTGTGTGCCTGCCGGCTTTGAGGAAGGCACCCTGCGGCTCACTGCCGAGTCCACGGCTTGGGCTACCCAGTTACGGATGCTTCAGAATCAGCTAATGGCCAAAATTGCCGGTGAAGTGGGTGATGGTGTCGTGACCAAGATTTCAATTAATGGTCCTCAGCGTCCTTCGTGGAAAAAAGGGGCTTGGCATGTGGCCGGCCGGGGGCCGCGCGATACCTATAACTAGTCGGCCGGGACCCGGACTTAATTAGCCGATTTTGACCCCTAGCGCGAAATAAGACGGATTTTGGGCACCATTTCGTACGTCTACTGGCAACTAGGGGGTCACCGGTCCCATTTATGTCCTGATTGGCATTTATGGGCTAGGTGATGTCAGGACTTCAGAGTAGACTGTGAATTGTCGCTTTTAGTGACCGATCTAGTTTTCACCTAGCTCCTTGGAGGGCACCACATGACCTATGACGCCAGCGCGATCCAGGTTCTTGAAGGGCTCGACGCAGTTCGTAAGCGGCCCGGAATGTACATCGGCTCAACCGGTGAACGCGGATTACACCACTTGGTCTACGAGGTCGTTGATAATGCGGTCGACGAGGCTTTGGCTGGCTACGCCACCGAAATTTCGGTCACAATCCTCCCTGACGGTGCGATTCGGGTGATTGATGACGGCCGCGGGATCCCGGTTGACGAGCATCCCATCGAGAAAAAACCGGCGGTTGAAGTCGTTTTAACCGTGCTACATGCCGGTGGAAAATTCGGTGGCAGCGGGTACTCGGTTTCAGGTGGACTTCACGGCGTTGGTGTGTCGGTGGTCAACGCACTCTCAACCGACCTGGCCGTGGAAATTCACCGAGAGGGAAATGTCTACCGCCAGCATTACAAGTACGGGGCACCAGTTGCGCCCCTCGACAAAGGCGAAAAAACAGATCGCACCGGAACCACGGTCACCTTCTGGGCCGACGGCGAGATTTTTGAGACCACCACCTACGACTTCACGACCCTTGCCCGTCGCTTCCAAGAGATGGCATTCCTCAATCGTGGACTGAAGTTGGAATTCACCGACGAGCGACCGGGCTCTGTAGTGACTATTGACCCGGACAACCCAACCGAGGTTGTTGAAGTTGTCCGCCACGTTTCCTACATGTATGAAGGTGGAATTTCTGACTTCGTTCGTCATATAAATGCGAGCAAAGGCGTGGCAAACCCCACCGTGATTGACCTGGTGGCTGAAAATGAGAATAAGACTTTAAGTGCTGAAATTTCAATGCAGTGGAATAACACCTATGCGGAGTCCGTGTATACGTTTGCGAACACGATCAACACAACCGAAGGCGGAACCCACGAAGAAGGTTTCCGTACCGCACTCACATCACTGGTCAACAAATTTTCGCGTGAATGGAATATTCTCAAAGAGAAAGACACGAATCTTTCCGGCGAAGATATCCGCGAGGGACTCACCGCGATTGTCAGTGTGAAACTTGTTGACCCACAATTTGAAGGTCAAACAAAAACGAAACTCGGTAACACGGAGATGAAAGCTTTTGTCCAAAAAGTGGTCAACGACCAATTGGGTGCGTGGTTTGAACAAAACCCAGCCGAGGGTAAAGAAATTGCGCGAAAGTCAATGAACGCGGCAACCGCGCGTATTGCCGCTCGTAAAGCGCGTGACCTTGCCCGGAATCGAAAAGGATTACTCGGTGGCGCTGGAATGCCCGGAAAACTTATTGACTGTTCCAGCCGTGAACCTGAAGAATGTGAAGTCTTTATTGTTGAAGGTGACAGTGCTGGTGGTTCAGCACGACAGGGCCGTGACCCTCGCACCCAAGCAATCCTGCCGATCCGCGGAAAAATCATCAATGTGGAAAAAGCTCGGATTGATAAAGTACTTCAAAACACTGAGGTTCAAGCATTGATCTCGGCTTTCGGTACCGGTATTCAAGAAGAATTCGACCTAAACCGATTGCGTTACCACAAAGTCGTTCTCATGGCCGACGCTGACGTTGATGGACAACATATCCGCACACTTTTGTTGACTTTCCTATTCCGTTTCATGCGACCGTTAGTTGAAGCAGGGCACGTCTTCTTGGCCCAACCACCATTGTTCAAAATCAAATGGTCACGCGAAACAGCGGAGTTTGCCTATTCTGATCGTGAAAAAGATGCACTCATTGAGGCGGGAATCGCATCTGGGAAACGACTTCCTAAAGAGGAGTCGATTCAACGCTATAAAGGCCTCGGTGAAATGAATGCCGACGAGCTCTGGGACACGACTATGAATCCTGCTGAGCGGGTACTCCTGCAAGTAACACTCGATGATGCAGCCCAAGCCGATGAAATGTTCAGTGTGCTCATGGGTGAAGATGTTGAGTCTCGCCGAAACTTCATCCAACAGAACGCCCGCGACGTTCGCTTCCTCGACATTTAAATAAGAAACTAATTAACGGAGAGCAAAGTGTCAGACGACATTGAAGTAGAAGTTGAAGAGGTCAGCAGTCACGGCCGGATAGAACCGGTTGACCTGCAGACTGAGATGCAGCGTTCCTATCTTGATTACTCCATGTCAGTAATCGTTTCCCGAGCATTGCCAGACGTGCGTGACGGCCTCAAGCCGGTCCACCGCCGCGTCCTTTATGCAATGTATGACGGGGGCTACCGACCTGACCGCAACTTCTCCAAAAGCGCTCGCGTGGTCGGCGACGTCATGGGCAACTTCCATCCACACGGTGACAGTGCAATTTATGACGCTCTCGTGCGCCTGGCTCAACCGTGGTCACTGCGCTACCCACTTGTGCAAGGACAAGGAAACTTCGGCTCACCGGGTAATGATCCCCCCGCGGCCCAGCGTTACACCGAGTGTCGGATGGCACCACTTGCCATGGAAATGGTTCGCGACATCGATGAAGATACCGTCAATTTCCAACCGAACTATGACGGTCGCACCCTTGAACCCTCTGTTCTCCCCAGTCGGTTCCCCAACCTATTAGTTAATGGAAGTTCCGGTATCGCAGTTGGAATGGCCACGAACATTCCACCGCACAATCTGCGTGAGATCGCTGCGGGTGCACAGTGGTTACTTTCCAATCCAGGTTCAACGGTTGAAGAGCGCCAAAACGCACTCATGGAACTGGTTAAAGGACCAGACTTCCCAACGGGTGCACTCATTGTTGGTCGTAAAGGAATCGAAGACGCCCAACGCACCGGTCGTGGATCAATCACGATGCGCGCGGTGGTCACCGTCGATGAGGACAAGCGCGGCCGACAAATCTTGGTCGTTACCGCACTTCCTTATCAGGTCAACCCCGACAACCTCCTGCTGCGCATTGCCGAACTTGTCAGTGATGGAAAACTAACCGGAATCTCCGACGTACGGGATGACTCATCTTCACGTACCGGTATGCGTTTGATTGTCGAACTCAAACGGGACGCTGTAGCCCAGGTTGTGTTGAATCAATTGTTCAAGCACACCCAGCTCCAAGACAACTTTGGTGCCAATATGTTGGCACTTGTTGACTCGGTACCGCGCACATTGACCCTAGAGCAGTTCCTGAGTTACTGGGTTCTGCACCAAATCGAAGTGATTCAACGTCGCACACGTTTTCGTTTACGTAAAGCTGAAGAACGCGCTCACATCCTGAGCGGTTACCTCAAAGCTCTTGACGCCCTCGACGCTGTGATCGCGTTGATCCGTGCAAGCGCAACAGTTGATGAAGCTCGAACCGGTTTAATTGAACTACTTGAAATCGATGAAATTCAAGCGGTGGCAATCCTTGACATGCAACTTCGTCGTCTGGCCGCATTGGAGCGCCAGAAGATAATTGATGAATACGAAGAACTGATGAACAAGATCGCCGATTACAACGACATCTTGGCATCAGATCAACGCCAACGAACAATTGTCAGCGACGAACTGACCGATATCTCCGACAAGTTCGGTGACGAACGTCGGACTGAAATCGTGGCCTGGGACGGTGACGTCACCGACGAAGACCTCATTGCCGTCGAAGACGTTGTTGTCACAATTACTTCGGGTGGTTACGCCAAGCGAACCCTTAGTGACCTGTACCGATCCCAACGCCGTGGTGGTCGTGGAGTTAAGGGTGCCAACCTGCGTCAAGACGATGTTGTTGAGCACATGTTTGTTAGCACCACCCATCACTGGATTCTGTTTTTCACCAACCTCGGCCGGGTATACCGAGCCAAGGCTTACCAGTTGCCCGAGACAGGGCGTGATGCACGCGGGCAACATGTCGCTAACTTGTTGGCGTTCCAACCCGATGAAACAATTGCGCAAGTCCTAGCAATTCCTGACTATGCCGCAAGTGACTACCTGGTGCTGTCAACCAAGTCGGGATTGGTAAAGAAAACTCGATTGAGCGAATACGACACCAACCGTCAAGGTGGAATCATTGCGATCAACCTGCACGAGGGCGACGAACTGATCGGTGCACGACTGGTGTCAGAAATCGACGACCTACTTCTGGTTTCTAGAAAGGGCCTATCCGCTCGTTTCACGGCCAATGACGAAACATTGCGACCAATGGGCCGGGCAACCGGTGGAGTGATCGGCATGCGCTTTCGAGGCGATGACGCATTGTTATCCATGGATGTTGTCACGCCCGGAACCTTCGTTGTCACTATCACTGACGGTGGGTTTGCCAAGCGAACCTCAGTTGATGAGTGGGTCGCAAAAGGACGTGGCATTAAAGGCGTGCGCGCGATGAAGTTGCCGGAAGAACGTGGCGAACTCGTTGGCGCGATGGTGTGTGCGCAAACCGATCAGATATTCGCCATTGCATCAAATGGTGTAGTTATTCGCACGAAGGTTGATGAAATCCGTGCATCAGGTCGGGACACCATGGGTGTGCGCATGATGCGCCTTGGCGAAGACATCAGTGTTGTGGCTGTGGCCAAGGGAACTGAAGATGAAGAAGAAATCATTGAAGGCGAAGAGCTAGCATCAACTGAGGTAGTTGAAGAAGTCGAAGGTTTGGCGAGCGAGTGAGTGGGGGTCCGCGGCGGGCACGCCTCTACGTATCCAGGTTTGACCCCTGGTCGGTGACCAAAGCGGCCTTCATACTCTCCCTCGCGATCGGCATAATTCTTGTGGTAGCGGTTACGGTGGTGTGGTTCATTCTCGATCGTACGGGCGTGATCGAATCTCTCTCAGGAACAATCACCGACGTGGTCGGTAGCACGAGTGGACTTGATCTGATTACTTCGCTGGGATTTTGGCAAGTGATCGGTGCGACACTCATAGTTGCCTCGGTTGAAATTGTCTTAATCTCAGCCCTCGCAGGATTATTCACAATTCTTTATAACCTAACCGTGGGCATCACGGGTGGCGTCGAAGTAGTACTTTCTGAAGACGCTTAAGTGCGCAAATTATTGACTAGTTACTTGTTGGCGAGTGCGACTAAGTAGTCGCCGTAACCACTTTTAAGTAGTGGTTGGGCAAGTTCTAATAATTGTGCGGAAGTAATCCAACCATTTCGCCACGCGATTTCCTCAACACAACCCACTTTGGTTCCGGTGCGGTCTTCCATCACACGCACAAATTCACCAGCGTCTTGCAGGGAGCGAAATGTGCCCGTGTCTAACCACGCGGTTCCACGCTCTAAAACTGCGACCTTGAGTGAACCTGCCTGTAGGTAGTGATCGTTCACGGCGGTGATTTCCAATTCACCGCGAGCAGAGGGCTTAATGGATTTGGCAACCTCAACAACTGTGTTGTCATAGAAGTACAAACCCGGGACAGCATAGGAACTCTTAGGGTTCACCGGTTTTTCTTCAATGGAAGTAGCCACCCCAGCTTCATCAAATGCGACAACGCCATATTCACTCGGGTTCGCTACTTCATAGGCAAAAACGTGTGCCCCAACCACGGAGGTCAAATCAGCGAGTTTGCGTCCTAAGGACGGGCCATAGAAAAGATTGTCACCCAAAATTAATGCAGCGGAGTCCCCATCCAAAAACTTTTCCCCAATCAAAAAGGCTTGGGCCAAACCTTCAGGCTTTGGTTGGGTTGCAAAACTAATGCTCATTCCCCACGTCGAACCGTCACCTAACAAACGCGAAAAGGATTCTGAGTCCTCAGGGGTGGTAATAACCAACACGTCATTGATTCCAGCCGCCATCAAGGTGGCCAGAGGGTAGTGCAGCATCGGCTTGTCATAGACCGGGAGTAGTTGCTTACTGACCCCTTTAGTGATCGGCCAAAGTCGACTGCCCGTTCCCCCCGCAAGAATTATTCCCTTCACCCGGTAAGGCTATCGGGCACGGCCAACGGGTGCGACCGACTCTTACGACAGTAACAACTCAACGGCTGGATCAGCCAGGAAGTTAGCCATACTCACTAGGGCCTTGGAGCCCAATGCCCCATCAACGACCCGGTGGTCGAAGGACAGTGAAAGCTGCATGATCGGGCGTACAACCACAACTTGATCAACGACCCAAGGTCGATCCAGGATCCGCCCGATAGCCAGAATTGCCGACTCCCCAGGATTAATTATCGGTGTGCCACCGTCCACCCCGAATACCCCAACGTTGGTGATCGTGATCGTGCCACCGGTGAGATCAGCGGGGGTGCTGCGCCCGGCGCGCGCAGTTTCAACCAGAGTGTGAATCTCAAGGGCGAGCTCGGACAGGCTCAAGTGTCCGGCTGACTTAATTGACGGCACCAACAACCCTCTCGGGGTGTCAGTTGCAATACCCAGGTGCACATCACGGTGGGTCACTATGTCAGAACCCTCAGCTGAATCAAGCCAGGTGGAATTGATCCGCGGATACTTCTTGGCAGTGTGAATTACCGCCGCCGCGACAACCGTTAGTGGAGTAATCCTGATACCTTCATAGTCCGGATGCGCTCGCAGTCTGGATACAAGTTCAAGGGTTCGTGAAACATCGACGTCGACCCATTCGGTCACATGCGGTGCGGTGAACGCCGACCGCACCATGGCATCGGCCATCATCCGCGCTACGCCACGCACCGGCTGGCGATCACCGGTACTCGGATGTGGTTGCGGCGGTTTAGCCGCCTCACCATTGTCCAAGAAGCCCAAGACGTCGGCGCGGGTTACCACTCCGTCCGCACCGGTTGGGGTAATTGAGTCCAAGTGGACCCCAAGATCCTTGGCTAATTTACGGACCGGTGGCTTTGCCCGGGCCGCGGTTACCGGTGGGTTCTGGACAACTGGGTCCGGATACGCATCTGATTTTCGTGGGCGACGACGGACTTCTTGGTCGGCTTTGGCCCCGTACCCAACGAGGACCGGCTCCCGCTGATTGGCTTTAGCGGTGACTAAAATGGTGATAATCGGCGAACCCACCGGCACGATTTCACCTTCGGTTACATGCAGGGTTTCAATCAATCCGGAAAATGGGCAAGGAAGCTCTACGAGTGCTTTTGCAGTCTCAATCTCGACGATAACCTGGTTCACCGTGACGGTGTCGCCAGGTTGTACCAGCCACTTAATGATTTCGGCTTCGGTTAAACCTTCACCGACATCGGGCAGTTTAAATATTTGCTTATGTGACTCGGACATGTCAGTACCTCATCGCTCGCTCTGCGGCATCTAAAACCCGATCTAGATCTGGAAGGAAGTACTCCTCGAGTCGACTTGCCGGATACGGGACATCAAACCCAGTGACCCTGATCACCGGTGCCTCTAGGGTGTAGAAACACTTTTCACTGATCCGGGCCGCAATTTCAGCCCCGACCCCACCACTCATCGAAGCTTCATGAACTATTACTAATCGGCCGGTTCGTTCGATTGATGAAACCAAGGTGTCAAAGTCAATTGGTGATAAAGACTGCAGATCGACCACTTCGATCGAAATATCTGGACTGGCTTGGGCGGCTTCTAGGCAGGTGCGCACCGTCGGCCCGTAACACGCAACAGTGACGTCACTTCCGGTGCGGACAACTCGGGCCCGCCATGGATCCGCGACTGAACCCACGTCAAGTGCCGATACTGACTCGTCGACTTCACCTTTATCCCAATAACGCCTTTTGGGCTCGAAGTAGATGACCGGGTCGTTGCAGGCGATCGCCTGCTGGATCGTTAGATACGCCGCCTGCGGATCGGAGGGAGTGAGCACCCGCAACCCCGCGGTGTGTGCGAAGTAGGCCTCAGGGGATTCACTGTGGTGCTCTACCGCACCAATACCGCCACCGTATGGGATTCGAATGGTGATCGGCATCATCACTGCACCTGCCATTCGACGATGGAATTTAGCGACCTGCGAAACAATCTGATTAAAGCTGGGATAGACAAACCCGTCGAATTGGATTTCCAGCACCGGACGATACCCGCGCATTGCCAAACCCACGGCAGTGCCAACGATCCCACTTTCAGCCAGCGGCGCATCCATCACTCGATGTGTACCGAAATCTTTTTGTAGATTGTCGGTTACTCGAAAGACACCACCGAGTCGGCCGATATCTTCGCCGAAGAGAATCACTTTTGGGTCGTGTTCCATGGCTTTACGCAGGCCGGCATTTATCGCCTTGACCATCGTTAGATTTGTCATGACCTAACCCACCGAATCCTGGAAGGAGGCGAGATACTCGACAAGTTCGGAGCGTTGTTCATCAATGCGCGCATGGGGTTGTGAATAGACATGGTCAAACATCGATGCGGGGTCCGGTGGCACCATCGCCCGAACCCCTTGTCGAATCTGTTCGGCTAAATCATCGCCCTCTTTTTCGATTTGATCAAAGAATGAGCGATCAGCTATCCCTTGCCTGGCCAGGTAAACCTTCAACCGCTCGATTGGGTCGCGTAACCGCCACGTCTCAATTTCGCCCGCCAAGCGGTACCGGGTCGGATCGTCCGAAGTTGTGTGAGCACCCATCCGGTAGGTGTAAGCCTCGATCAAGGTTGGGCCGTTCCCCGTTCGTGCTCGCTCAAGGGCAACTTTTGTAACCGCCATCACCGCAAGGATGTCGTTTCCATCAACTTGCACACCGGGGAAGCCGAATCCTGCAGCTCGTTCATATATTTGCACATTGCTTTGATGATCACGCGGTTGCGAGATTGCCCATTGATTATTTTGGCAAAAGAACACCACGGGTGCGGAGAAAGCCGCAGCGAACACAAATGCTTCGTTGACATCGCCTTGTGCCATCGCACCATCACCAAAGTAAGTGACCGCGACGTCTTCCGCGCCGTCTAATTGAATACCCATCGCGTAACCGACACCGTGGAGTACTTGAGCCCCGATCACAATTGAGTAAGGCCCACACTTTCGCGCTTGTGGATCCCAACCGCCACTGGTGACACCGCGCAGTATGCCGAGCATCTCTAGCGGGGTGATTCCTCGGCTCCAGGTCACCCCGTGCTCGCGAAAAGTCGGAAAGGCAAAATCATTTGGGGCCATTGCCCGAGCCGAACCAATCTGTGCCGCTTCTTGCCCTAGGCAGGGCGCCCATAGACCCAGTTCACCTTGGCGCTGCAATGCCGTGGCCTCGTTATCGATCCGTCGAACCAGAACCATGTCGCGATACAAACCTTGGAGTTCAGAATCACTCAAGGTGATGTCGTAATCAGGGTGCGATACCCGCTGTCCCTCGGGAGTCAGTAATTGCACAGCGTGTATTCCGTCTATTCGGTTCATTCGTTCGTCCACCAGCTACCTCCACGGCACATTTGGCATCTGACTAACTGTCCCACGCACCCTTCGGCTTGCATACCTATATCGGGAACTAGGTAACACAACGGTCGAAGGATGGGATCACAATCACAGGTGACAGTGCTAAACGCAAGATTAAGGCGCAATAATCACTAATAACGCTATATTTATATCTATTGAGATGTGCAAAATTAATTATTAATGCGCAAAGGGGCAAATTTATGGCTGGTGTACGTCAGGTAGATGAAATTGACCGCAGCATTATTCGGCTGCTTGTCGAGAACGGGCGACGCAGTGTTTTGGATATTGCCGAGCACGTGCAACTGACCCCGGCTCCGGTCAAGCGGCGGATCGACCGACTCGAGCGACTCGGCGTGATCGCCGGCTACACCGCCATCATTGATCAACGCCAACTTGACGGTGGTTTGGAGGCTTTCACCGAACTTCGTTTCGCCGGTGACACAAATGTGGACTCGATAAAGAAGGCGGCAGCATCCCTGCCCGAGGTAATAGAAGTGTTTACCGTTGCCGGTGATCCAGACGCTCTTGTGCGAATCCGTGCTGACAACGTCCACCACCTACAGGATGTAGTGGACAGTCTCCGCAGGAATAACGAGGTAATTGGGACAAAGACGCTAATTGTTCTCGAGGCTTGGCGGCGAGACAGCTCATGAATCGTGATTGGCAAAACTGGTCATAAAATCGCCAATGATCCCGTGGTAAAAGGCACCCGATTCCCACTGGTGGCATGACACTTCACCCAGTAGCGAACCTGACTTGTCACCGGTGACGCGAGGCCGGTAACCTTGCCCTTCGCCATTCGTGCGATGCGGGCCCATAGCTCAGCTTGGTTAGAGCGCTTCCCTGATAAGGAAGAGGTCGATGGTTCAAGTCCATCTGGGCCCACCACATCTCAGCTGACCCCAGGACGCGATTAATGGGATTCTGGCTGAGGAAAAATAGGGTTTTTGTCTTATTGGGGCAGCGGTGTATCTTGGGCACATGAAGAAGTTGCTGTTACTCATCCTTTTAGCCGGTGTCGGGTATCTGGTTTATCGCAAGGTCACCGAAGTGGATTCTGATGACGACCTGTGGTCTGAAGTAGGGGCCAATCAGGACCTGCGCTAACATCTCGCTCGCCCCGAAATCAGGTCACACTGATTTGGTGCAAATCCCGGTACGTGAGGGGCTTTAGCTCAGTTGGTAGAGCGCTGCCTTTGCAAGGCAGATGTCAGGAGTTCGAGTCTCCTAAGCTCCACAAGTTTGTTACTTGTGAATAGTGGTTGCCCCTAGGGGCAACCAATGGCTCAATCTAAGTTCACTAATAAGTGCCCGCGCGAATGGTCTCCAAGTAAGCGTGGAAAGATCAGTCCATGACAACACAAGCGATTATTCATACAAATCTTGGCGACATCACCTGCAATCTTTTCCCTGACCACGCACCAAAAACGGTGGAGAATTTCACTGGACTTTCAGAGGGAACCAAGGAGTGGACTGATCCCCGCGTCAGTGCAAAGACCTCAGCTCCGCTGTACAAGGATGTTGTCTTTCACCGAATCATTCCTGGCTTCATGATTCAGGGTGGAGACCCATTAGGCACCGGAACAGGTGGACCCGGCTACCGCTTCGAAGACGAGGCGCACCCAGAACTAACTTTTGACAAGCCGTATCTGCTGGCGATGGCCAACTCAGGACCAGGCACGAATGGCTCTCAGTTTTTCATCACCGTTGCAGCAACCACTTGGTTGAATTTCAAGCACACAATCTTCGGTGAAGTTGCAGATCAAGCCGGTCGTGATGTTGTTGACGCAATCGCAGCCGTGGAAACTGGTTCAGGAGATCGCCCCAAGTCTGACGTTGTGATTCAATCGATTGAGATTGTTCGCAACTAAATTCAGTGGAAGAAGTCCCCTCCTGCTATCGACACCCCGATCGACCAACGCGCATTTCTTGTTCACGGTGTGAAAAATCAATTTGCACCGAGTGCATGATTTCTGCTCCGGTCGGATATCGGTGTCCAGACTGCGTCAATACCGATGCACCACCAGCTCCCAAAACAGTTGCTGGTGGTGCATTGGTAAGCACGCCGCGGGTCACCTACTTCCTGATCGGGCTCAACATCGTTTTGTTCGCGATTCAATACGCGCAGGGTGTAAACAAAGTAGCCGTCGATTACGGCATGTACCCGGTTGCAATTGCCCAAGGTGGCGAGTGGTGGCGGCTTTTTACCAGCGCTTTTCTGCACGGTTCCCTGATACACATTGCATTTAATATGTATGTGCTGTTTTTCCTCGGCCCAACCCTTGAGCGGATCCTCGGTCACACCCGATTTATTATTTTGTACCTACTTGCAGCATTCGGTGGTTCAGTCGCTTCATATTGGTTCTCGGATTTACAAACAGTCTCCGTTGGAGCATCCGGTGCGATCTTTGGTTTGATGGGTGCATTAATCGTTGCAGGGCGTCGATTGCGTTATGACATTAAGCAGGTGTTGTTCCTTCTGATCATCAACGTGGTGATTGGATTTTTTTCGCCAGGAGTTGACTGGCGAGCGCACTTTGGTGGTTTAGTTGTGGGAGCGGTTGTGGCCGCGATCATGGTGTTTCCACCAAAGCGAATTCGAATGCCGGTGCAGATTATTGGTGTCGTGGGGTTGGTCTTAATCCTTGTTGCGTTCACTATGTTGCGTACCAACCAAATTAATGAACTGCTTGCCCCCATCACGCAACTTGTTGTGTGACTTTAAGGAAATCCCGGAACTCATTGGGGACAGGTGTTGACTTACGGGTCTCTTGGTCAATATTGACGTAGGTGATCGTTGCTGAGGTCGTTACATTTTCGGAAAGGGAACCCGTTTCAGGATTCTGAAGCCGCACTTCAAAGGACAAATCAAAGCTCGAATTACCTAATCGTGAGCACAGCACGTTAATGTGAAGTAGCTGATCCATGCGTACCGACGCGTGATACCGGATACTCACCTCAACGACAACCGGCTCCAGTCCAGCGGAGGCCATAATGTCTATCGGGTAGCCGAATGCGCGGAAAAATTCAACGTTGGCGGCATCAAAGAACTCCAAGTAGCGGGAGTTGAAAACAATGCTTTGGGGGTCGACTTCGTTGTACCGGACCCGGTGGGTGTACCCACTCCAATTACTCATTCGCGTAGTCTTTCACATGGGAGGTGCGGGGTGAAAAAATTCGTCTCAGCAGTGTTGTTGATTGGTATCGGTGTTGGCCTAGGTTTCCTAGCTCGGTTGATCTGGCCTATCGGGGAGAGCAAAAGGTTGTAAGCGCTGCAACAACACCCTCAGCCACAGCGTCGTGGAAGGCTTCAGACGTCAAGCGTTTTGCGTCTCCAGCGTTTGACATATAACCGAGTTCAATGCGAACGGTTGGCATCTGGGTGAACCTCAGCAGATCCCACGTTCTCGCGTGAGTCAAGCAATCTTTGCGGTCGGTTCGGCTGATGAGTTCCTCATTGATTAACCCCGCCAAAATACGGCCACCGGGCGAATGGATCCCACCGCTAGGTGAACCAAAATAATAAACGGAAATGCCGTTAGGTTTCGGGCTGTCCACTTGATCAAGATGCAGTGAGATCACAATGTCTGCGTTCATGTTGTTGGCGAACTCTGCGTGGGTTGACTGGGTCTTGTGTACCGGAGGAATCTCCGGTCTGGTCAGAAACACTTGCGTACCTAGTGCAGCCAACCGTCCCTCGATACGAGCGCAAATCGCATAGGTCAATTCTGGGTGGACACTTTCGCCAGGGTCAATCACGATCACCTTGTCCGCGATTCCCGTTCGTAATGATGCAAGGGATGCATGCTCACGCAAAGCCCCCGAGTCCCCACCGATGATCGAACGAGACAGTCGTTCGAATGCACGTAACGTTTCTTGGGCACAGATTCCATCAGCGCTAACACCCACACCCCGTTGAAACTCACGAAGTGCAAGATCGGTCCCGGAACCAAAAATTCCATCATGGCGCCCAGCATTAAAACCAAGTTGATTGAGCCGACGCTGAAGTTCAGTTACGTCGTCTCCGACCATTAAGTGCCCTGGTGTAAATGAAAGCACCCGATCACCTAATTGCCAACGGGCTTCATCTAGGCGACGAAAAGTTTCCGGGCCAACAAGACCGTCAACGGTGATCCCACGCTCTTGTTGAAATGTGCGTACGGCAACAGCAACCCTGTCGTCATAGACATCTATGGGGACAGGGCTCTCCCTCGTGTTGTCAAGTAGACCGAGGTGCGCGAGCCGTGCGCGTACCTCCGCAACGGCCGCCCCGGTTGAACCAAGACGGAGCATTGCCTACAGGTACGGAGCGAGGTCAGCGAGTAAAGCAGCCTTTGGCTTAGCGCCAATGATTGTCTTTACTATCTGTCCACCCTGGTACACGTTCATGGTCGGGATTGAGGTGATGCCATAAGAAGCGGGGGTTGTCGGGTTCTCATCCACATTCATCTTGGCGATCACGATTCCGTCATTGGCTGCCGCAATTTCCTCGAGAATCGGGGCAACCATTTTGCATGGTCCACACCATTCGGCCCAAAAGTCAACGAGAACCGGCTTCTCACTCATAAGTACTTCGTCGGCAAAGTTTGCGTCGGTGACGATCTTGGTTGCTCCCATGTGATTCTCCTTTGATTGGTGTCTAACTTAGCGAAAAGAGTTGGCGTTACCGCTACCGGTGGGCGAGGTACCGCTCAGCGTCAAGGGCTGCGGCGCAACCCGTACCAGCGGCGGTAATTGCCTGGCGGTAGATATGGTCGACGAGATCCCCACAGGCGAACACGCCTGAAGCCGAGGTCTTAGTTGAATCTGGTTGGACAAGTACGTAGTTTTCAGCGTCAAGATCGACTTTGCCGTGAAGTAGTTCTGAGCGAGGGTCATGGCCGATTGCAATGAACAGGCCGGTGACGGCGAGTTCACGTTCAGTGCCGTCCTTAGTATCCCTCAGTGTGATGCCCGAGAGTTTCACGTCACCATTAATAGCAGCAACTTCACTGTTCCATGCCACGTGAATTTTTTCATTTGCCAGTGCACGCTCTTGCATGATCTTGCTGCCTCGAAGTTCACCGCGACGGTGAATCAGTGTCACGGATTTAGCGAAGCGGGTGAGAAATGTTGCTTCCTCGAGCGCCGAGTCACCACCACCAACGACAGCAATGTCCTGGTCGCGGAAGAAAAAGCCATCACATGTCGCACACCAAGAAACACCATGACCACTGAGTCGTTTTTCATCCGGCAAACCCAGTTCGCGGTATCCCGATCCCATGGCCAGGATCAAGGTACGGGCTTGGTGAACATTTCCAGCACCGTCTGTCACAAATTTAATATCGCCCCCGACATTAATTTCGGTTATGTCATCGGTAATCATCTCGGCACCAAATCGAACTGCCTGCGCACGCATGTTCTCCATGAGTTGCGGCCCCATGATTCCGTCTTCAAAACCAGGGA
>JBBARV010000014.1:0-26232 GCA_040399625.1 Candidatus Nanopelagicales bacterium | reverse complement strand
GCACGCATGTTCTCCATGAGTTGCGGCCCCATGATTCCGTCTTCAAAACCAGGGAAATTTTCAACTTCAGTCGTATTCATGAGCGCCCCACCGGCAGTGACAGCGCCTTCGAAAAGAAGTGGATTGAGTTGAGCTCGAGCCGCGTAAACCGCGGCCGTGTAGCCAGCAGGACCGGATCCGACAATTATTACGTTGCGAACTTCACTCACGAAATCACTACTTTCAGTTGGCGCTACCAAGGGATGGACGTGCAATCCAAGTCTACCGCCCTAGTAATTGGGCTGACATAGTTGAACTAGTTGAGTGAATGGCTCACATGTGAGTAAACATCAAATGCCACTGTCCCGCAGTTAGGGCCGACAACCCAAACATCGAGGGCACCAAGGTCAACCCCCGAGGATTCAAGCTCGGCGGCAAATTTCATTCGGTCACCGCTGGTTGTGTGGGTATCCATGCCCTTAAACATGGCCATGGGTATCACAATCACCCCGGCGTCCATCCCTTGGAATGTGGCGCGATCCACAAATATTGCCTGTGAGGAGTCCGATTTGGTGATCTCATTGAGGCATTTACGTAAAGACTCCAGACTTCCCGTCATACCGGTCGTTTTGGTCATCTTGTGTGAACCCATATCTTTTACAGGAGCCATGAAGATGTCCATTGGCTTTTTGATCCCGAGTGAGCCCAACAGGGAGGTCACGTTGGCCCTGAGATTTGACGAGTTGTAGTCGTTACCGCTTTCCATTACTTCAACTGCAGGTGGCACGAAACCAGCCTGAAGGACCTGAGGCGAGGTAGCGGCCAAGGAAGCCTGCGACTGAACGCCCTCAGCCGGAGCTCCAGCAACGACAGAATTCTGGTCAACCGGGTCGGAACTGAGGACATTGACACCGATACCGACAGCGAACAGGGTCACGCTCGCGGCGACAAGGCCGCCAACCCATTTGCCACCGATCCGGTGCTTGCGGTAACTATCAAGCTCAAGGACGGCGGGGTCTGAGCCAAGGGCTGCTGGAGAATCGGGGACTACTCGGTCAGCGGACTCAAGGGAGAGGGTGGTAGCGATCTGCTCCCAGACACTTGTTGGCATCACTTCCAGCGGCTCAGCAGCCAAATACTGGCCATAGGCTGCTAGATCACTCGTGATTCCTGGGAATTCACCTTCGGGGAATTTGGAGTGTTCGTTGTTCTCTTTCACGTTCTACTCCTTCTTCCCGGTAGTTGTTTTCCCTGATGGTTTGCGATCTTCCGTTGTGACGATTTCACCGACGTCTTGGTTCCGTAAGTGCTCCAAACTCTCGGCGAGTTTTGCTCGGCCGCGGCTACATCGGCTTTTAATAGTTCCTGTGGGGCAATTAAGTTCCTTTGCGGCCGCCTCAACCGAGTAACCCTGGACATCGACCAAAATAATGGCCTCCCTTTGGTCCTGCGGCAACTCGGCGAGGGCAGCCGAGATTTCGATCCAGTTTTCCCGCTCGACAATTGCATCGCGTGGCTCCACGATCTCTAAGCCGTTGTATTCATTGTGATCGGGCAACGTGGTGGTGGGGCGCACTGCCCGACGGCGAAGCCGATCCAACCCGGCATTGACCACAATCCGGTGCAGCCAGGTTGTGACGGCGGCTTCACCGCGGTATTGGTCAGCCCGTCGAAATGCTGAGATTAAAGCGTCCTGGAGGGCGTCACTGGCCTCTTCGGGGTCACCGGTTGTCCGAAGGGAGACCGACCACAGGCGGTCTCGGTGCCGAGAGACAAGTTCACTAAATGCTTGGGAATCCCCTGCGACATGGGCAGCCATCAACTCGCGATCACTTAATTCGCGGAGATCGGCCACAGACACACGATTAGCCTAATGAAGGAACCATTCCTGGTGTGCTCGCCCGTAGATCAGTCGGCTGCCACCGCACCAAACACGGATGCACTCGTAATTCCACCCTGGAATTCTTCACCGTCTTTCGTTGGCGGAATACCCGTCAACCAAATGAGCACATAGCGACCGGATACCGGTCGGGGGGCGCGAAGGTCAATTTGAGGACCGGCGTCATCGATGCTGACCAACTTTGTCCACAAATCAGGGTCGGGCAGGATTTCATTGGATACCCGGACTTGCAGGTCTGTTCCGTAGCCAACCAGGCCCAATGAGACGCCGGTGACCTCCGCTTCCTCACCGAGATCAAGGATGAGACCGACCCCACCCTTTTTCCCCAGTGATGCAGTTTTATAGGTCTTCGTGGTCCACGCGGTGACGGCATCACCGTCAATTGCACGGGAAGCACCACCTTCACGCTCGGTACCCTGCGCACCATTTGGTGGACCTCCGCGGGGGTCAAATGAGCGCACAGCGACGATCGGGACGGTGCCCGCAAGATTTCCCACTTCAACTTCAACGTACGGTTTCGCTGGACTCGTGAGAATTTCCGTTGCACTCACCACAGCCCCGTCGGAATCAAGTGAGGCCGTGGTGGAGCTTGCTGAACGCAGAAGTTGCACGCCGATTAATGGGAGTGCCACAACTAATGTCGCGGCTACCGCGATCCCAATTGCACGCTTAGCAAAACTTGATGGTGACTTATGTTGCGAGACCCCGACCGGCGCCCGCACAGTTGTCGTGCTCAATGGGGTGTGGTAATCCCTCGCGGAGGCAATTGAGTTGGCAAAACCGAGTGAGTCTTGAATTCGTGTTACACCGCGCGACTTACTCGCACCGATCACACTACGACTTACAATTTCGTCGACAGCACGCGGAACACTTGCCTTAACACTTGACGGCAACGGAATGTCTTTACCCGCTTTGGGTGAAAACGGAATGTGAACAGTCAGTCGTGGGTCAGGATTTTTTTCACTTGAGTAAACCGGGTACGGCCAAAGTCCAGTTGTGAAGCAGTAGAGCAGTGAACCCAGTCCGTTGACATCCTTCGACGCTGAGGAATCCGCAGGGGAGTCTGTTTCAAATAATGGGCCGAACAGTGCGTGGTCAACAGCAAGTCCACTAATCAATACTTCAGAGTTTTCACTCAAGAAAACACAACTGGGACGAAGCCGGCCGTGTTCGAGATTAATTGTGAGGCAAGCATTCAGAGCCCAAGCAATACTTGCGACACAATCGAGGGAGTACTCAGCGTCGAATGTTGCAATGTCAGTTCCACTCACTGCAATGTGCAGCGGCGTACCGGTACACCACTCACTAATAATTGCGGTGAAGGGGGGGTCTTCCTCGGTAGCCCCAATATCGAGAATATCGAGGACTCGAAGAAGTCGGCGGTCATCGGCCATTGCGGCTGCTTGCGCGGCTCCGAGAACTTTGATCAAGCGTTGATCGTCGGTGCGCATCAAACGAATGGCAATATTTCGATCCAAGATGTCGTCGCGACCCCGCCATAATTGAATAGTGAATTGACCATGTGCCGTAGGGGCATGCTCACTGATTAACTCCAACAGCGTGTATCGGTTGAACTTGGTACCTGACCCGATCATGTGTTTACCTTAGGTCCCAATTTTTCGCGGAGCACGCGATAAGCCAGAGTGATTTCAGGGACCCGCAGGAGCCACGACAAAGCGATGTAACTTATGGCTCCGCTCAGGATGACCAAAGATAACCGAATGAGCAGAGCTGTTTTATCAGAATAATTTACGATCTCAGAATCACTAAAAAATATATTATTGAGCCTGCCTTGAGTAAATAGCATGACTAAAACCGACAGAATTCCGACAATGAGCATCCGGCCAATTGACCCAATTACGGACAGTGATGGAAGCCCACCCAATTTACGGGCCAATACGATCCAGGCAATAACAAGACCTACCCAGTAAGAAATGCTGTAACACAGCGCAATGTAGGTGATTTGGACCCCGCCACCGGTGAATTGACCGAAGAATGGGACTAATAGACCGAGGAATACCAGTGAAAAAACAACGGTGATGAAGAATGGGGTGCGGGTGTCTTCGAGGGAATAAAAACCACGCAGTAAAACATAGAAGAGGGTGAAAGGAAGCATCCCAAGCATGAATACCGAGATCACTTGACCCAGTATCTGGGCTTGGTCGGTCGTTGCAGCACCAAAGTCAAAAAGCAAAACCGCAATTGAAGTACCACCAACCAAGATCATTGCGGTGATCGGAATTATGAGAAATGAAACCAGTCGCATCGCACCCACCAGATCATGTGAGACCTGAGTGAGTTTGCCTGAGTGAGCAACTCGACTCAAGGATGGCAGTAACGCTGTGATGACGGAAACTGTAATCACGCTGTGGGGCAACATGAAAACCAGATGCGCTTTTTGGTAAGTGGTGAGTCCTGCAGCTGCAGCGCCCGATGCGATCGCATTGATATTCGCTTGGGTAGCAAATCGAGTGATTACTAAATAGGTCAATTGATTAACCAATACGAGACCGATGGTCCACGCGGCGAGCTTTCCTGCTTTGCGGAGTCCGTATCCGCGCCAATCAAAACGTGGCCGCCACACATAGTCAGCGCGATAGAGGACTGGAATCAGAATGCACGCTTGGATAACAACACCCAGAGTCGTACCCAAGCCGAGTAACCAGACCTGACCCGATGTGAGGTCTCCGTCAGCTGCGGCACTGGTACCGGCAAAATAAATAAACAGTAGGAAAGTTGAGATTGCCACAATATTATTGGCGATCGGCGCGAACATCGGTGCACCAAATTTCCCGCGGGTGTTCAACACTTGACTAAACATTGTGTAGAGACCATAGAAAAATATCTGCGGCAGACATAAACGAGTGAAGGCAACCGCTAAGTCAAACTCAGTTTGTGGATAGTCACTAGGTGTATATAGGTCAACAATCCACGGTGCCAAAATTATTGAGATGATGGACAAAGTAAGTAGGGCTATTGCGGTGATCGTGATGAGCCGGTCGGCGTAAGCGCGTCCTTCATCGGAGTCGTCCTTCATTTTGCGAACGAGCTGTGGAATGAAAACGGCGTTTAGTGCGCCGCCGAGAATCAGAATGTAAATCATGTTAGGAAGTGAGTTACCCAATGAAAATGCGTCGGACACCAGGAAGAATCCGAGAGCGGCCGTCATTGTGATATCTCGGGCAATTCCGGTCACACGTGATGTGACGGTACCCGCGGCCATAATCGTGCTGGGACCCAATAACGCCCGTTCAGACATGTGGCTCATTCTTCTGTGATTTGTTGCGAGCCCCGGTAGCAGCCTTGTGAACGCGCCGAGAAATTCCTACCACAACGAATAAAACAATGGCGGCGAATGCGGCACCAATCACCCAGGCGGCGGCACGGGCATAGGCGGTGGAGACAAGTTCAATTCGCGCAGGTCGTCCAAAATCTTGACCCTCAGGAGTAAGAAGTTGAACACCAGCATTCAGCGTCCGACCACCCACAACCTTTGCTTCAAGTTCAACACTGACTTTTTTACCGGGCTCAATGGTGATGTCGTATAGCGGATTACTTTCCAAACGCGCTTCGGGGAAACCACGTAACTGCACACCAATTGTGATACTTCGATCAAGGTCATTGGCAATCGTTACCGGTACCAATCCACTTTCACCGGAAAGTGTGATCGTTCCTTCTGAGAGCGCATAGACCTTATTAATTTCCTCTCGCAAACTTGTTGAAATGCTCGATACAAGTTCAACACCGGTTGCAGGTTCGTCGCGCCAGGCACTTGATTGTGCTCGCAAAATGGCTTCGGAGTAAGCGTCCGTGATACCCCTGGGGTTGTCCAGTATCGCGGTGAGTGAGGCCAGTTCATCGCTGGCTTCTTGTACCTTCTCGAGGTAGGAGTCTGGTAGTTCCGCGGCTTGTGCCTTAGGTCCGTAGCCAGCACGCTGGCGTGCAATGCTCACGCTGTCTTTATTCAGTAGATCTGAAAGTGATGCGACCTTGATCCAGGGCACCCTCCCAGTGGCATCGAGTAATGCATTAAGGGCATCGGCTGAAGGATTCCAACGGATATTCTCGGGACCTGCCACAATCATTCGGGAGGTAGCGTCATTAGGAATAAGTTGACTAAGTAGGACAGTTTCGGCGAGGAATCTCTGACGCATCAAGATCGCATTTGATGTTGAAGTTTGGGGTAGGGCAAGGGACGAGCTTAAACCCGAATCAATGAGGACCGCGTTCAAGCCGCCGTAGGTTGTACCCAAAACACCCAGACCGGTTGAAATAGTTATGGGATCCGTTGGCGGCAGAGCGGTACCCCTAAGGACCACGGTGCGAACACCACTTGAAGCCAGTATGTCCCCCGTTTTTCTATTGAGTCTGCCACTGGGTGCCCAATACAAAGTACCTTCAATACTTTGGCCCAGGACATTTGATGCCACACTTTCGGCTGTCGTGGTCGAACGCACCACGTCGGTCTCCTGGCCGGAGCGTGTCACGGCACTTGCATCAATATCGGCATACGGTGTCACTCGAAGTGGTAGTCGATCAGATGAAGCTTGGCTTGAATTAAGCGCTTGGCTCAATTGAGTTAACCACTGACCAGAGTCCTGGGATAGGTCACCGACTGAAATTGAATCACCACTGCGGACTTGGTAACCCCCGGATAAGTCTTGGGCAATCTGGAGTAATTGTGGATCTGCGATCCAACTGACCTTGTCGGGGTTTCGGGCTGCAATGTTGAGGAGTGAATCCAGCCGACCACCGGGGGCCAATGAACGCGGAGTTCCTTCATTGAGTAAAACACCATTTGCTTCCTGAGCGGGGTAGTCAACAAGTGGCCACAGCCACACCAAATCGATCGGATTGGACTGCGGACTCATCCAGGGAAGAAACGTGCGCACACCACCCTGGCGGCTCGGGTTCCCCGCTCCGGATACTCCCAGAATTTCAACCATCACGGTGTAAATTCCGTCTCGACCCAAAGGCAGGTCGTCAACCGCAATAGCAATGTTAAAACTGGCTTGATCACCCGGCTTCAGAGCCTCACTCACGTCAACCCTCGTTCTATTCAGGAAGTAGTCCACTGGGTCAACATCAGGGTTGAGTTCAAGGTCTGCGGTCCGGGTGATCGCAGCGCGCTCACTGAGTGGGCTGGCTGAGATTCCCAGACGGGCGGACACCTGATTTACCGCAGAACCGGAAGAATTAAGTAATTTGCCGGATATCCGCAGGGTGTCACCCGGGCGCGGCGCAAGCGGTGTCAGCTGGTCAAGCACAACCGCTATCGCTGAACCGCTCGGGTCAGCGGTGGCCGGTGTTGCCCCAACACCCGTGAACATGAGGCCAGAAACCAGAAAGGGAAGGACCATGAGCAGCCGGTGCCATGAGGGGATGCGCTCGCCCAAAAACACCATGTAACGAGGATAAAGGCAATGGGTGGGTAACCTTGGCTGCCGTGTCCACTTCACTTCAGCGCCAAGCACTCGAGAGCCTCGCTCCCGTTGCCGGTTTGCTCTTCGAATTGGGCTCACTCTTTCGCACGGCGGGCTTTGAACTCGCCTTGGTTGGCGGTCCAGTTCGGGACGCATTTCTTGGTCGTACTTCACCACTGGCAGATCTTGACTTCACAACCAGTGCGCTTCCAGCGGACATTAAGCGGATTTTGGGTGATTGGGCCGAAAACACATGGGACACTGGGATTGCCTTTGGCACGATCAGTGCCAGTAAAGATAACCGGCAGATTGAAATCACGACGTATCGCAGCGAAAATTACAATGCTGATTCGCGTAAACCTGATGTTGAGTTTGGAACAGAGTTAGCCGCCGATCTTGGTCGTCGAGATTTCACTGTGAATGCGATGGCATTAAAACTCCCCACTTTGGAGTTTGTTGATTTATTTGATGGTTTACTCGACTTAGAGAAAAAAGTCTTAACAACACCATTCACCGCAACACAATCGTTTTCTGATGACCCACTGCGCATGATGCGGGCAGCACGATTCTCCTCTCAATTAGAATTTGCAATTGCACCAGACGTAGTGATGGCAATGCGTGAAATGTCGTCACGACTTGAGATTGTCTCGGCCGAGCGGATTCGCGAAGAATTAATCAAGATCATCATGTCTGACCATCCACGCATTGGCTTGACCATCATGGTGGAAACGGGACTTGCTGAATACGTGTTGCCTGAGTTACCTCTATTGCAATTAGAGGAAGACGAACACCACCATCACAAGGATGTGTATGAACACACACTGAAAGTGTTGGAACAGGTGATCGACTTAGAAACCAACCATAAACCTGAGCTTCCCGATGACTTAATTCTGAGATTGGCGGCGCTCTTACACGACATCGGAAAAGCAAAGACCCGAAAATTTGAGTCGGACGGCAGAGTTTCATTCCACCACCACGAAGTTGTTGGTGCTCGCATGACGAAAAAACGAATGAAGGCCCTTCGGTTCAGTAATGAGCAGATTGAAGAAGTAGCAACTCTGGTGGAACTGCATTTACGTTTTCACGGCTATGGAACTGGAGAGTGGAGTGACTCTGCGGTTCGTCGTTATGTGCGTGATGCGGGAGCACAGTTAACCCGTCTTCACAAATTAACGAGAGCCGATTCGACAACCCGAAACAAACGTAGGGCCGCGACATTGCAAGCCGCCTACGACAGTTTGGAAGAGCGCATTACACAACTGCAGGAGCAGGAGGAACTTGATGCAATGCGACCGGATCTTGATGGATCCCAGATCATGGAGATCCTAGGAATTGGACCGGGTCGTGAGGTTGGTGAAGCCTATAAATTCCTTATGGAACTTAGGCTTGATCAAGGACCTCAATCACCTCAGTCTGCGACACAACAATTACTTCAATGGTGGTCCGCGCGCGGATAAGAATTTCCAATCCGGTCCAGATTCCAGCCATGAGAAGTGTGAACATCACGCCACTCACGCTGCCGAGATAGGTACCACTCAACAGGACAAGTAACCAAAGGGCAATGACTGCCCAGCGAATAATTGGCGCGTACGGTGATAATTTCACACCAGTGTCTAAACCGGTGCGATCTGCGATTTCGTTGAGTCCCCGGGTGAAGTGAGCGCGCACGTGTTGCGCGGAGTTGGTGCGACCCGCGAGCCAACCACCAATAATCACCAGGACACCGAGTACCGCAAGTGATTGCAGTCCGGAGACCAAATAGGCCAGGAATGTTTGATAAATAACTACGGCGGCGCTCTCAAAAATGGTGCCGGCGAACTGATTGTTAACTGCTCCCTCACCAAGAACGGTTGCGGCGTAGAGCACGAGCGAAGAAGCGACAACAACAACACCGACGGCCACTGTTGTTCGAGCCCTACGTCGTGCTAACAAGATAGCGAGAATGAACATAGCCGCAATCAAGACCATGATCCAACCGAGAATTGGTGCGGAGAAAGCGTAAAAAGTGCGCGCTTGGCTAAGAGCTGGAGCGCTCATCAAAACAAATTGCTTGTCTGTTTTGGGGACAGTTACGTTGGCGGCAAAGGAAATACCGTTTTCAACTAATTTATCTTGTGCGAGAGTGATCACTGAGTCAAGGTTGAGAACAACGTCATCGCCCTGCAGTTCAATGGGTCCACTGGGTTCATTCTGCAGAAGCGCGATGAATCCTTTTTGGGCTGCTTTATTAAGCGCTAACCAAGCTGTAGTAAAGGCGTCGGATCCTACAAAAGTGTCTACCGCTTGGCCAATCAACCCATTGATACCGGTCGTAATTGGTCCAGCAAGACGTTCGGTTACTGGACTATTTGGTAGAATCCCGCCAAGGAAATCATTGACTATCGATTCAGTATCCACCTGTGACACGATCGAGTCGGTGACAACTTTGGCGAATGCAGCTTGCACTTCGGGGCTCGCACCAATTGGACCCACAGTCTCGATATAGCGCTCCGCGTCAACGACCGTGGAGTTTGCCCAGTGTCCAGCAACAGCAAGAGGGGTCAAGAGAGTTGCTAGGACGAAAACGATGATCGAGAAAATGGTTCGAGGACGGACTCGATCACGAGTAACCGGACTCCGCTGATACTGCTCTGTAGCTCCATTAGACATAGCCGAACCCTACTCAATGACCTCGTACTAAAGTGCAAATACCAACAACATCTTGCTCATTGGCATTGCTTCCAACGTTGACCGGCAGGGTCACACCGGGTCTTTACTGCCCGTGCGCCAATACCAAAAACCTGCGAGGGCTAGTCCGACTCCAACACTGGTGTACAGCGTGGGCGCAATCCCAGTTATCGGGGCCAGCAGTGCCACCAAGATAATCCCGGAAACTAGGGCGACATTCACGCTCATGTCGAACAGGGAGAACACCCGACCCAGGCTGTCATCGGGGATCTTGCGTTGAATGACCGTGTCCGAGCACACCTTGACTGCCTGGCCCGCAAAACCGAGACTAAATCCAGCAACTAATAGCAATGGATAGTTCTGCAGTGTGGCAGCAAAAGCGAAGACCACCATGCCAACCGATGCTTGGGCAACAGTTATGGCTGACCAGTGGGGAATCCCAATTTTGCGGGTCACCCATGGGGTCACAATTGCAGCAATGAGAGCAGCCGTAGCGGCAAAACCAGAGAGGATTGCAAAGTCGGCAAGTGCTGCATCTGCATTGGCACTTTGGTGGAACGTGTTGCGAAGTAGTAACAGGGCTCCAGCCGTGATTACACCGAATGAAATCCGGTTAACAGCAACGAGTGAGAGTGCTCTAGCGGCGTCTTTGTGTGAACCTAATATGCGAACACCGGAAACAAGTTCACTCGTGACTCCTCGAAGTGAGTCAACCATTGAGAGTTTGATTTGGTGTGTTGGGCCCAGTGCATGAACCGCAAATGTTCGCGCAATAAGTGCGGCTGAAACGAAGGTGCCGACTGCAAACATGAGTAGTGCCACACTGCCGGAGTCCCCACCACCAAACACTTGTCTAATTCCTAAGCCGGTGGTTGCCCCAACTACGAAAGCAATAGTTCCAGAGGTTGGAGTCAGTGCATTCGCATAGATGAGCTCGTTGCCTTTAACAACATGGGGAAGAGATGCCGAGAGTCCTGCCAAGATGAATCGACCAACACCGAGTACGGCGAGGACAGAGATTCCGAGGATCACAGATTCATTGCCAGCCAACACGGCAGCCATGACGGGAATTGTCAATAGTGCCTTGAGTAAGTTTGCGCGAACTAAAATATTACGTCTCAACCAGCGGTCAAGGAACACTCCAGCGAATGGCCCGATGAGCGAATACGGTAACAACAAAATACCGAATGCCACCGCAATCGCGGTGGCATTGGGTTCACGTTCTGGTGAGAAAAGAACAAATGATGCGAGTGCGGCCTGAAAAAAACCGTCTCCGAATTGGCCAACTAAACGAGTGCTGTAAAGGGCCCGGAAATCCTTACGGTGAAGCAGAGCCCGAACAATCGGTAGCCGCTGCACAAGAGCAGAGGCTACCGGTTGTCTAAGGCCTATCGGTCGATGGTGCCAGCGATAAAGTCTTCAACCGCTTGCTTTGCCTCGGAGTCGTTGTACTGCACCGGAGGTGATTTCATGAAGTAACTGGAAGCCGAAAGAATCGGTCCACCAATCTTGCGATCCATGGCAATCTTCGCGGCACGCACTGCATCGATGATCACACCGGCGCTGTTGGGTGAATCCCATACTTCGAGCTTGTACTCGAGGTTGAGGGGAACGTCACCAAATGCCCGACCTTCAAGTCGGACAAAAGCCCATTTGCGGTCATCGAGCCAAGCAATGTAGTCCGAAGGCCCAATGTGAACGTTCTTTTCACCCAAATCATGTGAGAGTTGGGAAGTAACCGACTGCGTCTTCGAAATCTTTTTTGATTCGAGACGATCGCGTTCGAGCATGTTCTTGAAGTCCATGTTTCCACCAACATTGAGCTGGTAGGTGCGGTCAACAATGACGCCGCGGTCTTCGAACAACTTGGCCAAAACACGGTGGGTGATTGTTGCGCCGACCTGGCTCTTAATGTCGTCACCGACAATTGGCAGACCAGCGTCTTCGAACTTCTTTGCCCATTCTGGTGTTCCGGCAATGAAGACGGGGAGCGCGTTAACGAAACCACAACCGGCATCAATTGCGCACTGTGCATAGAACTTGGCTGCAGCTTCTGAACCAACGGGCAGGTAGCACACAACAACGTCAACTTTGGCGTCTTTCAAAGCTTGAACAACGTCAGCTTCGGGAGCGTCAGACTCGGTGATTGTTTCGCGGTAGTACTTACCGAGACCGTCCAGTGTGTGGCCACGTGAAACCTTCACACCGGTGCTGGGAACGTCACACAATTTGATTGTGTTGTTCTCCGAAGCACCGATTGCATCAGCAAGGTCAAGGCCAACCTTTTTGGAATCGACGTCAAATGCGACGACAAATTTGACGTTATTGACGTGGTATGGCCCAAATTGAACGTGCATGAGTCCGGGGACAAACTCACCTACCTTGGCGTTCTTGTAGTACTCCACCCCTTGAACGAGGGATGCAGCACAGTTACCAACACCAACAATTGCTACGCGAATTTCTCCGCCGGGTTGTGCACTCATTTCTTACCTTTCCTGGGTTACTTTCTCTTGATCAATTAATTCCGTAAGCCAGCGCACCTCGCGCTCGGCCCCTTCTAGTCCGTGCTGTTGAAGTTGAAGTGTGTAAGCATCGACGCGTTCTTTACCGCGGGTGAGGGATTCACGAAGTGCCTCAACGCGCTCTTCAAGGCGCGAGCGGCGGCCTTCCAGTATGCGAAGGCGGGTACGTTCTTCAGTTGCTGAAAAAAACGCAAGGTGGGCGGCAAAGCCCTCGTCTTCCCAGGCTTCAGGCCCGGGTTTATTGGCCCATTCACCGAAAATTTCCTTGCCCTCTGCCGTGATCGCATAAACAATGCGAGCCCGCCGACCCGAAAGAGCGGGTGCGGTACTTTCCGTGGCCGGGGTCAGTGACTCTTCCTCGATCATTCCCGCGGCGTTCATCCGCTTCAACGCCGGATAGAGCGAGCCATAGGAAAGGGCACGAAATGGACCGAGAACCGTGGTGAGTCTTTTTCGCAGTTCATAACCATGCTGTGGACCGTCACCGAGTACGCCAAGGATTGCGAAGCTCAAGACATCCCGGCGGCTACTCACGTGGATCAATATATCGTCTCGATATATCTAATGCTCACTTACCCCAAAATTGACTTGGGGTTTAAACTCAGCCCATGGCTCAGATGCGCAGGGAAGGGGTACGAGGTCGGGTAGCCCGTGGGGAATCCACCAAAAATCCGCCTAAAAGAGGACCAATTCCAGCGCCGGAACCCGTTTCAGACCCACAAAAGCCACGAAATGTGGTGGATTACGGTCTTTCTCGGGCAGCGGACATCACAAAATTGCACCGTGGCGGCGCACTCACCAGCGATTATTGTGAGGCCGACCCGTATTTACTCAAGGCGGCTAAGTTCCATGGAGAGCAGGCAAAAAGCAACTGTCCGGCCTGCAAAAGCAAACACCTCGTGGATTTGTACTATATCTATGGTGATGAACTGGGTCCTTACGCTGGGAGAATCCGCAAAGCGGAGGAATTACCGCCGATGTGCAGCAAATTCGGTGAATTTCGGGTCTACGTCGTGGAAGTGTGCCCCGACTGCCACTGGAATTATCTGGTTCGGGCCTTTACCTTGGGAGATGGAACCCCCCGGCGCGCCGTACCGTCTTTTAAGGGCGATGATCTGTTGGACTAGGACAGTAAAAAATTTAAATAACTGATATCTGTCCCCTTCCCCGATTGGACAAGTGTGGGATCCACAGCGAAGAAAAAGCCGGCCAAGCGGAGTGCGAGCGCCGATTCCAGCGTGCCCCTGTGGCGACGCCGCTGGCTGCGTAGAACTTTGTGGATCCTGTTTCTTATCGCAGCATTAGGCACAACGCTTTTTGCAGTTTTATTAGCCCGCACCGAGGTACCGACACCCAATGATTTGGCAACGAGTGAAGCAACCGTTGTTTACTACGCCGACGGGGTAAATGAAGTTGGACGCCTCGGTGAGTCAACCCGTCGATCCGTTGTCTTGACCGATATTCCCATTGAAGTCCAGCAAGCTGTTCTGGCCGCGGAAGATCGCGACTTTTACAACCATGGTGGCATTTCACCATTAGGAATTGCGCGCGCGGCCTTTAACAATTTAACCGGTGGTAACACTCAGGGTGGTTCAACAATTACCCAGCAGTACGCCAAGATCGCCTTTCTTACCCAAGACCGAACTTGGAATCGCAAACTCAATGAAGCACTACTTGCCTTCAAGTTGGAAACAATAATTTCAAAAGAACAAATCCTCGAGGACTACTTGAACACGATCTACTTCGGTAGAAATGCAAATGGAATTGAAGCGGCATCGATTGCATATTTTGGAGTGCCGGTAAGCGAACTCGACGTCACCCAAGGTGCTGTCCTTGCGTCGGTGATCAAATCCCCATCGGGACTGAGTCCCGAAGAAAACTTGAGTGGACTCAAAGCTCGATGGTCCTATGTCCTGGACTCCATGGTGGAATTGGGCGACATCACCCAAGAGCAACGTGATTCGGCACAATTTCCGGAAATTGTTGCCTTTAAGCAAACGGATCGGCTTGGCGGCCAAGTCGGGTTTCTCCTCACGGCGGTTGAGCAACAATTGATTGCCCAAGGCTATGACCAAGTAGAGATTCAACGTGGTGGACTCAAAGTCATTAGTTCCTTTGACCGCAAGGCCCAGCGAGCCGCTCAACGAGCAGTAAAGGAGCAAGGTCCAACATCAGAAACAGCGGGACTGCGCATTGGCCTTGCTGCGGTGAAACCCGGGACGGGTGAGGTGCTCGCAATGTATGGGGGTACAAACTTCATCACTGATCAAATCAATAACGCTACTCGACAGTTTGCCCAAGCAGGTTCAACATTTAAACCCTTCGCGCTGGCCGCTGCGCTAGGCCAATCCGTGCAATTGAATTCACTGTGGAATGGCAACTCACCGTCAACTGTCAACGGTTACACCTTTAACAACTATGGAAACAACTCTTATGGCGTCGTCTCACTTTTGCAAGCAACCGAACTCAGCATCAACTCTGCCTATGTAGAACTGACGGCTGACATCGGTGTAGACAATGTCGTTGATGCCGCGTTGGCTGCCGGTATCCCCGAGACCACACCAGGTCTGAATTTAGAGTCACCCGACCTAACATTTGTCCTGGGGACCTCTTCACCGTCTGGTTTGGACATGGCAAATTCCTACGCAACATTTGCCAACGAGGGCGTGCGTAGCAGTACAACATTTGTCAAACAAGTTTTTGGGTCCAATGGTGGTTTGCTTTATCAATATGAGCCGACACTTACAACGGCCTTTAGCGCTGACGTTGCAAACACCGTCAACTATTCACTAGCCAAAGTGGTTACCAATGGCACAGGAAGTGCTGCTCGAGCCCTGGAGCGACCAGCGGCTGCCAAAACAGGCACAACAGATGACAACAAAAGCGCCTGGTTTGCTGGCTACACCCCACAAATTTCAGCGGCCGTTCTCATGGCAAAAGAAGATTCAAATGGAGTCCCGATCTCCATGTCAGGCACTGGCGGGTTAACCACGGTTACTGGTGGGTCATTCCCGGCGGCAATCTGGACCGCATTCATGAAAGATGCACTCAAAAAAGAACCTGTCATTGACTTCCCGGCGCCTCCGGAGAGTGTGTACACACCGGTTGAATGCCCAGACTTCATTGAAACCGACCTGGAAGAGATTCCCTCTGGTTGTCCAATACCTGAAGTAATAAATGAGTTTGGACCCGAAACCACTGGATCAGATCCTGCAACCGTGGATTCCAACGAAACTACCGGACCTGCGAACGAGTTTGGACCCGATGCACCACCGACAGATCAGCTGGTGAATGAAGGTAGACCATAATCCAACCGTGAGCGAGCAAAAAATCACCGAGCGGCTTGGCGGACCGTTTGGCCGACTTGCGAATCGAAGTTACACACTGCTTCCACCGATCTACGTACTCATCATTTTGGCTGCCATGACCTACGCCTTGGGTTATCTACTTGACTTCTCCTGCGTCACGAATGGGTGGAGTGATCCGCAACGTTATATGCATCTGTGTTATTCGGATATTCCACCACTCTATGTTGACCGTGGTTTCGCGGAGGGAATTTTTCCCTATGTCCAAACGGGATCAAACGGGATTTACCTGGAGTATCCGGTTGGTACCGGTATCTTCATGTATATCTCTGCGGTTATTACCGGCTGGGTCCTCCCGCTCTACCCCGATGGATACCGAGCATTCTTCGACGTCAACGTAATTCTGCTGTTTATCCCATTTGTTGTCACCGTAATGGCAATTGCACTGACTAAGCCGAGAGATCCATGGCGGGCAGCGATGATTGTTTTCGCGCCCACCATGATCTTGGCTGCAACGATTAATTGGGATCTAATCCCAATCGCACTCGTCTCCCTTGCATTTCTCGCCTGGTCGAAAGAGAAACCGGTACTCACCGGAGTGTTTCTGGGTCTGGCCATAGCGTCAAAATTTTATCCAATTTTTCTTCTTTTCGGTTTCATTCTTTTAGCGTGGAAAAATAATTCATGGCGACCAACACTGCACATGATCGTTGCATTGTTCACTACTTTCTTTGTTGTCAATATCCCGTTTGCTATTGCAAACTTTGAAGGATGGATTTACTTTTACACGTTCAACTTTGGTCGGTCAATTGACTTTGGCTCTTTTTGGTATGCAGTAACCCAGATAGGGCTGCCCACGATCCCCAACAACTTACTTAACTTCACTTCGACGGCAGTGTTCGTGCTGCTACTTATTGCGATTGCAATTCTGGTGAAGAAAGCCCCAGATTCACCAAATATCGCACAAGTCTCATTTCTAATTCTTGCGGCATTTGTTATCACCAACAAGGTGTATTCACCGCAATACGTTCTTTGGCTGGTGCCACTTGCCGTCTTAGCCCGGCCCAACTGGCGAGACTTCTTGATCTGGCAGTTCGGTGAAATTATTTACTTTGTTGGGATCTGGTGGTTCCTCGCCGGATACGGAGTTGACGACTCTAAAACACTTACACCTCAATGGTATGCAGCGGCTACCTTCGTGCACATTGCTGCGACGCTCTATTTTGCAATCCGAGTAGCGATTGATATTCGGCGAGGTCGAACAACTGACGCAGATCAAACAATCAAAACAGATCAGACAATGAACACAGAGTCAAAGCGCGAAGTGGTGAATCGCACTTCAGCACTGACCTGATCACCCACACGTGGCAGAACTGATTCGTTGTTCAGCCACAACATGGAAACGTGCTGGTGTGGGGGCTCTGCAAACCAACGTTGCTTTCCACCAATGCTAAATGGTGACATCGCCCTACCGGCCGCATCTAGTGCCCCAACCCCAAGTGACGTCACCCGCTGCCGCAGTGAAGTAGTTGGTGAAGGCGCACTCAAACCAATTCCATGCGCGGTACCACCACTCACGACGATAAGAGTTGCGTTCTTACCCGCACTTCTTTGTCGGTATCCGACCTTCACGCCTTCAGAAACCGGGTGTACCGCTAATACTGTTCCCGAGGCTGACAGTGCTGATCGATTACCGAGCCATAGCCTGGTACCCACCCGCGCGCGCACGATTAGCTCACTCACACTCTGCCGAATGGTTGCGAGTTCTGCATCAGTGCAGTGTGAAACCCAAATCACCGGTGCAGGGGGTGAGTGACCTTCCCATACAGCAGTTTCCTTCTCCCAGAGACCAGCCCAACGCATCACCTCAACAGCGTGGGAATCAGTAGCTCCGGGCCCACTTCGATCAATGGGTAAATGAATGGTCATTCCTTCGATAAAGATTCGACCCGCTGCGAGGGCAGCTCGGATTTCTGGGTTCCGCAGAGCGCCAATGAGTTCAGATTCAGTGAACCCGAATCGAACCATTGAACTACGAGATTCGAGAATTATTCGGACGCTTCTGTCCGCGTTAACCAACTCTGTGAGTGCCTGCAGGCTTGCAATAGTGCGGATAATTCGCCCGGAATAAAACTTCGCACCGATCTGCGACCATTTCACGGCGGCGGAAGCATCTTTGGGATCAAACGGTTGAAGAACAACGATGTCACCTTGGGTTAGGCCCACGACGGACTCAACTTCCCACACGGTTCCAACAGCGATTGTGTCGGCCCCGAGTTCCATCGCGGTTGCGCCGAGGAGTTCTTGACCCAGGCCGTAGCCATTGCCTTTGATTACGGGGACGGGTGAACTCCCACTCGCGCTGGTGAGCGCGTTAGTGACGGCCTTTAGGTGGGTTCGCCATTTTTCACCATTTATTTGCAGGGTAAAAGACACATATGCATCATGTCAGGATCGAATAAATCCGCTTACTAGCCTCGCCGTTGGTAGATCGAAAAAGCGCGAGCCCAGGACTTACGAATCACGTAATCCCACTCACCGACATACTCTTGGGCGAATCCACCTGAACCCAGTTTGAAGGAAACCAACCCAAATAGGTGATCATTGCTATCGAGGGTGTTAGAGATTCCTCGAAGGTCGTAGACATTGCACCCGGATGCGATTGCCGCTTTTATCATGGACCACTGCAACGCATTTGACGGGCGAACATCACGGTCTGCAGTGGTTGAAGCACCATAGGAATACCACGCGTGCCCACCAACTGTGATCATGATTGTTGCCGCGGCAACGTGTCCTTCGTAGCGCGCAATATGCAAGGTGAAGTGGTCACCGAGTGCATCACACATTCTTTCGAAATACACCAAGCCCCGTGGAGTGAATCCATCACGGTGAGCCGTCTCAACATAAACCGCATGGAATGCAGCAAGGTCGGCTCGGGTTCCCACTGAGATTTCGACCCCGGACTTCTCAGCCTTTCGAACATTTCGGCGCCACAATTGATTGAACCCGGCGAACACATCAGCTTCGGTTCGATCAGCAAGTCGAACTTGAAAAACATAACGTGGCTGCACGTCACCAAAGCCAGCACCAACATTGATTTCCTGCACGAATCCCATTGAGCGCAATGACTCAATCGCGCTCTCGCCGACGGAGAACTCTCGATCCGCAATGACTTCACCGAGCAGCGAGACGTTATCGATTGACGCTTTAATCGTTTGCGCATCCCATTGGTGCACGGCAACCGGCGGGCCCATCTTTAATTGAAAAGCACCACGTCTTGTGACATGTGAGATTAAAGGTGACAACCATGAAGAAAGTTCATCGCTTTCCCAATCAATGATTGGGCCCTCGGGAATGTATGCCAAGGATCGCTGGGGCAGTTTGGGAATTGGGCGGTAAAGAACAAGTGCTACGCCAACGAGGGTGGAGTCTTGGAACCAACCAACGGACTCTGGCCGCCAACCAACTTTGACACTTCCCCAGGAAGGGAGTTGCAGGAATGAAACGCCTTGTGACCCTGAAGCAATCGCGCCCTCCAAGTAATCGGAGTGCTGTTCGGTGCTAATTCGACGGACTTCTAGTTTCATGCAACACCGTCGGCATAAAAGGAAAGAATTCGGGTGCTCACCCGATAAGCCTATGCCTAGAACAGGTGTGAATATTCTCGGATATGAATCCACACGCGGAAGCGACTTTCGCTGCTAGATTCCACGCATGGGGATTTTGTTTGTTCCACTCACACTGATTTTGGCCTGGGTTTTCGCCTTCCTGAATTGGACAACGCCGTGGGGGATGGGTGATCCCACTTTCAGTGAGAATGCACTGGCCTGGATGTTCTTCCTGCCTGCCGGCATCATGTTCATCACGAGTGGTTTCATGCACACGGTCTTAGCCAAGTCGACCGCAAAGAACATCGGGTGGGTCACAAACGGATTCCAAAAAGAGATTGGCTTTGTGAGTTGGGGGCTGGGTGTGGCGGGCCTTGTTGCCTCTGGCATGGGTACTGACGCATGGATCGTGTTGACCATCGTTACCAGCTTCTTCTTGCTTCTTGCAGCAGGCCAACACATTTTCGAAATTGCGAAGTCGACAAACTACTCCCCAGGTAATACGGTCATTTTGATTTACGATATTGGTCTCCCAGTATCGCTCTGGGCGCTGCTGATCTCAAACGGAAGTTTTAGTTCTTAGCTGAGATCAACAACAACGGGTGCGTGATCCGAGGCGCCCTTACCTTTACGCGCGTCACGGTCAACGTACGCATCACTCACTCGGGTAATAAATGCAGGATTGCCATAAACCAAATCAATTCGCATCCCCCACCCACGGTGAAATGAACCATTGCGGTAATCCCAGAACGTGTACGGCTCACCCTTGAGTGAACGTGGCATTACCTCACTCAATCCAAGATCAGACAGATCGGTCAACGCAGCCCGCTCTGCAGCGGTCACGTGGGTTGAGTCAGCAAATTTCGAAATATCCCACACGTCGGCGTCAGTGGGTGCAATGTTGTAGTCACCAATCGCAGCAAAGGGCAGGTCGGGATTGGCCGCCAATTCAGATTTAACCGTTGCATTCAAAGCTTTGAACCACTCCAACTTGTAGTTGTAGTGGTCGTGTCCAGGTTCGCGGCCATTTGGACAGTACAAACTCCACACCCGCACACCACCGCAAGTGGCCCCAATTGCACGAGGCTCCGCAGCACCTTCAAAGTCAGGTTGACCAACTAAACCGCGGACAACATCGGTTGCGCCTACCCGAGTCAGGATTGCAACACCATTCCACCGACCTGTGCCGTGGGTGAGTGCCTCATAACCGGCGGCTGCAATGGGCATGTGTGGGAAAGCCTCATCGGTGCATTTGAGTTCCTGCAGGGCCACGACATCAGGCTGGGCGCTCTCCAACCACTCCACCACCCGATCAATCCGGGCTCCGACCGAGTTCACGTTCCAGGTAGCAATCCGCACGGTAGCAAGCCTACGCGCGAACCCATCTATTTTTTTTACATGCATAGAGACCCAGCGTTAGGAATTGTAGTCACAAAAATATGTTATTGTGACTACATGGAAATCGGCATTAGACAAGCAAAAGCGCAACTGTCTGATCTGTTGCGCCAGGTTCAAACGGGAACGGAGATTGTAATTACCGATCGCGGCAAGCCCGTTGCGCGAATTTCCGCAGTCCAACCAGTGCAGGAGTCTTCACCAGCGCTGACAAAAGGAATCTTTGAAGGCTGGGTAACGCCGCCAATGCAGCCCGGACCTTGGAGCAGTTTTCAACCACTAGTTGACGCATTGCCCTCCGGTGTAACAACACGTGATCTGTTGAATCAAGATCGTGATGACGATTGATCATCTATTTGGATAGCAGTGCCTTGGTAAAGAGATACATCCAAGAGGACGAATCTGACCATGTTCAATCACTATTCAGACTCAATGAGACTTTTGTGACTTCCGAACTCGTGGTGGTTGAAGTTAGACGGGTATTAGGCCGGATAACCAATCCCATTGAATCGACCCTTGCCGCTGCGGTGTTCAAACATGATTTGGAACAGGTTCATTTGATTGCTATGACGCGAAGCCTCGTTGAGCTGGCAGCAGATATCGCCGCTAGGTCCCAGTTGAGATCCCTCGACAGCATTCACCTAGCTACTGCCGTAACGGCGGAATGCACACACTTCCTCACATTTGATCTCAAGCAAGCAAATGTTGCTGAAACTTTTGGACTGGTCCTTCTTGCCAAAGACCTGATTGAGTTGGCATAACGACTGCAGATATTCAACGGGCATGCTTGTCCCGTTGTAACTCTTCACACCACGATTAGGCCAACTTCCCTGCAGGCCTTGGCGAATTGCTGGTCCATGGTGATTACCGCGTCACAACGACTGATGATCGCCGATGCGAGATGCAGTGATTCCAAGGTCTCGAGGAATTGGGCGGGGATGACGCGCGCCAGATCAATCACTGCAGGCGTGATCGCCAGGAGGTCGAACCCACGGAGCAATGTTGCCGTTATCTGGGTCTGCGAACCGCCATGCCGTAGCAAGACTCGATCGATTTCAACCGCGGTCAGCACACTGGAAACCAGTGTGTGGCCTTGACTCCAAAACCGAAAAGACTCCCCCGCAACTGGGCCTGAATCCGGGTAGTCAATCAAATCCTGAAGAAGAATGTTGGTGTCAACGTACAACTTCATTTTTGAGCCCGTTTACACACGATCTTCACGTAGTTTTTGAAGTGTTGCCAGCATGGATTCTTTATCGGTCAAGGTTTCTCGGTACCCCATGGCCTTCACATCTTGCAGCGCCGACTCGTAAGTGGTCGTTGCAGGGGTGATCATGTAGCGGACCTCAGGTGAATACGCCTGGACTTTGTAATCCCGCAAGTACATCTCGATCGCCTCTCGGATCAAGGCCTGCTGTGACCTCCCGGTGTCTTGCGCTAATGAGCGTAGGCCGGCAGCCAGGCCATCAGAAAGCCGAAGATTCAAACCCATAGAAAAAAAGGTACCATTTTCGGTACCAATTATGCATCGGTGGAGAAGTGGACACGTCTACCGGATTCCTGCCGGAATCATCAAATGGGAAAAGCATCAGGGGAGTGTGGATACGGGGGCAACGCACAGCGAATCTGTGGTTGCAGTTAATCTACGAAGGCAGAAACCCTCCTGTCACGGAACGACCGTGACCGTTTAGTCCGAAGGAGGTGGGTTAATTCATGCGTAAATATGAAGTCATGGTCATTCTGGACTCTGAACTCGAAGAAAAAACAATTGCCCCCAGTCTCGACACATTCCTTAATGTGATCAAGGCAGACGGTGGAACTGTTGAAAAAGTAGACCTCTGGGGCAAGCGTCGCTTCGCCTTTGAGATCAATCACAAGACTGAGGGCTACTACGCCGTCATTGAGTTGTTGTCGACCCCGGAAGCAGTTGCTGAACTGGATCGTCAACTTTCACTCAACGAAGCTGTCGTTCGCACCAAGGTGATTCGTCCTAACTGGTCCGTTGCGGTTAAGGCTTCCTAATGGCGGCCGGGGATATCAACGTGACGGTTGTTGGCAACTTGACCAACGATCCTGAACTGCGCTTCACCCCCAGCGGCGCCGCTGTTGCTTCATTTACCGTTGCTACAAGTTCACGTTACTTGGACAAGACAACGAATGAATGGAAAGACGGGGAACCGACCTACTTACGGTGCAGTGTGTGGCGTCAATACGCCGAAAATGTTGCCGAGTCTCTGACAAAGGGCACTCGAGTAATGGTTTCGGGCAAGTTGAAGCAGAAGTCATATGAAACCCGTGAAGGTGAAAAGCGAACTGTGATGGAAGTTGAAGTCGAAGATGTTGGTCCAGCTCTGCGTTATGCAACTGCGAAGATCAATCGGGTTCAGCGCTCCGACGGTGGATTTAGTTCCGGTGGTGGTTCCGCAGGTCCTGCAGACGATCCCTGGGCAACTGATGCACCCCCCGCAAACTTCGACGAACCACCTTTTTAATCATTTAAATTTATCAACAATAACTTCAAGGAGTTAACACAATGGCACGCGATAACAAGCGCCAACAGACGTTGGACAAGAACAAGATGGTGAAGGCTAAGGCCTGCGCTTTCTGCAAGAAAGAAGTAAAGGGTCTTGATTACAAAGACGTAAACCTCCTTCGCAAATTCATTTCCGATCGCGGCAAGATTCGTGCTCGCCGGGTAACAGGCAACTGCACCCAGCATCAGCGCGATGTTGCCATGGCTGTGAAGAACGCCCGTGAAATGGCACTTCTTCCCTACTCAGCGGCAACGCGGTAAGTAAAGGAGAAACACAATGAAACTTATTCTCACTCAGGAAGTCAGTGGTCTGGGAACAGCCGGAGACATCGTTGAAGTAAAAGACGGTTACGGCCGTAACTTCCTACTTCCACGTGGCTTCGCAATCTCTTGGACCCGTGGCGGCGAGAAGCAGGTCGTACAAATCAAGCGCGCCCGCAAGGTGCGCGAGGTCCGCGACCGCGATCATGCCAATGAAATCAAGCAGTCACTTGAATCAATGGTGCTCGTTGTTCCCGCAAAGGCAGGGGCAACCGGAAAGCTCTTCGGTTCAATTACTACCGCCGATATTGCTGGAGCGGTTAAAACTGCCAGCAATATTTCAATTGATAAGCGCAAGGTGCACTTGGCCGGCGCAGTCAAAACGGTTGGAAAGCACAATGCCACCGTCGAGGTTCACCCTGGCGTCACCGCCAAGGTTTCCTTTGAGGTCGCAGCTAGCTAGTAACTCAAAATTGACAAGGGTGGGGCTGACTCGCAAGAGCAGCCCCACCCTTGTTTTACGCGTGCAATCATTGTCATAATCACTCAATGATTTCCCAATCCTTCGAGCCAGAGCCAGCGACAGATGAGGCGCAGGTTCACATCCGCTTTCTTGCGGCTGAGGAATCCAGTGTTCTGGTTGACCTTGTCCGCGAGGCCTATGGAGACACCTATGACGCGGAATGGGTGTATCAAGCCGATCAAATTGCGCACCGGATCAATACACATACGCTGCGTAGCGCGATCGGTCACCTATCTGATGGCACCATTCTTGGCCACATGGCACTTATGGTTGAGGAAACCACGGAGCGCGTCATGCATGCGGGGATTGCCGTAGTGCGTGATGCAGCCCGAGGCCATCATGTTTTTGAGAGATTGAAAAGGTTCGCCGCTCAGTGGGCTACTGAAGCCGGGTACTTGGGAATATTTAGTGAAGCGACGGCAGCGCACCCGTACTCACAAAAAGCAAACGTCGCTTTAGGTGCGCATGAAACAGGATTCTTGTTGGGATGGATTCCGTCAACGGTAAGCAACAATGCAGTCATAGAACCCGATGCCCACCGTCAGTCAGTTGCATTGTTTTATTTGAAACTCAACGGTGGTGACAACCGACCCATGTTTGTTCCTGAAAGACACCAAGCAATCGTGGCGTCCATTCTGGAAACTTCAGGCCTTCATGGTGAAATTGTTTCGGCTTCATCGGAAATACAAATTGTCGATAAATCAGTGCTGACGGTTGAAGAAAAAGATGACCACAACTCAACAGTGATTCATGTTGAGATTCCAGGACAAGACCTGGCGCGAGTCGTTTCACAGATTCGTGTGGATCAACTGGAGGCGAAAGGTCGCGATGCCGTGTATCTTGATATGCCGTTGCAAGTTCCCCAGACGCAAATGGTTCTTGAACAGCAAGAGGCCGACTTGCAATTTAGTTTTGCTGGAATCTTTCCCAACCGAGATCGCAATGGAGATGCCTTGCGCCTGCAGTCATTCGGAGACGTTGATCTTCACATCGATGACATTGTGACCGCGTCGGATCATGGACAAGAATTATTGGAGTACGTGTTGAGTGATCTACGTGCTACGCAAAAGGACCAAAGAAAATGAAAGTGGGCGAGCAGCATGGCCACTCACCCACAATCGATTAGGAATACTTAACTAGCGGGTGCACCGTACTTATTGTCGCCCTGGGTTCCATTCATTGCCCAGAACACGATCAACACAATTGACCCGAACGGGATAAGCCCGATGAGTAACCACCAGGCTATGCGATCAGTGTCGTGCAATCGGCGGAAATAAAGACCGAGCACTGGCAGTAGTATTACGAGGTACCAGACCACGGTAATGATTCCGTTTGTCCCGATGGCGTTATCAATAAAGTTAATAACGACCCCGATGACGACTGCAAATAGGATGAACCACCAAAACTCAGAGCGGCTGGCTCGACCGTTAAACTTCATATAATTTGAAAATCCAGACTTGACTGCTTCTCCGAAAGACATATTCCTCCTCAGATTGAGGGTGTTCGAATACACCCCGCCAGCGAAATATACCGAAAGTATCCACAAAAACTAGGCTTATCTGTTGACTTGCAAGAATTTACTGCTCACTGTCTCCGACTTTTATCTGTGATGTTTTGCCCATTTACCCGAGTTCGAAACCCCTCAATGCGGTGATTTCTTGGTCAACTAGGTCATAGTTGGGCGTGTTCATGCACCCGGGTGGGTGACGGAGGGAATTAAGAAAGGTGTAACCCATGAGTGGATTTGATATTGCTGCGGTACTTGATGAAGCCTGGAGTTTGACTAAGCGCCATTACTGGTATTGGTTGCTCGTAATTGTGGTTGCAATTGCCATACCCTCCGCAATCATTCTTGTCGGCATACTGGCAGCGTTCGCGGTCCCTGGACTGGGTGCGATCGTGATCTTTATCGGGATTCTCGGCTTTTTCTACACATTCCTCGGAATTCTGCGAAATGCATACAACGCCTCCGAAGGCGCCAAGCCATCTGTGAGTGTGCTGCTGCGCACTGATCGGTTCTGGTGGTTCCTCGTTGCCGGTGTTGTCTATATCGGCATTGTCACTGTTGGACTCATCGCGTTCATCATTCCCGGATTGATTTTTGCACTTATGTTCG
>JBBARV010000013.1:44613-47233 GCA_040399625.1 Candidatus Nanopelagicales bacterium | reverse complement strand
TGAATTGCCCCGGCGATTTCCTGCATGCGCTCGGTTCCCTGGTCGGCGCTGAGTACTTGGCGCACGAGAACAGCTGCAACAAACAGTGCTGCGATGGCGATGACAGCAACACCAATGACAATACTTTGGTTGCTCCCCTCCAACGTGACATCTGCGAACTTGATCATTGGTCTCCTCATTAATTAGCGCGGTTTCATTACCGACGCATTTCACACCTGTGCCGAGATCGATTAACCCGTACAAGCACGAGTTAATACGCTCAACATTCGAGGAGAGCCTACCGATTGGTGCTCGAAATTAACGCAAAGGTAGACAAAATGTGACTAATTCGACTCCAGGGCCAATTGTTGGGATTCATAGATGGGAAAAAGAATGTCGACCCCCGTGAGGGCGAGTAATTGCACAACCCGTTCGGTACGTTCCGTATTGACCACTAATTCCAGTTCAATTTCAGCTTGACGGGCACGTTTGAGGGCTGTTATCAGGCCGCCCAACCCGGTTGAATCCATAAAACCGACACCGCTGAGGTCGATTATCAGTGTTGGAGCGCCCACGACGAGCAGGGGGAGGACCTGATCTGTGAACTCACCGACCGTTTCAAGGTCTAGGTCACCCGAACAACAAACCAGGTTCACGCCGACCCCCGAATCGCCAACCCCCGTACTACTGACGAATTCCATTCCCCCACCTTGGCAGAAGAAGACGGTGTCGTCTGCTCAAGGCAAGATGTTCCCATGCTGCTGGATCCCCACTCCCTCATGGACACGGGTGAAGAGATCGTGCACCTGCGGGTGATCCCCGAGAACCCTGGAATAACCAGTCCTTGGCCAGATTGGATCTCCCCCGATGTGCGCAGTTCATTGGAGCACGAAGGTATTTATTCGCTGTGGAAGCACCAGGTTGATTTTGCGCAAAGCGCCTACGAAGGAACTGATTCAATTCTTGCAACGGGGACGGCTACGGGAAAGACGATCGCCTTTAACGCACCCGCACTCACCGCGGCCCTTGCTCACGGGACGGTGCTTTACCTTTCACCAACAAAAGCCCTTGCCGCCGATCAACTTGAAACCTTGAATTCGTGGGCGTTGCCAGGGCTTCGGGCCGGGGTGTACGACGGTGACACCTCCCATGAGGATCGACAGTGGTTGCGCAAACACGCCAATTACCTACTCACCAACCCCGACATGCTTCATTTTTCGATTTTGCCTGGACATAAATACTGGGCACATTTTTTCCGGCACTTACAGTTTGTTATTATTGATGAAGCCCACACTTATAAAGGTGTCTTCGGCGCGCATGTCTCGATGATCATTCGACGATTGCTTCGAATCGCGGCTAAATACGGTGCCACACCAACTGTTCTGGCAGCTTCCGCAACTTCGGGCAATCCCACTCTTGCTTTAGAAATGCTCACCGGAAGGGCCGCAACTTCATTTCGGGAAAACACCGCTGCAGTTCCACAACGCACATTTGTTTTTTGGCAGCCCCCCACAATCCTTAATACCGAATCCAGGCGCGGTGTACTCGACGAGAGCTCACGACTGCTCGCCCGGATCGTTCCCAGTGGTGATCAAGCTGTTGTCTTCGCTCGATCGCGGCGAGGGGTTGAATACGTGTCAGCGCAGACAAAGGAACTGCTTGGTCAAGACTTCGACTCGGACGAGATCGAACACATGGTCCGCGCTTACCGCGGTGGATATCTCGCACATGAGCGCCGTGAACTTGAGCGAGATCTTCGCTCGGGGGAAATTCGCGCAATGGCAGCAACTAATGCACTTGAACTTGGGATTGACATCACCGGTCTTGACATTGTGATTACTGCAGGCTGGCCCGGAACGAAGGCATCTTTATGGCAGCAGGTTGGTCGAGCCGGGCGCAGTGGCAAAGAAGCACTCGCTATTTTTGTTGCGCGCGAAGATCCACTAGATACGTATGTACTCCACCACCCAGAAACTTTTTTTGACTCTGATGTTGAGGTCGCGATTTCACATCCGTCGAATGAATACGTTATGGCGCCGCACCTGTGTGCTGCAGCGCAAGAGATTCCTTTGAGCGTCGAGGATCTCGAACAATTCTTCCCGGCGAATGCACCAAGTGTTGTCGAGACACTGGTTGATCAGGGACTTCTGAGAAAGCGACCAACTGGGTGGTTCTGGACACAAAACCAAGCTGCAAGTTCACTCGCTGACCTGCGCGGCACGGGTGGCGAGACGATTCGGGTTGTTGAGATCGGCACTGGAAGACTCTGTGGTTACGTGGATCATGCAGCATCACACCAGAGTGTTCATGAAGGTGCCGTCTACACACACCAGGGTGAAACATTTGTTGTCCACGAACTTGACCTTGATGCCGCAGTTGCCTTGGTTGAAGCGACTCCCGTGGACTACACAACCTTTGCTCGAGACATTAGCAATATTCACATAGTTGGTGAGGAAAGATCGCAGGACATAACGCCTAGCCTGCGCATTCATTTCGGTGACGTTGAAGTTACTTCGCAGACTGTTTCATTCGCTCGAAGGCATTTCACTGGTGAGAATCTGGGAACGGTCCTACTTGACCTACCCGTTAGATCCCTGAAAACCAAAGCGGTGTGGTGGACCTTCCCGTTAATCGACACGGA
>JBBARV010000013.1:42228-44513 GCA_040399625.1 Candidatus Nanopelagicales bacterium | reverse complement strand
ACTCACCAGTGCCGCAGCAGTACACGGGTCCCCGCTAGTTTGCGCTGCTGCAATTGCCGCCAGATCCGCGTAGCTCCCCAAAGTTGCGCGTGCAAGAGTCAATTGAACAAAAAGCAACGCTAAAACTCCAGCGCAACAGATGACGAATCCCATTGCGAGGGTGAGGACAGTTGCGCTCCCCTCTTCATTGAGCATTTATCCACTCCCGCGGCGCAATGTGTTTCTGGGAAATTTCAAAAGGGTGAATCCCCAAGAAACTCACTCCGAATTCACTGGGCTTCATGGTCAACACAGAAACGGTGTCGGTATCCCAGAAGATCTGTAATTGGGCTGTTGGCTCACTGCGATAGAAACCATCGCGCACTAATTCCTCACTGGTGCCGCGAGCTAGTTCACGTGCCGCGGTTCGGGTTGCATCACTGAGGGAAAGAGTCTGCACGCCGAGGGCAATCCCAGAAATGAAAAGAAAGGTGATCAGGAATAGAACAGGAATCATGAGCGCTGTTTCAAGGGTTACCATTCCTGACTCACTACGAAGTCGGGGATACTTCCTTGGACTCGCTAACAAGTCCAAGGAAGTTGCAATCCGAGTTTTCACTACTAACCAAAGAACCGTGAGAATGCGCTGCTGATTACCGACCACAATAAGTTTCGAACGTTGTCACTCAACAACAGTTTGATAAGTACTCCGCTCAGTCCGGCGACCGCAACCGTTCCCACTGCATATTCGGTGGTGGTAAGGCCAGTGTCGTCCTTTAGCGCTGAGATAAATTTCGCGGATTTTGTTTCCATTAATACCTCTCTGTATCCCGAATTTCGGTAACACAGTGAGTCTGAAACATGTAAGCGCAAGCAAACAGATGCAAACAGCATTCTGTGAATCGTTCGTCACCCACGTAGAAGGCCTGTGGATGCAGCGAGTGAGGCAACAATCGGGACAACCCCTAAAACAAAAAAAGCGGGGAGAAAACACACCGCGAGGGGAATAACTGCTTTCACTCCAGCGGTCCGTGCCGCAACCTCAACTCGAGAACGGTGCTCACGACGCATATCACTTGCGATTCCCACTAGGACCGATTCAAGTCCGGCACCGGTGTCATAGGAGCGCATGACGCTGGTCGACAGTGGACCCAAAACAGGTTCATTTATCAATGTGCTCCATGCATCGCGTGGATCCGCGCCAAGTTCAATAGCAGCTAACACGGGTGCGAGCCGGATCTGAATCGGGCTGTTGTGCATAGCGTTCGCCGCCGCGGACAATGAATTTGACATGGTCGCACCCGAAGCTAAAGTCGCCGCTAAAAGATCTACGAATACTGGGGTATCTCGAGCGATCGCGGCCGCCTCAATGTTTAAAGGTGAGTTCTCGCGTTTGCGCAGCATTCTCATGGCATAAAAACCTGCACCCGCACCAACTATGAGGCCAAAGAGTCCACCAAAAGTCCACCCGAGTAACGCGCCCGCACCTATCCCCACCACGAGTAAAAACGAGTGTGAGGTTGCAATAACTGGTATTCCTTCGTTGGTCATCTCACCGCTCACCACGCGTGACAATCGGTTTCGCGGTCTACGCCTTGCTGGCAGTGGCTTCATAAAAAAATAGACACTGAAGGCGACCAAGGCCGCAGCGATAGCAATCACAGCATCGCCTCAACACCGCCAGCGATGCGAGACGTCCACCACAGACCGAGCAGGGTTAGCGCAACCCCCATAAGGAGTGTTCCCAAACCAAATACCCCGGAAATAAACCACGTCAAAGGTTCAGCACCCAGTAGATAGCCAAGGCCAATACCGATAACGGGCAAAAATCCGAGTGTCACCGCAGTCGCGCGCGGTCCGGCCAATTCGGCGTCAAGGTGCGCTCGAACTTCCTGTTGCGCACGTAATGCCACAGACAATTGAGCGATACTCGATCCAAGGCCAGCGCCACTGTTGAGCCCGACCTGCCAGCATGCGGCCAATGAATGGAGTTCAGGTCGGCGCTGGGCATCTAATGTCAATGCCACAGTCGTGTCGCCACCGCCAATGGCAGCGGTATACGCGAGTGGCCACACCTGTGATCCGACGTTGATTAATGACGTCTCCGGTGAATGACCCGCTGTGAGCTCAGAGACCAGTACGGAGATTGCACCGAGAGTTTCGTCTCGCTGTTTGCTGATAGCTTTTCGTTTTCGACTTCCGAAATTGTCAGCAATTGAGGAAAATGAAAATACTCCGCCAACGTTGTGTATTGGATTGGTTTCGTCCGCATTGACAAATTCCAGGCGCGCCCTTGCCCGAATAGG
>JBBARV010000013.1:24831-42128 GCA_040399625.1 Candidatus Nanopelagicales bacterium | reverse complement strand
CCCTGCCCTTCAACATTGGCCAGTCGGGCTTGCATCCGAACAACATGTGGGTGGGTGGGATTGAGCTCTGAGGAATCTTCCACGATCACTATCCGGTGCGCCGGATTCACGAGAGCAAGTAAGGCCGACAACACCGTGGTTTTACCCGTTCCCGTTCCCCCGCTAATGAGAAATGCCAGACGGCCATCAATCATTGATGTGAGTAGTTCGGCAATTTCCTCGTTGATTGATCCGGCAGCAATGAGTGATTCCACGGTAAAAGTCTTCGCACTGGGTATTCGCAGTGAAATAGTCGTTCCACCCGTTGAGATTGGTGACAGTACACAGTGCAGTCGAGTTCCATCACGCAATTGCGCGTCCACCATGGGTGCCGCGTCATCGAGCCTTCTACCTGCCGTTGAAGCGAGCCGCTGCGCCAATCGTCTTACTTCGTTGTCGGAACTGAACGCAATTCCCGTTAACTCAAGACCCAATCCCCGATCACACCAAACCGCATTGGGCCCATTCACTAATACGTCGGTGACACCACGTTCTTCGAGCAATGGTTGCAGAACTCCGGCGCCATTAAATTCACGTTCGAGAACGAGTGCAAGTTCCTCTGCCGATTCTTCGCTGAGAACAACCCCCTCCTCGCGCAACGCTTGGAAAACATGGGTGCGCGAAGCCATCAGATTAGAAGCGATGAGGCGGTTGCGCACCCGGCTGGCGAGGGCTTGGTTCATGCTGCACTTTTTGAATGTTGGCTGCGCACCTCACCTATCAGCGCTTGGCAAACATCACGGTAGCCAGAGTTAATCCCCGGCGGATCACCTTCATCAGCTCGAGTTGTCATTGCCGGCATGAATGGAATTTCAGTGAGCCCCTGGTCTCCTAGGGCTCCACACACGTCGGGGAGCCCCAGCCCTTTCGAATCACTGATGAGAACGAAGCGGGGTTGGTCTCCCAACTTTTTCACCCATTGAGATAACGCAATACTCGCTGCGATTGAACGGACGTGGTTACGTGTGATGACACATGTCACCAAACTTTGCCCCATTAAAAGAGCATTGCACTCACTATGTTCGCGAGGGAGGTCCAGTACAACGAGGTCAAATGCCCTGCGCGCTGCGTCAACCACTGCAGCGATAACTTCAGTTGTTACCTCACCAGAAGAAGTGCGACTTTGTGAAAGAAACGAGACCCCGTTTACTTTTGGTAAGGCTGCACTCAGGGTGTCTTGGGCGATCCGGCCTGCACCAGGGTCTATGTCGGGCCAGCGCGCACCCGAGATTTCTTCGGCGCCAAGGATGAGATCGATTCCACCACCGAACCGATCAAGGTCAATCACGACTGAAGTCATACCTTGACTGATAGCAATTGCAGCAAGATTAACGGCAAAAGTTGACGCACCAGCACCACCACACCCCCCGATTACTGAGATTACGTTGCTCTCCAATATTCCACTAATCGGCTCAGGGTTGACGAAAGGTGACAAAGCATCAACTAACCAGAAATTGGCGGCAGGTAGTTCCAGGACATTTTCAGCACCAAGTGCAACCGCGTGTCGCCAAATGTCACGTTCAAGGTGAGGTTGCGTGAGTTCTGCGCTCCCAAGTTGTTCTTTCATGTGGACCACGATCAAGTGGGCTCGACGAGGAGCCAGATTCTCAACACATTCACCTGCTAGGTCTGACCCGACCAAGACAAATGAGGAACGCTCCCAGATATCACGGGCAATAAGTGGCGATTCGACCACGTGCACATCAAGTCCCATGGGATCAACAATTGTGCGAACAGTATTAATAATCCGTGAATCCGCGGTGACAAGGAGCAAGATGTGAGTTGAATCAGACATGACACCACCCAACGCCACAACGACTTATTTGTTAATAGCGAATTTCACAACTGTGGACAACTCAAAAGATGCGTTACCGTTGGATCATGCCTGTGGCCGCGTTCTTTGATCTTGACAAGACAATCTTGGCTAAATCAAGTTCATTTGTGTTTGCCAAGCCGTTTTACAAAGAGGGTCTGATCGGTCGAACCGACGTTATGCGCAGTGCCTACGCCCAATTCATGTTTCTCACTTCTGGTGCCGATCATGATCAAATGGAGACCATGCGCAAATACATGTCTCAACTCGTCACCGGCTGGGATGCTGCAAGAGTCCAAGCAATCGTTACTGAAACCCTTGACACTCTCATTGATCCCCTCGTCTATCAAGAAGCCATCGATTTGATTAATTTTCATAAAGGGCAGGGTCACACGGTCATAGTTATTTCGACTTCAGGAAATGAGATGGTCGAACCGATTGCTCAGCGCCTTGGTGCTGATTTGGCAATCGGCACTCAAGTCGCAATCGTTGACGGCAAGTACACGGGCGACATTATTTTTTATGCATACGGTGCAGGTAAAGCTGAGGCAGTGCACTCTCTGGCAATAGATCACGGCTTCGATCTCGCTGAATGCTTCGCCTATTCTGACTCTCAAACAGACTTACCTATGCTCGAGGCGGTTGGTAACCCGCGAGCCGTTAACCCCGATAGTGTCCTTCGTGCGATCGCCGCAGAACGTGGCTGGGAAATACTTGACTTTGCAAAGCCGGTGTCAATGAGAGCCAAAGTCGAAAAACGTCAAGCGATCGCCGCAGGTGCGGGTGTCGCTATCAGCGCTGTTGCTGTGGGTATCACCTGGTATGCGATGCGTCGAAATGTTCGTCTTAGCGCCAGCCACCGTTAGCGTTGAGTTTCAGAATTAACCGGCCGCCCTTGCGCCTAGCCCAAGGCTGGCCGAGAACCAGGCGTAATAAGCCTCAATGCCTTCTTGGGTGCCGGTCGCGAAATCTCGGATGGCAGTGACGTAAGCATTTCGATTTGATTCAAACATTCCGTTTTCAGGGATAGAAAAATTTGAAGGATCAAGGCTTCTGGCAGAGAGAACCGTGCGCACGGTGGCGCGGGCCACGAGTCCTGACCCCCAATCAAATGGACGCAGGCGCATGATTTCCCCATGAACGTACCCGGCTTCGATTACTGCTGGGACTTTTGTTGTTGAACACTGCTGGGACAAAAGCATTAGTGCACCCGGAATTTCCCCATAGTCGGGCAGGGACCCAATGTGCAGGGGATCATCGGCTTCTTGGCTCTGCCGCGGTCGAGCCAGCCGGTCTTCGTTGAGGAACTCTTTCGCAACCAGGGTGTGCAGTCCGGTGATCACCTGGAGTGGTGCCCGCATCCAGACCTCATTAAATTTCGGGGCTTCCGCCGTGATGGCCAAACTTGCGGCGAAGACTTTCCCCATCGGTGACAGTTCAACTCCAACCAGATCAGCTCCCTCCAGGGCCGCTGAATCTGCACCGCCTCGCGCAATTGAACTCTGCGCGACTTCGATTGAGGCGGCTCGGATATCGCGCCGCCACAGCAATTCATCAATATCAGCCCTCGCAGCAGTGGTGAATTGTTGGACCAGCTCCCACCCGGCAATCACGTCCAATGGTGGAGTCGTCATGACGTAACGGTACATATTCATTCGGTAAGCCCGGATTTGGACCTAAGTTTTCCCATCTCTATCATCTTGGTGTTCAGTTTTCGGTAAGTTAGCGCCACGCGAATTTAAGGAGTAAGCACGGTCATGAGTGAAGTCCACGAAACCCTCGACAATCTGATGCACGAGAATCGAACTTTCCCACCGAGTCCCGAATTCGCTGCCGAGGCAAACGCCACAGCCGCCATTTATGAAGAAGCCGAAACTGACCGTTTGGGTTTCTGGGCGAGGCAGGCTCGCGAACTGGATTGGGATACCGACTTCACTGAAGTTCTCGACTGGTCAAATGCACCTTTTGCCAAATGGTTCGTTGGTGGAAAACTTAATGTCTCATACAACTGTGTTGACCGACATGTTCATGCCGGACATGGTGATCAAATTGCAATTCGATTCGAAGGCGAGCCCGGTGATCAAATCAACATCACCTACCGGGAACTCATGGATCACGTGTGTCAGGCAGCCAACGCCATAACCGAACTTGGCGTAAGCGCTGGCGATCGAGTGGCTATTTACATGCCAATGATTCCTGAGGCAATTGTCGCCATGTTGGCATGTGCTCGCGTTGGGGCAGTTCACTCAGTCGTCTTTGCAGGTTTTAGTGCCGAAGCACTGCGCAGCAGAATCGAAGATGCCCAAGCGAAACTGGTGATCACCACCGATGGCCAAAATCGACGAGGAAGCGTAATGTCGTTGAAGCCAGCAGTCGATGAAGCAGTGGCCGCCAGTCCATCGGTAAATAATGTTCTGGTTGTTAAGCGCTGCGGAAACGAAATTGCCTGGGGTGAAAAAGATGTCTGGTGGCACGAATTCGTTGCGAATCAGTCACCAGAGCACACTCCCTTCGCATTTGATTCTGAACACCCGCTTTTTATCCTGTACACCTCAGGAACAACCGGGAAACCGAAAGGAATTTTGCATACGACCGGTGGTTACCTGACACAGGTCGCTTACACGCATCGGGTGGTGTTTGATCTAAAGCCTGATACCGACGTTTTCTGGTGCACCGCTGATATTGGTTGGGTAACCGGTCACTCCTACATTGTGTACGGACCACTCGCCAACCGGGTCACCCAAGTTATTTATGAAGGAACGCCGGACACACCGGGCAAAGATCGATGGTGGGACATTATTGAACGCCACGGTGTCACGATTCTGTACACGGCTCCCACCGCAATTCGAACTTTCATGAAGTGGGGTGACCAACTCCCTGCATCACATGATCTGAGTTCACTTCGCATGCTCGGCTCCGTCGGTGAACCGATCAACCCTGAAGCCTGGATGTGGTATCGCAGCGTAATTGGTGGCAATAACTGCCCGATCGTTGATACTTGGTGGCAAACCGAGACCGGTGGCATGATGATCTCGCCGCTACCCGGTGTCACCGCGACAAAACCGGGATCAGCAATGCGAGCACTTCCCGGTATCGGGATGGCGGTAGTCGACGACGCGGGAACTCCACTGGGTAATGGGCACGGAGGCTTCCTCGTTCTCACAGAACCATGGCCGGCGATGCTGCGCGGGATCTGGGGTGACAATCAGCGCTTTGTCGATACTTACTGGTCTAAATTTCCGCAGTATTACTTTGCCGGTGACGGCGCAAAACTGGATGACGATGGAGCCCTGTGGCTATTGGGCCGGGTCGACGACGTGATGAATGTTTCCGGACACCGTATTTCAACAACCGAAGTCGAATCGGCACTCGTTTCGCACCCCTCCGTTGCCGAGGCGGCAGTTGTCGGGGCAGCTGATGAAACAACCGGCCAAGCAATTGTTGCTTTCGTAATTTTGCGCGGCGGAATGGAAGGTGAAGACGGAACGAGTCTGGTCACTGAACTTCGCAATCATGTCGCTATCGAAATCGGCGCGATCGCAAAACCGAAGAAGATCATGATTGTTCCCGAACTCCCCAAGACCCGTTCGGGTAAAATTCTGCGCCGACTCTTACAAGACGTCGCCGAGCACCGCAATGTTGGGGATTCAACAACTCTCGCTGACCCGGCCGTGATGAACCTGATCTCTGCCGGACTTGAATCATCCCGCAACGACGACTGATTTCGCGCAGGTTCCCAACGCAATCGCACTCAAACCCAGCAAGAAATCGGATTAGTAAGGTGGCCTCGTGGCCAATAATGAGATCCTGTCGCGCCCCAGTCTGGGCGAACGAGGGTGGCTCATTGCTCAGTTGCGCAATGAGACGGTTGGTGGGGCGATTTTGCTCTTTGCCGCGGTCGTGGCGCTTGTTTGGGCGAACTCCCCTTCGGGAGATGGTTATTTCAACATGGTCAACTACACGATCGGACCTACAGCCCTTGGACTGGATCTCTCGCTGGGGGTTTGGGCAGCCGACGCCCTACTCGCGATTTTCTTCTTCGTTGTGGGTTTAGAACTTAAACACGAATTAGTTCTGGGTTCACTATCCAAACCCGCACAAGCCATAGTCCCTGCCGCAGCCGCGATCGGTGGCATGGTTGTACCGGCACTTTTTTATGTGATTATCAACGCCACCCTCGTAGACGGTTCACTTACTGGGTGGGGAATTCCCATGGCAACCGATATTGCGTTCGCACTTGCAGTCCTTGCTATCTTCGGTCGTAAACTTCCCGTTGCATTACGCGCATTTCTCCTCACACTCGCTGTTGTTGACGACCTTGGCGCGATTAGTGTTATTGCAATTTTCTACTCAAACAAGTTTGCCCTGGTCTGGTTCGCAGCTTTTCTATTCTCATTACTCGCTTATTGGCTGCTGCAGAAATATCGCGTTTCATCACCCATTATCTATATCCCGTTAGTGATTCTCGGCTGGTATTTCTGTTACAAAAGTGGCGTTCACGCCACCGTTGCCGGCGTAGCATTCGGATTCCTCACCCGCGTTCGATTGGATCCGGGCGAGAAGAAAGCACCCGCTGACACGCTGATTCATGTTATTCACCCCATTAGTGCAGGGTTCGCAATTCCCGTATTTGCCCTCTTTGCCGCCGGAGTTGATCTGCGAGCCACCGGGATCCTCGAGCCTTTGCAATCTCCGATCGCAATAGGAATCATGATCGGTTTGGTGGTGGGTAAACCGATTGGCATTGTTGGAATGGCTTGGCTCATGGCTCGGTTCACCCGCGCCAGTTTGAGTCCAGGAATCACCTGGCGTGATGTCACGGCGGTGGGTGTTTTGGGTGGAGTAGGTTTCACGGTTGCACTACTCATTAGTGAATTGGGCTACGCCGACAACGAGCTCTACCTTGAAAACGCCAAGATCGCGGTACTGGTTGCCTCCGTTATCGCCGCAATAATCGCAGCCTTCATGTTGCTCTCTCGTGGGCGAGCGTACGCACGGATGGCGGACAACGATGAGGCCGAGCAAGACCCTGATGACATCGAGAACGAAAATCTGCAGGGGGAAGGCAAATCACAGCCCGATTCACGGTAACCTTCAGGTCGGGAAGGGGATTCACATGGCACCGGAACAGAGTCTGAAACAACTGGTCACCAACACAATCGGTGACGGTAAACGTCTACTCACCGCGCAAGTGAACTTAACAACCACCGAACTGTCCCAGACTAAGAAGACAATTGGTCAAATTTCACTTCTTGCGCTGATTGCGTTGTTCTTCATCGGCATGGGTGGAATTTTTATTCTCATCGCTATTGCCTATGCACTTGTGGCGCTCGGCCTGCCGGTTTGGGCTGGCTTCCTCATTGTTGCCGTGGTTCTTTTCGTCGTGGCCGCGATCCTGGGAATTGTGATCAAGGGCAAAGGAAAATTCATTAAGGGGCCCAACGTGGCTCGTGAAGAATGGAAGAAAACTTCTGAGTCCTTTGCGGCACTGAGCAATAAATCGCCCGTTTAAGTGATCACTCCCGAAGCAGCAATTGCGAGAACGGGTCCCTGGACCCACCGCAATGTCTCGGCCAACGGTGCGCGATTTCACGTTGTTGAAATGGGTACCGGTCCCGCCGTTCTCCTATTGCACGGCTTTCCTAGTTTTTGGTGGACGTGGCGCGAGCAACTCGCACCCTTGGCTGCTGCCGGCTTCCGCGCAATCGCCATGGATTTACGTGGATACGGCGGCTCAGATCACCCTCCGCAGGGTTACGACCCCACCACTTTGGCCCGTGACTGTGTAAGTGTGATCCGTTCACTGGGTGAAGTGCAAGCGAGCGTGGTCGGACATGGTGTTGGCTCGATCATCGGATGGACCATGGCTGCACAAGATTCTGACGCCGTGACAGCACTTGTCAGTGTTGCCGGTGCACATCCGCGCGTATTGCGCAATTCACTTTTGCGAAACAACGCACAACGATCGGGTTTGTCCTACATCACCCGACTCCAACTGCCTTTCATTCCAGAGCACTATTACACCAAAAATGGTGGTCGAAATATTGGGGATTTCCTGGAGAAGTATTCATATGACCCTTCGTGGGTAACCCCCGAGGTGCGCGACACCATGCAGGCCGCCTATCAAAATTGGCCAACGGCCCACACGGCAATTGAATTTCACCGTTGGGCAATCCGCTCCCTGTACAGAACCGACGGCCGGCGCTTCCAAGAGTCAATTGAAGTATCTATCAATGTCCCGGTGCTTGATATTTTCGGCGAGCATGACCCCATGATTGTTAATGAATTGTTTGAAAACCAATGCATGGTGAGTGGTCCCTACACCCGGGCAATCATGCCCACCGGTCACTTTCCCCATGAAGAAAACCCACGTGCATTCACCGAATTACTTCTACCGTGGTTGCGTCAACATGCAGGCTCGTGACCGACTCGGTAGACCCCTTCGCGGTGGCAAAATCGCCACCGACTCTTTCCCGCAGGTTCCCGAACGCGAATTCATTTCGAGTGAACAGGCTTGGAGTGAGATCACCGAGTATCTTGCTGCAGATTTGCCATTTCATGTTCATGAGGTTGCTGAGCAACGCTGGCGTTGCGCACCGCCCGCTGAAACAGCACTGTGGCGGGCTTGCGCGCAAATGGGTGCTGCCCTAACCCACCGAGCTCGGGGAAATCGAGTCGGAGCAGACCGGTTGGCCGAGCGTGCCCGCGACACCCTGGCCACCTCAACATCACAGCCACCTGAAGTTAATCCCATTGCGCTAGAAACCCTCTTTTCGGCAATGCTTAGTCCATGAACGCCTCCAAACAACCTAAGCGGTTAATTCTTGTCACATTTGATCAACTTTCCACCTCTCATGGGGCACTCGCCATGGCGAAACCCAAAGATGACGGAATTATTTTCATCGAAAGTCACGACATGCTCACATCAAGAAAGTGGCATTCCCAGCGGATATTTTTTATCCTGTCAGCCGTTGAACACACCAAAGCCGAATTAAAAGCAAGTGGGTTCAAGGTTCACTCAATCCGGGCGGCAACCATGAGTGAGGGTGTCAAATCGCTGCGCCTGACTTACCCCGGGGTTCCAATTGTCTCAACTACTCCAAGTTCACGACCACTCACCGAGGTGCTCACCTCGCTTGACGTTGAACTTTTTCCCAATGACAACTTTTTGACCACCGCCGACCAATTTACCCAATGGGCAAGTGGTTACAAATCTTTGACCATGGAATATTTTTACCGCTGGCAGCGCAAGAGACTCAATATTTTGATGGATGGAAATGAACCCGTCGGTGGCCAATGGAATTTTGACGAAGACAATCGCCTACCCCCACCGCGCACAAAAAAAGGTCAATCCCCGCACGTGTGGCCTGAACCCCTGTATTTTGAACCAGATGAAATCGATCAGGGTGTAATCGATCGACTTGGAGAGTTCGACCTGTGGGGACAGCCCCCTAACGGAACCTGGGCGACAACGCGCACTGGCGCTCTTGAGCAACTACATCACTTTGTTGAAAATGCACTTGCTGACTTTGGCCCTTATGAAGACGCCATGCCAACCGATTCATGGGCTGTCAATCATTCGGCTTTAAGTCCCTACATCAATGTTGGACTCTTGAACGTAACTGAGGTAGTTGAGGCGGCCCTGCACAAGTACGAACAGGGTGGCATACCGCTCTCCTCAATTGAAGGGTTCATCCGACAAATCATTGGCTGGCGTGAGTACATCAATCGAATCTATTGGCATTTTCCTGACACATACCGAGATGAAAATCAGCTCAATAGCGACCGAAAACTTTTGCCATTGTTCATGGATCCACAAGCTACAAAAATGAATTGTATGAGTTCAGTGATCACTGATGTCCATGAACGCGCCTGGGCGCATCACATTCCACGCCTAATGCTGATGAGTAACTTGGCTCAACTCACTGATGTACAGCCACAAGAACTTCTCAATTGGATGCGCACCCATTTCATTGATGCAGCAGATTGGGTGATGGTTCCCAACATAATCGGGATGGGCATGCACGCTGACGGAGGCGCCATGATGACAAAGCCATACATCGCTGGCGGGGCCTACATTTCGCGAATGAGCAACTACTGCGGCAATTGTGTTTTTGATCCTAAAAAGCGAACCGGTGAAGATGCCTGTCCTTTCACAACTCTTTATTGGGACTACTTGGATCGACATGCAAAAACTTTTGCCAGCAATCATCGAATGTCCCGGCCGGTCGCCGCAGCTGCTGCCCGAGAAGACCTTCCTGCAATTCGCAAGCGCGCGTCGTTTGTTCTCAAAGAACTTGAGGCTGGAAACCTGTAAATGACAGCAAGGAAGTACTTTTCACGTCCTGTCGTTCTGCTGCAGAGTTCCAATGTTGCGTCCTCAATGGGAAATGGAATTGTCATGGTCACAATTCCTTGGCTAGTGCTAAGTAACACCGGATTGGCCTCTGCTGCCGGAATCGTCGCCGCTCTCTCGGCTCTACCCGCGCTGGTCGTCACACCGCTTGTTGGCTACGCGGTTGATCGATTTGGCAGGCGCTTGGTCAGCGTGATCGCTGATCTTGCCTCTGCGGTCAGCGTGGTCGCATTTCCGATACTTGCCTTTTTTACGGACCTTAGCTTTGCCCTCATCCTTGCCCTAGCGGTACTTGGAGCGACGATCGACCCTGCAGGCTATACGGCGCGCAAGTCAATAATTCCCGATGCGGCCGCGGCCTCGCACGTTAACCAGGATGCACTGAACGGATTGCACGAAGGACTTTTTGCGTTGGGTTGGACAATCGGACCACTTGTCGGAGCAGTGTCAATCGCTGCCTTCGGACCAGTAAATTCATTCTGGATTCCTGGGGCACTCTTTATTTTCGCTAGCCTGTGCATCTTGGCATTGCGTGTGGGTGACGCAGGCCAAGACGCGAGAGCGCAACAGAGTGGGGGGCAACCTGGTTTCTGGCGTGAGGCAACGCAGGGATTCACAGTCCTATGGCGTGATCGGTACCTTCGGACAATCACAATCGCAATGATTTTTCTTGCCGGTGTTTACCTGCCCACCGAGAGTTTGGTTCTCCCGGTGTATTTCGAATCGACGCAGAACGCTTTAGGGCTGGGGATTGTCATTTCGGCAATGGCTGCGGGCGGGGTACTTGGAGCATTCTCATTTGGTTTTCTCGCAAAGCGATTCACTTACAAAGCGATTGCGCGGTTCGTATTAATTGGGACGATCATTGCGCTCATTCCCATGTCATTACTTCCCCCATTGCCTATATTGGCCGGATTCGGATTCTTACTGGGATTGGCCTGGGGACCAATGAATCCGTTGATCAACTCACTCGTTCAAAATAGGGTGCCAGCCGACCTTCAGGGACGAGTTTTTTCTGTTCAACTTTCGCTTTTCTATGCATTTCCCCCAGTTGCAATGCTCATTACCGGGTTCGCAATTGATGGTGCCGGGGTTGACGTTGTGTACCCGATCCTTGCTCTTTTAGTGGCCGTGGGGAGCATCATCACTCTGTGCACCAAAGCAATGCGCACTCTCGATCAGGCATAAAGCCTCGAGTTGATCGGCAACTCGACACTTACTCCCTTAATTGGCAGCTCCCTGTTTCTGCCACACCATTAGCTTTATTCCAGTTACTTGAAAAATCTACAGCGTCCTGCAATTCACTGTTTGTCAGTGCGTAACCCACATCAGAATCAGTATTGGAACCGAATACCAGCCCAAGAACTTGACCATCACTGTTTACCAATGGACCGCCACTATTTCCAGGAATTACATTGGATCTCATCGAGTAGACCTGCCGCTCCACCCCGATGTCACCATAGATGTTCTCACCCCGGGCACCCAGTATTCCGCTGATCCGTGCAGGTGTAACCGTGAGATCTCCACCACCGGGGTACCCCGCCACCGCGGCATTGTCACCCACTCTTGACTGTGCCCGCGCAAACAGGGCAACTCGAGTCTCGAGTTCTTGTGTTGCGATAACCGCGACATCTTTTTCTGGATCAAAATAAATCACTTGACCGGGTACCGAACTCTCGAAGCCGGAAAGGCGAACCTGCATGTCTTGGACACCCGCGACCACATGAGCATTAGTCAGGAGTCGACCGGGAGCGAAGTAGAAGCCGGATCCGGAAACACTCGTATTGCATTCGCGCGCATCACCTGTCAAGCGAACCGTGAAAGTTTCAATGACTGGAAAGACACTTCGGGAGATACCTGCTTCCGGTTGCGCAACTTGCGTTGATGGCTCCTGTCCGAAGCCGGTAACAATTCTTGGTATTCCCGTTTGTCCGACCAGATTGCTAACATTTTTGAATAGTGTGCGTGCTTGATTGGGGACAATCGCATCAAGGGTTGATAAAACTTGGGACTGGCCAATTTGGCCCGCTATCGAATTACTCGGCATGAATACCAAAACACTGGCAATAACCCAGCCGACCAAAGCAAAAGCCAAAACATTCAGTGCAGATCCAGCGAAAGAGTCAACAAATTTCACCGGTCGCCACGTAAGGTGATTCCGTAGTCGGCGCCCCAAAAACGAAAACAACACTTGCCCAAGGATCGCGCAGGCGAGAACTGCTACCCCCAAAACTATTACTGAAATGCTTTGATCGGCAACAAATGACTCAATCAGATTTGGCAACCACAGTAGGGCTGCAATGCCTCCGCCGAGAAAGCCAGCAAAGCTGAGCACCCCGGCCACAAACCCCTGGCGCCAACCGGCCCAAGCAAACACTGCCAGGGCTCCCAACAAAATCCAGTCGACCGTATTCACGCTAGCTCTCTCGTCACAAAAGTCCACGTCATACGGCTACGACCCGATCTCGATCCCAAGGAACACTCCAGCCCGAGAGCTCGAAAAGAGTTGACAGCAATCCTCCCGTGAATCCCCACACCAAAAGTTGATTAACCTCGAAGGCGTCACCCATGTAACCCGAAGGGTGTCGAATTCGGACTCGGTTTTCAGGGTTGATGAAGTCAGCAATTGGGATTCGGTGGACACTGGCCACCTCCTCAGCATCCCTTGCACTAATCGCACTGGGTTCATGCCACCATCCCAGGATGGGTGACACGACGTAATTACTCACCGGGATCCACACGTCGGGGAGTAGTGCAAATGGGGTGACACCGAGTGGGTCTAGTCCTGTTTCCTCGTTGGCTTCACGCAGCGCAGCCCCGATCGCTGATTGATCACTGATTTCAACTCGACCGCCCGGAAATGCCGGTTGCCCGCTGTGGGACCGGGTATTGGTTGCACGCTCAATGATCAGAACATCTTGCTGATCGCCAAAAAGTACGAGCACAGCAGAGTGAATACCCTCACCAACTGTTGGAACGAAGCGGGTTATTGCTTTGGCCTCGATTCCGTCGACCGCACGTACGATCGGATCCAGCCACGGTGGCAGGGATCCCAGCGACTCAGGGATGGTTGTCCCGTGGGTTAACCAATTCACCTGTTGATTCCTAAGTTTTTCTGTAACAGTGAATTAAATGTTTTCTCGTTCGGAATCGCGCCATCCCAACGCCCAGCTATGACACCCTCTGAAGTCACGAAAAAGGTAACGGGTGGACCTGGAATAGTGAGCGGTGCACGAGTATCACCCGATCGATCAATCACCGATGGATATGAGATGCCGAAGTCCTGCATCAGCTGAAGCGCTTTCATCGGATCATCTTCAAGATTTATCCCGATAAAATCGACCTTACCCTTAAGCTCCCGCGATACTTTTTCCAGCAGCGGTAGCTCTTCAATACACGGCGGGCACCAAGAAGCCCACACATTGACGACCATGGGTGTTCCGCGAACTTGCGCGAGTGACACAGTGGCAGTGTCACCGAGACAGTCGAAAACTTGATCGGGTAATCCGGGGATTGCAGCGTCAGGATTGAGGGCAGCGGTAGGACACGGATCCAAATTTACTTCTTGCATGAGTGCCAGCAAATCCGAATCTCGAACAAGCGTGCCCTCTTGATTATTACTGGATTGGTTATCACTAATATTCGCGTCAGTATTGGGTCGTCTCACTAACTCACCCGCAGTTTCCGAACTTGAACAAGCGCTCAACGAAATGGCTGCTGTCACCAAAACTACCGCGATGGACCGGTAACTTCTCATGCTCGACCTTGTGACTTCACTAATTTTTCAGCTTCGGCAACATCAGTTGGTCCTTCACCAAATGATGGGCATCTTTTAGCAATAGGGCACGCACCGCACGCGGGTTTGCGTGCGTGGCAGACCCGACGCCCATGCCACAGAACAAGATGTGAGAGCGCAGTCCAATCTTTTGCCGGAAAAAGCAGTTCAATATCACGTTCGATTTTGACTGGATCGGAATTAAGGGTCCAACCGAATCTACGAGCCAATCGACCAAAATGGGTATCGATCGTAATTCCGGGAAGGCCGAAAGCATTTCCCATCACGACAAAGGCCGTCTTGCGACCAACCCCGGGCAGCGTGACAAGCGCTTCAACGGTTGCGGGGACTTCACCGCCGAAATCGTGGGTTAGTTTGGCCCCCACCCCAATCAATGTGGTGGCCTTGGTTCGATAGAAACCGGTGGGCCGGATGAGCTCCTCCACCTCTTCCTGATTCGCCGATGCGTAGGCCCCGGCGTTGGGATACCTGACAAAAAGTGCTGGGGTGACTGCATTTACCCGGCGATCCGTGCACTGGGCACTAAGAATTGTGGCGACCAGGAGCTCTAAAGGTGATGTGAAATCCAACTCCGGCCCAGCGTCAGGGTAAGCCTTTGCCAGTTCACGCATGATCCAACGAGCGTCCTTAATCTGCACCGGATCTGGGGCAATTTTCAGGGTCGAGGCGGTCGGCACCCTCCTAGATTAAGTCCCCACGAAGTGGTTCACGCCCCCCGACCTGCGGGGAGGTCTCCATGGATCCAATAAAGTGCTCCTTGAGGGAAGTTCATAGTTAATTTCATGTAACAAATTTGCTGAAAGGATCAGACATGGACCACATGGATTCTGTCCTCCATCAGTCCCCATTGTTTGCCACCGTGGATGAAGACGGCGCCGCAGCCCTGATGGAATTACTCACTGAGCAAGTTGTTTCTAAGGGTGGGGTTCTCTTCCACGAAGGTGAGCCCGGAGATCAACTTTTTCTCATCCTTGAAGGAAAAGTCAAACTTGGACACGCATCCGCTGACGGGCGCGAATCACTGATGGCTGTACTCGGCCCAGGTGAGATGTTCGGTGAACTGAGTCTGTTTGATCCAGGTCTTAGAGCTGCGTCGGCAACCGCACTCACCGAGGCACGCGTTGTTCGATTGGGCAATGCACAACTCATGCCGTGGCTAGCTGGACGCCCCGAAGTTGCAGCTGCACTTCTACAAGCACTTGCACGTCGGCTTCGTCGCACCAACGAAGCCATGGCTGACCTCGTGTTCAGTGACGTCCCCGGCCGGGTCGCCAAAGCGCTTATGGAACTGGGTGAGAAGTTTGGAACATTGGTTCCCGGTGGCCTCCTTGTTACCCACGACATGACCCAAGAAGAGATTGCGCAACTCGTCGGTGCATCACGTGAAACGGTGAACAAGGCACTCGCAGATTTCGCCCAGCGCGGTTGGATCTCTTTAGAGTCACGTCAAGTAGTAATCCTCGACGTTGAAAGACTGGGTAAGCGCGCTCGCTAATTCAATCCGTGTTTACGCTCAAGCAGCGGTACTGGCCCACGGCTTGATCTTCTTCAACACCGGCGCCAGTTCATGCTGGGCAACCTCAATCTCGTATGCCGTCTGGGCACGCATCCAGTACCCATTGGATAAACCAAAGAAGCGACACAGTCTCAAGTCAGTGTCAGCGGTGATCGCTCGTTTCCCTTTGACGATGTCACCGATGCGCTGTGCGGGAACGTCAATTTCCTTAGCCAGACGGTAACGAGATAAACCCATCGGTACCATGAATTCTACCCATAGCAACTCCCCCGGTGTTACCGGCTCAAGTACGCGTGCCATCTCCTGCTCCCTTCACACTTTTAGTGGTAATCAACGATCTCGACTTCTATCGGACCTGCTGCCGTCCAGCGAAAACATACTCGCCATTGATCATTTACGCGGATGCTCATCTGACCCTTTCGGTTTCCCTTGAGTGCCTCCGGTCGATTCTCCGGGGGGACCCTCAAGTCGTCCAGACGACCAGCGATGTCTAACTGTCGGAGTTTTCTTCTGGCGATCAATTCAATAGACATGAGCCTTCGCACCCGCTGCCCGCTAGCAAGACGCTCCGTCTCTTTGTTGGCAAACGAGACGATCACAGCCCACCTAGTAACGCATGGCGTTGCTAAGCGCAACCAGTCAGCCCAAAGTGTCTTTCTTTAAGTAGTGCAGTTGGGCTGCGACCGTGACCTCGGCAGCGATTCGAACCTGTGGATCGACATTCGCGTAAACAAGATTGGTAATTGATTCAATGGAAGTATTGCCCTCTTTTATTGCTGCGCGAATTTGATCGAGTCGTTCGAGTCGGTGCTTTTCATAGAAATCAATGAGTGCGACAGGTGATTCTGAAGTCGGTCCATGCCCAGGCAGCAGCATGGTGATCCCCTGGTCATTGCAGTGATCGCGCAGTCGACGCAGTGAGTCAAAGTATTCACTGAGGACACCGTCAGGGTGGGCGACAAGTGTTGTGCCACGACCCAAAATTGTGTCACCGCTCAGAAGGTAGCGGCCCGAAGCCGAGATCGCGGTGATGCAGACACTGTCGGAGCTGTGCCCAGGGGTGCGGTGCATGAGTAACTCGACCGAACCAAGATCAATTCCAGGAATCTCTCTGCTCGAGATAACCGGCGCTCCAACAAGTTCGGACAGATCAGGTGCTCCCTCGGAGTGATCAATATGCGCATGGGTTAACAAAATGGCCGCAATAGGACCCTGGGCTAATTGAGAAATCCGCTGTAAATGCTCAGGATTCGCCGGACCGGGGTCAACAACCACCTGTCGACCGCCAACTTCGCCGATGAGATACGTATTTGTCCCTTCAAGCGTCCACGGGGAAGGGTTGGGTGCTAACACACATTGAATGTCAGCAGCAATCACTCCTCCCGTCCATTCCTGCACCACGTCCTGTTCACTCATGTCGGCCTGTAGTTTCCTGCTTCGCCATCCCGATATTCGTTTGCATGTGTTCCCCCGTGTAACCATTTACTAAATCCCAACGAATCTCGCCTGTTCGCTCGAGTGTAGGTCTGGGAAGCCTTGGTGCAATGTCGCGCGCAGATGCAAACTCGGTGAGTTCCTCAAGAGTTTTACATGTGCCTAACTCAGCAAGTGCAATCTGCGTTGGACGCAGCATAGGAAGCGATCCGTCGAGTGATCTTGTGTGGGCTTGTTCGGGTGTCAACCACAGGATGTTGTACGCCTCAGTTGTTACCAAGGCACCTTCCACGTGCTCTTCCACGATAGATAGATAAAAACGCACGTCGTATCGCAGGGGTTC
>JBBARV010000013.1:18362-24731 GCA_040399625.1 Candidatus Nanopelagicales bacterium | reverse complement strand
CCCGCAGCAACGGATCGCACACGTTCGGAAAGTGAAAGAGATTCCACGTCTTACTTAAATTCAACAATCATGTCGACTTCAACCGGTGCTCCAAGAGGCAGCGCGGCAACACCTACTGCTGAACGGGAGTGCGCCCCACCAAAAGCGATACCCAATAAATTACTTGCCCCATTCATCACGGCCGGCTGTGAAGTGAATTCAGGTGTTGAAGCGACAAAGCCGGTGACTCGAACAACCTGGACTACTCGATCCAAATCCCCGATTACGCTTTTAATCGCGGCAATGGCGTTCAATGCGCAGATCTGAGCCAGGGCCGTGCCACGATCTACATCGATTTCTGCACCCAATCGACCCGTCGCCTGCAACTCACCCGAGACCATGGGTAACTGCCCAGACGTGTAGACGTAGGAGCCACTAATCACGGCGGGAACATAGGAGGCCAACGGTGCCACCACTTCGGGGACACTCAAGCCCAATTCAGCCAGACGATTTTCAACCTCAGACATGCCTAGCCCCTTAACCTTTTGGCCGTTTGAGATAGGCAACCATATTGTCCGGATTGGGACCCGGGACTACCTGAACGAGTTCCCAGCCATCATCTCCCCACGTATCTAGGATCTGCTTAGTCGCATGGATCAAGAGCGGTACGGTCACGTATTCCCATTTGGTCATGAGGTGAGCGTAACGCGCGAGGGGTAGGTACAGTAAACATGTGCAGAATTGGCCCAATGCGACCCTTCATGTTGTGAGCGGTAAGGGCGGGACGGGTAAGACCACCGTTGCCGCTGCGCTCGCAATTGCCCTCGCCAGAAACGGCCACCGGACAATCCTGATGGAAGTTGAGGGTCGTCAAGGAGTTGCTCAACTATTTGACACCGCCCCGCTCCCCTACGAAGAGCGCAAAATTGCGGTGGCACCCGGTGGTGGCGAGGTGTGGGCCCTTGCCGTTGACGCCGAAGACGCACTTCTGGACTACCTCGAGATGTTTTATAAGTTACGCCGGGCTGGCTCAGCACTCAGCAAAATGGGTGCTGTGGATTTTGCAACCACAATCGCACCTGGGCTGCGTGACGTATTGCTTACCGGAAAAGCCTGTGAAGTGGTGAGGCGCAAGGAAAAGAAGCAAGACAATGCATACGACTACGTGATACTCGATGCTCCCCCCACCGGACGCATCGCGAGGTTTCTCAATGTAAACGGTGAAGTCTCCGGACTCGCAAAGGTCGGCCCGATCAAATCGCACGCGGATTCAGTCATGAACGTGATCGCTTCGCCACAGACAGCGATTCACTTGGTCACACTCCTTGAAGAAATGCCCGTACAAGAAACCCTCGATGGTGTGAGTGAACTCAATGAAGCAGGGCTTCCGGTTGGTGCAATCTTTGTCAATATGACAAGACCACCTCAACTTGATGCACAGCAGCGCACCATGGCAATTGCAGGTCAGCTTCCTCGGTCAGAAATTGAACATGAAATTTCGCAGTCAGGCCTAGTCGCATCCAATCAACTCATTGATGCTTTGCTGACCGAAGCCAGCGACCATGCCGAGCGGGTTGATTTGGAAATAACCGAACTTGACCGTTTGACACAGCGAGGACTGCCCACCTTCGTCCTGCCACTGTTACCGGGTGGGATTGATTTGGGCGGTCTCTATGAACTTGCCGCAATAATGTCTGACTCCGGAATTGGCGGGGAATAACAACATGGCCTTAAACATTGATGCAATTCTTACCAACCCCAATAAGCACATAATCGTGTGCACCGGTTCAGGTGGAGTTGGTAAAACAACAACAGCAGCGGCACTAGGACTACGAGCTGCCGAACTTGGCCGCAACGTGTGCGTACTCACAATCGATCCCGCACGCAGACTGGCACAGGCCATGGGACTCACCGAACTTGATAACACTCCACGTGCAGTTGCCGGTATTACAAACGGGTCGTTGAGCGCCATGATGCTCGACATGAAACGCACATTCGACGAGGTTGTTGAGTCTCACAGCGATCCTCAACGGGCTGAACAAATTCTGAGTAACCCTTTTTACCAAGCACTTTCTTCTTCATTCGCTGGTACTCAGGAATACATGGCGATGGAAAAACTCGGGCAGCTACGTGCGCAATCCCAGTGGGATTTGATCATCGTTGACACGCCACCGAGTCGCAATGCGCTTGACTTTCTCGATGCACCAGCACGACTCGGATCATTTCTTGACGGGCGTTTAATTCGGATCATTACCGCGCCCGCGCGTGGTGCCGGTCGTGGAATTGGCAGAATTGCAGCTCTGGGTTTTGGAATCTTCACCAATGTCCTGAGCAAACTCCTCGGTGCGCAGGTACTTGCCGATGTCGGTAACTTTGTCGCCGACATCGATACAACTTTCGGTGGCTTTCGCGAACGAGCAGATGCAACTTACGCCCTGCTGAAAGATTCCGGAACCGAATTCATTGTTGTTGCCGCACCTGAGCGTGACGCTTTACGGGAGGCTGCCTATTTTGTTGAGCGGCTTAAGCAAGATTCGATGCCGCTGGGTGGATTGATTCTGAATCGAGTTCAAGAAGTTCCCGAGACTGGTCTCACCCAAGACCAAGTGTTAGCGGCCGCCCAAAAATTAACCGCGGAAGGTAGCGGGCCACTGACGGCGGCGCTGCTCGAACTCCACGCCGAGCGAATGGAAATTAAAGGGCGACAAAAGCACCTCGCGATGCGTTTCACAGCTGCCCACCCAGAAGTAGCCGTGCAGCCGATTCCCGCCATGGCGCAGGATATCCATGATTTGGCCGGACTGCGCCAGATTGGTGCAGCCTTAGCGGATCAGGAAGATACCTGGTAATTACGAGGCGCGGTCAGTTGCGCTCAGGAATGACTGTCGCTCATATTCGTTTTGGGCGCTCATGAGAAGCGCCTTCCAAGAGGTCACATTGGGTCGACGACGGAGCAGGGCCCGACGCTCCCGTTCGGTCATGCCGCCCCACACCCCAAATTCAACCCTGTTATCCAGAGCGTCAGACAGGCACTCGGTGCGAACTTCACAACCCAGACAAATCGCTTTTACGCGGTTCTGGGCAGCCCCTTGAACGAAAAGTGTGTCCGGATCGGTATTGCGACAAGCTGCATTGATGGCCCATTCGGTTGCAATCGACATATATGCGCAAACCCCTCATTTAGATACTCCACCGCAAAACCCCCGGGGCGTATTTGCCGGACACTGATGTACCTGTCGAACTATGCTCCGCTGACAACCAAGAGTCAATAGGCTTTTGTTTTGGGAAAGTTTGCACAAAGTCCCCCAGAAATTCACTTAGGAAGCCGTCGGGCGCTGGAATCACGGGATGCGTTTGGAAATCGGGAACGAGGGACCTACCCTTGACGTCTGATGATTATGTCCCCAGAGAGACACACCGCCGGCGCCCTCGCGACCACTGTAGGGACAATCGTGGGGGTTTGTGTCCTCGCCGGCCTTCTGGTCGCGCTCATGGTTATCCCGTTCGCAGGCAGCCTCGGTGTGCTCACCCGTGACGTGGTCCGCGACTTTGAGTCACTCCCTGATGAGCTCAACACCCCTCCCCTACCTGAACGCAGCGTGATCCTGGCTGCCGACGGCTCAGTTTTGGCCACGATTTACTACCAGAATCGAATTGAGGTCCCGCTAGAAAGCATTTCCCCGATCATGCGTCAGGCGACCGTCGCGGTGGAAGACGCCCGCTTCCTCGACCACAATGGCGTGGACTTCCGCGGAATCGTGCGGGCAGCAGCATCTAACGCCAGCTCCGGTGAGATCTCCGAGGGTGCATCCACCCTCACCATGCAGTACGTCAAGAATGTCTTGGTGAATCAGGCGACCAGCGCCGAGGAACTTGATGCCGCGCGCGGTGATAGTTCCGCCCGCAAAATCAAAGAAGTTCGGTTGGCACTGGCCCTAGAGAAACGATTCACCAAGGGTGAAATCCTCTCCCGCTATCTCAACATTGCCTACTTCGGATCCGGTGCTTATGGAATCGAAGCTGCTTCACGGCGCTACTTTTCAAAGCCAGCAGCCAACCTCACCCTCGCAGAGGCTGCGACCCTCGCCGGAATTGTTCAGCGGCCAACTTCCTACGACCCAATTCGCAATCCGGAACTCTCGACGGAGCGCCGCGATATTGTCTTAGCTCGCATGGCTTCCCTCGGCTACATTTCACAGGCGGACTCCGAACGCGCCCAAAAAATGCCGATGCAAGAACTCCTAAACCCGGCCCAGGTCTTAAATGGCTGCACATCAAGTTATGCACCATTCTTCTGCGATTACGTTCTGCAATCAATTCGTGAAAACAATATTTTCGGCGAGACCCCCGAAGCACGGGAAGCTTTCCTTCGCCGAGGCGGCTACACCATCACAACCACAATTGACCCCACGGTACAAAAAGCAGTAACCGAGGTCGTTAACTCAACAATTCCCATTGATGACCCAAGTGGCAAAGCCGCCGCAATCTCAATGGTCCAACCGGGTACCGGACATATAATTGCAATGACTCAAAACCGCGACTGGGGAACTGCCGGTCGGGGGAACACCACCTACAACTACAACGCACCTCAAAGTATGGGCGGCACCATTGGAATGCAGGCCGGGTCGACATTCAAAATTTTCACTCTTGCCGCAGCACTTGAGGCCGGGATCTCACCGAATGAATACATCAGTGCGCCAAGTCCCAACACGTTTACCAACTTTAGAAACTGTGACACAGGGGCAATCTACGAACCGGTGACAGTTAACAATTCAACGACCTCCGGCACCCTTAATATGCCGCAAGCGACGGCCTACTCAACTAACACTTACTTCATGGCTATCGAAGAACGAACCGGGATTTGTCGCCCCGCTGACATCGCCGAATCACTTGGAGTCACTCTTGGCAACGGTGATCCCCTCCTACGTGTACCTTCCTTCACGCTGGGGACCATGGAGATTGCGCCACTCTCCTTGGCGAATGCCTATGCAACTTTTGCGGCCCACGGTCGCTACTGCGAGCCCGTTCCGATCGTTGAAATTCGGGATCGTGATGGAGCAAGACTCCCGGTTCCCAATGGCAACTGTCGCCAAGTGTTGGAACGAGAAGTTGCTGACGGTGTCACCGTAATGCTCAACGGTGTCGTCGATGGAAACATTTCAGGAAGAACAGGCGCCGCAATGAATCTGGGCGACCGACCCGTAGCCGGGAAAACAGGAACGACAAATGAATCAGCGGCAGTCTGGTTTGCCGGCTTCACACCTCAGATTGCCTCAGCCGTGTGGGTCGGCGATCCTCGCGGCGGCTACGCGTTCCCGCTCAAAAACGTCACCATTAATGGGAAGTACTACCAGCAGGTTTATGGCGGAACACTCCCCGGACCTATCTGGAAGGAATCAATGCTGGCCGCATCGGCCAATCTTCCAATAGTTAATTTTGATTTACGGACCCAGTTCACGATCGCGCCTTATGTAACCCTTTCACCGGAAGAGCTTTCCGAAGAGATTTTCATCCCTGAAGGTGAGACAACTTTTGACAATACCGATCCGGACTCACTTCAAATACCGGGTAAAAAACCAGTGCCCGACGGTGAAGTCTTTGAGAATCCAACTCCGTCTACGAGCCCAACCAGCAATCTAGTCCCCTAATTGTCAAGGGCTTTCTTCACCAAACTCGCAACGAGCCCGCCGTCAGCACGTCCTTTAACCTGCGGCTGAACAATTTTCATGACCGCACCTATCGCGGCTCCTCCGGTAACTCCATTTCCAGAGATTTGGTCAACCGCTAATGCAACAATCGCTTCAACCTCTGACTCGCTCAACTGTTCTGGCAAGTACGTGGAGATAACTTCTAGCTCTGCATTCTCACGCGCTGCTAACTCTGGGCGATTCGCATCCGTATAGGCCACAACACTCTCGCGCCGCTTCTTCCCTTCCCGCGCAAGTACTGTCAAAACTTCTTCGTCTGTGAGGACCTTTGACTCTTTCCCAGCAACTTCTTCATTCGTGATTGCCGTGAGCACCATACGTAGGGTCGCTGACTTCAGTTCATCACGCGCCTTGATTGAGGTGGTCAAATCAGCTTTTAGTTGAGCCTTTAGGTCAGTGGACATATGGGCATTGTTCCACTGCGTCGTGTCGGGTGAGAATATGGTCACATGGTTTCAACAATTAAGGCGTTGGGAGTGACCACCGCTGTCGGCATTGGGGCGTTGACCTACGCACACCTTGAAACAAAAAGATTTACCCTTCGCCGAATTCAGGTTCCCGTGCTTTCACCGGGCCAAGCTCCAATTCGTCTACTTCATATCTCTGATTTACACATGGTCCCCGGACAAAAAACAAAATCCCAATGGGTGCGTTCATTGGCATCACTCGCCCCCGATGCCGT
>JBBARV010000013.1:11168-18262 GCA_040399625.1 Candidatus Nanopelagicales bacterium | reverse complement strand
ACGCTCACTTCACGCGTGGGTAAGTATTAGAATCCAATCGCTTGCCACGGGGTGTGGCGCAGCTTGGTAGCGCGCTTCGTTCGGGACGAAGAGGCCGTGGGTTCGAATCCCGCCACCCCGACAAAATCTTTTTTGTGGCGTTGCCTAAAGTTTCAGGGTGATTGATCGAAGGCCAGACCGCGGTGACCTGGGTCCAACTACTCGGGAATACGTCAAGTCGATGGGCTGGCGGTCCGTTAACTTTCACACCCACATCTCCTTGGTCAATAAATATGTTTATATCGAAGTACCCAAGGCCGGGTGTGGAACCATGAAAGCAACCCTTGGCGCCCTCGAAGGCGCTCGGCTCAATGAGACCCACGCCCAACGATTCCTGGACAAGCCCCACAACGGGGTGAAATCTGGTGCACATGTACGTCCCTATCAACTGCCCAGCGACCTGTTGGAAGAAGTGCTTACCGGAAAGAACTACAAGAGGTTCACCGTTGTTCGAGATCCAGGCACGCGAGCGCTCAGCGGTTACTTGGAAAAAATCATGCAGGGCCTCCGGCAAAGTGAAGAAATCACCGAAGCACTGGGTGGGAAAGCTGCTGACACTGTGACATTTGAAGAGTTCCTCAGTGTGATCGCAGCCCTGCCTTCCCGCGAACAGGATCCACATTGGCGCAGGCAAAGTGACCACATTGGATTGGGTATCGTGAATTTTGATTCAATAATTCACCTTGAAGACTTAGACCAATCCTGGGATCAGGTCGCTCAATTAACGAATACACCGGATCTCGACGGACAGTTTTACTGCAAGAAATCAACTCAAGCGGGAACACGAACCGACGATTACTTCACACCGGAAGCAATTAAGTCAATTTCACAAATTTATTCAGCCGATTACTTGAATCTGCATTACACGTTAAACAAGTAATTCGGCGATTTGCACTGCGTTTAGCGCCGCGCCCTTGCGGAGATTGTCGCTGCTCACAAAAAATACCAGCCCCTTGCTCCCTGGTGCACTCTGGTCTTGACGGATTCGACCAACGAATGTTGGATCAGCTCCCGCCGCTTGCAGAGGGGTGGGAACGTCAGTGAGTACAACTCCAGGGGCGCCATTAAGCACCGAGATGGCTTGCTCAGGAGTGATGTCACGTGAGAATTCAGCATTAATGCTGAGCGAATGACCGGTGAAAACCGGAACACGAACACAGGTGCCCGAAACGAGAAGATCCGGCAGACCCAAAATCTTTCGGCTTTCATTACGTAACTTCTGTTCTTCATCAGTTTCTTCACTGCCGTCAGCAACTATTGATCCAGCAAGTGGAATAACGTCAAAAGCTATTGTGCGGACGTATTTTTCAGGCTCGGGGAATTTAACCATACCCCCGTCTTGGGTGAGTGCAGCAACATCTTGGGTCATTGCCGCCTCAACCTGAGTTTTCAATTCTTGAACACCGGCCAACCCGCTACCCGAAACAGCTTGGAAGGTGGTCACTATTAAACGCTGCAAACCAGCGAGTTGATCGAGAACTTTGAGCGCCGGCATGGCTGCCATGGTGGTGCAATTCGGATTGGCAATAATGCCTTTTAAGGCATTATTTATCTCCTCTGGATTCACTTCACTGACCACGAGTGGTACATCGGGATCCATGCGCCAAGCTGAGGAGTTGTCAATCACGATCGCACCGGCTGTCGCGAACTTTGGTGCCAATTCCTTCGAAGTACTTCCCCCGGCGGAAAAGATAGCAATATCAATGCCTGACAAATCAGCCGTTGCAGTGTCCTCGACTACATAGTCCTGGCCCTTCCACGTAACGGTCTTTCCAGCCGAGCGGGACGAGGACATTACTCGTAATTGCTCTACCGGAAAATTCCGTTCTTCGAGTAGACGCAGGACCACTGCACCAACTTGACCGGTTGCACCAACGACTGCAATGTTTTTACCAAGCATTGTTCTAACGACCCGTTCCTGCATAGACGACTGCTTCGCCATCGGAATCTAGCCCGAAGGCGGTGTGCAATGCCTCAACCGCGGTACTTGCCAAGTCGGCACGCGTAACAATAGAGATCCGGATTTCAGAGGTTGAAATCATTTCAACGTTGACTCCGGCATTTGCTAGTGCAGTGAAGAAATCCGCGGAAACGCCCGGGTGTGACCGCATACCCGCGCCAACCAGAGAAACCTTTGCAATTTCTTTGTCGACACTGAGTGACTCAAAGTCAATCGTTCCTCGGGCTCCGTTCAAAGCTTCCATCGCCGAATTGACCGAATCAGCGGGACAGGTAAATGTGACATCGGTTCGCCCGGTTGCGGTTGACGACACGTTCTGAACGATCATGTCAAGGTTTACTTTCGCATCAGCTAATGCACGAAAAATGGCCGCGGCTTCACCCGGTTTGTCCGGCACTCCGACAACGGTGATTTTTGCATCTTTAATGTCAGCGGCTACACCTGAAATAATTGGTTGCTCCACGAGCTTTCCTTCCTTGACTGCTTCAGCAACACCTTGGGCTGATAAAACCCATGTGCCTTCTTCTTGTGAAAATGATGAACGAACATGAATTGGCACATTAAATCTCCGGGCATACTCAACGCATCGCAGGTGCAAGACCTTCGCGCCAACCGCTGCCAGCTCAAGCATTTCTTCATAGGTGATGAATGCAATCTTCGATGCCTTTTTGACGATTCGCGGATCCGTTGTGAAGACCCCGTCGACGTCCGTGTAAATCTCACACGCATCAGCATTTAAGGCTGCAGCGAGTGCAACCGCCGTAGTGTCAGAGCCCCCGCGACCCAGGGTCGTAATGTCTTTCGTGTCCTGTGCAACTCCCTGGAAACCAGCCACAATCGGGATAGCGCCATTCTCCAGAGCCTCAGTGATACGCCCCGGCGTTACATCAATTATCCGTGCGGCTCCGTGCGCAGAGTCAGTGATCAAGCCGGCTTGGGATCCGGTGTAGGAACGCGAAACAGCGCCGAGATCAGAGATCGCCATGGCCAGAAGGGCCATCGAGATTCGTTCTCCAGCAGTAAGCAGCATGTCCAACTCGCGTGCAGGTGGCAACGGAGAAACCTGTTGGGCCAACTCCAACAGTTCATCGGTTGAATCACCCATGGCCGATACGACCACGACTACTTCATGGCCAGCTTTCTTCGTGTCAACTATTCGACGGGCAACACGCTTAACACTCGCGGCATCAGCGAGGCTCGAACCACCGTACTTTTGGACAATTAGGGACACGGAGAGAAGTTTAGTCTCTGCGGGTATCGTGGGTAAAAAGCGCCAATCACGAGTGGGGAGCAAATGGCCAGCACGCATGCAATATCGGCCCACAAGGTCACCAAGACGTATGGGAATTTCACTGCACTCGCCGGTGTCTCATTACAGGTGGCTCCCGGCGAATGCCTTGCCCTTCTTGGACCAAACGGAGCGGGAAAAACCACGCTGACCGAAATTCTCGAGGGTTACCGACAGCGTGATGGCGGGGATGCGGAGGTGCTCGGTGTTGACCCCGGAAAGCCAACCGGTGCCTGGAGGGCAAAGCTCGGAATTGTTTTGCAGAATGCGAGCGACATGCCAGACCTCACCGTTACGGAAACGGTCACCCAGTTTGCCCGCTATTACCCCAATCCAGCCAATCCGGAGCAGGTCATTGCTGCCGTTGGATTGACCGAGAAGTCACGTTCACGCAATGGAAAACTAAGCGGCGGACAACGACGCAGACTCGACGTTGCCCTGGGAATAGTCGGGAACCCCGAAGTGCTTTTTCTCGATGAACCCACGACGGGTTTTGACCCTGAGGCCCGCCGCGAGTTCTGGGTGCTGATCGACCGACTCAAATCAGAGGGCACCACGATTCTGCTAACAACCCACTATTTAGACGAAGCTCAATACCTTGCAGATCGAGTGGCAGTGATTGCCCGCGGTCAGATTGTCGCGCAAGGGACACCGGAATCAATTGGCAATAGAGATGATGCCGTCGTGAGTTGGACGCAAGACGGACGCGAAATGAGTGTCCCCACCAATGAACCAACTGCACTCATTACGCAACTCGGGCTCAGATTTGACTCAGAGATTCCAAACTTGTCAGTGCGTCGGTCGAGTTTGGAAGATGCCTATCTTGCATTGATCGCCCAAGACCGTGACCTCCACGCTGGTGATCAACCGTGAAGTTAAATCACGTTCGCACATTGCGGATGGGCATCGGTAGAGTCGGGATCGAACTCAAGCAATTTTTTAGGGACCGTGAGTCAGCGGTCTTCAATTTTCTTCTGCCCATGATTCTGTTAGTAATTTTTGGTTCAGTCTTTAGTGGACAAGATCTCGGTGATTCCGGCATTACGTTTTCACAGTACTTTGTGGCAGGAATGATTGCCTCCGGGATTCTCTATACATCCTTTCAAAATCTGGCCATTGCTATTCCAATGGAGCGCGAGGACGGAACCCTTAAGCGCCTTCGAGGGACACCCTTGCCTCCAGCTGCCTTCTTTATTGGAAAAATAGGCATGGTTTTTGTTGCCTACATTGCCCAGGTCACCATCTTGATTACTGTAGGCGTGCTCCTATTTGGAATCGACATTCCCACGACACCTTTGGCAATTTTCACCTTTATTTGGGTCAGCATTTTAGGACTTATTGCTTTCACCCTGCTCGGGATCGCGTACTCGGTTGTACCCAAACAAGGACGTGGTGCCGCGGCATTGGTCACACCCGTTGTCCTGGTCTTGCAATTCACTTCAGGTGTGTTCTTTGTCTTTAGTGACTTGCCCCAGTGGATGCAGTCCTTCGCGTCACTATTTCCGCTGAAGTGGCTGACTCAAGCAATGCGAAGTGTTTTTTTACCTGACTCTGCCGCCGCCATGGAAGTCAGTGGTTCATGGGAACTAGGCATGACCGCGATTGTCCTCGTGATCTGGGTTATTCTCGGGGCTTTGCTTGCCACCTTTTTTTTCCGCTGGACACCGCGAGGTAAGAACTAAGAACCGACCGTCCGCCGCCCTGCGAATGCGCGACCTAGCGTGATTTCGTCCGCATATTCCAAATCCCCACCAACAGGGAGACCACTCGCGAGTCGCGAGACGGTAAGACCCAAAGGCACCAACATGCGCGAGAGGTACGTCGCGGTGGCTTCGCCTTCTAGGTTGGGATCCGTTGCCAAAATAACTTCGGTGACACTTCCATCAGCTAGGCGGGGCATCAATTCGCGGATTCGAAGGTCGTCGGGGCCAATGCCGTCAATCGGATTGATTGACCCGCCGAGAATGTGGTACCGACCGCGGAACTCACGAGTCTTTTCAATCGCCACGACGTCTTTGGGCTCTTCAACAACGCAAATCACACTCGGGTCACGCTTAGGGTCAAGGCAAATTCGACACTGGGTGCTTTGAGCAACGTTGCCGCAGACCTCACAAAACTTAACTTTTTCTTTGACTTCAAGAAGTACTTCGGCAAGGCGCTTTACGTCGTCTGAGTCGGCGCTCAGGATGTGAAATGCAATGCGCTGGGCGCTCTTCGGTCCAATACCCGGTAAGCGTCCCAGTTCATCAATGAGGTCTTGAACAATGCCTTCATACATGTGGGTTAACCGTTCTCAATCTCGCCAATAGAAACGCCACCCAGTTCTTTTGCAATCAGGTCTGCACCTGTTACTTCCTCCGAGGATGAATCATCCATGCTGGGGGTGTCATCTTCTTCGTTATGCGAGGCGACCGAGCCGCCACCGGCGATTTCAATTGGACCAACTGAACCCATCGCACCAAGGACAACGTCAATCTTCGTATCAACCTGCAATACATCAAGGATTGCCTGGCGTAGGCGTTCCTCATGTCCACCAGACTTCACGTTGTTGTAGCGACCTGAGTCCTTGACCCCAACCGCCAATACGCCGTTCTCAAATGACAAAGGCGTTGACTCGGTAAATCCCATCCAGGCCACCCGCGAATACTTCAGCAGCGCGTCCATGACCGCGGGCCACATGACTGAAAATGAGGAAACATTTGTTGTGCCAGGATTCGAGGGTGTCTCGGCAACAGGAACCGGGGCTCTTACCTCTGTCGGAGGCGTTTCTTGTGCCACCGCTTCTTTGGGCTTACCCGGCTTCTTGGGTGGTGCTGGAATATTTGTCTCAACCGGGGCAGCCACGACAACAGGCGCGGCCGGGGCGACAGGTGCAGCCGCAACGTGCGGGGCAGGCGCAATCACTATTTGGTGACTGACAACCCCAGTGCGTTCCAGTTGCTCGATACGAACCCTCAGCCCATCGGTTGAATCATCGGTTGCCGGGAGAAGAAGTTTTGCCATGAGTAGTTCAAGTTGGAGTCGAGGGGCCGTTGCTCCCTTGATTTCACTCAGAGCACGGTTCACAAGTTCGCCAGCGCGCGCCAATTCAGCCGCGCCAATGCGTGATGCTTGCTCTACTTCGGTCGCGATCACTTCTTCTGGTGCATGAATTAATCCACTCTCAGCAGCACCAGGGATGCTTTGCAAAACAATTAGGTCGCGGATTCTTTCCAATAAATCAGTGACAAATCTGCGTGGCTCATTGCCAGATTCAATAACCCGATCAACAGCGTTAAACAATGCGGCACCATCACGATCAATGAGTGCATTGACGGTTTCATCAAGTAACGCTGAATCTGTCATGCCCAGCTGGAGTACTGCTTCTTGGTAGGTCACACCTTCAGGTCCACAACCAGAGATAACTTGACCAAGTATTGACAGTGAGTCGCGGACACTCCCCGCTCCAGCGCGGGCGATGAGTGCGAGCGCTGCGGGATCAGCAGGGATGTTCTCACTCGCGCAAATTTTCGCCAGATGCTCTTGCAAGATTTTGACGGGGACAAGTCGGAAACCGTAGTTGTGAGTGCGTGAACGAATCGTGGGTAAAACTTTGTCAGCTTCCGTCGTTGCAAAAATGAAACGCACATGCTCTGGCGGCTCTTCAACCAGCTTAAGTAATGCATTAAAACCGGCAGTTGAAATCATGTGGGCCTCGTCGATTATGTACACCTTGTAACGCGACTTCGCTGGGCCAAACATTGCGCGTTCCCGCAAATCACGGGTGTCATCAACTCCACCGTGACTGGCGGCATCGAGTTCAATAAC
>JBBARV010000013.1:7320-11068 GCA_040399625.1 Candidatus Nanopelagicales bacterium | reverse complement strand
GTTGCCGGGCGATACGAACGGTAAAGCGCCATATGAGATGTGGCGGGGGACGCCGTTTCGCTCTTTTTTGCCACCCGACCACTCTACACAGTGAAGGTGACGGGCAACTCCGTTAACGACTCTGCCCGGCATCCTCACAGGAAAGCCGGGCAGAGCACTGAAATGCAATTAGTCGGCCAGGACAAAGGTTCCCTTGTTGCTGACCTCAAGAATTTCAACAGGAACCTCGGTGCGGTTGCCAGTCTTTTTCTTGAATGTAATTGACCCCGTGGCTCCCTCGTAGTTCCTAGTTGCAAGAACTGCATTCTTAAGTGCCTTGTAGTTCGTCGTGCCTGCCTTTTTCATTGCTTCAGCGAGTACATAGACAGAGTCATAGGTGAAGCTGCCCCAAACGCCAGGCTGCTTTTTGAACTCTTTCACATATGTCTTGGTGTAGGCCTTAGCTGAGGGCAGTTGAGGAGCAGCCGGTACTCCACTGAATGTGCAGTGCTGTGCTGCTGCAAGTCCTGCTTCAGTCACGAAAGCCGGGTCAACATTCGCCAAACCCATGAAGCACGGGGTTGTTGGAGCCGTAGCCAACAGTTGCTTGGCGATTACAGATCCTGATGGGTAGTACGTGCTGGAGTACACCATCCCTGGTTTTGACGCCAGTGCCTGAGCAACCTGCACGGAGTAACTCGCACTACCTTCGGGGACGGCAATTTGAGTTACCGAAATGCCCTTTGCCGTTAGTCCTGCTGCAGTCTGGGATGCAATGGAGGACGTGTAGTCCGAAGGATCAACCAGCATGACAACTGATTTGGCACCCGTTGAACTGATGTAATCAATTTCTGCAGGTGAGATTTGCGAGTTCATTGGCTGCGTCGTTGCGCCGTACCCTTGAGTCTGCAACGACGAGGTCATGCGCATGGGAAAAATCTCGTTCTTGACATAGATTGGCAGGTTCACAACACCAACACCTGAATTGTACGGACCGACAACTGCTTCAGCACCCGCTTTTTTCGCTGCAGTGACAGCAGCCTTTGCTTCTTCAGGATTTGCTTGATCGTCGATTGCTACAATCTTTAAATTCTTGCCGAGGACTCCACCCGCTGCATTGATCTGCATGGCTGCGAGTTGAGCACCACGCAGTTGGTCCTTGCCGTTATTTGACTGTTCGCCGGTGAGTGGTGCTTCCAGAGCAATGACTATTTCACCGTGCTGCAAGGCATGCACTGGAACCGCGGATGAACTAGCGGCGAGCACGCCAGTGATTCCAATTGCGGCCGCGCACTTGAGTGTCTTACTTAACAATTAATTCCCTCCCAGGAAATCGGTCGCTTCACCACCAAGTGAATACGGTGAGGTAAAAACGGTGATTCTCGCCTTCACCGCAAACGGGACTCCCCGCGCACCTACCAGCGCCCACCTGCCCTTGCTGCCTTCCGGCCCTGGGGGATTCAGCGAGATGACACCGCGCGGGGAGTCAGGACAGAGGTTACGCGTAGGGCAGTAATTCGGCGCACAGCGGCTGTGGGTAATCTCCTCCACGGAGGATTCGCCTAGTGGCCTATGGCGCTCGCTTGGAAAGCGGGTTGGGTTAACGCCCTCAGGGGTTCGAATCCCCTATCCTCCGCCAGAGCAAGCCCTCACCCAATCAGGTGGGGGCTTTTTCATGCCTCTCGGAACTCCCGATGAATACCCCTGACACGAACACCAAACCGGCTATGACCCCGACGATGATCGTGACAATTAGAGGGGGGCCATATGACCAGACGATGTCAACTGAAAACAAGTTACTGGCACCATTCGATGTATCCGCTGTGGCGGATGAATAACGATGTGCGTTGGCCCAGATCGCCAAGCTGCTTGAAATCCAAAGTCCACAAGCGATCAGAATCGCGGGGACTCGTTGAATTTGAATAGGTTTTTTTACTCGCGCAGGAATCATCACCACTGTAATCAACACCGCAAAAAGCGGTAAGAGGTAGCGAGATTGCACAACCTCACCCACGGCAATGCCCTGGGTTTGCATGAAGACCATTGGGAAACCAATAAATGCTACGAAGGTGATGGAGATTGAAACCACTTTGTCAACCCACACATGCGAAAGTCCGGCATAGCTCACCGCACCAATTACAAGAAGTCCGACGACTGAAATGAATGCCGGGAGCACAGTGTCATTCCACCCCAGTGGCCAACCGCCCACTATCCCTTGCACCAAGTTTGGGAACTTAATGAGATTTGTCCGCAGCAAGTTCGAGTTTTGCTCGGAGGTTCCCAGTTCACCGGAGGCTTCAATCGGAGTCACCATGAAATACGTCACCGCTCCAGCAACTGCTAACACCACCAGAAACAGTGAGGCTGGGATGTGACCGATGATTCTGCGCCTCCCCGCCAAGGTAAACACACCAATGGTGGCAACAGTGAGAAATGCGGCGGAATCAACGCGTGAGGACATTGCCATGATCGCGCTGAAACACAGGCCCGCTGCGATCACCCAGGTACCCGGGTTCTTCCATGAACTTCGATACAGCAACGCCAATCCAAACGCCAAGAAATAAAGAGTCCCTGCGATTGCCCAACCACTGGGATTAGTGGATGCAACCAAAAACATCCCTAACGGAATAAATGTCACGGCTATTGCTACAAGTGTTGCTTGGCGGATTCCATTAGGAACAAAACGAATCAACGCAGCCATAAGAGCTGATACCACGAACACGCTAAACAGCCGCATGAGATAAACAGATTTCTCTACGTCACTTCCTACAAAAACAGACATGACGCGGTAGTAACCACCCGGATACAACTGCGCAATGTTGTTCACCCGATCGGTCAAGATCATTTCCGTGGAATTCAGTTCACTCGACGTACAGTCACCGGTTACTTCAGGCTTGGTCGCAAAACAAAATGCCGAATTCACAGCGCCCGCAGCAACAATAAATCTCTGCGGTACTAAGCCCGTGTCCTCGCATACCTGATCCCGATCGCCTTGGGCACACCAAATGGAGGCCAAGTGATAGTCGTCGTCAGGGGCCGATGCCACCGGAGAAGTCACAGCCCACGTCGAACCCAATAAAAAGAACGAAATAGGCAGCCACACCCACTTCCAAGCTGACAGTCGGTGATTCACAGCATCACCCTACGGTGCCGGACACGAGCACGAGCGCGAACAACTGCAAAAACGATCCCCCGTTAGGTGATTATGGGCTACCCGTTGCTCGGGTTAGAGGGCGAGCATCTCGCTGACTTGAACCACTGGGGTTGAGTCGGTGAAGTTTGGAATATCGGCTTGCGTCTCTGCTCCATGAGCGGTCAGCGCTGCCATAAGGCTTTCCATATCGTCGAAGAAGAGCTCCGCGATGACTCCAAATGTGGGTGCGCCGTCACCGCCATTGGAGACGCCTTTGGATACCCGCGCTTCGAGTTGGCCCATCGGTTCGAACAGCCGGTTGACAAGTGGGAGATGCGAATTCAAGTAGTAGTCCATATCGAATGTTGTACCCGGGGTTAGCGGATACAGGACAGAGATGACGAACATGTGTTCCTCCTTCGTAAGAATCCAGCGAGCGTGGCCTGCCACTCAGGGTGCGAGTGTAGCCCCGGTTACAGCCCTTGGACATGATTTTTGCAAGGGCGAACGCAGCCATCAAGGCAGGTATTTGTACAGTTCTCGACGGTGGCGTGTCCGAGCGGCCAAAGGAGCGCGCCTCGAAAGCGCGTGTGGGGGCAACCTCACCGTGGGTTCAAATCCCACCGCCACCGCCAA
>JBBARV010000013.1:0-7220 GCA_040399625.1 Candidatus Nanopelagicales bacterium | reverse complement strand
CCACCGCCACCGCCAAAATTTTCGAGGGATTTGGGAGGAAGCAACACAAGTTGCTGACGGCTCCCACCGCCACCCCTAATTCACGCGCTTGGGGTGCGGGCTAACCCTGACTCGGTGATTCCGAGACACCCGCGGATTCACTTGCTGACCCACTCGGGAGGACATCGGGGATCGGGCAGCCAGCGGGTGAGGCACTTGGTGATGGTTGCGCAAGTTGAGCAACTACTTCGGCGTCATTCGCTAAGTCGACAAATTTGGTGCCGAGAACAACGTCAATTCGTTTTCCGGCACGACCATCATTGACCAGGGTTGCACCGGGAAAGTGATACGCCATCAGTTCGGCGCTCGCTTCACCCTTGGGTCCGTACCGAATCTCCCCTTGGTCTTGAATCACAATCCCCAATGGATCGTTTTCAACTTCGGTGATTTTAAAACCTCGAACACCAAGGATTTTGGCAACGTCTCCGGCAAGACCAACCCGCTTGGTTGAGTTGTAGACGTTAACACTCACTCGGGAAGCCCGCGGTAACACTTCAGCGGGAGTGACCATGATGGTGGTGCAACCGGGAACAGTGGTCGAACTACTGGGAGAAGCGCTCCCATCAGCGTTTTCAGTTCCGCCAGAACCCTTGAGCAGCGTGGCTATTCCAAATCCGATCCCAAAAAGAACAAGCATCGCGACCAGGATGAGCAGCACGGTCAGCCATAGCGGCCGCTGGGCAGGCCGGGTCCTGGGTCGGTTCATTCCACGAGATGACATCGCCTAAAGACTAACGTTTCTCGCGTAAAAATTCTTTGACCAATTGAGCCGATTCACTTTCCAAAACACCGGGAATAACTTCAACCTGGTGATTCATCCGTTGATCACGGACCAGATCCCACCGGGATCCGACGGCTCCGTATTCCTCATTCCAGGCACCGATCACCAACCGCGGTATTCGGGACATGGTGATAGCCCCCGCACACATGGGGCACGGTTCCAAGGTCACGTACATTGTCGAATTGAGGATTCGCCAATCATTCAATTTCATCCCCGCTTCGCGCAACGCCAGAATCTCAGCATGAGCGGTCGGATCTTTGAGTTGCTCGCGCGAATTCCCTGCCCGGGCAATTACTTCGCCTTGATCGGTGACAATCACTGCACCAATGGGAATATCTCCCCGTTCACCTGCAAGCTTTGCTTGCTCCAAAGCTTCACGCATAAACATTTCATTCACTTGTTAATAATCTTCTTCCATGCAAGTTCGGCGCCAATGCGCTTGAAGACTTCCGAGATTTGTTGGTCTGGTTCGAGATCAGGGTTTTCGCAGATCATCGATAGATCTTCTGCTTTAACACCAAAGTTAGCCAAAATAGTAAGGTCCCCAATGGCTTCATATTCTTCGAGGTCCTCTTCCTGCCACTGCAAATCAATCAGGTCAGCCGCGTCTTCAGCGATATCCCAGTCCAACAATGCAAATCCATCACTGATGAACGCTTCCGTTTTTCGAGGGTCGCTGCGCAATAAAATAAAGAACTCACCCGAAACCCCAACCACCGCGTAAACGCCGCCTTCACCGGGGTATTGCTTGCATAGGTCCAACAGGTCATCAAGGACAACGGCTTGCTCGGCGGGTACCGGGGTTGCATTCCAGATCCCCTCTTCCCGCCACAAAATGGCACTGTAATCAAGGTCCTCACCACGTACCTGTTCTGTTGCCATGACTCAATAGTGACATGACGGCCGCAGCGAGCGCGACCTTGATCCATTATTCGCGGCCGCGCAAGGTCATTGCACTAGTCTTGCCGGCATGCACACTCTTGTTATTGACCATCCACTTGTCGCCCACAAAATGTCACGACTGCGCCGGGAACAGACTTCATCGGCCACATTTCGCCTCCTGACCGAGGAACTGGTAACCCTGTTGGCTTATGAAGCAACGCGTGGACTTGAAGTGGCTGAAGTGGCAATCACGACGCCTGTGAGCCGAGCTACGGGTCGGGAAATGTCTGAGCCCTTGCCGTTGGTTGTACCGATCTTGCGGGCCGGACTAGGCATGCTCAACGGTATGGTGCGCCTGATGCCAACTGCTGAAGTTGGCTTCCTCGGACTCGTACGAGACGAAGAGTCTTTAACCGCTTCAATTTATGCGGATCGCTTGCCCGATGACATTCACAACCGCCAAGTCTTCGTCCTTGACCCGATGCTAGCTACGGGCGGAACACTCATTGCTGCAATTGACATTCTGTTGGAACGTGGTGCAAAAGATGTCACCGCGATTTGCCTGCTCGCTGCACCCGAAGGCTTGGCACGACTTGAACAGGCGTACGGCGATCGGGCCGAAAACGTAACCCTCGTCATTGCAGGACTCGATGAACGACTCAACGAAAAGGGTTACATCGTGCCCGGACTCGGTGATGCGGGGGACCGGCTTTACGGGACCGTGTAATCCCTGCACGTGTCCTTTGACTGTTTTTGACCCGAATCCTTTAGCCTGTAGAAGTGATGCTCTCCATGTTTGTGCTCTGGTTAATCGTGTTTGCCGGAATCGCCCGCAAATGGAGGTGGACGCCAGGATTGGCCGTTCTGACCCTGGTCTGGACCCTCATAATTTTGCGGTTGCACATAACCGACCCGATCCCGCTGAACTTTTAACCAAGATTTTCACGAGGAGTCGTCATGTCAGATAAGCAAACACTTACGCTCGCCCGACTGATCAACATTGCGGCACTCTTCGCACTCCTCGGTGTGCTAGCCGGCTCACTGCACCTTCAGTTCGGCGCGGGAGAGCTCCCCTGTCCCCTGTGTCTTGTTCAGCGTTCAGCCATGATCGGGCTTGCCGTTGGGCCTGCAATGAACCTGCTGTGGGGCATGAAGGCTCGCCATTACGCCTTGAGCATCTTGGCCGCACTGGTGGGAGGAGCTGGGAGCACCCGGCAGATTTTGCTACATATAGCGACTCCGGGTGACCCTGGATTCGGTCCAGCAGTCTTCGGTTTGCACCTCTACACGTGGGCTTTCATCACCTTTGTCGTCGCTGTTGCCGGCTGCGCGGTATTAATTATGTGGAACCGACCATTTGACCTCGGTGACACGGGCGTGCTCGGCAAACGCCATTGGCATCGGTCATTAACCCTGTTTATCACCATCTGGGTGGTGCTGTGGGTCTTAGTCGATCTGATCATTATCGGGATCTCAATTATTCCCGAGTGTGGATTAGGGATGTGCCCTGATGATCCGCCTCCGGGTACCGATCTCGGCGACATAGTTGGCTGGGCACTTGTTTTGGGGATTGGCGTGCTGGCCGCCGTTATCGCTTACTTCGTGGAGCGTCGAATGGGTGACGACAAATCACTTGCGCAACAAAGTTGAGAGATAAAGGTCGAAAATTCCAGCGACTTCGCGCCCACCGGGGGTTTTGACTTCATAAACGGGTGTCCCAAAGCCTTCCGCTTGGGTGATCGCAATACGTTCAGGCATAAACGGCTTGAGGATTGCCGCTTTTCCGTAAATATTTCCTAACTCGTCTACGCGGTACTGGTGTTCTTCGGCAACTGAGCGCACCCGGTTCACCACGATGCCTGCGAGTTTCAAACCCGGGTTGACTGCCTTGCGAATCTCTTCCACCTCTGCAACAGCCCTCTCAACTCCTTGGGTGCCAAAATAGGTGGGTGTTGTGACGATCAGGGCTAGCTCGGAAGCGGCCAAGGCCTCTCGGGTGAGCGCACCCAGCGAAGGCGGACAGTCAATGAGCACAAGGTCGTAACCGTCAAGTTGCTGCAGAGCCTTTGCCAACTTTGGCTTGAATACTGCTCCCGGGTGCGTCCACGAGTCGAAACGAATCACACTCGGGTGACTGGCCAAAACATCAACTTCACCCGGACCGATCTCCCAATCACACGGGGTCAGTGCCGCCTCAATTTCAGCGCGGGTCGGGTGCTCAAGGACATTGGCCACGGTTGTCTTGGAGGGGTGGGCACGCAAAATGGACGTTGCATTTCCTTGGGGGTCAAGGTCGACCACAAGTGAGGCCAGGCCGCGGGCCGTTGCCGCCCCCGCCAGACCTAAAGTCACCGATGTTTTACCAACTCCACCTTTGAGGCTCACGACACTAATAACAGTCACGTGACACATCTTTCTGGGTTCTCAGCGCGAGCGCAACCCACCTGCGCAATCAGGGCCACCCAACCAATTGACCCTTTTGGGGGATTCTGGCCCCAGAAGGTAGTGTGAAACCATGCGGTTCGCCTTAGCCAAATACATCGTCGGCGCCACCTATATCAGCCTGATCGCTGGAGTTGCCCTCATTGCATCTCCCCTTCCTGGCGTCCGCGCCAGCGAGACTGTCGCGGCCACGGTTGGTGACTGCTTCAACTACAAGTCCAGTGGGACCAAGGACCAGGCGGCAAGTGCCCCAGCGGTTGACTGCACCACCCCACATAAAGCGCAGACTTATTGGGCCGGAACTCTGCCACAGAGTTTCGGGGTTCCCCTGAAAGCGACGGCAGCCAGCCGGCTCAAGCAGACCCAGCCCTGCACGGTAACTAACATCAATGCTTTCGTGAATCTCGGTGATCGGAAACTGCCGACTCGATTACAGAGTGTTTCAGTTTTTCCATCAAAAGCTCAATGGGACGCAGGCCAGCGTTGGGTTCGCTGTGATGTTGTCTTCCGGGCAGGGAAGAGTTACAAGCCACTGTCAACACCCATGGCTGCATTCGTGACGGCAACCCCGGCCAGCCAATTGAATTTCTGTACGCCAAGGGTTCCTGGGAACAGAACGACAAGCGCCTACCCGTGCACGAACATCAAGAAAAACTGGATCATGATTCTTGAACGCAATCTGGGAACAACTCCTGGCAAAAAATTCCCTGGTTCGCGAGCCGTGGAATATCAAACAAAACGGATTTGTGAGAATGCGGCCAAGCCGTTTGTCACACTGAGGAAGTACTACCCGTGGTGGGCAATTTGGCCAGCAGCAGTTGGCTGGTCCCGCGGTGACCGAACGGCACAATGTTTCGTGCCATATGGCGAATTTGTTAAGAACACCGTTAGTCAATAACGGGCCGCTTGGGGCCGACACCCCAAAAAATGTAATTCCAGAACCAGTCAGCCATGACCGAAATTCGATTTCGACCGCCAGCAAGATAAAACACGTGCAAACCTAACCAGGCAAACCAAGCGATCGTGCCGTGCAGCTTGATGCCGTTTGGCATTTCAACAACGGCCCGGCGTCGACCAATTGTTGCCATCTGGCCTTTGTCTTTGTAACTGAATGGTTGCGGCTCTTCACCTTTAAGTATCTTTTCGATGCCAGCTGCGACATAACGTCCCTGTTGCATTGCAACGGATGCAACCATGGGTAACGGCCGGTCGTCGGCGTCAACCACATGAGCCATATCGCCCACCACCCAAACATTGGGTTGCAGTCGAAGTGTGTCCGAGACCATCAGTCGATTGGATCGATCCGTTTCCCCCAAAACATTCCACTCGGCCGGTGCTGCTACCCCAGCCGCCCAAATAATGGTTCCCGCCGGAAGAACCTCACCCGAGTTAAGGTGGACGTCACCGGGATACATACGGTCAACAGCGCTGTCCACCAACACGGTCACACCCAACTCTTCCAATTCGCTTTTCGCATGTGCGGAAGAATTCTCCGTGAAAGAAGGGAGGAGTCTTGGCCCAGCCTCGACCAATGTCACCGAAGCGTGTTCGGCAATTTCGCGAAACTCACGGTGCATACTTTTTTGCAATTCTGCAACAGCGCCAGCAATTTCAACGCCCGTCGGTCCGCCCCCGGCAACAACTACACGCAGTGATTCTTTTGGTTTCAAGCCCGTTTCGACGTCTTCATATGTTTGCAGGAGCCGGTTTCTAATGGCTCGCGCTTGGAACAAGTCTTTCATCTGCATGGCATTTTCTTGCACGCCAGGGATACCGAAAGTTGTTCCGCCGCTACCTACGGCTAGCACCAACTGATCAAAATAGAGGACTCGACCATCTTCTAACCGGATGTTGTTTGCTTCCAATGAAACTTTAACCACATCACCGCGGATAAAGTCGACACCAGGAATTGCCGAACGAACAGGGTAGGCAATGTCGTCTTCTGGTAACCCGCCCGTTGCAACCTGATAAAGCAGTGGAGAAAATAACTGGTAGGAGTGACGGTCGATAACTGTCACGTGGACACTTTCCTGCTTTGCTAATTTAGCCGCAGCGGTCAGGCCACCAAAGCCTGCTCCGATCACGAGAATTTTTGATTTTGCTACCTCAGACGGGGCGCTCACTTAAGTGGGCTCCTTGGTTCGGACTCGGGAAAGAAACTTTCCCAAATGGACTCGGTTGCACTAAGTCGCTCACATTGAAAATCTGTCAGTTCAATGTTCAATGATCGAACAATTGAATCTACCGTTACCGGCTTGGTTGCCCCCGGAATGGGAATCACAACCGGTGAGAGTTTCAATAACCAGGCGAGCGTGATCTCCTGCGCTGTTGAGTCATGTTCTTCAGCGACCGCAGCAAACTCACTAAATTGCGATTCAACATTTTTGGCATTGTCTGATCCGCCGAGCGGGGACCATGGCAGGAACGCGATTCCCAGTTCGGTGCATCGGTCCAATACCTCACGATTTTCGCGGTATCGGGGTGAGAATTCGTTTTGCACAGAAACAACGCCACCGCTGCCGGGTCCACCCAAGATTTCAAGGGCAACCTCCAACTCGGGCAGGGTTGCATTTGAAATCCCCACTTCACGGACCCAACCGAGATCCCGCAGGGCCAAGATTCCCCGCATTTGATCGGCGTAGGTCTCACGTGGATCATGTCGATGAAACTGATAAAGATCGATGATAGAAACACCCAGTGCAGTCATGCTGGCCTCACAAGCCGCTTTGAGTCCAGCAGCACTTCCATCACGCGTCCACGTCTCACCTTCGCCGCGGGTGATGCCACCTTTTGTCGTGACCAGAATACTCGCAATATCTGCCTGCCCCGTGTAAAGAGACAGAGCTTCCGCGATCAACTCTTCATTGTGGCCCACGGTGTCCCACGTCGGTGCGTAAATATTTGATGAATCAATGAATGTGATACCCAAATCAAGTGCGCGATGAATGGTGGCGATTGCCTGTTCGCGGTGCGTCAGCATGTGACTGAATGAAAGGGGCATGGCGCCAAGACCAATTGCAGACACCTGCCATGGCCCAATTTGTCGCTGGAGTAATGGTGTAAAGACAGCGCTCAT
>JBBARV010000012.1:21862-58666 GCA_040399625.1 Candidatus Nanopelagicales bacterium | reverse complement strand
GGGTTTGAGGTATCAGGATTCGTAGACGTGCGGGGCCAGCGTGCCGATTGATCGCAGATTGCGATAGTTCTGGTCGTAATCCAATCCATAGCCGACCACGAATTCATTCGGGATGTCAAAGCCGACATATTTGGCGTCAACTTTCATTTTCATGCCCTCTGGCTTGCGAAGGAGTGTGAAGACCTCGAGAGACTTAGGCTTTCGCGAACCCAAGTTTTTGAGCAACCAGGTCAGGGTTAGCCCTGAGTCAAGGATGTCCTCGACCACCAAAACATTGCAACCAGCAATATCAGCATCAAGGTCTTTCAGGATTCGTACGACACCGCTGGAGGTTGTTCCCGAGCCGTAGGAGGAAACCGCCATCCAGTCCATCTGGGCCTGGCGAGGGAGTGCACGCGCTAGATCGGCCATCACCATCACGGCACCTTTGAGAACACCAACCAACAGCAGGTCTTCATCAGCGGGATAGTCAGCAGCGATTTGAATGGCCAACTCGGCAATCCGGTCATGTAATTGGTCTTCAGTGAGGAGAACATGATCTAACTGACCTTCAATATGCCGTGCGTCCACGCATCGCTCCTTTAGTTTTCCTGATTAAACACTAGCCTTCCATATTCCCTTGCCGCGTTCACACCCAATGGCAAAGCAATCCCACCTTGTCCCGACCACCCGGAAATGAGTGCTTCGACACTCATGACATGTTGGTGGGTTAGCGGAGAGTTTTCGCGAGTCCCTTCGGTCAACTGATCAAAGCACAACTTGATGAGTCGGGTTCGGATCGCACTTGGAACGATTTCTAATTCTTGGACACTCATGCTGATCTGGGTCTCTGATTTTTGCGCCGCACGAAAGGATTCGATAGCCATGTGATCTAGTGCCCGGTTGTCAGCTCGCAACATATCTGCGGTGCGCACAAGCCCCGAAATAATCGATGGACCGAATTCCTCACTCAATGTGTCTAAGTGCCTGCGAATTTTAACCCGGGAAAAACCTTCATCAAAATTATGCGGATCTCGCCAAGGCGTAATCCCTAGTGGAGTTAGCAGTTCCATGACCGCAGCCCCAATTTCACCACGTGAATGTGACAGAAACGGCCGGTGCCAAGTCTTGGTGCACGCAGACATCGCTGACAAACTGTGCGCACCTGAACCTCGAAGTAGCCGCAGTAACACAGTTTCAGCTTGGTCATTGGCGGTGTGTCCCAGCAGGATTGGGCGTCCGTTGGCCACTTCCAAAAGTGCGGCCCGCCTAGCCGTTCGAGCCGCCATTTCCATGCCACCATCGGTTCCAACGTCCACATTGCGAATCTCAATCGAGGTGGCGCCCAACCTCGTGGCGGCTAATGCTGCACTGCTGGCAATTTCGGCGGAGCCAATTTGCAGGCCGTGGTCAACAACAACAGCCTGCACGGTGAAATCGGATCGTTCCCCAACCCAAGCCGCAACCGCGGTCAGAACGAGCGAGTCCGCGCCACCGGAAAGACCGACCACCACCGACGCAGTGTCAGGCTTCAAACATGCCTTGACACTGTTGCGCAAGGCAACCACTGTTTGAGATGCCGATTTACTCATGGTGGCGAAGAATTCGTTTTCGCCAGGTTACTGGATTTTCAATTTCGGCCATGGTCGGCAAATTTTCTGGTGCCGCCCACACGACATTGAAGTCCGCGATTCCCATCTCGGCAACACAACTGCTAACAAAAGCTTCACCTTTTCGGTACTGCATAAGTTTTTCATCCATCCCGATAAGCCTTGTTAGTAGTTTCTTATTTGAATCACGTCGGACTTCAAACTTGCGTCGAATCTCAGAGACACTGGGAACAAGATCGGGTCCACCCTGATCCATAACAAAATCGGCATGGCCTTCCAATAGGGTCAAGAGGGCAACAATCCTTCGGTAAATGCTCACCTGATCATCACTTTGAACCAGCTCAATCACACTCGAATCATCGTTGCGAATGAGAGCATTGATAACTTGTATGAGACGCCACGGGTACGCCCGCCCGGGTAGTTTCTCAGCACCAATTATTTCCTTGATCAAATCAATAAAGTAGCCCTGCATCCAGGGGACCGCGCCAAATTGAAGTCGGTGGGTTTCTTCATGTAGGCACACCCAAAGTTGAAAGTCACGTTCGTCTACGTCAAGTGATTGCGCGACCTGGGTGATATTCGGTGCAACCAGGAGTAAACGACCGGGATTCACCAGCGCTTCGTATTGACCCAGCACTTTTCCCGATGCCCAACCCAAAGCAAGCCCCGTCTGGATAGCCCCTGCTCGGTCAGCCAAGGGATTGCCGTCCTCGCCCGCCTCTGATGCGATGCCAGCAATCACACCCAGGGCATTCATATTTGATTCCACCCAGCCCACCCGATCCACCACGACGGTTTCGTGGGTCACCGGAGCGTGCAGTAGCGACACGGCAGTGATTTCACGCGTTGCGACTTGGGACAGTTCACGCAGTGAAGCAACAACCTGGGCCGCGTGATCAGGGCTGACCTTGGGACCTGTGGGCATGGTGCGCCGCGATGCGCCGCGGATTAGGTCCGGGTATGGATATGGGTATCGCATCTCGGTCACAGGCATCCGCATTTCGCAAGTTTGGCAGCAATCAGATCCATTGAATCTCGAGCACTGTTCAGTGATCCAACCTTGTTACCCATCATGACAAAGACAAGGAGCCGTCCGCTTTTATCCAAAACGGTTCCAGCTAGTGATGACACTCCTGTGAGTGATCCTGTTTTGGCTCGAACAACACCTGCACCTGCTAGCGTTTTCTTGGTGTCAAAGCGTGTATCCAGCGTTCCCGTGCGACCAGCAACGGGAAGGCCGGTAGCGATTGCGGCCCATCGGGAATTGTCACCGCGGACCATCTGGGTGAGTACCTGTGCGATCGTCGTGCTTGTCATCTTGTTCTGCCGCGAAAGCCCACTACCATCAAATAAATTCAGATTCCGAGTTGAAATACCGTTTTGACCCAAGATCAACTTGGTCGCGCGAGCACCACCTGCGAAACTACCTTCGCCCACTGTTTTCTGCCCCACCAGGTGTGCGAGAACTTCGGCTACGTCATTGTCTGATTCCCGCAGCATTTCTTCAACGATCGCGCTGACGGGTTCAGAGATCACCGACGCCAGCAGAAGTGAACCTGCTGGAGTTTCACCCCGTTTTACCGCCGCAACCGTAATCCCGGCCTGCCTTAATCTTTGGGCGAAAAGTTGGGCTGCTTGTTTCGCCGGATTCGAGACACGCACCACTGAGCCGGCCCGTATCCGAGCCCCACCCACACTCAACGCTGACACTGGGGCTGCAACGCCAGCCCTGGGGAAACTCGACTTCCAACCCGGCCCCAGGGAAGGTCCGGTGAACAGGGAGTCATCGTAAAAAAGTTTTATACTTTTTAGATTTTTTGAGGTCAAGGCACTGATCGTTTTTTGGGCCAAAGACTTGAGTGAGTTCGCACCCTTTGCTTTCGGCAGCAGCGGGTCACCTCCGCCTACCAGGTACAGGTCAGCGCCATTGAGTTTCGTTTGGGTGGAGAGACGAGTATTTGGTCCAAGTGAACTGAGAGCTGCAGCAGCCGTCAGGACCTTGTTCACCGAGGCGGGAATTCTCGCCCTTGCTACTTGATCGCTGAAAATTACTTTTTCACTCACCGGGTCAACCACGAGCATGGAAAATCTCCCCAAAGACGCGCTTTGAGCGAGCTTGCCAATTGAACGGTCCAACCCCGTGGCGCTCGGAGCGGGCGCACTGCTGCTCAGTGGTTGGTAAAGGCTGGGAACGGGGCCACTCGGTGGAGCCGCCGCAACACCCGTGGGGGTGGAAATCAGTCCCAAAAGCAAGCCACAGGCGCCTGCCGTAACACCAAGGCGTCGCACTGAAGCCGTCCAATAAATGTGCATCTCTCCTACTGTAAGTCACCACGGCGCCCACAAATCACACTGCCCGGTAATGTGCTCCTATGGATCCCCTCGTATTTGACGTCACCATTGAAATCCCCGGCGGCAGCCGTAATAAGTACGAAGTTGACCACACAAGTGGCCGAATTCGACTGGATCGCATGCTTTTCACATCAACGCGCTACCCCCACGATTACGGGTTCATCGAGAACACTCTCGGTCTTGACGGTGATCCCCTCGATGCCCTCGTGCTCGTTCAGGAGCCGACCTTCCCCGGGGTAGTGATTTCCTGCCGCGCCGTTGGAATGTTCCGGATGACCGATGAAGCGGGCGGCGATGACAAGGTGCTGTGCGTGCCCGCCGGTGATCCCCGCATGGAGCACCTCCGCGATATTCATCATGTTCCCGAATTCGATCGCCTAGAAATCCAACATTTCTTTGAGGTGTACAAGGATCTTGAACCCGGTAAATCAGTTGAAGGGGCCACCTGGACCGGCCGCAAGGAAGCTGAAGACGAAATTCACCTTTCATGGGAGCGCGCCAAATCTCACTAGGCAATAGCTAGCCGCCTGACCGGATGGTGCGCAGCTTTCGTTTATTTAGTCAGCTTGTCCAGTAAGCACTGTTGACTTACTCGGCCGCACTCTCACCGGGTGTGGCCGTTTCGCTCAGGGTGACCTGAAGTGGTGCAAAAGTCTGGATCCGAATCGGTTCTGGCAGTGGGGTTAGCCCAAATGTCTCAAATGAACCTTGACCTGAGAGCCGCTCAAAAAATTGAACCGTTGAAAGGGGTAGCAGCTCCCCCGGGGTGTTGCAGAGGGTGGCGTGTGCCGTACCCAGGATCGGCCAACCAATGAGGGGTTGGTATTCGCATCGAATGAAATTGGCATTATTCGTGTCCGGCATCCTAAGACAGCGCGCAGCGCGCAGCGCAGAATTATCCCGACTTGGTGCCGCGTTGGCAGCACAGGCGTAGCTCCCGTTTACCACCCGTCTTTGGGCAAGTAACTACTGGCCTACGACAGCTGATTCAGCGTCCTGTGGGAGTTCATCGTTGGTAATTTCTTCGTCAACAATTGCCTCTTCCAACGGAGCTTCATCGGTCGTTTCGCCGTTCTCGTCATCAACGTTGACGGTGACGCGCAATGGCGTGAAAGTCTGAACGCGAATCGGTTCTGGCATCGGGGTCAACCCGAATGACTCGAGGGAACCCTGTCCTGCAAGCCGCACCACGTATTGAGCGAAAAGTAGTGACAGTGCCGAGTCGCTCCCGTCGTCACAGATCAAAAGGTGCGCGTAGCCTTCAACCGGCCAGCCGACGAGACCTTGTTCGGCACCAAGAACGATTTTTGATGAAGCAAGATCAAAGTTGCCTTCAACGGGGAAACCTCCGGTTGCCGGACTTGCAAAAATATTGCCGGCTTCATCGGTAGTGATATTTGTTGCCCCTGACCCGACCTTGTATAACTGAACGTCATCGGTTGTCACCACGGTATCAATTTCTTTACCGTTTGCATCGGTACCTTTAACCGGAAGATTGGCGGTTGCCAACACGTTATTAAAGGCGGTGAAAATTGGTAGTACCGCGATGGAACTCTCAATGGATGTCATTTCCAACAGCAGGTCTTCCTGGGTGGCAAATTTCTGTCCAGCTGTCAGTGTTCCCGCTACACCCTCGGTCCACGCATTCGGCACTTGCTGCGTGAGCCACGTTGTCATCGCCTCAACTGAACCGTCGGCTATTTCGAGGGACATAAGGGTGATTTCAGGGAGAAGAGTGAGGTCGTAATCCGGATTCTCATTGGCAATAAGTGGGTCTTCCCACGAGGTGACCTCACCTTTAAGAATTGCTGCAACCGTTTCTGGAGTGAAGACCAGACCCTCAAGTCCTACAACGTTGTAGGCAATAGTGACCGGGTAGGCGAAAGCGGGGATCACAATGATTTTGTCGCTGGGACACGACAATTCTTGAAAGTCGGTAATGATTTGTGCATTCGGGGTTCGCTCAACCAGTTTCACCGACGCTGGTGTGCCGACAGGCACTTCGGTTGTCATTTGCTCGGGACACACTGAGTTAAGGGCTGCCCCAACTGAATCCATGGCCCCGGTGAATTGGTTGGGGGTTGCGACATCAATGTTGCCGGTGCCGCAGACAATTTCTGATTCAGCACGGGCCGCCAGAACGTCGGGTGGCATGGGGGGCGTGCATGCTGCAAGAAGCGCCACTGCTGCCGATAAAGACGAGGCGAGGACGATCCCTCGGAATTTCGTTGAGCTCCGAGACATCGTCCTCACCTTCGTTATTCCAGTTTCCTGGGTGGATCTAGCCTTACGTATTTATAGATTCGATCTACTTGATTAGCAGAACTAGTTCGCGACCCTTGGCCAATACCTTGCCGGCCAGTGGGACGTAACCGAGTGAGGATGCACGTGAGGGACCGCACTTGGCGAGCACGTAGTCAAAGAATTGACGCACACCAAGAGGGTTAGGTCCTCCACCCATGCGGGCTAGACCGTAGCTGAAGATCGAGATTGGGTAGACACCCTTAACTTTGAGGTTGTAGTTCAATTGAACAAGACCCTTGGAGTCGAGAGCCGTCTGGTTAGCCAGGTTCTTTGCAGCTGATGCCGCTGAAGGAGCAACATACTCGCCGCTCGCGTTCTGCAAACGTGCCGAGGGGTAGCCCTTTGCGTCACCGAGGTCAACGTAGCCGATTGCACCTTCGGTGCTAAGAACGTTTGCCATAACACCCTGGTTGGTGCGACCAGCAACAGAGTTAGCCGGTGGCTTTCCACCGGGGAATGCTGTTGACATGTCGTCTTGGACCTTACCGAAAATGGTGGGTGCCCAAGCATTCATGTACTGCAGAAAGTTGTTCGTTGTTCCCGATGAATCGGAACGGTACGAAATAGTGATGTTTGTTGAAGGAATGGACTTGGCAATACGTGGATTCTCCTTGAGAATTTCTGGGTGATTCCATGTGGTGATGATTCCACCAAAAATTTTTGCAGCAGTTGTCTGCTTCAACTGGATTGAGGAACCCAATGTGCGACCGGTCGTTGCATTCTTCAAGTTGATTGGCAACGCAATGGATCCACCGATTAGTGGTATGTATTCCCAATCCCATGTTGGCTCACCTGAGGAGTACTTCGAGTCGGTCATGCCGAAAACGAAAGTGCCCTTGGAGAAGTTTCCTTTACCTGCTCCTGAACCGGTCGAGGTGTAAGTAATGGTGAAGTCTTTCTGCGAACCGTTGAAGTCTGCAGCACACTGTTGCATGAAGACGGCGGGGAAAGAAGCTCCACCACCGGGGACTGTTTCTGCGGCTTGAGCAGGAACGGCCAAGGCGAGGCTAGAAGCCGCCACTGCACTTCCTGCGATTATCGCGATAGATCGACGCACTTTGTACTCCTTCGTTAGTTGACTAATTATTTGAAAACTTACGGGGCTTAGGTGAAACTTTCGGGGCTTGTTGTTTACCTTTGAATGGCATCTAGGTGAACAATGCGTGCTTGCATGAACAGGTGGTTAACCGAACCGACCATTCACGTAATCCAAGGTCCGTTGATCTTGTGGATTACTAAAGATCTCGGTTGTCTGTCCCTGCTCAACAACATGTCCTGGCTCGTTTTCAGCGGCCAAGAAGAAGGCTGTGTAGTCAGATACTCGAACCGCCTGCTGCATATTGTGCGTGACGATAATGATTGTCACGGTTCGGGAAAGCTCACGGATTGTTTCTTCGATCTTCAACGTCGATGCAGGGTCAAGAGCTGAGCAAGGCTCATCCATGAGAAGTACATGGGGCTGAACCGCCAGTGAACGGGCAATCACGAGTCGTTGTTGTTGCCCACCAGAAAGTTCTCCGCCCGCATGATCAAGGCGATCTTTCACTTCATTCCACAAACCAACTGATGTCAATGTCTCTTCAACAATTTGGTCGTGGTTCTCGCGCTTCATGCCCGAGAGCTTCAAGCCTGAGAGGACATTTCCCCGAATTGTCATGCTGGGGAATGGGTTTGGCTTCTGGAAGACCATACCGATCTTGAGGCGAATATTTACCGGGTCAATTTCGGGGTCGTAAATGTCGGTGCCTTCGTAGAGAACCGAACCTGCAAGAGCCGCCCCAGGAAGTAACTCATGAAGACGGTTCAAAGTACGAATAAACGTTGACTTACCACAACCAGATGGACCGATAAGCGCCGTGCAACTGTTGCGAGGGAAGTCCATGTAGACGCCTTCTAAAATCTTGCGCTTGCCAAACCAAACACTGACGTCTTGCGCTTTCATGGCAAGTTCAGCACTGTCTACTGGCACTGGCACCCGATCTTTGAGGGTCGCAATCTCTTCATAATTTGTTGTCGACACTGTTTCGCCTTCCTCTGGATTCATAATTAGTACTTCCCAACTTTTCCGCGACCTAAGACTCGAGCAAGGGTGAACAACACGGCCACAAAAATCATGAGAACCAGTGCAGAACCCCAAGCGCGGGTTACTGCATCCGGGTACGGCAGGGCTACGTTGTTAAAGATGTACACCGGAATGGAGGACACGGCCTGACCGAACGGATTAGTGACCGTTCCGTCGTTGTTACCAGCGGCGAGCAGCAACGGCGCGGTTTCACCGATCACTCGCGCGATACCTAAAAGAATCGCCGTGATAATTCCGGTTCGAGCTGCCGGGAGAACCACCATGAGCACGGTCCGTGCCCGAGTGGATCCCAGTGCGAGCGCTCCAGTCCGGAGATCCTCAGGAACAAGCTTCAAAACTTCCTCGGCGGTTCTGGCAACAGTTGGCAGCATAAGGATCGCGTAAGCCAAACCGCCAGCAAATGCACTCTGATTAAAGGCACCCGTGGAAACAGCGATCGTCAAAATAAACAAACCTGCCACAACCGAGGGCACACCTGACATTGATTGAACGAAGAAGCGAACATATGCAACAGCTCGACCGCGAACCTCGGTGATGTACACCGCTGTTGCAATACCGATGGGGACAGCAATAAGTGACGCAATGGTGAGAATCAGTAACGTTCCGATCATGGCGTGGCCAATGCCGCCGTACTCCAACGGTGTACTTGGGTTGATGTAGACACTGTTTTGATAAAGGAAATGCGGACTAAGAGCCCTGAAGCCTCGAACAACGAGACTCCCAATGAGTGAAATCAAGATGACCAAAGTGAAGACCGTTGCCCCAGTGGAAAGCACGATAATGAACGAGTCAGCAATGCTTCTGCGACCACGATTGATCAGCGCTGCAAGTCCTGCTGCAAACAATTGAAGGGGTAGATAGATAACCACGGCGATGATCGCTCCGGGAAGCATCGATGAGTAAAACAACCAAGCAACGATCACACCCGGAACAACGACAGCCAAAAAAACACTAACTGTGAATTTCGTTGGCTTCTTGCGCCAAGGTCGTTGCGGTGTTTCATCTTTCAAGTGTTCAATGGAAGCACTTTCAAAAATCACGGTACTCATTTCTGCATCCTTCCCGTGCGGCTAACAATTAAGTTGGCAATCATGTTCACAACAAGAGTCATAAGGAAAAGGAAGAACCCTGCCGCCAGAAGAAGCTGAAGTTCAAATGGTCCAGACACTTCACCGAAGCGCGAAACAATCAGCGTTGCAACAGAGCCGCCACCGGATTCAATAATGTTGTACCAGTTTGTATCGAACACAATCTTGAGAACGAAGAACACTGCAATGGTTTCGCCCAGTGCACGGCCCAGGCCCAACATGACACCACCGACGATTCCGCCACGACCATACGGAAGCGCGACATAACGCAACATGGTCCAAAGCGAGCAACCGAGGGCTTCGGAAGCGTTGATCAAATCAGGTGGGGTTCGGCCCAACACCTCACGAGTGACCGAGGTAATAATCGGAATCATCATGATTGCCAAAACAAAGCCGGCAACAAATGGTGTTCCTAGGAAGTTTCCGGACACGTTTTCAAAGAGTGGGAACCAACCGAAATATTGATTGAGCAGACTCTGCCACTCTTCCGCCGTTGGGTTCAAAATGTAGAAAGCCCACAGACCCAGAATGACCGACGGAATAGCCGCCATGAGGTCGATGAGATTAGTGAGTCCGGCCGCTAACTTTTTCGGTGCCAGGAACACGATGAAAATCGACAAAAGCAGTGATGCCGGAACTGCTATGACGAGTCCAATGATCGAAAGAAGAACCGATCCGTAAAGCATTCCCAAAATACCAGCCGTGGGGGGATCGGTGTTGATATCCCAGTCGGTAGTTGTCAGAAAAGCCATTCCCTGGGTCTGAAACGCAGGCACGGCCTGATAGCCGAGGAAGATCGCGATTCCCGCGAGAACCACCAAAGAAGTAAAGGCTGCTGCGGTAATAACACGGTTGAAAATGCGGTCTCCACGGTGCGAGGTTGCGGCCGAATGGAGGTCACGCATAAATTCGGTCTGTGACATAAACGAAACCCTGTCAGCCAATGGTTTCCCTTGAGCGCTTAAAACGTGGCTAGGTTGCCAATACTTGGTGAACGGAAGGTGAACTACCTCTTGGGCACCCTAGGTAACTTTGACTTTTCCACCTCAAAGTAGCCAAGAGGACCTGTATCGGTGAATCTTAGAAATTCATTAGATGAACTAATGATCCGATCCGGCCATTTGTTCAAGTGCATGGATCACAATCTCCCCAAGGACCACAGCACCATCTCGTGCGCCACCCGGTGATCCCGGCAGATTGACCACTAGGGAATTAGCCAATTGCCCTGCGATTCCCCGAGACAGTGCTGCCGTGGCGACCCCATTTCCACGTCCATGGGCGCGGATGGCTTCTGCGATTCCTGGTATTTCACGGTCAATCACCGACCGGGTGAACTCCGGGGTTTGATCTGTTGGCGAGATACCCGTCCCCCCGGTTGTCACAACGAGTGAGTGACCAGATTCAACTGCACGAACAATCTCGGTGGATACCTCGGGACCGTCAGCGATGATCACCGTGGGTGAGCAAACCAAACCGATTTCCGTCAAAGCAGCTACCAAGATTTCGCCAGACGTATCAGAGCGAACGCCTTGGGAACCGCGGGTCGAAACGGTTATTACCTGCGCCGTGAATGTACTCATGCTCACTATTTACTCATGCTCACTGCGAATCCAGTGGCCTGAGCGCCCACCCTTTTTCTCCAGCAACTCAACACATTCAATTCGTGCAAGTCGATCAAGGCCCTTGACCATGTCGATGAGCGCCAAGGCCCCAACGGATGCGGCCGTCAGCGCTTCCATTTCAACTCCGGTCCGATCAGCGGTCTTGACCGTCACGGTGATCTCGGCTCCCGCAGCATCAAGTGCTAAATTGACGTCGACACCGTGAATTGCCAGCGGGTGACACAAAGGAATCAGTTCACTCGTCTTTTTGGTTGCAGAGATCGCGGCAATGCGCGCAACTGCGAGTGCGTCGCCTTTCGGCATATCTCCAGCCATCAATCGACTGATCACTTCATTACTCAGTGAAACCCGAGAGCGGGCCGTGGCTGATCTTTCCGTAACGCTCTTCGCGGTTACGTCCACCATGTGGACATTGCCTTGATCATTGAGGTGCGGGAATGCGCTCATGATAAATCACCCCTCACATCAATCACGTGAACTTGCTCTCCACTAGCAATACTCTCAACACCCACCGGAATCACAATGAGGGCATCGGCTTGGGCTAGCCCGCCAAGAACGTGTGATCCCTGTCCTGCCCCGACAAGTTCAACTTGCCCCTCAGCTGTAAATCGACCTCGGGCAAACTGCACCTTATTCATCGGTGACCGCAATTGGCCGTTTAGCGTTGCGCTCTGTTGCGGGCGCTGCAACTGCTTCAAGCCCCGCATCTTGCGAATTGCCGGGCGAATGAACACCTCGAACGACACATAGGCGCTCACTGGGTTACCCGGAAGTGTGATGATCGGGATTGCGGGATCGCCAACACTTCCGAAACCCTGTGGCATTCCCGGTTGCATCGCAACTTTGTGAAACTGCGCGGTTCCCAATTTCAGGAATGCAGACTTAACTGGATCGTAGGCACCCATGCTGACACCGCCGGTTGTGATGATGAGGTCGGCTCGGTGTACCTGATCCTGCAGGATCTCAATCAATGTTTCTTCTTCGTCACGGGCAGGTGGTAGCCGGTAGGCAACGGCACCGCTGTCATTAGCAACTGCCGTAATGAGGAAACTATTTGAATCCGAAATCAAACCGAATTTGAGTTCGGTTCCCGGTTCAACAAGTTCACTTCCTGTTGCAAGCACCGCAACTCGTGGTTTCGGGATCACTGAAATGACACCGTGCCCCACCGCAGCAATCAATGCAATCTGTCGAGGCCCGATAAACGTACCTTTTGTCAGCACTAGTTCACCTGCCTGCACGTCTTCGCCTTCGCGGCGAATACAACTTCCCACCTCAATTGGTGCACGGATCTGGACGACCTCGCTGCCACCGTCAGTGCTCTCAACCGGAATAACGCTGTCCGCACCTGCCGGCATTGGTGCACCGGTCATAATTCGAATGGCTTGACCACTTCTCAGAGTCTCCAAAGACTTGAAGCCAGCCGGGATATCGTCAATTACCGGCAGCGTAAGTGGAGCATTCTCATTGGCATCCACCAAATCAGATGCGATTACCGCGTAGCCGTCCATTGACGAGTTATCAAATGAGGGAAGTGGCCAGCGGGCATAAATATCTTGGGCTAATACGCACCCATTCACCTCTGAGATCGGCAATTCCATTGGGGGAAGTTCGCTGACACTGTCGAGAACTAAGTCAAGGTATTCCGCAACGCTCAGCATGCGATAACCCTACGTGTATCGTCCCCGATAACACGATATCCAGGAGAATCACTTTGAGCGTCACCGTCAATCTTTATGCAGCGGCTCGGCAAGCCGCCCAGCAAAGTTCGTTTACTCTTGAAGCAGCGAGCCTCTCGCAAGTCAAAATTGAGTTGATTCGACGATTTCCCAAGTTGGCCTCCGTGGTACCGCAGTGCTCATTTATTGTCGACGGCCACTCCTATGGCATATCCGGTGACTGTGAGCTGAATTCTGGTCAAGGCATTGACGTCATGCCACCATTTTCAGGCGGTTAAAACTATCCGCCGATTGCACTCATAGGACGATCCGGCTTAATAAATCCTAGATCGTTGATTCCATGGCCAGCCAATTTTGCCTTTGTCACCGATTCGATAATGGCACGGACACCCCTATCAATTTCATTCTGGGGTAAACCTGAACGCAACACGGCGCGCACATCCGATTCATCTCGAGCAAAGAGGCAATTTCGAAATTGACCATCGGCTGTTAATCGAAGTCGATCACAGGCCGCGCAGAACGGTCGGGTGACGCTTGCGATTATTCCTACAGTTGCTGGGCCACCGTTGACGTAGAACTCTTCTGCCGGTGCCGAATCCCGATTGGGAACTGGAGACAATTCGAATTCACGCTCAAGTTCTTTCTGAATTTCATCGGCCGTCACCATGACCGGTCGAGCCCATAAATCTCCTGCGTCAAGTGGCATTTGCTCAATGAATCGAAGATTCCAATCATTTGCTAATGCATAGCGCAATAGAGGGATCGCCTCGTCGTCATTGATGCCCTTGAGTAGGACGGCATTGACTTTTAGTGGGGTGAGGCCCGCAGATTGGGCAGCCTCGATTCCGGCAATCACATCGTGGAACCGATCACGGTGTGTCATCTGCTCAAATCGAATGGGATCTAAAGTGTCAAGGGAAACATTAACTCGTACAAGTCCAGCATCGGCAAGATCTTGGGCAACTTCAGCCAGCCGCAATGCATTTGTAGTCAGGGAAATTCGAGGCGGTTTGGGTAATTCGTTTATTCGGCGAACCACGTCGACAATGTCTCGACGCAAAAGTGGTTCACCCCCCGTGAGCCTTACCGAAGTGATACCCGCGTCAACACAAAGGCCAATTACGGTAATGACTTCATCGGTTGTCAGGAGTGCGTCATTGGCGATCCAGTCCGAAAAGTCGGTAGGCATGCAATAAGTGCAACGCAATGAGCAACGGTCGGTCAGCGAAACACGCAAATCGCGGTGCACGCGACCGTAGGTGTCTACAAGCTGTTTAGCTTCACTCACGCACAATTCACCCATTCGTCTGTGCCGTCAGCAAAATACTGATGCTTCCAGACCGGGAGTTTTTCTTTAATTAAATCAACGAGCGTGGCTGTCGCGGTAAAGGCGTCAGCCCGGTGTGCACTCCCAACGGCAACAACGAGAGCTGCCTGACCAATCGGAATCTCTCCAACCCTATGAATTGCAGCTATGGCCGTGACATCGGAGATCTCTGCATAGGCATTAACCACAGTTTCCAAAACTTCCTGCGCAGAAGGGTGTCCTTCGTAGGTCAATGAGACCACGGATCGTCCGTGATCGTGGTTTCTCACGTCTCCGCTAAAAACGACAACCGCTCCGGTGGTGGAATTACTGACCAGCGCTTTTATAACCGAGGCATCTATCGCTGTCTCGGTTATTTCCGTCAGGTGAACTAGCGCTGCCATAGTAACCTCATTATGGACGCATCACGGTATTTCTTTTCCCCTGCGCTCCCATGAATACGGTGAGCAGCTGGACGGTGTCCTCACCCTTGTTGATCCCGTTGTAATTGGTCTTGACCGCCTGCATTGTTGAACTCCCTGCTGGGAATTCCTTAGTAACGCCGGCTTCGTATTCAACGGTGTAGGTGCCGCTAAGAACATAGACAAATGCGGGAACCGGGTGCAGTTGCCAGCCAGTTTCTTGACCTGGTTCAAGGGTCGTGATTGCACTGGACACTTGTGCAGCACCCTTTTTGGGATAGACCAACTTCTGGTCGAGGACCGTGATCTCCTGATCGGTCATGAGTTGCTGGGTCCCCGTAATTTCAACGGTGGTCGCCACACTAGGTGAAGTGACTGCCGGGTCACCCCCTCCACCACATGCGCTCACTAGAGTTCCTACCAGCGTTAAGGCGATAAGCGCCCGCGCCATCGATCTAAAGTTTGATAACAACACGGTAACAACCTAACCCAACTTGGGAGTTCTCGAGGAAAAAATGGCATTTTTACCAGGATTCCTTACCCCCTCACGAAGTGTGCCGGTCACCCGTTGGCGTTCGGAATCACGCTGGAGCTCCAAGCCGAGCACCGTCGCCATCCTCATCACCGGGTTGTGGATTTTCGGTACCGGTGAGGCACTTCTGATCATCGCCGATCTGGGGGTTGGCCCTTGGACCGTCTTCGCCCAAGGCCTCAGTGTCAGGACAGGATTGAGTATTGGGGCAACCACATTTGTTATTAGCGTTTTGGTTCTTCTGGCCTGGATTCCGCTGAAGGAGCGCCCTGGACTTGGCACAATTGCCAATGCGATCATGATTGCCACCGCACTCCAGGTAATGAGCACGATCTTGCCGCACCCAACAAATACGTTTGTGAAATTCGTTGTTGTCATCGCTGGAATTGCATGTGTGGGAATTGGCAGCGGGCTGTACCTCACCACCAACCTGGGACCCGGGCCACGTGACGGCATGATGACCGGGATCCATTTTCGAACCGGATGGCCGGTCGCCCGGGTGCGATTGGGGATTGAAGTGGTCGCGTTAACCATCGGCTGGTTCCTTGGCGGAACAGTGGGAATTGGAACAGTACTTTTTGCCGTGCTCGTGGGTCCCTTTGTTGCCTATGGCCTTAAAGCGGTTGGCGTCCTAGCTGGAGCAAAAACGGTAATCGAAACCGATGAGGAACCAGAACTGGATGCCTAACGGCATAAACGTACTGAAAAAAAGTTGGGTGCTGCGAGTTAATCACTCACAGCACCCAACCAGATAAGCCCACCAAATAAATGGCGTGAACTATTTACGCCAGATCAAAGCGATCAAGCATCATGACTTTGTTCCAAGCCGATACGAAGTCACACACGAACTTACCCTGCGCGTCATTGCCCGCGTAGACCTCAGCAATTGCGCGCAGCTGGGAGTTTGAACCGAATACCAGGTCCACCCGGCTGGCCATCCATGTGAGTTCACCACTTGCCCGGTCAGTGCCTTCGAAAAGCTCGGCGCCATCAGTGTCGGCCGTGACCGGCTTCCACTTAGTTGCCATGCTGGTGACGTTGATAAAGAAGTCGTTGGTCAACGCCTCCTTCTTGCCCGTGAACACTCCAACCTGAGAACCATCAAAGTTGGCGTTCATGGCGCGCATGCCAGCGACGAGCACCGACATTTCTGGTGCATTGAGGGTGAGCAAATTCGCTTTGTCAACCAGCAACTTCTCCGCCGGACGCTCCAAGGCCTTACCCAAGTAGTTACGGAAACCGTCAGCTACGGGCTCGAGGACCGCGAATGACTCAATGTCTGTCATTTCCTGAGTCGCGTCAGTGCGGCCTGGCGTGAAGGGAACCATCACAGTTTCACCAGCGTTGCTGGCTGCTCTTTCAACTCCAACGCAACCGGCGAGGACAATCAGGTCAGCCATTGAGACGGTCTTGGCACCCTTGTTGAATTCACTGGCTATTCCTTCAAGTGTTACCAGTACTCTGGAAAGTTGGGCTGGATTGTTGACCGCCCAATCACGCTGTGGTTCAAGGCGAATCCGGGCACCGTTTGCGCCACCTCGCTTGTCAGTTCCGCGGAAAGTTGATGCTGAGGCCCATGCGGTTGACACGAGTTCAGAAATGCTCAACCCACTAGCCACGACCTGTGCCTTCAGTACGGCAATGTCGGCGTCGTCGATTAATGCTCCGACAACTGGCGGAACCGGATCCTGCCAAATGAAGATCTCACTGGGAACTTCCGAGCCGACGTAACGGTTGATTGGTCCCATATCGCGGTGGGTCAGTTTGAACCACGCCCGAGCAAAAGCGTCAGCCAACTCGGCGGGGTTCTCGTGGAAGTGCCGGGAGATTTTTTCGTAGATTGGATCAACCCGCATTGCCATATCGGCCGTGGTCATCATGGGTGCATGACGCTTATTGGGGTTGTGGGCGTCGGGGACGTCTTCCGAGCCGGCGCCATCCTTTGGTGTCCACTGCTGGGCACCGGCCGGGCTGTGGGTGAGTTCCCACTCGTGTCCGAAAAGAGTGTCGAAGTAGCTGTTGTCCCACGTGGTGGGTGTTGGCGTCCATGCTCCTTCAATACCACTTGAAATCGTGTATTCCCCATTACCGGTCCCGAAGGTGTTGTTCCAACCCAGACCCATTTCTTGTAGCGGGGCGCCCTCCGGCTCGATTCCCACATACCCGTCAGGATTTGCAGCACCGTGGGATTTGCCAAATGTGTGTCCACCCGCAGTCAGGGCAACTGTTTCGTAGTCATTCATTGCCATGCGCGCGAAGGTCTCACGGATATCGCGTGCGGATCCCATCGCGTCAGCAACGCCGTTGGGGCCTTCGGGGTTGACGTAAATCAAGCCCATCTGTACTGCGGCAAGGGGATTTTCCAATTCACGATCACCGGTGTAACGGTTGTCAGCCAACCACTCATGCTCGGCGCCCCAATAGGTTTCATCGGGCTGGAAAACATCAGCGCGACCGCCACCGAATCCAAATGTCTCAAAGCCCATTGACTCAAGTGCAACGTTTCCGGTCAGGATGAACAGGTCTGCCCAGGAAAGATTCTTGCCGTACTTTTGCTTGACCGGCCACATCAGCCGACGGGCTTTGTCCAAGTTGACGTTGTCGGGCCAGCTATTTAATGGTGCGAAGCGTTGCATTCCGTTTCCGCCACCGCCACGACCGTCACTTGTTCGATAGGTGCCAGCCGCATGCCATGCCATCCGGATAAAGAACGGGCCGTAATGGCCGTAATCGGCTGGCCACCATTCTTGTGAGTCCGTCATGATTTTGGTGAGGTCAGCTTTTACTTCAGCAAGGTCAAGGGTTGCGAACGCCTTCGCGTAATCAAAATCTTCGCCCATCGGGTTTCCTGATGGTGGGTTTTGATCGAGGACACGCAGATTGAGTTGATTGGGCCACCAGTCGTCATTCTGGGTTCCGCCGACGCCTGCTCCGTGCATTACTGGACATTGTGCTTCAGTACTCATAAAAACCATTCCTTCTGCCGTAGGTTGTACATATTGTTGCTCACAAATGGATATAAGTCTAATGAATAAAATTTTATATGGCATAATCTGAGGTTATGGACTTTGATCGCCGTAAATGGCACCCGACCTACCCCCAACTTCGAGCATTTGTCGCGGTGACCCAGGAGGGTAGTTTTGGTGCAGCCGCCAATGCCCTGGGAATTAGCCAGCCCGCTGTCAGTGTCCAAATTAGGGATATGGAGTCCGCACTTGGCTTTCCCCTGCTCCAGCGGGGATCCCGAGGCGTTGAACTGACCTCGGTGGGGGCCGGGCTTATCCCATTCGCCCGCCGCGCACTTGAAGCCCTCACAGATTTCACCACGGCAGCGGCTCCCCACGGAGTTGACTCGGTTCTGCGGCTAGGCGCTATCCCCACGCTTGCACCATATTTATTGCCAAAAATAGTCGCCGGCTTGGGCAACAAAATCTCCCTGCAACTTTCGGAACAGCGCACGGATGTACTCATCAACTCATTGCGTGATCACTCAATTGACCTAGCCCTGTTGGCGCTGCCTATCGCCCACTCCGACGTTGAAACTATGGAACTTTTCACCGACATATTTCACCTCGCAGTTCCCGTAGACCACCCTTGGGCTGGAGCAACCGGGGTCGACCTCGGTGACGTTAATGAATTTCCTGTCCTTTTAATTGAAGATGGTCACTGCCTGCGCGGGCAAGCAGAAGAGATCTGCGCCAACGCGAAGATCTCGAACACTTACGACGTTGGTGCAGCTGGCCTTGCCACGGTGTGTCAAATGGTGGCGGCAGGTAACGGAGTAACACTTCTCCCGGAGTGCGCCATTGAACTCGAAGCCCGTATTGGCACCGGCATTGCGATTGCACGAATCGCTGACCCTCAACCATTTCGCACGATTGGTTTAGCCTGGAGTAAAAATGCAGTCCAGAAGGAGCGGCTACTTCAGCTCTCTGCAAGTATTAAAGAATTACTCTTGCCGACCCCCACAACGAAGCTCAAGTAAGGAATAAACGTGAATCAAGAAAATGAGAATCCTCAAATTGATTTCAAGGTTCGGGAATTACGCAAACTTCGTTTCTCAGCAACGCTGCAAATTTTCGCGGCCATTTTTTTCGCCGGCGCGGCGTTCATCATTGGATCAGCCCAAGGTTGGGGGGTCATATCGGCGGTGTTTATTGCACTAGCAACCGCAAATATTGTTTTCTTCATTTACATTCGAAAAGCAATGAAGACACTTTCGCAGAATTAATTCAAGTTATGAATTAAACGCGAGCAACACCGCGGCACCAAGAGCCAGCAGCACACCCACGCTCTGCACTCGATTCATTCGCTCCTTGATCACGACGCGAGCAAGGACAACCGTCGCCGCAGGATAGAGCGAACCGAGAACAGCAACAATCGAGAGCAACCCTCGCTGACTCGCCAATTGAAAAAGGCCGTTTGCGGTCGAGTCCAGGACTCCCGTGATTATTGCCAACTTCCAAGGAAAAGTTGTCCTATCAAATGATCGCGCCACGACCAACACGAAGGTGATCATGATAATCGTTGAAAACCAGCGCCCCAAGGTCGCAACCCACACACCTGAATCAACAGGGGCCAGTCCGATTATGGTGAGATACACGCCAATTGCACAACCAGATGCGATTGCAAGCCCGATTGCCAAAATCGGCGTCTTCCCATGGAAGTGGGTCGACTCGCGACTCACCAGAACGACGGCGATTACCGCAAACCCCATTCCAGCGAAAGCATATGCTGATGGTTGTTCACCTCGAAATAACCCAACTACAACAGGAACAGCGCCACTCATCACTGCCGTTATGGGAGAGACAACCCCCATTTGGCCACGTACCAGTGCGGCGTAGAGCAAAACAATGGCTATCGTGCCAACCGCGCCCGCAAGCATCGAAATACCAATTAGCCCGGCACTCAATATTCCCGGAACAACAAAGATAGCTAGAAAAGTAATCGCGATCGCGCCGGCAGGATAGGTCACAGCCAAAACTTGGGCTGTACCAGCACGCCTAGCGGCTAAACCGCCGAGAAAGTCGGCTACCCCCCACGAGAAACTCGAAATAAGTGCGAGCAGCGCGGCCACGCGTACCTGCCTTCCCGGTTAATTGAACTCTCCAATTAATTAAACATGAACCGCTGCAGCCGAGTCTCCCGCGGCCATGTCCTTCTTGGAGACTCGAACCAAAACTACCCAGATGATTCCAGCCAGCGCCAAGATTCCCGCCCCCCACATGAACGCATCGACATAACCTTCAACTTGCGCATTCGCGTCAAATGGATCCACATTGTTTGCGGTCACGTAGGCGGCCGTAGCACTCGTCGCAATCGTGTTCAAAAATGCGATGCCAATTGATCCACCGATTTGCTGGCTGGTGTTCAACACGGCTGATGCCACACCCGCGTCATGATTACCGACCGCGAATAATGCCGTTGCCGAGAGCGGAACGAAGATCAAGCCCATACCGAGGCTAATAATGATCAGTGCCGGCAAGGTATTTGGCCAGTAGGAACTTGCCGCATCTAATTGAGTCAGCAACAGCATCCCGGTAGTCGCCAAGATGAAACCACCGAAAGTCACGAAGCGTGGGCCAAATCGTGGAAGTAACTGACTTGCGATGCCCGCGCTGACAATTACCCCGGCCGAGAACGGAAGGAACAGCAAGCCGGCTTTGAGCGGCGTGTAACCCAACACGATCTGGAAGAAGTAGGTCAAGAAAAGGAACATGGCGAAAAGGCCAATACCGACGAAGAAGCTCGCAAGGTAAGCACCGCCGCGATTTCTATTTTTAATAATTGCCAGCGGTAACAATGGGTGACTAGAGCGATTTTCAATTACGAAAAACAACGCTAACAAAACAATGGCTACGCCAATAAAGAACAGGGTACTTCCGCCCGTCCAACCGTCTGACTGAGCCTTGGTAATTCCGTAGACGAGGGAAACCAGACCAAGGGTCGCCGTGATAGCCCCTGGGATGTCGTATTTTGTGTCACCGGTTGCCCGGCTTTCTTTCACATACGCGATTCCGAGGAACACCGCGATAAGTGCAATAGGAACGTTGACCAGCAGCGTCCAGTGCCATGACGCATATTCGGTCAAGATTCCACCGAGTACCAGCCCAAGTGCCGCACCAGCGCCCGAAAGGGCTCCATAGACACCGAACGCCTTTGCGCGTTCCTGCGAATCGGTGAATGTCACAGAAATCAAACTCAATGCTGCGGGAGCAAGTAACGCTGCGAAGACGCCTTGCAATCCACGGGCGGCAAAAAGCATTTGAGCATTAACCGAGAGGCCTCCGAGAGCTGAAGCCGCGGCAAAACCAATTAACCCAACAATGAACATCCGCTTACGTCCCTGGAAGTCGGCGATCCGTCCGCCGAGGAGAAGGAGCCCCCCAAATGCCAAGGTATAAGCGGTCACCACCCATTGGCGGTTCGCATCACTGATCCCAAGGTCGGCCTGCATGCTGGGAAGGGCAATATTTACGATCGAAGCGTCAAGGACAACCATTAATTGGGCAATCGCGATCACAACCAGCGCGCGCCACCGGTTGGGGTCTGGTGCGAAAAGTTCGGGATTGCTGGCAGACTTGTCGAATTGTGATGGAGGCGCAGTGCTCACGCATTTCTCCTAATGCAAGATAAATGATTGTGCACCAAGCGGCGCAAATTAACTGTACTGAGTAGTTGAGCCATCAATCACCTGAGGGCGATCAAGGGATCGGGTAAGAGAAATGAAAGTTTTCACTGCGCCTTCGGCCAGGTATCGCTAACGCGATAACCAAGGGGCCATGGATCATTTGGGTCAACATAAAACTGGCTGGTTCCATAAATGAATCCCTGACCACTAATTGTTGGAATGATCGCAACCTGATCGCCAACCGTTGTTTCGGAAATAATACGACCGCGAAATGTCGATCCGATAATGCTGCGGCCAATAAAGGTCTCACCAACAGCCATGACTCCCCGCGAATGCATTACCGCCATCAGAGCACTGACGCCGGTGCCCGTTGGCGAGCGGTCAAGTTTTCCTGGATTAATCACACACACATTCGTTGAGGTGAGCTCCCCCGATTCGGTGCGACCCAACTCACCGGTTAGGTAGGCGAATGAATGGTGTTTCCATTCGGGTAGGTCCGGGTGCACGAATTCCAACTGCTCATTCGCTGCGGTGCGCAGCAGCATTCCGAGCCGAGCCAATTCGGCTGCCTCGCTGGGAACTAATTCAAATCCCAATTTGCTCGCTTCGGTCATCACGAAACTGTCACCGCCAAAGGCGGTGGTTACTTCGACACTCCCGTAGCCCGCAACCTCTACAAGTTCCTGATCATGGAGTACGAAACTTGGCAGGTTCTCCAAAGTGACAGCGGTGACCTTCCCTTGGGAGCACTCGGCACTTATCTTCACCAATCCACCGGGAGCTTCAAGTACCAATGAGGTCACTGGCTCTTGCATCGGGACAATCCCGGTCTCAAGCAAAACTGTTGCAACACAAATTGCATTTGAACCCGACATGGGCGGGGTATCCGCTGGCTCCATGATGATAAAACCCATATCCGCCGACGGATTCTTTGGTGGCACCAGCAGGTTGTAGTGCCGAAAGACACCACCGCGTGGTTCATTCAGAAGGAACTTACGCAATGAGTCATCAGATTCGATAAATCGAGACTGATCCCAAACGCTTTCACCGGGCGGAACAGCAACGCCGCCAACAACAACGTCACCGACCTCTCCCTCGGCATGGACATGGACGACATGAATGACCCGCGAAGTATTAACCATTACTTTTTAATCTTCCATGGGGCCGATGCAAAAGGAGCGAGCATATTTTTAATCAAGTAGTGGGTTTAGCCCAGCGTCAACAATTTCTTGCAACTTGGCTTCGTCAACATCAAAACCAGCATATTTAGTCGCGTTCTCTAACACTTTCAATCGAGCTTTATCAACGTCTTGTGCTGGCTTTGCGTTGGCGGCAGACCAATCTCGATACAACTCCCAGGCAAGTTCACGCTGACGAAGGGCTTTATTGACCCGCTCCATTTGAGCATCGGTTGCTTCCAAGCGCCACGTTTCCCTGATCGCTCCTGGCAGTACGGCCCGATAATCGTGTCCACCTTCAGCAAATGTTCCGGGAGTTGGCACAAGAGCGTTCATCATGTCCAGGAAGGTCATGAGGAAAGTCGTGATCGGCACCCATTGCGTCCCCTTGGGACTACCCATCTGCCGAATATTTGCGGGGCCCATCCAATCTGGCCTGCGCCACAAAACTTGAGAACCAAACTTGGGGATCGGGTCATCGCCATTTTGCAGTAACAGGAACCTGATGCGATCTCTTTCCTGATCCGCCAATTCAATCCAGTCCTTCAAATTTCGGGGCAGGTAAATGCCAGCATCGTTGACCGATGGAGCCTCGGCTATTGAACTTGTCCCCCAGATCTGCTGCCTCCACTTAGTGGCGGCAGGGGTGCCGATCCACAGTGCGGCATCAAGTTCGGTGCCGAGAAGTCCCATGGAACCCAGGTGCCGGAACATTTCTTCGCTGACCTGCGAACCCAAACTTTCGCCGAAGAGGAAGAACTTGGGCCGCTTCTCTGCCGGAATCGCAAGAAGTCGTTCGACGACGCCTTGAAGCACCATGCGGGTTTGCGCGGTTCCTTCGTCGACTCGAGTGAGCGAGAGAGCTGACGGTAGAACCGAGTATTGAATTGCAGCTGATGCGCAGTCTCCTTGCATCAAGTATTCGAATGTTTCATTCGCCACGTAATTTACGTAACCCGAGCCGGTCGGTGAAAAGATGGCAAACGCTTTTCGTTCAAGGGCTTTCGTACGGTCAATCTCACGCAAAAGAATCTGCGCACGATCTTCATCACTCACTGCAACTTCAGTGGATGCATAGACTCGAATTGGCTGTTTCGCATTTTTAACTTGCATCACACTGTTGATGGTTTGCGGTGGTAGCGCCATGCTCAACCACCTGGCACCTTCACGCGTCTGCTTATTCCAAGGTAATCCTGATGCTGCCGAGCCCGTTACTTCAGGAGTGTCGGGCGCGCTCTCTAAACCAGGGTCAATTCCTCCACCGCTTCTGCCCAAGAATCTGTCCACTTGACCGATAGCAAGCCAACCCACTGTAGTGAAAATGGCAAGGCTCGTTGTTCGTCCTATTAAACGATGATCCTGTGGTTGGCCACCGAGAACAAAGGTCGCACCCTTGGACATTGTGTTTGTCAATCTCGACTCAATAAAGGAAAGTCCAATAGTGATCGCGGCAACTCCCGTTCCAATGACTGCAGCTTTGACCGGTGTTACTTCACGTACTTGATCCTCAAAGAAGTACTTTCCCTTGAACTCGGTACTTACCGATGTTTGCGGGTAGGTCGCCGAACCAGGTAATGACTTCCAAGGTTGGGTTGATGCCCACGACCCGGCACCAGCCACAACGGCTACCCCAACGTGGCGCATACCGGGGCCACCAGTTTGATCTCGCGAAGCCGAGTTTGCCAGGACACTCGCCCCCGACATTGCGGCCAGCGTTTGTGAAGCCAACCGTCCCAACGCTCGCCCAGATGATTCGTGCTCGCGCCAACGAAGTGCATAGGCCGCCCCGGCACCCAAGGCTCCGGCAAAACCGGCAACAAGTAGGCGACTTCCTGCAGTCGGTTCATCGGTGCGACCCAAACGGGAAGCGACCGAGGTCAACAAGGCATCTCCGGCGCTATACGCCTGGTAGGCGATAGCCGATGAAGCACCCGTAATAATCGCCTGATCTGTTGACCCGCGAGTCAATAAATTAGGTTGAAATGACCGGCCGATTGCAACCGCTGCCCCAATAATTCCCGCGCTGGCTGACCTGTCCATACGTGGAGTCTATAGAGAAGTGTCAAGGCCCGGAAACAGCCTTTTCTATGGAGCTCAAAGGGGATGACGAAATGAAATAAAGTTGATGTCAAATTCGGCCGCGAGAAATTTCTGGATCAGACGACGCCCACATCGCAACGATTATGGCGGCGTCGACATTGTGATACGTGCGCGGCCGGAACTGGTTTGTGCGCACTGTCCCGGTTGCCGTTCACCATTGCGTCAAATGGAACAGCCCAATTAAACAATCCTGATGTGAGAACCAATCGCTGCCCACCCAGTTCCCGGAGTGCAAATGGTGTTAGCAGCGCTAGGGCGCTCACTGCAAGCGGGACACTAAACTCAAATTCTCTTTTTCCATGATGGTTACCATGTTAAGAAGCCAAATACTCGGTTGCGATTCCACCGCCTGTTCCAAGATCAGCATCACGCATTGGGCAGAAATTGTGGCCATCAATCAGGTGACTAAATGGCGGCTGCACTCTTTGCAGCAGCATCAGCGGCAGCTTCGATAATTGCAAGATCGTCATCATTATGAGCGGCAGACACAAACCACGCCTCATATGCTGAGGGAGGTAACCACACTCCTTCATCCAACATGGTGTGGAAGAAAGCTGCGAATGCAGCCGTGTTCTGAGTGCGTGCGTCGTCGTAGTTCATGACGGGGTTTGCAGTGAAGAAAAAGCTGAACAAGTTACCAGCTTTTGGTGCCTGATGTACAACACCCTGGCGACTCAGAGCGGTTGATATTATTTGATGAACTTGGTCTGCTGTTGAATTTAGGTGCGCATAAACCTCGGGTGTGCAAAGACTCAATGTTGCAAGTCCCGCGGTTGTTGCAACTGGATTCCCACTTAACGTTCCGGCCTGGTAAACCGGACCTGCTGGCGCCAACAAGTCCATGATGTTCGCTGGACCGGCTACTGCAGCAAGCGGCATTCCTCCACCAATAACTTTGCCATACGTGAAAAGATCTGGCTGCCAGCCTTCTATTAAGCCTTCAATCCCCCACCAGCCGTTCGCGGACATGCGAAAGCCCGTCATGACTTCATCAAAAATGAGAAGGGCTCCATACTCCCGGGTGATCGAAGAAAGCCGGGCGTTAAAACCGGCCGGAGGGTGCACAACACCCATGTTGGCTGGCACTGCTTCGGTTATGATGCACGCGATTTCATCACCTCTCTCGGCAAAGAGCGCCTCGAGAGCAGGCACGTCACCATATGGCAAAACGAGCGTATCCTTAGCCGTGCCAGGAGTAACCCCGGGTGAATCCGGCAAGCCGAGTGTGACCACACCTGAACCTGCAGCCACGAGAAGTGAATCCGTATGACCGTGATAGCAGCCAGCAAATTTGACAACGATATTTCTTCCGGACTTGGCTCGAGCGATTCGGATCGCAGTCATAACGGCCTCGGTACCCGAATTGGTAAATCTAACCCGTTCCACGGCGCTTACACGACGAACAATTTCCTCCGCTAATTCAACTTCTGGGGGGCACGGGGCTCCAAAGGATGCCGAGCCGGCCACTGCACCGGTCACCTGCGCAACAACATCTGGGTGTGCGTGTCCGACTATCATCGGCCCCCATGAATTGACAAGGTCGACATATTCCCGACCTTCGGTATCAGTAATTCGCGAGCCACGAGCATGTGCAACGTACCGGGGGGTGCCACCCACCGAGCGAAATGCCCGCACAGGAGAACTAACTCCACCGGGTATAACACGTTGAGCACGGGCAAACCATTCCTCGGAACTTTGTGACATAAAATCTCCTAATACCCAGTTCGTGCATTCAGTAGACGGTTAATCAGCGAAGTGAGCGGGCAACTTCCGTTGCCCAATACGTTGCGATAATGCCCGCGCCGGCTCGCTTAACACTAGTCAGAATTTCCCGGATCGCCCGATCTCGATCGATCATGCCATTCGCTGCAGCTGCCTCAACCATTGCGAACTCACCGGAAACAACGTAGGCAGCCACGGGAACATCAACATTGTCACGCACTCGGGCAATGATGTCCAAATATAGAAGTGCTGGTTTTACCATCACGATGTCAGCGCCTTCTGCTACGTCGAGACGCACTTCGCGCAGAGCCTCAACAGCATTGCCTGGATCCTGCTGATAGCTCAAGCGGTCCCCTTGTAATTGACTCTCGACCGCTTCACGGAATGGCCCGTACATCGCTGACGCATACTTCGCGGCATAAGCAAGAATCGCAGTATCAGTGCTTCCCACGGCATCAAGTGCTGCGCGAACGGCCCCAACTTGACCATCCATCATGCCGCTTAGACCAAGAATGTCCGAACCCGCCTCGGCAAGAACCAGACCCATCTGCTGATACACCTCAAGTGTTGCATCATTGTCAACATTGCCGTGTTTGTCTAAGACGCCACAGTGACCGTGCGAAGTAAATTCATCAAGGCATAGATCTGCAATCACCGGCAGGTCATCACCGGTTGCCTCTTTCACCCAGCGAACAGACTGGGCGAGAATGCTGTCACTGGCGATAGCAGCATCACCACTTGCATCCCGATCCTTGGGGACACCGAAAAGCATTACAGCGCCCACCCCAGCTTCAGCAGCTTCCGTGACAGCTTTTTTGAGTGATTCACGCGTATGCTGCACGACACCGGGCATGGACTCAATCGGAATCGGCGAACTCGCACCCTCGCGAACAAACATCGGTAGCACAAGATCAGCAGCGGACAAATGAGTCTCGCGCAGCAAACGTCTAATTGCGGGAGTACGTCGCAGTCGTCGTGGTCGTTCGGAAATTTCCATCTCGCGTGAGCCTATCCCTGTCTCAACATCCGCTGACGCTGGACAGATCAGCCCGTGCGTTACGACAGCACGTCGACGAACAAAGAAGCGGTTCAGATTGAGTTGGTAGCCCAGCGAGCGCATCGGTCATGATGTCTACCAAACTCCCGACGAACCGACTATCAATACCGGGCGTGGGCACTCGAATGAATTCGATTCCGATCTCACCCGCTATTTCGCGCGCCTCATTATCCAGATCCCACACGACTTCAACATGATCGCTTACGAAGCCGATCGGCACGACAACCACCGACGTTGCACCTTCTTTTGAGGCCGCACGCACCGCATCACCAATATCCGGCGCAAGCCACGGCACCTGCGGCGGACCACTACGAGACTGGAAAACAAGACGCCACTGGATCGGACCTACGCCAGTTGCTGACTCAACAGCAGCCATCACTCTTTCGGCCACATCTAGGTGCTGACGCTCATACATACCTGGTAATCCCGTTCGCAATTCATCAGGACCGCTGCCCTCTGCCATCGCCTCCGGGATGGAATGGGTCGTAAATAGGACGCGAGTTGTGGTCGGTTCTAGGACACGGGCCATGGCATCCAACACCCCATCGACGAAAGGTTCTACGAAACCAGATCGCTCAAAGTATGGCCACGCTTTCACTATCTCCAACTCGTCTGAGAGACCTGCTTCTTCCATCGCCGCCGCAAGGTTTTCCCGGTATTGCCGGCAGCCAGAGTATGAAGAGTAGGCACTCGTCGCAATTGCCAGTACGCGCCGATGTCCCTGCTCATGAATCTCACGAAGGGCATCGGTAAAAAACGGGGCAGAATTGCGGTTACCCCAGAACAAAGGTAGGTCAATCCCGCGCCGCGCCATTTCTGCGCGAAGATGCTTGAGCAATTCACGATTCTGCGCGTTAATCGGGCTCACTCCACCGAGTGCGACATAGTGGTGTGAGACAGACTCAAGTCGCTCCCGAGGAATTCCTCGACCCGCCGTTACACGTTCGAGAAAAGGCATGACCTCGTCGAGACCTTCGGGGCCACCGAAGGATGCAAGGAGAACGGCGTCGAAGGTCACGACAAAACCGCCACCGCGGCAGCTGCATCAACAAGACGACCCGTGAAGAACGGGATTTCCTCACGAACATGCATTCGCGCCTTGGAACTACGTAATTGGCGCATCATGTCGACAATTTCATGGAGCTCGTCTGACTCTAGCGCCAGAATCCATTCATAATCTCCCAAGGCAAAAGCCGACACAGTGTTTGAGAGAATACCCGCGTAATCGCGCCCCATCATGCCGTGCTCAACCAACATTGCCCGTCGCTCCTCTTCTGGCAGCAAGTACCACTCGAATGAACGAACGAACGGGTACACCGTCACCCACTCCAGTGGATTCTTGCCCGCCATAAAGGCCGGAACATGGCCTTTATTAAATTCCGCCGGCCGATGAAGCCCCATTGCCGACCAGGTCTGCTCAACGGACGAACCCAAAATTGCGCGGCGCAGAGTGTGGAGCCCTTGTTGCACATGCTCGGCATCTGAGGCGTGCATCCACACCATGAGGTCAGCGTCACCACGGAAAGAACTCACGTCATAAAAACCACGAATGGTGACATCTGTTGCCGTGAGCTCCTTGACCCACGACTCGAGGTCAGCGGAGGCACTAGCCGGAGGGGCAACACCTGTTCGTTTGAAAACAGTCCAACAGGTGTATCGGATCGTTTCGTTGATCTCTCGCGGGGTAATTCGCTCTGTTTTTTCAAGACTCACGTCGGCATTCTTTCATGTACTGCGGATCATTGCTCAAGTTGCTCGGCTACCGACCGTGCAAGTGCGATCGTGCCGGCTATGCCATTGCCCCCCAGCCCTGCGCCGATCACAGCTAACCTCGGTGTTGCCGCGACAGCAGAGCGCACATCATTGACCGCCGCACGATGTCCGCTACGCGGGAAGACAAGAGAGCGGTCCCACCTCGTGAGACAAAAATCAAGCACTTTTGGATCCGGAATTCCGAAAATTACAGAGACATCAGCTTGGGCAATATTCCGTAATTCGTCCACACTCTCCACGACTTCACCATCGCGCCCATAAGACAATCGGACGAGGTGGCGACCTGAGCCATAGGCCTCTCTCACCCAATCCCACTTAGCAGTGACATGGGTGAGGGCTTTCGCCACGACGCTCGGATGATGTGGTGCAATCAAGAGGCCAGAACCGACGGGATCCTCGTCCAGTGCAGGAGCGTCCAGGACCATGGCAACAACGGCGACGTCGCCCACCGCAATACGAGCAAGCGAATCACTTAACTCTGGCTCAGATACCAGCATCCGAGAAGCCGTGGGTGCATCAACCGCCAAAACAAGATCATCTACCTGCAATATTTGCTCGTCACAATTTACAATCCATCCACTTGCTGTCCGAGTTAATTCGCGAATATTCGTTTTGACCGACAACTTCACCCCGAGACCGAGTACGTCCTGCTCAAGGGCTCGAACAAGAGTTGTCATTCCGCCAGTCAACCCAGCAATCGCTGCCCCCGGTATCCCCGATGCGGAGCGCAGTTTCCCCGCAGCCAGGGCCAGGCTGCCTGTTTCCGTGAACGCTTGCACGAGCCCCGGGATTACCGCTTCGCACTCCACGAGATCCGGATTTGCTGCATGAACACCAGCCACCACAGGGGTAAGTATTCGGTCCGCCACCTGGTCACCCATTCGCTCGCGAACCAGAGCGCCGAGGGTTATTTCGGGAGAGATGGTGGAAGCTGTTCGACTGTCCCGGTGTAGTGCACGTGTTGCTTCGATTTCACCGAGAATTTCCACGACATTTACAGCCGACAGATCAGTGGGAACACCCAGCATTGCATGCGGCATGGCATACATGCCATCTGAAAGCAATAAACGTGCATCAGATCGGCGTGGCATCACAATATTCGCAGTCAAACCGAGTTCTTCAATGAGAGTGCGCGTCTCCGGACGCGTCACCGCAAATGCTTCTGCACCGGTGTCTATGTCGACGCCTGAGAGTTTCGCGGAGTACAGCGCACCGCCCATTCGGGGCGAAGCCTCAAAAAGTGAGACTTTGTAACCCTGTATGGCCAAACTGCGTGCTGCCACTAAACCGGCAACCCCTCCGCCAACCACTAGGACCGAGCGGGGCATGGTCATCCCTCCTCATGAACCAACTCGACTAGGCGCGTCAGCACATCTGGATCAGCATCTTTGGGAACTCCGTGTCCCAGGTTGACCACATGAGCCGGAGCAGCGAGTCCGCGTCGGAGGACATCTCGAGTATGGTCCGCCAGAATATCCCAGTCAGAAGAGAGTAGATCCGGATTGATATTTCCCTGTAGTGGTGTTTGGCCACCCAACAGCTCGTTAGCGACATCCAGCGGCGTGTGCTGATCAACTCCCATCACGGTTGCTCCGACATCACGCATGGCAGCCAATAGGTCGTGGGTCTTGGTGCCAAAATGAATCCTTGGTACCGGAAGATCACTGACGGCATCCATCACGAGCGCCGAGTAGGGCGCTGCATAAGTCTGGTATTCATCGAGGGACAGTGCCCCGGCCCAAGAGTCGAAGAGTTGCACGGCACTCGCACCGGCCAATGCCTGTGCACGCAAGAAGGTGCCGGTGACCCCAGCTGTCCAAGTGAGTAGTGCGTTCCAGGACTCCGGATCTTCGCGCATCATTGTTTTTGTGTTGATGTAGTCGCGCGAGGGCCGACCCTCAATTAAATAGGACGCCAAAGTGAAGGGCGCTCCGGCGAAACCGATAAGAGGGATTTCGCCAAGTTCAGCTGTCAACATCTGAACTGCGGTCACAATGGGATGAAGTGCCTCTATTTCCAAAGGCCGAAGCCGATCTATGTCTGCTCGTGTACGAACAGCGGAACCCATTACCGGCCCAACACCGGCAACGATGTCAACGTCGACCCCAGCAAGTTTAAGCGGCACGACGATGTCACTAAAAAAAATGGCCGCATCGACATGGTGTCGGGAAACCGGCTGTAGCGTGATCTCCGTCACGAGTTCCGGGGTTAAACATGACTCAAGCATGGGGACATTGGCCCGGATTGCTCGGTATTCTGGCAAGGAACGTCCTGCTTGGCGCATCATCCAAATAGCCCGCCGATCCGGTCGAATCCCCTGATACGCCTGCATAATTGGAGAATGAGTTGTTTTGCCACTGATAAGCGGGTGCGTCGTTGGCAATGCCGGAACACTATTCATGACGAAAACCTATCCGAGACTCCTTAAGTTTCCACAAGCGCGTAACATTCTCAACATGGTGCTGGTTCTCGTTGGGGCAAGTCATCAGGATGTCCCACTTGACGGACTCAGTCGCTTAGCCGCCGCCGAGGGTGGACTCGCATTGCGACTCGTGGAGTCGGGTCAGGGCATTGATGGAGCCGTAGTCCTGTCCACTTGCAATCGTTTTGAGATCTACCTTGACCTGAATCGTTTCCACGATGCAGTTGAGACCACGACGGACACGATCGCCGAGATCGCCAAACTTGATAAGAATTTTGTCGTTGATGCCATGTGTGTAGTGGCGGGATCCTCTGTGTCCCAACACCTGTTTTCCGTCGCCTCGGGCTTGGAATCCATGGTCGTTGGAGAAGATGAAATCGCTGGCCAAGTCCGTCAGGCTCTGGCAACCGCGCAACGGGAGGGAACAACCACTCCCTCCCTCGAGCGGCTCTTACAGCGCGCCCTCACCACATCTAAATCAGTGACCAGCTCCACGGGTTTGGGAGCAGCAGGACGTTCCATCGTCAACGTTGCGCTTGACATTTTCGAGAAGCGACACGGTAATGTCTCAGGGCGCAAGGCGCTCGTTCTAGGTACTGGCGCATATGCGCGAGTGGTCGTTGCAGCCTTGCAACGTCTTGGTTGCATCGATATCAGTGTTTTTTCATCTTCTGGCCGGGCCGCACATTTTGCCCAGTCGCATGACGTCCAACCCTTGGAACTCAAAGATCTTGTGAGTCACATTGGTAGCGCTGACATCGTGATTGCCTGCAGTGGGGCTTCTTACCCAATCATTGACCAATCGCTTATTCATGCATCCGGGGCAACCCACGACCGAATTCTCCCGATCATGGATCTTGCACTTTCTCTGGACGTAGCACCGGATGTTTACAGCATGCCGAACGTGGACGTCATTAATTTACGCGAAATTTATGAACTCTCTCCTCGCGAGCACTCATCCGCAGTCCTTGAGGCGCAGGAAATTGTGTTTTCCGCGGCCAGCTCATTTGAGGAAAACGAGTCCGGCCGTAATGCTGACCACGCGATTGTTGCCATACGCTCGCATGTCATGACGATTATTAGTGAAGAGATTGAGCGAATCCAAAATCGTGTTGACTCAGAGACTGCGGAAGAGGTAGCGAAGTCGTTGAACCGCGTGTCGAATGCCATTTTGCACATCCCCTCAATTCGTGCACAAGAAATTGCCCGTACTGGTGACTTCAGTGAATACACACGTGCAATTCACATGTTGTTCGGAATCCATGTGGATACAACCGAGCGTGACTAACTCAATCCGACTGGGCACTCGTGCGAGCCAACTCGCCAGAACACAGTCAGCTTTGGTGGGTGACGCTCTTACGGCAGTGTCACAAAGACCTTGGCGTGAAGTGCTTGTCACAACAATTGGTGACGACACCAGCAAGCCCCTAAGTCAACCCGGCTCACCGGGCTTGTTCGTTTCGGCCCTGCGTAGAGCTCTCCTCGCCGGTGAAGTTGATGTCATCGTCCATTCTTACAAAGACTTACCAAGCACCCCGGAGCCAGGAATCACTCTCGCAGCCGTGCCAGGTCGCGCTGACTCACGAGATGCTCTCGTCAGCCGCGACAATTTGAGGTTCGCCGAACTTCCCCCTGGTTCAATTGTTGGTACCTCATCCCCCCGTAGGACGGCCGCACTCCAGCGCATTCGTTCGGATCTCGTCTACGTCCCAATTCGTGGAAACATCGACACCCGCATCAGCAAGGTTCGAACTGGAGATGTTGACGCCGTTGTCCTCGCAGTTTCCGGCTTGACAAGAATCGCTCGCACAGCTGACATCACCGAAATTTTTGACAATCTTCTCTCCGCGCCGGCGCAAGGTGCCTTAGCCGTGGAGTGTCGGGAGAATGACGACGTAATGGTTGCTTTGGTAGCTTCTCTCGATGATCCGGAGGCTCGACTCACCACGACTGCCGAACGCTATGTCCTTATTGGATTAAATGCGTCCTGCACCACTGCGGTGGCGGCTCTGGCAACCTACAGGTCAGGTAGGTTGCGTTTGCGGGCAGAATTAACGATCGACGGTCACCACACGATCGCTGATATCGCCGATGATTGCTCGCTAAATGACCTCACGCGCTCGCGCTTACTTGGGCTTCGGGCCTGCGCTCTGCTCGTGGGGAGTGAGCGTCCCGTTCTACTCATCCGATCCGAGGGCAATGAACCAGATGCGGAAAGCCTTAATGACTATGGGATCGCGAGTATCTCCGAACCATTCGTGCGCATTACACCTGCGTCAGATAGCACAGACGCTACGGCTCTCATCGCTTCCCTCCGCGAGTGTGCCGCAGACCCTGACCTCGCCAAACGGACTTGGCTGGTCGCAACCTCGCCCATGACGGTCCCGTCTTGGCTTACCGCCTCTGGCGCTATCGATCTTTCCACTGCCGTCGTCGAGGCTGCAGCTGCTGGTGTTCGCGCAGCCGCCACGGGGGCGCGCACGGCTAGCACCCTGCGTGATCTTGGCTTCTCTGATGTCCGTGTTCCGAAGGAAGCCTCGGCACAAGGACTCATCGACAGCCTCTCCACGGTCACACCCGGACGCGCACTGTTTCCTCGGGGAAATCTTTCATTGAGGACACTGCCCGATGGACTACAAGAGCTCGGCTGGGATGTCAATGAAGGCGTTGTTTACCGAACTACGACCATTGCCGAGCGTCCAGTAAGCGCAGAACTCATTGAACAAGGGCTCATCTCCGCAATTGTTGTGCGCTCGCCAAGCGCGGTGCGCGCTCTCCTAACTCATGCGCGGGTACCCGACTCCGTTCCCGTCGTGTGCGCCGGGCGCACCACTGCGAACGCCGCCCTTGATGCAGGGCTGACGGTTGCCGCTGTCGCCGCTTCTCCCTCCTCAGCGGATGTGGCCAAAGCAGTGGCTGCGTTATTAGGTTCAGCAAGCAATTATCAATGAATCGGCGAGCAGCAGTAGCTGCCCTACTGCTGTGCCTCCTACTAGTCGCCCTTGATCAGACTGCTGTCGCAACAGCCCTGCCAACAATAAGCGCCGAGTTGGGCTCGACGGCTGCGCTGAGTTGGGTTATGGCCGCCTACCTCCTAACAGCAACCGTGAGCACGCCCCTATGGGGGAAATTCTCTGATATCCATGGCAGGCGAATACTTCTTCTTGCCGCGATCATCGTGTTTGTCGCCGGATCAGTCTGGGCAGGATTTTCCTCTGACCTAACAAGTCTGGTAGCTGCGAGAGGACTACAGGGTGTTGGAGGCGGAGGTATCACCGTTCTCGTGTTCGCATCTGTCGCAGAACTTGTGAGTCCCCGCGAACGAGGCAAATTCGTGGGTCTTTTCGGTGCCGCATTCGGGTTAGCCAGTGTCCTCGGACCAGTGGCCGGCGGACTTCTCACTCAAGCGGCATCCTGGCGTTGGATTTTCTATGTCAATTTGCCGCTCGGTCTACTTGCCCTGATCACCATCGCTGTGGTCCTTCGGCTACCACATGTGCCAGAAGGCCGTCGGGTCAACTGGTTTGGGCCCCTACTCCTCGTCCTTGCAGTTGGCGGCCTCATGCTTGGCTTACTAACCGCTACCCCCACTAGTGGAATTCCCGTGACCGTAACGGTCCTGCTAATCGGAGTGGGCCTCGTGTCATTAGTGGCCCTGATTTGGACAGAGCAGCATTCGGCCGAACCATTACTCCCCCTGCGCGTGGTGAATCACCCTGTTGTGCGGATTTCAGCGAGCCTAGGACTCATCGTGGGACTAGTAACTATCGGAACAATTATTTACGTGCCCGCCTACTTGCAGGGAGTTCAGGGGGCGACGCCCGCTTCATCTGGGTTGCAATTACTACCTTTTGTCGGGGGTACGCTAGTAACCGCTGTGCTTGTTGGGCGACTCATCACTCGCACGGGCGCCTACCGAATATTCCCGATTGCTGGTTCAGTTACCGCGACAGTCGGACTACTCATCCTTGCGCGACTTGACACTGACACGTCATATCTTTGGCTGGCGGTTGGACTGACTCTGCTCGGCGGAGGACTCGGCGCGATGATTCCAGTTTTAACGGTTGCTGCACAAAGCGCGGTTGCGCCTCGCGATATCGGCGTAGTGACAAGTACAACCTCGCTCGCGCGATCACTTGGAAGCACAATCGGCGCCACCGGATTTGGGTTAGTCTGGGGTCTAACTCTTGCAAGTGAATCAGACGGACAGCTCATAGGCATGCCATCGGTGGATGCGGTTGCCGGCGCTTCGCAAAATATCTTCACCGCTACCGCCATCGTCATGGCGTTCGCCATTTTGTTATCCGTGCGACTGCCCCAAATCCACTTACGCTCGACTATTGACGAGGCCTGAGCCTTGTCGAAAAACAGGGTTATCGTGGGTGCAGTGTTAGCAGGACGGCCTCAGCAACACCACCCAACATTCAGACAGTAAACAAAGTCCCGGGACGGGGATTAACGATGTCCCGAGACACGACAAAGTGGAGCTGAGGGGATTCGAACCCCTGGCCTTCTCATTGCGAACGAGACGCGCTACCAACTGCGCCACAGCCCCTTGTGGGGGCAGGTTAGCAGAGGCTATTCGTTTACGGCGCGCGCTTGGTAGGAAGAGTTCGCGCGGATGATCGGGATCTCGGTGGTTGCATCGCTGACGTTGGCAACCCGGGCCTGCTGAGCCTTGTTTACTAGGTCCAACATGGACTCACCGGACCAATCGCCATTGCGCTCAATATTGCGCGGGAATGCGGTTGCACGAGGCGACGTGATGTAACTGGGAAGGTTTTGTGGGACTGCATCCCAGCCCGGCGCTTCTTCTTCCCACGGATCCCAGTTTGCAAACTCATCAAGTTCGCTCTTTTGTAACTCGGCTCGAGTCCGTGGACGTGCTTCCTTGCGAGACTGACGGACTTCCTCAACTTCATGGAATTCACGGTAAGCGCGCTT
>JBBARV010000012.1:8252-21762 GCA_040399625.1 Candidatus Nanopelagicales bacterium | reverse complement strand
CCTTGCGAGACTGACGGACTTCCTCAACTTCATGGAATTCACGGTAAGCGCGCTTATTACTGCTGGTACTGCTGACACTGCGCGCCGGTGCCTGATCGCGCTTGGAAGCGGTCAACATGGTGGTAACCAGGAAGGCAACTAACAGAACGCCGGTTGTGATTGCGACGAAGGCAGGGATAAATCCCATGACAGTACCGATTAACCCCAGCGCGGTGACGCTGGTCAGTGCGGCAAGTACCAGCGAGCGGCGTTTGGCCGCCTGTGCCCGGGCACGATCCCGGGGGGAAGTGAATTCGCGATCATGTCGGACCTGTCGGCCTGACCCAGAATCAGCACGATCAGCACGATCACCAAGGGATCTCATTGCTGAACTAAACCGTGCCGTTGAACGAACTTCGCTGACTTGATCTTGACGCTTAAGCCAGATGGGAATTAAAACAGCGGCCCAAAGCCCGATGATCACCGCGTAGATCAACCCCGTCACCTTGCAAGGTTAGATGCAGGCGCTTACTTCTACTGGTATTACAGGTTTTCTTGATTTGGCGTGTCGCGAAATTTTACGAAACCAATGTGGTCGCGCCAATCACCGTCGATATGTAGATACCTTGGTCTGTATGACTCTTGCGAGAATCCTGCTTTCACCGCAACCGCCCGTGAGGCTGCATTTTCTGGCCGGACATTTATTTCGATCCGGTGCAGCAGCATTGTGTTAAAGCAATAATCGGCTGCCATCTCGACGCAGGTTGTCATGAGTCCGCGTCCGGCAACGCTCTCGTCAATCCAGTAGCCAAAAAATGCACCGCGAGATGAGCCACCCCAGAGCCCACCGACGGTGAGTTGGCCAACAAATTTTCCTTCGAACTCAATAGCAAATGGGAGCGCCCGACCCTCGCGTGCTTCTTTCTTCATCATTCGCAGCATCGCGTTGTAGTTGGGCGACCTTTGCCCTACCGTGTGGCCCTCCGGAGGCATTGTTGCATCCCATTGCTTTAGCCATTGGGCATTTCTCTTGCGAACCTCGCCCCAAGATTTTCGATCTGAGTACCGCAACGGTCGCAGTATCAGTTGCCCTTGGGTTAATGTGATCGGCCAAAAACCAGAAACCGTCATAGTGATGACTGATTACCTTTTAATCCTGTTGAAGTGAACTCTTGTAACCAATCGGTGAGTTGAGGTCCAATGTCTGGGCGCTGGCTTGCCAAGGTAATAACCGCCTGTAGGTAACTCAGTTTGTCTCCGGTGTCATAACGCCTGCCATCAAAAATAACTCCACGAACACCGCCACCCTTCTCGGGTGGCATCTTTGCCAGCACCCGAAGAGCATCGGTTAACTGGATTTCACCTCCGCGACCCGGGGCAGTCTCTGAAAGGACCGCGAATATGGCGGGATCAAGAATGTAACGGCCAATAATCGCTAGCTCACTCGGTGCATCGGCAATGTCAGGCTTCTCAACGAGATCGGTCACAGCAACCACTCCATCAATGGGATCGGTCTCAATGTCGACGCAGCCGTAAAGTGAAATGGTTTCCCGGGGTACTTGCATCAAACACAAAACCGAACCACCAAATTCATTTCGGATTGCGATCATGCGATCCAAGATGGGATCCCGGGCGTCAATCAGGTCATCACCCAAGAGCACGGCAAATGGTTCATCTCCCACATGTTGCTGGGCCACAAGCACCGCATGTCCCAGTCCGAGGGGATCACCTTGGCGAACATAGTGAATTCGAGCCAGATCAGTTGACTCGCGAACAAGCTGCAGGCGCTCTGTGTCCCCTTTACTTTCCAGAACCTGCTCAAGTTCATAGTTGCGATCGAAATGATCTTCGAGCGGTCGCTTACTTCTGCCGGTGACAAAAAGAATATCTTCCAGCCCGGCAGCGACGGCTTCTTCGACCACGTACTGGATAGCAGGTTTGTCCACGACCGGCAGCATCTCTTTCGGGGTTGCCTTGGTCGCCGGCAGGAACCTGGTCCCCAGCCCTGCAGCTGGAATCACCGCTTTGCGCACTCCCTCAAAAGTCATGAGGCGACCCTACGGCAAAGCAACACGCATATATGGGTGCACTCACAGACGCCAGACTTCGATCAATCGGGCCGCCCGCAGAAGGTTCTCCAGTGTGGGGGAGCATTGGGGTGTGACGCTTGATCCAGGTGCCCGCAAATCAGCCTTACGCTCGCGACTTCGAACGGCTCGAAAGCAACGCGATCTCGGCACCATCACCGAACTTGATTTTCGAATATCCCAGCAAATTTCCGATGTCCTGGAAACCCTTGAGCTAACTCCCGGGAGTGTTATCGCAACTTATGTTGCCATGGCGCATGAGCCTTCGGTGAACGCATTACGTGCACGGTTGAAAGAGTTGGGTTGCACGGTGCTCATCCCGATTGTCAGCGGTGATCAGTTGCTGTGGGCATCGGATGCAAATGAAGAATCATGGACTCGCAACACATTTGGGACCCTTGAGCCTGACCCTCGCGAAGCACGCACCAGTTCACAAACATTGCCCACCTGCACGGCGATCATCGTTCCCTCACAAGCCATTAATCCGCATGGTTTCCGTCTAGGTCAGGGGAAAGGGTTCTATGACCGCGCGTTGGCTGAAGTCACCAGCCTTCCGCATCCACCGTTGATTATCGGGGTGACATTTGAATCCGAATTTCTCCCGGAGATCCCAACCGAGGAACATGACATTCCGGTTGACGTTAGCGTCACTGAATCTTCCGTGCGCTGGTTCAACACACCTGACTAAGTAGCCAGCCAAACCACACAGATAGCAGTGGGATTCCTGTTGACACAACCACAACCAGCCCTATGCGCGTGAACCGAGCCGAACGGGAATACCCCGATTCCACCAGACCGCGCGAAAACATGGCGAGGGCTAGCGCCCAGCCCGAGAAAGTTGTGAAAGCGCCCGCTAATCCGGTGATAAAAAATATTCTCAAATCACCAGAAAATGCACCAAGGCTAAATCCTGCAAGCAGCGACCCAAGTGAGTTGATAATCAGCAGGGTGGTTAGCGCGCTGCGAGTTCGGCTCGCGAATTGCTCAACCAGCGCCCGCAGCGGGGCCCCAATAAAGGCACCTATGGCGATTGCGGCAATTGTGATCACGGCTTGACCACTCGTTGGGTAACTCTGATTCCGGCCTGTACGGCAATAAGACCCGCACCCACGGTCACCGCGAGATATAAAACGGCCGTTGGCCACATGTTGTGATCGATGAGGTCCGCTGCTTCTAATGCAAGGGCTGAAAATGTAGTGAACCCACCGAGGAATCCCGTGATGAGAAACGGACGCCGATAACTGTCGCCATCCGTCGCTAGGGCAACAGCAAGTACTCCAATCAAGAGTGCGCCAATGACGTTGACAGTGAGGGTTGCCCACGGAAAGTTGGCGCTTTGATCCCCCAGTTCAATAGAAGCCGAACCAAATAGTTCAGAAATTCCAGCCCGACTAAGGGCGCCGAATACGCCGCCGACCCCAATGACGACGAGCCGATTAGCTTCGCGCATGACTGCAACTCTAGGGCGGAACTGACCTGCGGTAGCCACCTGAACCGGGGTTAGGGCAGAATTAGAAACTGGTCAGGGTGAGTGTGAACTTCCCCACTCATTAGATAACTGGAGGAATGCGTGCCCACCTACGAGTATTTGTGCACCGAATGCAACACCAATCACGACATAGTGCAATCAATGGCTGATCCGACTTTGACCACCTGCCCAGCCTGTGGAAAGGAATCATTGCGCAAGCAATTTACCGGTGTCGGCGTAATGTTCAAAGGCTCAGGCTTCTACCGCACCGATTCACGGGCATCGGAAAGTTCAGCTGCTACTAAGTCACCGAAATCTGATTCGGGGTCGACACCGTCAACTTCAACGACACCGTCAACTTCTTCAACACCAACAAGTGCCCCCGCAAAACCAGCAGCCGAAAAGTCAGCCTCAAAGAAATCTGAATCCAGCTCAGGGTCTGCCACAAAGTAGTCTGCCCCCAAGTAGTAGCGCCTGTGGATAGACATTGGACGTGAATTGATTTCACACTTAAGTTCACATCATGCCCGTAAATGCATTTCTGCGACTTCGCACGCTACTTAACCGACACCGTCGGATTCTTGGATCAGTTTCGGCGGCACTAGCCGTTCTAATCATTTTTGGATCAATGTCGGGAAGTGCTCCGGCAACGGGACCGGACCAGGTTGTCGCCGGGTTACCCGAGGGATTCGTTGCAGTTCCGGTAACCCTTCGATCTGCAGCAATTGCCAGTGCCGTTCGAGTCGGGGACACAATTGACTTGGTAGCTCCCAGCGAAACGGGTGCACCACGCGTTATTGCACTTGATGCGGCTGTACTGGATCTCCCTAATGCATCGGGTTTCGGATCCCCCACCTCAACGGTGATTTTGGTCAGTGTGGCAGCGTGGCAGGGGGCAGCCTTGGCCGCAGAAGATTCTGATCAGATTTCGTTAGTCATAAAATCGCGCTAACAAGTAAGGCAGGTCACACGCCATGATGCGGTGGGATATTGTCTAAAAATTCACGGTCACGCTGATCAAACTTTTTCACGCTAACATCTGCGGCTTTGTCGTTGTGTGCGCTCGTTGACCCAGCCGCGCGGAGGATTTCCGCTACTTGCAATCCTGCGGCGAGTAGCTCGGCTCGTGAGTTCAATGCAGAGAGGTCGATTTCTATTCCTGATTCCGTCAGCTCCACCCGGATCCCCGAGAGTTCTTGGGAAATTCTTGCACCTATGTCAACGGGGGCGCAAGGATCAAACTTAATACCGATACTAGTTTCACCGTTGAACACCAGTGCTGAAACAAAGCCTTGATTGCTCAATGGCGCGAAAGCAGCAGCAATCGCGAGGTGTAATGCACTTGGCTGATCCACGTGAACAGGTTACTGGCAAAATACATTTCTATGAACCGCACACTCGCTCTCCCTTCATGGCGGGAAGCTCAGAGTGCGCACAAAATACGAGCCGGTGCTCTCACGCTGGGAAGGCGCGCCCGCAAGCAAATCGGTGAGCGTGATCCAGTTGACGACTTCATGTTTGAGTACTACCCATACACGCCTACAAAACTGGAGACCTGGTTTCCCGGTGTTGGGACCACCCTCGAAATTAACTCCTCAGATTCCTTCGATTTCCCCAATTACAATTCCAATGGAGCAACCTGTGAATTGGACGACCAATACCTGATCAAGCACCGGTCAAGAATTGATTCCACATTGGAGCTTCTGCGCAACACTCAACTGCGCGAGGCGACATTCAATTGCTTTGGATTACACGAATGGGCCATGGTGTATCAGGCTGATCAAAATGACATTCGACATGGGGATCCATTGCGCGTTGACCAAGATCAGATCGACTCCCTCATTAGTGAGTTAGGGCTTCGCTGCACCCACATTGATGCCTTTCGATTTTTTACCGATGAAGCCGCGCCTCAAAATGTAAATCGCCTGAACATCATTCCCACTCGTGATAATCAAAAAGATATTGAACAATCGGGTTGCCTTCACGCCAATATGGATCTCTACAAGCACTGCATGTGGTTTCACCCGATGATCCCCGGTGAGCTCGTCCTCGATTGCTTTGAGCTTGCCCGCAGTGCCCGAACCCTGGATATGCAAGCCAGTCCATATGACCTCACCCAATACGGCTATGAGCCCATCATGATCGAGGCAAGCGCCGGCCGGGCAACCTACGTCGCGCGCCAGCGAGCAATTTCCCTTCGGGCCCGGGGTCTTCGATCACAATTGATCGCAGCACTCGAAACCGCATGCAATCGTGCCCTCTAGAAGTCAGGTCTTGAAACCCTGGTCGTGTCGGACTTCGACAACCCGGTGGCTGAAAGCAAAAATACGTCTCAGTTGGCCAAATTGTCATTCATGTCAGAAACTACTTCTATGCGAATGAAAACGCGGCTAATGGCCATCTCCTTAGTGCTCTCAATTCCCATGGGGCTTGTGACAGCAACGTCAATAAAGGCTGCCCCCAACACAACCAAGTCGATCACCCTCGAGACGGTCAAGGCTCACAATAAGCCGACGGATTGTTGGCTTGTCGTGAACCGCAAAGTCTACAATCTTACGGCTTTAATCAGCCAACAGCCGGCGTCTGCCAGCCGAGTCATCCCAATGTGTGGCAAAGACGCATCACAGGCTTTTAATGCCCTTTATGCGGGTCAAGAATCGACTAATAACCTAGCCCAGTACCAAATTGGTGTCATTAAGAAGAAGAAGTGATACCCGAATTTGTTTTTGGAATTCCAGCTCATCCGCTCTTAGTCCACGCGGTCGTCGTACTGCTTCCGTTGGGTGCAATAGGCATGATCGCCATGGTTCTGGTTCCACCGTTTCGTGGCAACGTCCAGAAATACTTTGTTGCAGGGACATTAGTTGTTGCGACAGGAAGTGCATACCTGGCAAAGGAATCCGGTCAAACACTGAATATGACCTCTGGCGTGTCCGAATACCACCAAGAGTGGGGTTCGCGCACATTTTATGCAGCCCTTGCACTCGTTGTTCTTAGTGCAATCTGGTTTTGGTTGGACACCAAACCTAAATCTGTTTACAAGTTAATCACGGGAGTCCTTGTCGTACTCGTTTCCCTTGCCGCCATCACGGCAACCGTTCTGGCCGGGCATTCCGGCGCACAGTCTGTATGGGAAGCAACCTCCGACACGACGACTGCTACCGCTTCAATTGCAACTACAACTGCCACTATCTCTCTGACAGAAGTGTCCCAACACTCGACGGCCGATGATTGCTGGTCTGTGGTTAATGGGAATGTTTATGAACTCACCCAGTGGATAAATGATCACCCTGGTGGGAGTAGTCCCATTGAATCAATGTGCGGGGTTGACGCAAGCACGGCGTTCAACAGCCAACACAGTGGCCAAGGAGATCCCGCAGCCGCACTTGCAAGTTTCCAGATCGGCACGGTTGGTTAACCTCGTTCCCACAAATACTCACTAATTGACTTAGTCAGGCTGCCGTATTTGCAGTAGCGGTTGCAAACCACCACGGGTCGACTACTTGTATTAACTCCCGGCATTCCACACATTGGATTACCCAGCCCGTTGATCGTGAGTGGGAATGGCCAGTAACGGAAAAAGGCCTCAGTGATATACCTCTCCCATGTCTGAATCCACCTATACCGAAGTGATGCTCAACGTCGCTCGCGGATTTGAAATTGTCGCGGCAATAGTTATTGCAGCCGGATTAATCTGGGCCACCTATTTTTCACTGCGAACCCTCGCCCGCACCAAAAAAGGTGCCATCGCTTATAAAGCGATGCGGCAAACATTCGGTGGGGCACTTCTCCTCGGACTGGAAATCCTCGTGGCTGGTGACCTCATTCGCACGGTCGCCGTGGAGCCTAATTTGGACAACGTCCTTGTCCTGGGTGTGATTGTTCTAATTCGAACCCTTCTCAGTTTCAGTATCGAAGTGGAGATCGACGGTGTACTTCCCTGGCGTAAAGCCTTCGTCAGCGGCGCAACCGTAATGAGTAAGGCCAAGCGCGAGGCAGACTCAGTCGAGTCCTCCTAGGACACTTGCCGCCATTACCCTTGCGATATGTTTACAGGTTTCAGGGACTTCATTACCAAAGGAAATGTAATCGATGTTGCGGTTGGATTTGTCGCTGGCGCAGCTTTCACCGCATTGATCTCGGGAATCACCGGTGCGATCATCACTCCACTCATCGGGTTGATTTCAGGCGGCGGAGTTAATGCGGGTGTTTTTACTATCAATGGGCAAGTTTTCGACATCACCACCGTTGTCAATGCAATTATTACCTTCATCCTCACGATGGCCCTGCTTTACTTTGTTTTTGTCGCACCCATGAATCGCTGGCGTGCACGAAACCAAAAGGATGAAGAAGTGTTAACTTCGATAACGGATATCGAACTACTCACCGAGATTCGTGATCTGCTCAAGAGAAACGTCCCGTGATGGACGCGGTACCGCTAGGCAATTAACCCTGCCGCGCTCGCACGGTGAACAAGTTCCCCTCGACGGTGACTGTTCAATTTCTTTGATGCATTCTGAACGTGAAACTTGACCGTGCTTTCCGAGATAAACAGTTCATGTGCAATTTGTTTGTTGCTCAACCCACGAGCTATCGCGCGAACCACGACGACCTCACGCTCCGTCAAGTAATCTGATTTATCACGGGTTGAACCCAGACTTTTAGCCACAAGCTTGCCGACCCCTCGACCCAAGACCGTATCTCCATCTTGGATGGCTTTGACGCCCTTCGATAATTCATCGGCCTTTAAATCGTCTTTACACAGGTACCCGTTAGCTCCACGACGCAATGCTTCGATCACAATTAATTCACTCAAAGTGTTCGCCAAGATTAATATTCTCGTTGACGGGTATCGATCTGATACTTCTTCACAAATTTTTAGGCCACGGGTTGTGTCATCACCCAGGTCCAAATCAATGATCATGATGTCCGGACCATGCTCGTCTATTGCATCAATTACGGAATCGTAGGTTGTTGCCTCAGCAACAACAGCCATTCCTGGATTTCGCTCCAAAATTGATCTGATACCCACCCGCGTTATTACATTGCGATCCGCCACCACAATCCGTGTCGTTGCCATGGGCGAGCGCCTACCCGGCGAAACCTCTGGACGAACGTTCAACGCCATATTTTATGTTACCTGTCTACCTAGACAAATGTCTAGGGGTTTACCTATCCAATCTGATCGGTTAGGGATAGGTAACCACTCAAGGTTCACAACTGCCGACTTTGCCAACTTACTCTAGGTTTCAAGAGACGGCAAAACTGTCGGCATGAGAGGAAAAAATGAGTGTTTATGCGCAGCCTGGACAGGCAGGAAGCGTTGCCGAATTTAAGGCACGCTACGACCATTGGATTGGCGGAGAATATGTTGCGCCGGCAAAAGGTCAATATTTTGAAAACGTCACTCCTGTAACCGGTCAAGTTTTCTGTGAAGTTGCACGCGGTACCGCTGAAGATATTGAAAAAGCACTTGATGCTGCGCACGCTGCGGCCAAATCATGGGGTGAAACCTCTGTTGCCGAGCGCGCACTTATCTTGAACAAAATTGCCGATCGCATGGAAGCAAATCTAGAAACAATCGCGGTCGCTGAAACCTGGGAAAACGGGAAGCCGGTGCGAGAGACAATGGCAGCCGACATTCCACTTGCGATCGATCACTTCCGTTATTTTGCGGGAGCGATTCGTGCTCAAGAGGGATCCATCGGAGAAATAGATCATGACACGGTCGCCTATCACTTCCACGAGCCCTTAGGTGTTGTTGGCCAAATCATTCCTTGGAACTTTCCGATTTTGATGGCCGTGTGGAAACTCGCTCCCGCGCTGGCTGCGGGCAACTGTGTTGTACTCAAACCAGCCGAACAGACACCGGTATCAATTTTGTTCCTGATGGATCTCATCGGCGATCTCCTCCCACCGGGTGTTGTCAACATTGTCAACGGTTTCGGAGTTGAAGCAGGTAAGCCACTTGCATCATCTCGCCGCATTGCAAAAATTGCATTCACCGGCGAAACGACAACCGGCCGCCTAATCATGCAGTATGCATCTGAAAACATAATTCCGGTGACGTTGGAACTGGGTGGCAAGTCTCCCAATGTGTTCTTCCGCGATATCGCTGATCAAGATGATGCGTTCTATGACAAGTGCCTTGAGGGTTTCAATATGTTTGCCCTCAACCAGGGTGAAGTTTGTACGGCACCTTCGCGGGCCCTTCTCGATGCGCCCATCTATGACAAATTCCTTGCCGATGCCCTCGTTCGCACAAAGGCGATTACCCAAGGAAACCCACTGGACACGAACACCATGATTGGCGCTCAAGTCTCGAATGACCAGTTAGAAAAAATCCTGAGCTACATTGAGATTGGCAAACAAGAGGGTGCAAAGGTACTTGTGGGTGGCAAACGTGCTGATCTTGGTGGCGATTTGTCCGGCGGTTATTACGTTGAGCCCACCGTCATGGAAGGCACAAACAATATGCGTATCTTCCAAGAAGAAATCTTCGGGCCGGTACTTGCGGTAACAAAATTTGATGGTTTCCAGGAAGCAATGGAAATCGCCAATGACACACTTTATGGTTTGGGTTCCGGTGTTTGGACCCGATACATGAACACGGCATACCGGGCGGGTCGAGAAATCCAAGCCGGTCGAGTGTGGACCAACTGCTATCACGCATATCCGGCGCACGCAGCATTCGGTGGCTACAAGTCATCGGGCATTGGCCGCGAGAACCACAAGATGATGCTTGACCACTACCAGCAGACAAAGAACCTCCTTGTCAGCTACTCCGAGAATAAGCTCGGATTCTTCTAAAGTAACCAGAAGTGTGGGAGGCCCTCGGGTCTCCCACACTTCATTACAATGAAAGTATTGGTAATTCATGTCCCTGACCTATGTCGGACTTCCACCACGTATCGGTACTACGGAGGCTGCCAACGAGTTGATTCGCAAACTCACCTCAAATAACGGTCCCTTAATGTTCCATCAATCAGGTGGTTGCTGTGATGGATCAGCGCCAATGTGTTACACCGCGGGAGAGTTCAGGGTTGGTGGAGCCGACGTTTTACTAGGTGAACTCGTAATCGATCAAATTGTCGAACCCATTCGGGTTTGGATTTCATTAGAGCAATTCGAATACTGGAAGCACACCCACATAACGATTGATGCGGTCCCCGGTCGCGGGGGAGGCTTTTCCCTCGAGACCCCCGAAGGATTGCGGTTTATTATTCACTCTCGATTATTCACCGATGAAGAGTGGCGAAGTCTCAATGACGAAAAAGTTCTTCTCGGAAATGGCACTTACACGGTTGTCTAGAATTGGGGCATGATCAATCCGCCTGGAGCCTCACAGCTCGGCCTACGGTTGACAATCGCATTACAGGATTCCCAGGGCAACACACAAGAGCTGCTGGGAATCCTGCAGGACGCGTACACGATTCAGAAGCGTGATGGCTCACTGACATCATTTGATCCTGACTCGATCACACACTGGCGCATAGTTACAGAAGCATCTAAAAGAGCAGGTTTCGGTGCACCACTGAGTATTCGCACTCGTGAGCTTGAAGCGGCATCCGCGACCGCGCACCCAGCCGACATCACCAATGATTGCGGGGAGTGGCTTTTACGTGCATCCAAGGACAATGCCTTCCACCGGAACTCCGTGTTACCAACCGGAGCCCGACCATTCGGTGAACCAGGAATTGAAATCGAAGCGGCCCTGCGTAATGTTCAAGATTTCTACCGGATAAACGCGCTGCCTTCCGCTATTACCGTCCCACTGCCGGCGTACACCACGCTAGATGAGTACCTCGAAACAAACGGTTGGGTGGTCGCAGCCGAAGTCAACATCATGGTCATTGACACCAGCGATCTCCCGCCACTCAACCGACACGAACAGTTCACCTTGAAAACTTTGCAGGAACCAACCACCGAATGGCTCGCATTTCATGGTCAACAAACCGAAGGGGATTTGCTCCGATATCCCGCTAGCTACCTCTCAATTTTTATTGGGGGTCATCCAGTTGCCAGCGGACGAGTCGCCTTCAACGGCGGCTGGGGTGTTGTTACTCACGTATTCGTCACATCTGAGCATCACCGTAAAGGCATTGGTCGGTTGGTCATGCATGCGCTAACGGATACTGCCCGCGCACATAGTTGCACCAGGCTCACTCTCCAAGTCGACTCCGGTAACTCCCCCGCATTGGCACTATTCGAATCGCTCGGCTTCAGACTCCACCACCGAGATCGGTGCCGCGTTTTACCTGCGAATTAATTCCCCGACTCAGGCTCTTGTTCAGCCGATTCGGCAATACGTTTAATCGCAGCGAGCGTTTTCGGGATACCGTCAAGTGCCTGTTGGGTGCGATCAGCGATTCGGGCGGCTGCCTGTTCCCCGTGCTTTTCCTCAAACATTGCGATTCCCTCGTCGAGGAATTCCCACGACTCGGTCAGAACCGTCCCCGCCTCAACAGCAGTAAGCGTGTATCCCCACCGAACAAATTTGCCACCGACTACCCAGGCAAACGCTCTACCAGGTTCAGCACTCACTACCTGCGATCGAGTGTCCCACGTTCGATCCGGTAGCACGTTCTTCCCGGTGAACCAGGCACCCTCCGTACCGGCGCTCAATTCGTCATCCCACCAGCATGACGTGCAAACCGGACTCCACTCACCCGTTCGGGTGATGTCAGAAACAATGTCATACAGGTCCTGCGCTGACGCATTGACCGTCACGGATTCCTGGTGGTTGTAAATAGGTTTTTCACTCATGCCTCTATCTTGACAGATAGTTCAAAGGCCAGTTGAGGCTTCGGTGAATCCAGAGTGAGAGGCTTTGATCGTGTTTGAACTACCACTCCCACTTCTTGTCATGACCGTGGTTGGCATCGTGGCTTTCGCGGCCTCCGGTGCTATCGCAGGTGCACGAGCCGGCATGGACTGGTTGGGCGTCTCGACACTGGCCGCCGTCACAGCAATTGGCGGCGGAACATTGCGCGACCTACTGATGGTCACAACCCCCGGTTGGTTAATTGATTTTTGGCCTACCGTGAGTTTGATCGCGATCACCGTTGTTGTGGTGTGGATTGCGGTCCGGGTGTTCCCTTGGCAACGTCACCGAACATGGATGGGTCGCTTTTTTGTCTTCACCGATGCAATAGGCCTAGCCGCTTTCACGATTGTGGGAACGGACATTGCTCGTGATGCAGGTTTTTCTGTCGGACCTGCTGTTGTCTTGGGCGTTATTAGTGGGGTCGGTGGCGGAATAATTAGAGATGTCCTCGCTGGGAAAAGAATCTCCATTTTTGACGGAGAGGTTTACGCACTTGCTGCAGTAGCCGGTTCCGTCGCATTCCTGCTTACCCAAAGTTTCAGTGATTGGATTCCTTTCTTGGTTGGAGTGGCCGTTACCCTGATTATTCGATTGGGCGCGGTTGCCGCAGGGTGGCAGGTACCCACGCTTCCCACTCAGGCCACCGATTCACCCGAGACCTGACTTCGATAATTCAATCAACTAGGGGCAACTAATTCTGTCTTTCCCGCGCTGTCTTGGCGGTCAATGAATCACCAGACCCCACTGCCGATCAGCAGAGCGCCGGTGGCGAGCAAGGAAATCCAAGCAATCGCACGTCGTGACATGAATCACGGCTAGATTTTCGGTTTCAGCTCTGTGAGATGCGGGCACCCGCTTTGGACAGCAGGAACCCCGGCGTCATTTAGTGGAAATGAACGGTTTACTCTAACCCCGAATCGACATTCATTCACCGAAGAAAGGTTCTTGACATGAGTATTGCAGTTGGCGACAAACTTCCCGAGGTCGAACTTCGCATGATGGTCGACGGCGCTCCGGCGACAGTGTCAAGTAGCGAGATTCTTGGATCCGGTCGGGTGGTGCTTTTCGCGGTACCGGGTGCTTTCACCCCAGGGTGTTCCAAGGTTCACTTCCCCGGATATGTCGAGTTGGCGGCGAGTATTTCTGCAG
>JBBARV010000012.1:0-8152 GCA_040399625.1 Candidatus Nanopelagicales bacterium | reverse complement strand
TGTTCCAAGGTTCACTTCCCCGGATATGTCGAGTTGGCGGCGAGTATTTCTGCAGCCGGGGTCGATTCAATTGCGTGCGTATCAGTCAATGACGTCTTTGTGATGGACGCCTGGGGCAAGGCCCAAGATGCCGGGGACATCTTGATGTTGGCCGATCCTGACGCTGATTTTGCCAAGGCGGTTGGCCTCGAGGTCGACGCATCTGGTTTTGGCCTGGGCATTAGGTCTAAGCGTTACGCCCTCGTTTTGCAAGATGGCGTGGTGGAAGCTTTCCTGCCCGAAGATGATGGCTTCAGCGTGATGGCTAGTACCGCCGCGTGTGTCTTAGCAGGGCTTTAGTTCGTTCGCGCATCTCGCATATCTGCTCCGCATCAATCAACTGAACTGAGCGGATTCACGCTATTTACCTGTGTGAAGATTTTAAAGTCTGAATCAGCCGTGAAAACAGTGCCGCCGTGCTCGATTGCCAGTGCAGCAATGTGTGCATCATTCAGAAGGTTATAACGCTTGTGGTCAGCTTCCCGTGTTTCCCCAGGAATCCCTATTGTCAGGAGCGTGCGAACCCGATGGAGGTGTCCGACCGTTGGACTCAAGAAGTTTACCTGCGGATATGACAGCCAGCCCTCCACGAGCTCCAATCCTTGCTCCATGGTTAAAGGGTTTTCGAACAGTGAATCATTGGTGAGAATGCGAACACAGGCAAGAGCGGAAATCCATGGGATGCCGATGGGCTCATCTGCATTGAGCGCGTTGCGCCACCAGATCGACGCTTTTTCAAAGTGGGGCGAACCTTCATTGACAGCGTAAATCAGAATGTTGGTGTCAATGACTTTCATGACAGCCTCACATCACGAACTCTGATTAGCGTGGGCATTATTTTGATTGTGCACTAATTTGAATGTGCACTGATACGTAGATAACGATCTACTTCATCATCGAGAACAAGTTCCGAAGAGAGCGATGACTTCGTTAGCTCTTGGCCAAGGCTTACCGACCGTGGAACTACATCACCCTCTACTACTGGCTCAATTGTCCTTCGAAGACCTTTTCGAAGGAGGGCATTCACCGTTTCTTTGAAACTCATTTCATTTTGATGTGCATAGTTCTTCACAGCCATGGCGACATCGTTGTCCAAAGTGAGGGTCGTTCGCATATGTGAACTGTAGCCTGTGGACATCAAAACATCAATATGTGATCCTACTGGCTTTCGAAACGCCGATCGTAGGGGTTCATCGGCATGTCCGAGCAGTGCAAACCTGCTTTTTGATAACCACCTTTCGCACATTCAAACAAGCACTTTCATTCGAAATCACATCGAAGAACGCACTGAGGTTTTTGTACACACCCGAGGTTACGCACATGGTTATGCACTAAGTTCTTCACACACCCCCTGGCCCCGGGCGTGTGTGCATATCCCTTTTTTGTGAGGGAATTGTTTAACTGATTTTGACCATCAAGAAACCAAAATGAAAATTTTTGGGCCAAAAATGAAAATACTTCCAGCTGAAGGTTAATACGTACTCTCGAACGGTTAGTTTGTTTGCAATTTGCTGATTAGCGAGTTTGCCACTAAGCGTCGCACGCCTAACTCGTCGAGCACTTCCTCAGGAGCCTTCTCCTAGCACTCCTTCGCTTGCACCACGTCATCTGCATGGCGCACGACTCCTTCAGAGACCAGCCACCCGAGGGCGAGCTCTACATCGTGACCGGGGGTGCGCATCGTGGTGGATGCCATTACTCCATCGACGATGATTTCAACGGGTTCCTCGACTGCCACGGAGTCCCCGTGTTCGGCCACGGCGCCGTCTCGCAACTGGATTACCCGTCGACGACTTGTTCCCGACATCTTTGGGCCTCTCTCAGCGCCGTAATGTGCAAACGAATAATTAATCATCGTAAGTATGCCGCAGCGCTCTACATTTTTCAGCACCGCAAACTTCATCAATAAAACCAATTACATTGACTCGTGAACTATAAGTCGCGACAATTAAGAGTCAATCGGAAAATCGAATCCGACAAGGCAAGGGGTTGCAATGCCAACGTACGAGTATTCCTGCATTTCCGATGGTGCACTTGAGATCACCGCTCCGATGGGGGAAGCCCCTGCAAGCGTCAAATGTGACCTATGTGGAACACCGGCCCGGAGGGTGTTTTCAAGCCCTCGGTTGTCGACCGCCGATCCCCGCCGAATGGCGATTATCGACTCGACGAAGTCCACGAGTGACAAGCCCGAGGTCGTGACCTCGCTTCCGACACAAGGAAGGCGTCGAACACAACGAATGGCGCCTCCCGACCCCAGATTGCAGAAGTTGCCGCGCCCTTAACTGGGCGCGGCAACTTCTGGGTGCAAGGAAAGATCGGGTCAGCGACCTACCAGGGGACGGGAGCCCAACTCTTGTGGTCTACCCACTTAGACACCGGAACATCCATGCCCTTGGCGACCTGAGGTACGGGGCCGCTTCCTGGACGAATATCGATGTCGAAGATCGACGTTGGCAGGTACACCGTTGAGCAAGCATTCGGAATGTCCACAACACCAGACAGTCGACCCTCAATCGGAGCAGTACCCAAGATCATGTACGCCTGAATGGGGGAGTAACCGAACTTCACGAGGAAGTCGATGGCGTGCAGACATGCGCGCTGGTATGCCAAGAACGGATCCAGATAGTGCTGCTTGTCATCGAGGGTTACCGAGGTACCGGAGAATGCGAGCCACTCACTGTGCTGTGGATCGGTGGTGCCGGGCATGAAGATCGCATTCTCTGACACGCCGTACTTGGCCATGCCGTCCTTGATGATATCCACACTGAGCACCATGTAACCGCCACTTTCAATGGCGCCACAGAACGTGATCTCGCCGTCGCCCTGCGAGAAGTGCAGGTCGCCGAAGGACAGGTTGGCCCCGTCTACGAAGACCGGGTAGAACACACGTGAACCCTTACTGAAGTTCTTAATGTCCTGGTTGCCACCGTTTTCACGTGGAGGTGCAGTTCGGGCCGCCTCGCCAGCCACCCGATCAAACTCGCCGCCGCTAAGTTTGCCGAGGACGGCACTGTCAGGATTCGGCGGTAGAGCCAGCGGTGGAACACGCATGGGATCAGTCGCGATGAGATCGGTCTCCCGCTTTGTCCAACGAGAGAGAAGCTTCGCTGATGGCGCTGTTCCCATGAGACCTGGATGCTGAAGACCGACATAAGAAACACCGGGTACGTGGCGAGAAGTGGCTACTCCACCGCGGTAATCCCAGATGGTCTTGTAAGCATCGGGGAACTGATCGGTGAGAAAACCGCCGCCATTTTCGCGGCAGAAGACGCCTGTATAGCCCCATCCTTCGCCAGCGATGCCATCTGTTTTTAACGTATCAAATGGCCCGATGTCTAGGATGTCGACAACAAGCAGATCACCTGGCTTGGCACCCTCAATTCGAAATGGGCCAGAGAGTACGTGAACGCTCGGCAACGGCGCATCACGCACGTCGTCCGCCGAGTCATTATTGCGAATTGCCCCGTCGAACCACTCTCGGCAGTCAGCGCGGAACACATCGCCTGGCTTCACCGTGACGTTCGCAGGAACATCTGGATGCCACCGGTTGTGGCCCACATGTTTCTGGTTCGTAAACGACTTATTGTTATCAAGTGGAAATAGGTTCTCAGCCATTTTTATTCCATTTCTTTTCTAGTTGTGCACATGAGAGTTAGCCGCGTTACGCGGAAACACTCTCCGGTGCGTTGGATTTGCGGGTCATACCCGCGAGTGCAGCAAAAACAACTACGCCGAAGACAGCAAGAACAATTGCCACCGTCGTGTTGTTGAGATCCTGCCAGCGCCCGGTGAGAAGCAAGAATGCTGGGATGGCACCGGTGACCCATCCTTGAATCGCCGCAACAGCTCCCGTGTATCGACCAAGGGAGTCCTTCTTGCGGCCTAGTAGTAGGAAGAACAGCAACCACAAGAAGGCCCAGTAGAGCCAGATAACGCCGAAGGCGTAGTCACCATCATTGAATGCAACACTCGAGTAGCCAACTGCGCAGATCGCAACGAAAAGTGAGAAGAAGCCGAGCCCACTTCCGTCTAGATCATTCCAAAGATTGAAGGCTACGTAAAGATAGGTGAAGCCAAACAGGTAAAGCCCGGACGCGCCAAGAATTTGCGCGGTATCTCCGTTAGCAGTAAAAATCAGATAGGTCGGTGTAACGACCTGCAGAATGCCAACAAAGATGTTAAGTGGTGCCGCAGATTTTGCGTCAATCCACCCGAGGAGCATGCATCCATTGAGAAAGAGAATCGCACCTACATATAAAAGACCGACACTTCCCATAATGGCAGCGCCTCCCAACTTCTCATGCGACAAAGGTCGCGAATTATTGATCGTGGGTTGAAAACAAACAACGCTTACTGTTGCAAATCCGCTGCAGCTTTTTGCCCGTGAAAGAACATGATTCCATGCAACTGTAGATAGACAGCTGAGGGTAAATAAGCGTGAGAGACGAAAACAACGCGCGTAATGAACTACCCCCGTTGAACATTTACTGATAAAAATCAAGATATGTTTTTTAGCGAAGCCCTCTCTAAGGCTCTTTCTGTCGTCACAATCATAAGTGACATTTCGGCAGTATGCTCTTGGTCTATTTCACTGTCAAGTGGTTTTAATTAATTTAATTTCCTCTGCAATCAAATAGTTTTTTGCGTCGAGGACGAAGCTCTGAGGCGAACACGCCTGACACGGCGATAAATCGATTCAAACTTCGCGAGACGAAACGAATGCTTTATGAGTGAACACTGGCTGCAGTACAACGCACACCCGCCCCATTCCTCATTGGACTACTTGACGCACAAAAAATTCACACGAAACGAGTCAACAACAACCCCGGACTCACACAACAATTTGATGTGACCCCAGTTTGTGAGCCGGACTCACGATAGTTGCAGCTGGATTTGATTGGTTGTTTCGTATTCGGTTGGTGTCAGCGCAGCTAGTGATGAGTGGCACCTTCGAGTGTTGTGGAAATTTTCAATGTAATCAGCCATCTCCATGCTCAGTTCAACGACAGTGGTCCATGTTTTACGGTTGAGAAGTTCGGTCTGCATCCTTCCCCAGAACGATTCGATCATGGCATTGTCATAGCAATCACCGACCGTTCCCAAGTTGAGTTTGAGTCCGTAATCACGCACGTTGCTCGTGAAAGCCCAAGATGTAAATTGCGCGCCGTGATCGGCATAAATGATGGTTTCTCGTGTGGTGGATCGTGTCGCTGCGGCCATGTTCAGTGCCGAGTTCACCAATGCTGCATCAGCAATCCGGTCGATTGACCAGCCCTGCCCATGACACCAACACCCCACACCAAAAATCAGGGACTGCAACGACCACTAGAACTCAAGGGCTGTGGTGTTTCACGACTTAGTTAACCCCGGACCTTTGCATTACGAGTCAAATTCTCACCCCCACGGCTATGGAGGAACCCCCACAATACCAACGGTTTTCGCCCCGTCCCGGCCCCCTAGGACCTACCCAGACCAATGGAGATAGGGCTAGCCGTGGGGCTAGCTTTCTGCCCAACTGGTCACCGTTTCGCCTCTTGGACCTCCGCACCACCGGTGCTTCGGTGAGAGACTTGATCCTCCCGCGCAGGCACGGCGTCGACACCGAACTCGTTATGACCGCGGCCCAAAAGCGTCCCTTCGATGGGTTGCAGGCAGGCCCTCGCGTAGATTCAACTCGCATCGTAGTACTGGGAGACAGGAGGACGACCCGTGCTCGTGCGTCAACTGGAGTATCTGGTGGCCCTGGCCCGGGAGGGCCATTTCGGTCGCGCCGCCGAATCTTGCTGTGTCAGCCAGCCCACTCTGTCGGCGGGGATCCGCCGGCTCGAGGTGGATTTGGGGGTGCCTATCGTGCGCCGGGGACACCAGTTCGAGGGACTCACCCCGGAGGGCGAGCGGCTGCTGGGCTGGGCGCAGCGCCTGCTCGCGGAACGCGACGACCTCTTCGCCGATCTCGGGACCCAGCGCGGTGGTGGCCTGTCCGGTCATCTTCGAATCGGTGCCATCCCGTCCGCCCTGCCACCAATCCACCTGATCACCGAACCGTTCTGCGCAGCCCATCCCCGAGTCCGCACCAGTATCACCACACAGCCGGCCTTTGAGATCCTGCGGCGGCTGCAACATTTCGAGATTGACATCGGACTGATGTACCTCGACGCTCCCGAGATCGAGTCCATGCGCACGATCGCCCTGTACGAGGAGCGCTACTTCCTGCTGACGCCGTCAACCGGTCCGTTCCAAGGCAGGACAAGCGTCAGCTGGGCCGAGACCACGGCGACCCCACTTTGTCTGCTCAGCCCAGAGATGGAAAACCGCAAAATATTAGATCGCATCTTCCACGAGGCGGGCGCTGTCGCCGACCCGCAGATCGAAACAAACTCCATCTCGGTCATAGCGTCCCATGTAGCGACCGGACGCTGGTCGAGCGTGGTCGCCCAGTCGTGGCTGAGCGCCTTGGGTGCTCGGCTCGACACCAGCCTGATCCCGCTGGACGAACCGCAACCCATGCGGTCAATCGGCATCGTCACGGCCCCGCGGCACACCCAGTCCAGACTGATCAGTGCTTTCACCTCCATCGCCCAGGCGATCGACCTCCGAGCAACCATCGCGGACCACGCCGCAGCGGCTCGATAGACGGCGTCGATCAATCGGTAGAAAATTGCACCTTGATTCCCCCACGTCCGGTAACTATGTTGATTACCAATGTAGGAGCGCCCTGCGATCAGGGGCCAAACAAGAAGGTGGCAATCGATGGCAAAGATTTTGTGCGTCCTTTACGACGACCCCATCACCGGCTACCCGCCGGTGTATTCCCGAGATGCCGTTCCGACCATTACGGAGTATCCCGGCGGCCAGAGTTTGCCCTCCCCGAGCGATCTCGACTTCACCCCCGGTGAACTTCTCGGCAGCGTCTCCGGCGAACTCGGCCTTCGACGCTACCTGGAGAGCCAAGGTCATACCCTGGTCGTCACCTCCGACAAGGATGGCGATGACTCTGTGTTCGCGCACGAACTGATCGACGCTGACATCGTGATCTCCCAACCGTTCTGGCCGGCGTATCTGACAGCCGAGCGTATAGCGTCAGCCCCCAAGCTCAAGTTAGCCATCACCGCAGGCATAGGGTCTGACCACGTGGACCTTGCTGCCGCAATCGAGCGCGGCATCACCGTCGCGGAGGTCACCTACTCCAACAGCATCAGCGTCTCCGAGCATGTCGTCATGATGATCCTCGGACTCGTGCGCAACTACATTCCCTCGTACCAGTGGGTGGTCAACGGCGGCTGGAACATTGCTGACTGCGTCTCCCGGTCGCACGATCTAGAGGGTATGCAGGTGGGCACCGTCGCTGCGGGTCGGATCGGCCAGGCCGTCCTGCGCCGGTTGAAGCCATTCGAGGTGGGGCTGCACTACACCGACCGCCACCGGCTCCCCGCGGCGGTCGAGGCCGAACTCGGCCTGACCTTTCACGAGACGACGGCCGCGATGGTGCGAGTCGTCGACGTCGTCACGATCAACGCGCCGCTGCACCCTGAGACCGAGCACCTGTTCAATGATGAACTGCTCTCAAGTATGAAGCGCGGCTCGTATCTGATCAACACCGCCCGAGGAAAGATCTGTGATACCAACGCCGTCGTGCGCGCCCTCGAGACTGGACAACTCGCCGGATACGCCGGAGATGTCTGGTTCCCCCAGCCCGCACCCCAGGATCACCCATGGCGAACGATGCCGCACCACGGCATGACACCCCATATCTCCGGGTCTTCGCTCGCGGCGCAGGCCCGCTACGCCGCGGGCACCCGCGAGATCCTTGAATGCTGGTTCGCCGATCAGCCCATTAGAGAGGAGTACCTCATCGTCGACGGCGGGAAACTGGCCGGTGCTGGAGCGCACGCGTACAGTGCGGGAGACGCCACCTCGGGATCGACCGAGGCCGAACGCTTCACCCGGTGAGACCCGGGTTCGACGGTTGATGGGTCGGTGATTCACGGGTGCTCGCCCAGTGCATCGTAGGCAACTTCAGGCCGTCGCCACGTACGCGCCAGGTGCCGCCGTGAAAGTGTCTAGACACGAGGTGAAACAGAAGTAGTACACGACATCACGATATTCGTGC
>JBBARV010000011.1:35371-59180 GCA_040399625.1 Candidatus Nanopelagicales bacterium | reverse complement strand
GAGGCCCTTTCCCCTCCCCCCTCAACCTCTCCGGCCTTCACGGATTCTGCAACCGAAGACTCGGGGGGCCCTCCCCCCTCAACTTCTTCAGATATGGGAGGCGAGATGGGCTTCAGTTTTCCAACAGCACTATCCACGACTGACGACACGTATCCCTGGGCCTGCTCTTTTCCTGCATCGTAAGTGTCCTGGGCCTGTTCCCTACCTGCCGCGTAAGTCGTACTTAAATCAGTCAAACTTTCGTCGACATTAGTCAATCCCTCTTTAAGCATTCCCGAGTAATCTGAAGGCTCCTGTCCGTGATCGGTGCTTCCGGTCCAGTTGACCGGAGACGTCCGCGTATCTGCCCGCCGCGTCCCGTCGGTCAATGTGCGTCGAACTTCGTTGCGCTTTTCCTGCTCGGCAGCCGATCCAGAGGCGCCCTCAAGCACGTTAGCAACTCCACGAGCTAAAAGCGTAGCTGGAGCCACCGCTAACTTCGTGTTAGCAGGTCCTGCCCCCATCGCTTGCGCAGCGACACCAGCAGTTTCGTGGAACATTCCAAATACTCCTGTGGCCACAGCAACACCCTGCTGCCCATCCTTGAGTGCCTTCTGGGCAGTGCGGTCGTTGCCATCCACAATGTTTGCTCCCGTGCGAAGCGCATTAGCGGCGCTTACAGCCACTTGAGCTGCTTGCCCGCTCATTGTTTTTTGCACCGCACTCGTGTCATTAGTGCTGTGATCCGCGCCTCCGAGGCGCCCTTGGGCGTCCACCGTGTCACCTAGGTTTTCCAAAACGGTCTCGTTGTGCTCCCTCTGACCGTCGCGAACAAGCGCGATGTTCTTATTAGTGTTTTCGAGCTCTTCATTATCGCCCTTGGACAGGCCTGTTTTTCTTCGATCGGCTATCTCGGCAAGTCCTGATTTGTGCTCTGCCATCTCGTCATGTTGATCCAGAGTAAGACCGGTATCGCGAACGCTCTCCAAGTTTTTCATATTTCGGTCATGAGCTGTTGCTCGCGCCAGTTGCTTGTCTGACATGTAACCCTTGAGATTGTCAAGCGTGTGCGGCGTCGAAAGTCGCGCCATCTCCGCTTTGGCGTGAACCTTCGCTGCCTTCTGCTCTGGGCTCAATGGTTTTGCGCCGGTCCCCAATAATTTATTGAACTTTCCTGGAGTTTTTTTATGCAACTCATTGTAAGTGTCAGTGTGCCTTTTTAGATGTGCCTCGCGGAGTGTCACCGCATCGCTCGCTGCAGAGTCATATTCCGCTTTCGAGTCGTCATACTGAGTCTGTTCGCCTGCAAGCAGAGCTTGATGTGAACTAGTTATGCCCATAGACTTCGTTTTTTTCTTGCGTTTCCCAAGTTCTTCAGTAGCAGTGGCCTCAAGAGCCTTTACTCCCGCTTTGTGCTCCCTTTTTTTATCCCATTCACTCCCGAAATAGTCAGCATAATCGGCATCCGCTTCCGACGGGTCGTATACCTGCAACGACTGCCCTATTCTTCCTTTTGGTCCGGCACCTCTGAGACTCAACTCATAATCGCGCTTTTCCTCGAGCGAACTCTTTTGCGCGTTGAGCGCCTCGAGATCCGTCTTGCGGTCGTCGGAGAGTTTTTGTGAATCTCCATCGTTGTATTTGCGTTTTGCATTGCCATACATTGAACCTTTAACTACGTGCGTCTTGTCGGCCACTGTGCCCGGGGCTAGATCGGTCTGTCCCCCCTCGGTGTATTTCATTTGGTTTTCGCTGAGCAGATCACCTTCGTTACGTGTTGTTTTGGCAAGGGCTCCGGTTTTAAGGCCCTTGACAATATTGCGCATCGATGTTTTATACGCGTGCCTTATCACGTGGGATCGGTTCTCCCGTTCCTCGTCCGTGAGTTCATCGCCTTTCTGCATATTTAATGAACGAAGAGAATCGAAGGCTCGTTCACGATTGATGCTTGATTTCTCGTAACCGCGCTTGCTGTCCTCGTATGCCGCCTGGCGTCCTGAATCGTTGGCATCAACTATCTGGCTGACGCCCTGCACGACGGTCGCTCCTGCCGCGACAAATTTGGCAGGATCTCCGCCTAACGTTTCTGCGCCGTACTTCCCGGCCGCTTTCCCGGCGGCCGACCTAGCAAGACCATGGACGGCCGTCGCACCGTCGTTAATGGCCATGGCAGTTCCTGAGCCCGAGCGCGTATTCGCCGCACCCTCGAGGAACGGTGCGCCTGGCGCCCGAGTTCCGGCGGCCGTGTCTTGCTCGCGCAATGCGTGCATTCGAGCCAAAGTCTCCGGGCTGACCGTGTCAAACTTCTCGTGGTAACCCTGTGGCCGCGTAGCTGACTTCCCTGGCGCATTCACGGCAGGCTTTGGGGCCTGCTCTTGCCCCTGTGACGAAACTACGGACCGTCTCGCCTTCTCGTCGTCGAAATCCTGCGCAGGTGCTGGGGTTTGGCCAGACATCAGTCACCTTCACTTCCACAAGACTCATTCTCAGTTGTGAGATATCAATTCGGAGGAATGTTATGTGAGGGAATCACCTCTGTCGAGTGCTAATGTCGAGAAAACGCACGGAACCGACCGTCATGTCCGGCACACTGGGTCCATCAGAGTCGCTCATAATATTCACCGCCTTGATAATGGGGCTTATCAACTACTTCGATGGGGGAATTAAATGACTCAGAGCTTCACACTTCGGGAACGCCTGCGGTACCGGATGGACAATGCGTTGGCGCGCGGAGTGTGGATGGTGCTCCTGTGGCTCGGGGTCCTCACCGCACTCTTCGTCATCCTTGTTGCTGGAATCATTTGGTTGACCGGTGTCGGTCCTGGTGATTCAGGGACCTCGCTCTATGAGGGCATCTGGCTGGCGATCACTCGATCATTGGACCCGGGCACCTTCAGCGGTGACGAGGGCAACAAGTTCCGGATCGGGATGCTTGTCGTCACCCTGATTGGAATCTTCCTTGGTGCCACGATCATCGGCATCATCTCCAGCGGCATCGACAGCAGACTCGAAGAATTGCGTCGCGGCCGTTCCGCGGTCGTCGAATTCGGACACACACTGATCGTTGGTCGCAGTGACAAACTCAATGTTGTTATTGCTGAACTCGTCGAGGCGAACCGCAGTGAACGCGGGCGCGCGATTGTGGTGCTCACCCCCGATGACCCGGTAGAGGTAACCGATGAAATCCGCCGTGATGTTAAAGATCTAGGCACGTCCCGACTAGTCGTGCGCAGCGGCAGTCCTACGCGCATTAACGACCTGGCCCGTGCAAACCCGCAGAATGCGAAATCGGTAATCGTGCTTAACCCAGAGGGTGATGGCGCTCGCGCCTACTTAGTAAAGGTGGTGCTGGGCCTCAACCAGCTCATCCCCGCAACGAGCACCACGACGATCGTGGCCGAGGCCGAAGATGCAGAGGTCGCCGAGGCTCTCAAAGAAGTTGTGGGCAACAGACTTATCACGGTGGTGCCCTCTTCCGTTGTCGCACGAATCACCGCCCAGGTCTCGCGCACTGCTGGCCTTGGCGCGATCTACCAAGAAATACTCGACTTCGATGGTGACGAGATGTATGCCGTCGCTATCCCCGAGCGTTGGGTTGGCACCACATTTGGCCAATTAACGATGGCGAGCAGCAGCGCCACGATTATCGGTCTGGAGACCCCCGAAGGCTCCGTGTTCCTTAACCCCAGTTCCCAACGGCTGATTGCGGCCGGGGATCGAGTGATCGGTATCGCCGAAGACGACTCAACATTTATTCTCGACCGGGAGTCACTCCCCTGGTCACCTCCCACCGAACTCAAGGCCACTCCACTTCCCAGCCAACGGGAGCGCACCCTGATTATCGGCTGGAGCGGGATCGCCCAAATCATCGTTCAAGAGATAGAAACGCATGTGGCGCCAGGGTCTGAGCTCATCGTGCTTGTCGATCCACTCAACCACGATCCAGCCAATGTCACCCGTCAGCTCGATCAAGCCGACCTGTCTCATCAGATCATCAATGTCCGCACCGGAAACACAATCAGTCGCGGTGTACTTGCCGAAGTCCTCGCGGATGGCCCCTATGACCACGTGCTCATCCTGTGTGAACGGGCCTTGTTTGACGTTGAGGAAGCGGATGCTCGCGTCCTGTTGAGCCTGATGCACGTGCGGGCATTGGATCCCGAGAATGCCCACAACGTCATTGCCGAATTAATTGACCCCAATGATGTCGAGCTCGGGCGACGGGGTGACAGTGACGAGTTCATCGTTAGTCAGCAATTGATCAGCCTGCTTCTGACTCAACTCAGCGAAAGCCCGCATCTCGCCGATGTCTTCGCTGACCTCTTCGACGGCGCGGGAACAGCCATTGCCCTTCACCCAGTCGAGCGTTACGTTGGCGTGGGAGAAACTGACTTTGACTCAGTTGTCGCTGAGGTTCGCAACTGGGGCGTTGTGGCAATCGGCTACCGGGCTGCAGCAGCCCGCAGCCGGGCAGGCGCATTGGCCGGTGGGATCCGGGTCAACCCACCTAAGAGTGAGCGAATCACTTTTGCGGCCGGTGACATGATTGCCGTGATTGTTAATACAAAACAGTAGCAAAGCAACGTGGGATTCCAGCGTTGACGGCTGTCCGAACGATATGGTTAAACTCGAAAAAACGATAAACGTTTATTAACGCACGGAGGACATCTAAATGAAAGCCGCGCGCATGACAGTGCCAATGCGAAATCGAATCGCATCCTTGACGGTGTCGATATTTGCGGTGGGTGCACTCTCTGCAGTCGCAACACCTCACGCGGTTCCGGCGCCAGCACCGATCACGATTTGGGTTGACGCCGCACGCGCAGCAACTGTCTCCGAGTTTTTGAAAGACGGTTACCAAGGCCACCCGGTTAATGTGGTGAGCAAAGAACTCGCAGCGATCAAAGCCGAACTCACAACGGTGCCCACCGATCAGGCCCCCGACATTATTTGGGCTGATAACACGTGGACGGGTGAACTGGCCGCAGCCGCCGTGATTGTGCCGTTGACCTTGCCACCGGCTAAACAGGCGTTGTTTTCCCCCAATGTCCTCTCGGGTTTTCAGTACGGTCCCAACTACTACGGGATCCCCGTTCAATTCGAAACCTGGGCACTGGTGACTAACGCCGAATTGGCACCGAAACCTCCCAAAACATTTGCCCAGTTGTCGACTAAAGCTTTGGCGCTGAAAGCCGCTAACCGTGTCAAGATTGGCCTGGCCGTAGGTCAAGGGATTCAGGGCAACGCCTATTTCACCTACCCCTTATTTTCCGGCCTCGGTGGTTACGTTTTCGGTACGGACGCATCGGGAAGCCTGAACCCAGATGACGTTGGAATTTATAACAAAGTCTTTCGCAAGAACGCAAACATTATTGACACATGGAACAGCACCGGGTTGATTAATTCTTCGGATGACGTCGCGGCTGCTGAAGCAGCATTCAAAGCGGGCCGCGCACCTTTTTGGATTACCGGTCCATGGAGTGCCTCGACATTGAAAGACCTGGAGTTCAAGTTCTTCATTTCACCGCTGCCCCGAATCGATCCCGGTTTGGCGATGGCGCCACTACTCGGCATTAAAGGATTTATGGCGACTTCTTATGTACAAGCCCACGGACTGGCAGAAGTCGTGCCCGACCTCATCGTTAAAAAACTCAGTGGGTCAGACTTCCAATCGAGCATGGCAGCAATATCGTTGCGCGCTCCTGCGAACAAGAAGTCGACATACCGCGATGCAATCGGCGGCCAGTTGGCGAAAGCATTCGGTACCGCTGGTCGCAATGGGGTACCGATGCCAAATATCCCGCAAGCATCATCTGTCTGGGGGCCACTGAGCAAGGCCTGGGCGAAATCAACCAGAGGTCCAAATGCAACACCCGCGAAGAAAGCATTTTCAACGGCGAAGGACAAAATAGAAAAAGCACTTGGCTAGTTGCTCTCCCACCACACCTAAACGGCGGGAATAACTGCGGTGAGTTTCGTCCCATGCTGAAAACCTTGCAACTCAATGCCGTTATCACTCAGGCGAAACACAATGTGGGATCTCGACTCGCGAGGACGATCTGACTTGACGCTCAGGGTGTGCGGTACGCGTCTGACCTTGCACTGACTGCGAGCACTGTGACCATCATTTCCTGATCATCAACACGGTAGATCACTCGATACGTACCACGTCTGGCACTATGTCGGTCATCAAGTGGCGCAATGAGTTGTTTGCCCACGCGTTGCGGATTCTCCAATAGTGGGCCGATGATAAATTCATATGCGGCGAATGCGACAGATGTCGGAAGGCTCTCTGCCAATTGTCGGCGTGCAGTAGCCGAGATGGCGAGTTCATACCTCGAACTTTCAGGCACCTGATTTACGCGCACGCATTGCAGCCGCGAGCGAATCAGCATCTTCGACGCGACCGGCCGCTAGGTCCGCTTCAGATGCGGTGAGCTCTCGAATAAGTGTTTCGTCAGCCAGCACAGCGATGGTTTCTTCAAGTCGTTCGAGGTCAGCGGGTGACATAATCACTGCGGATGCCTGGCCGTGCACGGTAACCGTGACTCGTTCGTGCTGCCCGTTGACTCGGCTGACGACCTCGGACAGATGTGCCTTTACTTCAGCGAGCGGCATGGTTTCCATGGGCATAAGCATGACCAATTTTCACCCGCCCGTCAACTACGACAGAGCATGCGCTCCAGCGCACACCGGGTGATAATCGCGCCGAGGTCAACACGTTCACGTTCCGCAAGATTGCGTAACCGAGACCGGATGGAAGCAGGTAAGTTCGCAGGGGTCATACGAGTGATTCCAGATAGGGGCGCATCACGTTTATCATTCGGGTCTGCTTTGCCGCTTGCCATAGTTCATCCATCGTGACGGCACGCGATTGCCAGGCCGAGCGCAGCGCTTCGATCGCAACGTCGAGGCCAACGCGACTGCGAAACTTGAAACAGTCCGCAACCGTGCGCGCAGGTGCGGTCACTTGCACCCTAACTCCGTCGATCGTCATCGCCTGGACACCCTCAATCAGGTTTGCTTCGTTCATGCGCACTACTTGAATCGGCGAATACTCAACACGAGGAGCTGCAGCCTTATTTTTTATGGCGATCCACACCTGACGCGAAGATTGAGTCGTCAGCCCGTGAAGAGCAAGCGCAGATAGCAGACACACCACGACGCCTGGATGTGTAGTAGTAAGGACGGCAATGGGATCAACCTGTCTGACCTGCGGCAACTGATACACACCGCGACTTACCCGCAGCAGATCACCATGAGCAGTCATACGAGACAGGGTCGTGCGACTTACCCCGGCAGCCACTGCATCCCTGCTGCGAAACAGGCCAGACTCACCCCCCAGACGCAGGGCAATTGCAGACTCTGTTTCCATCCCCATATGTTACATGTAAGCGGTAGATATTTACAAGTACCCATGTTTCGTTACAAAACGACCCCGCCACTGTCACATCAAGGAAAACGCGTGTGGTGTGGTCCCCGCGGAAGGCAATGACAGGATCACAAATGCGCTGGGATGGAGGCGGTAAGAGTCGTGCCTGAATCACTTGGGCCCAAGGACCATTGCCCGCCGAGGGTTTCAACCCATGCCGACATCACGGTCATACCCATTCCCGGTTGCACGCTCTCACTCTGCATCCCGATGCCGTTATCACGGAGGTGCAGCACGAGTTCGTCACTCGCTGTGAGAGTGAGTTGAATTGAGCATTCGGTGGCCAGACCGTGAACGGCAGCGTTGAGTAATCCCTGTTCGCAGATGCGGTAGATCCCGGTAGCCCGGCTGCTGTCGTCATATTGCTCGATCCGTAGGGAGACCGAACCGTGAACGTCGATCGAAACTTCCATGGCGGGTCCGTAGGACTCAGCCAGATCACGCAAGGCGGCGTCAAGGGTTACCGTCGCAAGACTGGGACTGAGTTGCCGGCTAGCCATGCGCACTTCTTTCGATCGCACCCGCTCGAGTTCGGTGATCACCGAAGTGAGTTCACTGGTCATTACATCAGGGCTTTGCCCGATACTCGCGCGAATTCGTAGTGCGATCGTGACGAGATCGGTCTGTACTCGGTCGTGCAAGAACGATGCAACCTGCCCGCGCACGCGCTCCTCTGATTCCAGCAGTAGGCGACGCTGGGCCACGACTGTCTGCAGTGCCTCCTGCGCGATATCAGATTCCTTTTGGATGCGCGCGAACACGGTGCCGATTACAGCATTAATGACCGCGACGGGAACGAAAATCCTCACCGCCGTGTCGGCTAGCCCGGGAGTGTTGAGCACGGCTTGATACTCCGCCGAATTGTGCAATGTCGCATTCATGAGCAATCCGCCGATGACGGAAGCACCCGCCAAAGCAAGCAGGTACTCCGGCGATTTCACCGCACGAAGAACAAACCGGCTTCGAATTCGCCGGTAAACGATAAGCGGCACTAACACAACACCAGGGCTAAGAAGCCCGATTGCGACGAGAACCAACGTTCGCTGGGCGAGAGGTGTTGATTGGGGCACTATCGGCTGCGCTCCGAACAGCCGCCAAGTAACCCCGAGGATCATCGCCGAGAGAAATGTCCACAGAGCCCCAGCGTGGATTGGCCAAGGACCGAGGATGAAGCGTCGCACCGTGCGCAACATGTCATTGGCCGATGACCTAGTTGTCATACGCATCCATTGAGGTTACTCGTCGCCCCTCTATCCAAGCCACGACCGCGGCCGTGCGCAGATCCGTGCCGGGTGCGGGATCGGGAACCAGAATCCGGTAGCACTCAGAGAGTTCCTTGCGCACCGTCACCGCTGCCAGCCCAATGCGCCCGGCAATGACGTTGGCGTCAATGCCGGTAGCGGCGAGCGACATGATCTGTCGTTGACGTACCGAGAGGCGCCCTAATCGTTCGACCGATGCTGGCGCTTGCCCTTGATCAATGGCTGGTTCAACAACCGACAATCCTGCCGCCGTAGCCTTGAGTACCTTCGTGAGATAGACGGTGTCAATGTCGGCCCTTTTTTCGACATACGACCAGCCCATGCTCACCCGACCACTCGCGCCATGAAAATCCCATGCATAGTGCTGGCTCAGGATCACGATGCCAACGTTCTCGTCACGCTCCCTAAGTGCATGCCCAAGCTGTACTCCATTAAGCGAGTTAGGCCCAAGGGCCCAATCCAGCAGCGCGACATCGAATCGCTCCTCGCACGCCAAAGCCTGCGTTGAGTCACTGACCGATGCAACCACTTCAATACCGACAAGCCCGGCAAGCAAAACACTCATCATGGACCGCAATACCGGGTCGTTCTCAACGTAGAGAAGTCGAGTATCACGGGGCATGCTCGTATCTTCCTCTTAGTGCGACGTCACGGTGGATAAGGGATACACGTGTTTCCAGCCGTGATTCATACCTGCATAAGGCAGTAGTCGGGTTACCTCGTGGGCTTTATTTTTTTGGCTCGCTTGCCGCTACCGGTTTTACCGATGCACTTGAGGCTTTCTTCTTCGCTACCTTGACTTTGAGGTAGTAGGCCTTGCCTGCAGGTGTGGTCAGGCGCATTGTGAATGAGCCTGGTCGTGATGCCTTAAATGCCGGCAACTTCACTCGGCCCGTCGCATTCGTGCGACCAGAGCCGATGCGCACGAAGGTGGTGTTCTTCGCGCGGGTCTGCCCGGTCGACCTGATGTCAACGGTGATGACCGAGTTCGCTGGCAGACCACCGACGACCGGTGCGACCGGGCTACCGGCAGCCACACTCACCGTTGGAGCGGTAGCAGCAGTGGTAGTTACCGGTGCACTCACCGACACCACGACTGTCTTTGCCACATCAGCATCGGAGAGCAAGCCAACACCCGACGGTGCATTAGCAACCGCGATCTTCAAGTAGTAGTTGTTGCCTTTGCCATCAGAGAGTGAAATCGTGTATTCACCCGCTTCAGTGGTTGAGAATGCTGGCACTGTTGCCCGACCAGTTGCATCACTAATCGTGGTACCCAGCGAACTAGAACTACGACCTTGCAAACTCACCGTTGCCGTGAATGAAGTATTCACCGGTAAACCTTGAGCAACCGGAGCAACCGCAGCACCAGCGATAACATCAACACTGGGTGCACTCACCGGATTCGTTGACACCGGCTTTGTCACCGCAACCACCGTTGCCCTCGCGGCAGCAGCAGTCGAGAGAGTGCTCACCACGGTTTCGGAAGAAGCAGACGTTGATCCTGTGTTGGCCGGACTTGTAGACACCACAGTTGAAGGTGTGCGCGTCGGAGTTAACGTCGGAGTTAACGTCTCGATGTCAGACACGATGCCACCACCTGAGTCACCACTTGGAGTTGAACCTGAGCCACCACCTGGGGTTGAACCTGAGCCACCACCTGGGGTTGAACCTGAGCCACCACCTGGGGTTGAACCTGAGCGGCCCGTGATCACGACGGCGACCGGATCGGAAGGGTAGGTGCCCCCAGCGTTGGTGGCAGTGAGGCCGAAGGTGAACGTGCCGTCAGTCCTGGGCGTGCCCGCGAGAACTCCGGTTTGTGAGTTCAGGGTCAATCCGTCGGGCAGGGTTCCGCTAGTAGCGCTAAGTAGAGCCCCACTGGCATCAAAGTCCCACGAGTAATCCGTGCCGATTACGCCCGCGGTCGGAGTCAGGTTCGTAAACGTCGGCGGGATGAAAGTCAGCCGCGCCGAGGGGGATGCGCCACTATTTGCATTCTCCGCGAACGCGTCAGATGCCAGCGTCAAAACGTTAGGCGGGATAGTCACTGAGGGGATCTGATTGTTTGAGAAGGCTCGAGAGGAAATTGTCCGCAGGCTTGCGGGCAGGGTTACCGATGTGAGTTGGTTACCATCAAATGCGTAAGAGCCGATGGAAACCACGTTGGGGTTCAACGTAAGCGAGCTAATACGGGAGCGAATGAATGCGTAGTTACCAACGCTCGTCACCCCAGGAGGAAGCACGACCGTTCCAAGATTCATATCACTAAAGGCAAACTCACCGATGCTGACCAAAGACGTCGGCAGGTTCACTGACGTGACACCAGTTCCCCGCAACACTCCCGCGCCACCAATAGTGGTGATGGTGTCCGGCAGCACGATAGACGTCAGTCTGCTGTCGTACTTAAATACGCCGGAGCCAAGCACCAGCAAACGATCAGGCAACGTCACCGACGCCAGGTTCGACATGCTCGAGAACGCATTAGCCGGTAGCTCAGTCACACCTGAACTCGGGGCGAACACGATGCTCACAATGTTCTTGCCATTAAGGGATCCCCCGAAAGTTGTCACCGAACTAGGAATCGTCAACGAAGCGATCTGCCCCGTTTGAACCCACCCATCAGTAGCAACCTTCGTCACCGGCAACCCACCAATCAACGACGGAATCACCACCGACGCACCCTCACACGCCGCAGAACAACCCACAATCGTGATTGCGCCCGAGCCGTTATTCACCCACTGCACGCCATTGCTCGCCGTGCCTTCGGTTGCGAAAACACCCGTGCCAACTGTCGTTCCGGCAGGAACTGTTGGGGTCGAACTGAAATTGTTGTAAGCAAAGGCGTAGTCACCAAGAGAAGTCACTGTTCCGGGAATCGTCAACGAAGTCAGCTGATTGTTTGAGAAGGCTCGAGAGGAAATTGTCCGCAGGCTTGCGGGCAGGGTTACCGATGTGAGTTGGTTACCATCAAATGCGTAAGAGCCGATGGAAACCACGTTGGGGTTCAACGTAAGCGAGCTAATACGGGAGCGAATGAATGCGTAGTTACCAACGCTCGTCACCCCAGGAGGAAGCACGACCGTTCCAAGATTCATATCACTAAAGGCAAACTCACCGATGCTGACCAAAGACGTCGGCAGGTTCACTGACGTGACACCAGTTCCCCGCAACACTCCCGCGCCACCAATAGTGGTGATGGTGTCCGGCAGCACGATAGACGTCAGTCTGCTGTCGTACTTAAATACGCCGGAGCCAAGCACCAGCAAACGATCAGGCAACGTCACCGACGCCAGGTTCGACATGCTCGAGAACGCATTAGCCGGTAGCTCAGTCACACCTGAACTCGGGGCGAACACGATGCTCACAATGTTCTTGCCATTAAGGGATCCCCCGAAAGTTGTCACCGAACTAGGAATCGTCAACGAAGCGATCTGCCCCGTTTGAACCCACCCATCAGTAGCAACCTTCGTCACCGGCAACCCACCAATCAACGACGGAATCACCACCGACGCACCCTCACACGCCGCAGAACAACCCACAATCGTGATGACGGAACCGTTGTCCGTGTACATCGCGCCTGAGGCAATATCGGTCGCCGCGGCTTGAGCAGCAGGCGCTACAACGGCACCGAGGCCGGTAAGTGCGAGAACACCGCTGACCAGAAGGGCGACAAGCCTGGCCGCCCAAGCTCTCGGGCTACGGCCTGGAAGATGCCCATTCGCCAGTTGATTGTTACCCGAGCCAGTGTTCACAGATGCAGTCATGCGGGAAGGTTATGTACGAAAATCAGAGCCCGCTGCTAGAGGCTACTTATGTATACGGTTCTCGATACACCTGTAGCGAGCTAGAGAACTCGGCGCGTCACCATGGCCCTTCAATCAGGAGAGTAAGAACAGACCTAGAACAGTCGTGATAAGTAGATGACGCGCCGAAGGGCTAAAAAGCCCGGACCGGACGAACCCGCGACGTGTAGCGCTTGCGGTCGTCGTACTGATCGCCCTCATCGCCATTACCCAAACCCTGGCTCCACGCGCCGCTCACGTCGCTCTGACTCGAACTCCAGTATTCGTCGATAGCAAACCCGTATGTCGCGGTGGGAAATCCAGTAACCAGCGAGTAGAGCCACATCGCATTCAACTCATCCTTGGAGGGCAAGAACCAGTCAGTGAACCCACCACCCCTGTATGCGCGCGCTGAGACCCCTGCACCCGTGGTGCATGCAGCCGGCTGCATTGCTGTCGTGTTCGCACTACCGGTACCAACCGCAGTGCCCACCGCACCAGTTATGTCTGAGTTCGTGATGTTGCACCACGCGATATCGGTATCGGTCGACGCGTCACCCCACGTATTCGGCGCCGTCTCATAAGTCTTCCCGCCCGAGATGAGGAACACCAAACCACCACCAGGACCGATATCACCTAGGGCATACGTCACGCTCGATGATCCACTAGCCACCGGAGTCCTTGCCCACGTGATGCTGCGCGTACACGTCCAACCACCCTTGCCACCGTTGGCCCACTGCTCCCAACTCGGTGTCCATGACGAATCCGAACCCCACGCCTCTTGCCACGGTGTTTCCCCGGGCTGCGCAACGCAGGCATGTGCTTGACTCGTGCGTTCATAAGACTGCACCCACACCGAATCGGCTGAAGCCACATTCGCGCCAAACAGGCATGAGGCAATAACTAAGAGAACAGTCGAGAACCTCGAGAACTTCTTGAGCATGGAATTGTCCTTAAGCTTTTTGTGTGTGGATCGTGGAGACCGCCCTACATCTTCAACCGTGTGGGAGCGCAATCTGATAGTGATGTCGGGAAGGCATCTACGAAAGTCGCAGACCGCTCCTAGGGGATACACATGGATATGGTTTGCGATACACGTGTAGTACTGGCCAACTGAGGCTCCACGTGAAAGTGCGCGGACGTGCCCACAGATGCCCTCTAGCAGCTCATCGAAATCGAAAAGGTATGTCAGTTGGTCTTCCAGAGTCCGCTAATGTCACAGACTTAAGCACTATTATACTGTACATTAAATGCTATAAAACATAGTATATTAGTTGTTAGGAGTCCGTTATGGCTAGACGCATGTCAGCGCGCACGGTCCGCGCATCGCGCCAACTCGGTGAACACCTCACTACCTGGCGCAAACTTCAGCAACTGACCGCCGAGCAGGTCGCCGAACGGGCAGGAATCAGTCGCTCAACCCTGTCAAAACTTGAACACGGAGATCCGGGCGTAAGCCTGGGTGTTTTGCTGGAGGTGCTGCGCGCTCTTGGCCAGGTGGACCCTTTACTGGAGGCCACCGATCCGCTGCGTACCGACCTTGGCCGACTTCGCGCGAAGCAGGGTCTTCCACAGCGGGTGCGAGGGAGCCGATCATGACTAATCGAGTATCCCTATTCCTCGATCAGGGCACAGCCGGGCCACGTGATGCTGGTGATGCCTACTTCAGTTCACGTGACGGGGAGTCGCTCTCGACCGTCGTTTCCTGCACACATTGCGGCGGCTAGCGAATCAGCATTTTCGACAAGACCGGCCGGTAGGTCCACTTCAGATGTCATGAGCTCTCGGATGAGTGTTTCGTCGGCCCGTCAACCGCATCACATCAAATGACAACGACTCCAAATGTTTACCAATCGTTCTCAGACACTTTGAATCCCATGAGCCATTCCAATAGTCCAGCAGTGCTTCATTTACCCTGTGCGGGTTGTGATCTCAGCTGAATCCTTTCTCCCTCGCACAAATGGCGTCGCAAATTCCGTCATTCAAGTCGCAAGACAGCTTGCAAAACATGACATTCCAACTCTCATCATTGCCCCCGACAGTTATGAGAAAGACCATTTCGAAGGCACGCCCGTTCATCGCGTGAGATCTTTTGAAATACCCGGGGTTCACGATGTCGATATCGCTTTCCCATCAATTAATGGCTTAGAAAAAGTGCTTTGGGATTTTCAACCAACAGTTGTGCACTTGGCCTCACCTATGGTTTTGGGTAGGCAAGTTCTGCATGCCGCGCACAATCTTGACGTTCCAAGCGTTGCCGTATTTCAGACTCACATTTCTGGGTATGCAGGCCACTACAAGCTCGGCACGGTTTCTTTTCTCGCAGACAGCATTATTCGAGGCATTCATAAGCAAGCAACCCTTAACTTGGCACCTTCGCAATCATCGCGCGATTATCTGGAGTCAATTGGCGTTCGAGCCGTTGAACTCTGGGGACGCGGCGTGGATCAAGAGAAGTTTTCTCCCAGCTTGCGCACTGAAAAGCTGCGCTCACATTTCGCACTGAGCAAGCCTCTCGTTGGTTTTGTAGGAAGACTCGCTCCAGAAAAGAACATCAAAATCCTCACCAATTTATCCCGTCACAAGGATCTCGCAGTTGTCGTTATTGGTGACGGTCCCGATCGTCTGGATCTGATGCGCACGATGCCTGATGCCATTTTCACCGGCAGATTGCATGATGAAGAACTCGCAACAGCGATCGCAAGTTTGGATGTGTTGGTTGCTGCCGGTGAATTGGAAACTTTTTGCCAAGTGATCCAAGAAGGTATGGCCTCCGGCGTGCCAGTGGTTGCCCCCTTCGTTGGCGGTCCGCGGGATTTGATCGAACACGAGCAGACCGGCTTGTTTTATGAGCCCGGTAATCAACACGACATGGAACGCCAAGTGCAGCGGATTCTTTCTGAACCCGAATTACGAAATCGAATAATCCGCAACGGACTGCTTCAAGTAGCCGGACGCAGTTGGGAAAAACTCACCATCGATTTGATGCAGCATTATGAACGGGTCTCGCAGCGCACTGACCTACGCAAATCTGCATAACGTAGACGCCCCTCAGGAAAGCGCAACGAAGTCAATCGTCGTAGTTGTCAGAGTCTTGCCGTTTGTGTGTGGAGATGCCGGGAATCGAACCCGGGTCCGTGCAGGATTTTTCCGTCCTTCTACGTGTGTAGCTGCGCTATCGCTTTCTCGGCCCCCGCACTACGTGCAGCACTTTACGGTGGCAGCCCAGTTACTGTTTGGTTTTCCGCCTGTCTCCGTAACCGAGACGATTGGTGAGTCCCCTAGCGACGTCAGACCCCAATTCGAGGACACATTGGGCTGACGGCTGATTTATCGATTACGCAGCGAGTGCGTAAGCGTCAGCAGACTGCTTAGTTTTGGCAGTTATTTGTTTTTAAGGGTGTTTAACGAGATCACCTTAAATTCTCGACACGCTTCTCCGGTTAAACGACTGAACGTCGAAACCTTTCATCCCCTATTGATTTGTGACTTTAGTCTAACCCCTTGGCGCGTCTTCCGACTAATCGCTGGGTTTCCCGCTTGGAGTCACGCTCAGCAATAGCCTGGCGCTTGTCATAACTCTTTCGTCCGCGGGCAACTGCAATTTCCACTTTGGCATAGCCATCTTTGAAATAAAGTGAGAGTGGAACGAGGGTGACACCGGTGTCCTTGGTGGCTTGCTCAATACGCTTGATCTCATCTTTTTTTAGCAGGAGTTTGCGGGCACGACGTGGCTCGTGGTTGGTCCACGTTCCCATTGAGTACTCGGGAATGTGAATCTGGCGGAGCCAAATGCCGCCGTTTTCACACTGGGCAAACCCATCAATCAAACTAGCGCGACCTAGTCGCAGCGACTTTACTTCGGTTCCCGTGAGAACAATCCCCGCTTCGTAGACGTCTTCAATTGAATAGTCGTACCGCGCCTTTTTGTTTTGGGCAATGAGTTTCTTACCCGTTTCACGTGGCATGCGTGGATGCCTCTTCTTGGGTATGAACGGCTTCCAACTCTGCGCCACGCTGCCCGACCCAGGAAATAGCGATGAAGAAAACTGCGATGAAGGCCATTACTACGGTCCACAGGAATACATAGATGTCGATAGCCGCGCCAATTGGTGGAGCGCCAGGGAGATAGGAACGCAAAATTGGTAAGGCGAACAACAGACTGCCCGTCCACGCGAGTAATGCTGACTCAACTTTACGGCGATTTGAGAGTACAAGGATCGAGAGGAAGAGCGCAATTAACGAAACGATTGTGGCGAGCGCCAGGAGTACGAGTGCGAACAATTTAGTTGAAAATGCACGACTAAATTCGGCGCCAAGAATCAAGGAGGGGGTTGCCGTGCCCACAACATTTAGTGAACTATCCCAGCCATTTATTGCACCACTTGAATTGATATTGATCGGGATCTCGCCTTTAGTTTCATTCGCTCCACTTGATTGTCGATCATAAAAATCTGCCTCAACGAAATAGCTGCCGCTATACGAGTCCAGCGGATATTGAGCTGGCTCGCCGGAGACACCTAATACAACTTCGGCTCTACCGAAAGCCGTGCCTTGCGGGATTCGAATTTCTTGACTGCCGTCAGGTCCACTCACCGTTACTCGAATATTGTCGACAGCGCGCCCACTGGCATCAGAGATGCCAGCATCACTTGAACTCATGACGAGACGAAAACTTGCATTGCTCGTGTCAGGACTGAGGCCTATTGGTTCAAAATTAATGGATATGCCGGACATATTGGTGTTTGTCGCACTCTCAAAACTACTCGCACCCTCAGAGGAGTAGAAGGAAACAACTAGCCAATAAATCAGGACAAAAATTAATGCCGTTACTCCGAGCAGGCTCCACCCTCGTTTGGACAGTTGTCGGGGGTGAGGATTTCTGGTGAAGTCAGGGCCGGTAAACGTTCCCACTGGCTCCTCCTCATATTTAGAATCTGGTGCTTAACGGTGGTTCATTTCGGTCCCTAGCAGGGCACCGCCCGTTTTGATTGCCCGAACCAACCCATGGGATCATACGCCGTTCCCTCTAGGCGGGTTTCAAAATGTAGATGTGGACCGGTGGACCAGCCGGTTGACCCGACTTTCCCGACTTCTTGGCCGGCATTAAGCACTTCTCCAACGTTGACGCTTACCGAAGAAAGGTGAGCATAGAAAGTTGTGAGGCCACCGCCATGTACGACCAATACGGCATTGCCGTAAGGCCCACCGCTTGTGATTGTCGCAACAGACCCGGCATCGGCTGAGATGGCGCTGGTACCCGAGGGTGCGCCAATGTCGATCCCCGTATGGCAGGAACTGTATCCATAAATCGGGTGGATGCGAGGACCTGCATCTCCACCTTTTGAGTGACCGGGAAGTGGCCAGGTGAGAGACCCGCTTGGTGACTGACTCGATTGGGTTGCTGCCGCCTGCGCGGCGGCTTTCTTCGCTGCTACTTCCAGTTTGCGCTGCTCACGTTTGAGTCGTTCAAAACGATTCTTGATTTTCCCTTTAAAAACTTTGGCAGCTTTAACCGCTTGACGCATCTCCTTGCGGACCTGAAGTACAGCCCGCTGTTTTTCCACTGCTGATTCAAATGCCTTGAGGGCTTTAGCCCGTTCGCGTTCTGCTTCTGCCCGAGTTGCCGATGCTTTCTCAGTAAGTGCGGTCAACTTAACTTCTTGCCGCATAGCGTCAGCGCTGGAAGCGAGAATCGTGCGCTCCATACCTTGCTGTTCGCGGCTCACGTAGTTGACAGCCACCATGCGCGCCGTGAAGTCTGCTGGATCTTGCGCGGACATGAGAACACCGATTTCGCTGAGGGGGCCCTGTTGGTAAATCGCCCGTGCCATGTCTTCAATGTCACCGCGTTGGTTTTCCAATTGTCGGTTCAAACGCTTGAGTGCGCGGGTCCCCAGAATCAGTGCACTTTCTGAATACTCGGATTCAACTCGCGCGACCTCGGCTACAGCTTCTGCTCGATCGGCTTCCTGCTGCGCGGCTTCCTTTTGCGACTGGGCTTTTTCTAATGATCGTTGGGCGCTCGTTGCGGCACTGAGCGCCTTTTGAAGTTTAGTGTTCGCTTTTCCCAGGGCCTGACTAGTTAGTGCCAAGCTTGATTCAACTTGTCTCTGATCACTTTTTATGTCACCGAGATCGGCGGCTTGCGTGGGCGCTACCAGAGCCGAGCCGGCCAGCACGAAACCCGCCATGAAAATACATGCGAAAGGCACGGCAATGCCGTTGCGGGAGGGGACCACCCCAAAAGGATAAGCCCCGGATTGAACAATCTTGGGCAGTTGGAACGGTGTGTTTGAGGACTAAACCCTCAAGTACTTCCTGAGGGTCAAGAACGCGGCAATACCCGAAAGCCCGATACCGACCAGGATCAGGATGGGCGCAATTCCCAATACGGCGTCCCAGCCAACGAACGCGGTGAATTGGAATGACGGTGCCAGGATCTGGTCAATCACGATTCCCTTAGCCAAAATCAAGCCACCAACAGCAAGGATCGCGCCGATGCCCGCCGAGACGGCAGCCTCAAGCAGGAAGGGTAATTGAATGTAGAGATTACTGGCGCCAACAAGTCGCATAATGCCAGTTTCACGACGCCGACTAAAGGCTGCAACTCGCATTGTGTTGACAACCAGGAGCACGGTAACAATCAACATAACGACCGCAATAATCAGCGCAATTGCTTGGAGTCCTCCCAGTAACCGGAAGAATTTGTCGAGCACCTGTCGCTGATCATTGACCTGCTCGATACCAGGCCTACCGGAGAACGCTGAAGCAACAACGTCGTACTGAGTGGGATCAGCCAGCTTCACTCGGAAAGACTCGGGTAGTGCGTTTGCATTGACACTGTCAACAATTGGTGAGTTAGCGAACTGTTCCTGGAAGCGAGCAAATGCCTCCGCTTGTGATTCGTAATAGATGTCCTGAACAAGTGGACGCAATGATTCAAGGTCTGCTTCGATTTGATCGCGTTGCGCAGGGGTAACTGCGCCACCAGCGCACGAAGGAGTGTCGCTGCCCTTGGCACAGAGGAAGATGGAAACCTCAACCTTGTCGTACCAAAAATCCTTCATAGTGTCGACCTGCGCGCGTACCAGCAAACTCACACCGAACAGAGTCAGTGAAACTGCGACGGTGATGATCACCGCAAGAGTCATCGTTAAATTTCGACGAAGTCCGTTGCCAACTTCACTGGCAACAAATTGGGCGCGCATCAGCGGGAGTATCCGTAAACGCCGCGGGACTGGTCTCGCACCACGTGACCGTTTTCGAGTTCAACAACACGGCGGCGCATCTGGTCAACGATCTGGGCGTCATGGGTTGACATGATCACCGTTGTGCCCAATCTGTTAATCCGATCCAGGAGTTTCATGATCCCAACGGAAGTTCCCGGGTCAAGGTTTCCGGTTGGTTCGTCCGCGATCAGCAACTTGGGTCGGTTAACAAATGCACGAGCAATTGCCACCCGCTGCTGCTCGCCACCGGAGAGCTCGTCCGGGCGACGTTCTTCTTTACCTTCTAGACCGACAACTTCCAAAACTTCGGGGACCACTTTTTTAATAAGGGCTTTTGGTTTACCGATCACTTCAAGGGCGAAGGCCACATTCTCAAACACACTCTTGTTGGGCAGCAACCGGAAGTCTTGGAATACGGTTCCGATCTCCCGCCGAAGTGTGGGAATTTTCCAGTTCGAAAGCCGACTCAGATCCTTGCCCAGTACCCAGACATTTCCGGCGGTGGGTCGCTCTTCACGGAGCACCAATCGGAGGAAGGTGGACTTTCCTGAACCAGACGGTCCCACCAGGAAGACGAATTCACCTTTTTCGATTTCAAGGGATGCTTCTTCTAATGCGGGCCGGGTTTGATTCGGGTAGAGCTTGGTCACGGTATCGAACAGGATCACTGCGCGGTACTCCGTTTCAGTCGGGAAGCCATCGGGTTACTAATCAGCAGTCTAAGCGGATAGGGTCAAAATGGGTGATTACGGCGTGGCCGAATTGGTCTTTCTCCACCTAATTCCAGCCTGAACCAGTTCATCAATTTCCCCATCCAGCACCGCTCCGGTGTTGCCCGTTTCCTCATTGGTTCGCAGATCCTTCACCATTTGATACGGGTGAAGAACATAGGAGCGCATCTGGTTGCCCCATGACCCACCGGAGTCATCTTTGAGGGCATCCATTTTGGCCCGCTCAGCCTGCCGCTGGTTGGCCAGAAGCTTGGCTTGAAGTACAACCATCGCCGTCGCCTTGTTTTGTATTTGCGAGCGCTCATTCTGACAGGACACCACTATTCCGGTGGGAATATGGGTCAAGCGCACAGCCGAGTCAGTTGTATTCACGCCTTGCCCACCCGGGCCACTTGACCGGTACACATCAACGCGCAAATCGTCATCGGGAATGTCAACGCTTTCGGCCTGTTCTAAAACCGGAATTACTTCAACGTCAGCGAATGAAGTTTGTCGCCTGCTTTGATTGTCAAATGGTGAGATCCGCACTAGCCGGTGGGTTCCTTGCTCAACTGAAAGTGTTCCGTAAGCGTATGGCGCTTTGACGGCAAAAGTGGCGGACTTGATCCCGGCTTCTTCAGCGTAAGAGGTGTCATAGACCTCATAGGTCCAGCCGTGACGCTCGCAATACCGGGTGTACATACGAAGCAGCATTTCAGCCCAGTCCGCAGCATCAACCCCACCTGCTCCGGATCGAATGGTGATCAGTGCTTCACGTTCGTCATATTCACCCGAGAGAAGTGTGCGAATCTCAAGTTCACCCACAACCCCTTCAAGGGCCTTGAGTTCTTTCATTGCTTCGTCGATCGATTCTTGGTCACCGGCGTCCTCGGCGAGTTCAAAAAGCACCGGGAGATCCGCGTTCCTCCCCTGCACCGTTTCAAACTTACGCAACTCACCTTGAATGGTGGACAACTTCGAGGTCACTCTCTGCGCATTCGCCTGGTCATCCCAAAGATTAGGGACGGATGCCTCGGCCTCCAGTTCGGTGATTTTTTCCAACATGCGGGGTACGTCAAGCACGGTGCCAATGCTGCTCACTTTGGTTGCTAATTCGTTCAGGCGTTCCTGAACCTCAAGTGATGGCACGGCCCAACTTTACGAGTGACACGCCGGCGTGAGGCTTATGGGGCGTAATCCAACCTCGCCGAGGCGCTGGCCGTGGCGGGATCAAACGGCAATGAATCAAAGAATGTGAGGCGCAATGGTGCGTTAAGGGTGACCAGCACTGACTTGCCGTCGGGTTCTATTTCAATGTTTATCAGGGCAATCTCTGAATCAGCCGTCATGGCGGCCGCATGGGTTCTGGCAATGTCGAGTGCCTGAGCTGAGTTGAGTTTTGTGGCTTGACCCGCTCCACTGCGGTAATACTCCTCAAGGTCAATCCCCTGCGCCCCCGCGAGTGCGATCGAGTCGGCAATTGATTGAAGTTCGCGTTGTTGAATGAACGCGCTGGCGCTGTCTGTTACTACCGCAAGTGCGAGTAGACACACACCGATCATTCCAATCCCCAGCAACATGATGCTGCCTTCATCACGTTTCATGATGCTCCCGCTTCACGGTATTGGTCAACCAGGAGAGTGGCTTTGGCGGTTACGGGGATAGTGATCGGATCTGTTGAACCCCAGCGGGGCACAAATGGCAAGGGAACGTTGGTCGTCACTTCTATTGAAACGCTGCCACCCGGAGTCAGACAAGAGAGGTGATCGCACGTGATTGCAATCTCTGGGACTGATCCGCCCAGCCCGTAGTCCGCAAATGCTTGGTTCGCAGCGATGCTTGCTCTTTGATTTGCTGATGAATTACTGGTGCTGGTGACGAATGCTCTCGCACCTTCCCTCGCCGCTTGGTGTGATGCGAATTGGGCAGCATTAAGGGTCAACACCGTGATCGCTATGTAAATGAGTGGCAAAATAATGGCGACACCCACCACGATGAATTCAATTGAGGCGCTCCCCCGATCAGACTCACTCGGCGAGCGCATGACCCGTGAGTTTCATCGATGTTGGTCCATAAAAACCCAGTAGTGGCAATTCCGTTTCCACCACTACCGAGAACATGTCATTTACTCCTTCGGTGACCCGCGATGCACTGATGCTGCGTACGGCTGTTCCGGCGATGTTGCTTTCCAGGATGGATCTGGTGCGTGACTCTGCCCGAGCCAAATCTCCGTCCACCAACGCTGCGACGCGTGCACCCTCAATCGCGGCACTCGTGATCACGGTTCGCACGTGAATTGCCAGCATCAATTGCAATACCGCGAGTGCAACCAACATGAGTAATGGCGCCACGAGGGCAAATTCAACGCTCGCATTTCCGCGCTCAGAAGTTAATCGATCACGGAAGTTATGCGGAGACACTCGAGAGTGCTCGGTCCAGGATTCCCGTGAGCTGGTCATCAGCGATCAGCCAGATTGCCGTAACGAGTCCCGCGGTCATAACAGCGACGAGCACCCAACCCGGGACATCTCCACGTTCATTTGCCAATTTGGTAAACAGCTTGCCCAATAACAGTTCGATTTTCATTTCGCACCTTTCGTTGTGTTGTAATCGATTTTTTAGGGAACAAGTACTTCAAGCCCACGCATTGCTGGAAATAGAGCAATCACAATCACGGTGGGCAGAATGAAAAATACGACGGGAACCAACATGACAACGTCTTTCTTGCCAGCCAATTCAATTAAGTGTTGTCGTTGTTCATTACGTGTATCAGCTGCCTGAGCACGAAGCACTCCGCTCAATGGCGTACCGCGTTCAATTGCGATCACCAAACCTGAGACAAACCGTTCCACGCAGCGTGATCCAGTTCGATCTGACATAGCTTGTAGTGCGTCAGTCAAAGTGCTACCCGCTTTAATTTCTGCAACACACGTTTGCAGTTCACGTGCCAGATCCCCGCTACCCAGGTGGGCAATACGCGTCAATGCGGCCAAGGGGGTCTCCCCCGCTGTCACGGAGAATGCGAGCAGTTCTGCTAAATCAGGGAACTGCGCATCAATTCGCTCGACGCGTTTTTTCCCCAGTCCAGATATACGTCGCTCATGCACGAGGAAGCCGATACCGATTCCGATAGTCGCGGTTAGCCCAATGGTTACTGGATTAGATCCGCGGGAAATCGACCACACACCGATCACAATTCCCGCGATTAGTCCAATTGCTGCCCAGGAAATTTGTTCCCATCGAAAGCGCGTCAGATCTGCGTTGCGATCCCCAGTGGTTTTTCCCGCTTTACGTAATCTCTCCATTAATTTGTCGGGGTTGCCAAATCGGGAGATCCACTCTGAATTGGGACCGATCAATTCACGTAAAGACGCTAAAGCCCCTGATCCGCTTTGACTTGGAACGAGCACAT
>JBBARV010000011.1:0-35271 GCA_040399625.1 Candidatus Nanopelagicales bacterium | reverse complement strand
AATTCACGTAAAGACGCTAAAGCCCCTGATCCGCTTTGACTTGGAACGAGCACATTGAGTTGCGGAATGCTGCCATGGGTTGCACGGATCACGCGCGCCGAAATAGTCATTGGGGTCAAGGATCGGTACCGGGTGACTGCAATGAGCACACCAATTGCCGCCAAAAGGCCAAGGAGTGAGCCGATAATTGAGGCACTCACGCCGGCACCTCAAAAACAACTCGAGTTTGCTTGGGCAATGCGCCAATGCGCAGCATGATTCGATAAGCAATAAAGGAGACTGCAGCTGCGCCCAACAGAACTATCGCGCCCATTCCAGTTCGAAAGGCTGCAACTGCATCGGGTCTCGTGCACAACATGGCCAAGGTAAGCCACGGGGCAGCTATCGACATACGGGCAGCGGAAATCGTCCAACTTTGTCGCGCTTCAATATCTCCGCGCGTAATTGCATCACTTCGCAGTAGCGCACTCAGGGTGCGCAAAACCTGTCCAAGGTCTGTCCCACCCACTTCATAGGCGATGCGCAGAGCAGAAACAACTCGATCAGCAACAGGGTCCCCTAACCGGTGCTGCAGGGCATTGAGGGCTTGGCCAAATGAACCCGTTGAGCGGTAGTAGTCGCAAAAGTGCACGAACGCATATCGCAGCGATGCGGGTCCATTTATTGCTAAATCGGCTACAGCTTCCGGCAAAGACATTCCGGCCCGCACCGAGGAAGCTAGCGAATCAACAGCGTCAGGCCAACTTGTTCGCAATGCTTTTGACCTAATCTTTACCCGGCGCTTAAGGCTGAAAATCGGTATGAAAGTTGCACCTACAGCGGCCATTAAGGCAACCATCGGTATTGACGTAATTATGAGCGCAATTGAACCCGTGACCAATGCCGATATGCCCATGGTTGTGTAAACGGTTCCCGCAGTCACATTGGACAACCCGGCAGCCTTGACCAATGTTCCCGCGTAACTTTCTTTACGCGCCCGCACGGGCCGGTTACCGCTGAATGACAGGAATATGAGTAATACGCCGATTCCTACCGTCAGTCCGAGCACGGCGCCCATCAGGCCACACCATGAAGTGGCTTCTGCGAATACAGGATGCTGGTCAAATCAAATCCGTGGGCGGTAAATCTCTCCGGGTGCGGCGGGTAGCCACCCTTTCGCGCCAGTCCAGCTCCCTCGTCTTTGAAGATCATGCTCATTTCCACAATATTGTTTTCAACGCGACCGGTGAGACCCGATATCTCGGTGATGCGTCTTTGGCCACTGGGATCAGTCGCGGCGTGAATCACTAAATCAACCGCTCCCGCCACGGTTGGCACGACGAAGTCCCCAGGAATATTCGCTCCCGCGAGAAGTGGAAGTGTGCAGAGTTTGGTGACCGCTTCACGGGCACTGTTTGCGTGCAATGTTGATAGTGAAGGCATACCCGAGTTCATGGCAATAAGAAGGTCAAGGGACTCTCCTTGGCGAACTTCACCGACGATCAATCGGGTGGGTCGCATTCGCAGTGCTTCACGAACAAGCCTGCGCAGCGGGATTTCACCGGTTCCCTCCAAACTGGCATCACGCGTTTGCATGGCGATCCAGTCTGGATGGTCAATATGAATTTCAAAAACTTCTTCACAACTGATTATTCGTTCGTGGTGTGGAACACAACCAAGGAGTGCGTTGAGCAATGTGGTTTTACCCGCCTGCGTGCCACCGGCCACGACAATGTTGAGACCACATTTAACTGCTGCGTCAAGAAAAGTGGCTGCCTGCTGATTGAGGGTTCCCAAGCTCACCAGGTCAAAAATAGTTTTAGGACGAACGATAAATCGCCGAATATTTACCGACCAATGTTTTTGTGTTACTTCCGGAATCACAACGTGCAACCGACTGCCGTCAGAGAGGACCGCGTCGACAAAGGGTTGAGACAGGTCAAGGCGGCGCCCCGAAGTTCGAAGCATCCGTTCAACCAGTTCACGCACCTGTTCGTGAACCAGAATGACTCCGGTCAGTTCACTTCGCCCACCTCGAGCGATAAAGACGCGACTCGGTTCGTTAATCCAGATTTCTTCCACCATTGGGTCATCAAAAAACTTTTGCAGCGGGCCATAACCAGAAATTTGATGATGTATTTCAATTACCAATGCAGGCACGTCGATTATTGATCCACCCGCGAATAGATCAGAGACACTTTCCTGGATCAAGTGAAGTACCTGGGCGCTATCAAGCACCGGGTCAAGATCAAGGGTACGAATCTGTTCGCGAACCCGCGACTCAATGATGCGTGAATCGATGAGCCCTGTTTCCATGTTTACCCCTTTAACTTGCCCCTTTGGGTGCGAGCAATCAGGGTAAGCCGAATTAAGGCTTTCATTGAAGTGCTGATTTTTACACTGTGGATAACTCAGTTACAGCAGGAAACGATCCCAGGCGGCCTTAACGAACTCGGGGTGCTCGGACTGAGCCATGTGACCCGTGTCAGGCAGAACCACGACGTGCGCGTTAGGAAAATGTTTAGTGAATCGATGTGCGTTTTTGGCGCTCACCAATACGTCTTCACGACCGTAAATGCCCAGAGTGGGAGTGGTGACTCGCTCGGCAAGTTTCCACGGACGGTTGGGACCGACCAGATCGGTATTTGTTTTAAACAGGCCACGAAGTGAGCGAAGGAAAGCATCAGCGTTGTAGGTGAAATGGTCTCGTTCCTTTAATTCCTCGATCGCTTCAGAGCTTCGCAGTTGTGAAAACTGATCAGGTCGAGCAGTGCAACCATCGATCGTTGCTTGAACGCGGTCTTCAGCGGACATCTGAAAAAATTTAGGCATTAATTTCTCACCCACCCCTGGGAGAGCAATTGCTGGCAAATGGACATTGCCCTTTGTCGCGAAAAGACTCGGGAACGCCGGTGAAATCAGGGTCAAGGAGCGCACCAATTCAGGTTTGCGAGCGGCCAGTTGCAGTGCAACCGCGCCACCGAGAGAGTTTCCAAAAAGATCAACAGGCCCAAGACCCTTATCCATGATGAATTCAGCGACGGCCCGAGCATGGCCAGAAGGCGTGTAATCACCGTCACGCGGGGGTGGTGACATACCGAACCCGGGAAGATCGATCGCGTATCCGGTGAGTTGCGGCTCGAGGGCCAGCATCAAATCCGTCCAATTCAGCGAGGAGCCACCGAGTCCGTGCAGAAATACGCCAACGCGATCAGGGGAAGAGTCTGAAGTTCGGGTGCTTCGATAGGAAATCGTTCGCTTGGCGAGAAACTCGATATTGCGCGGGTAAGCGTGCGGGGCCTCAACTCGTGGGGAAATAGGGGACAGCACTCCCAAAGAGTACGCGATAAATAATTCCCATTGCAAAGTAGACTGTTCCCATGGTTGCAGGAGCGTCGGTTGAGGAGGCTGTTTCGCGCACCGCTCGCCTCCCCAAATCGCAGCGTCGGGATCAACTTGTTGACATTGCCCGCTCGGTCTTCGTTGAACAGGGGTACCACTCCGCCAGCATGGAAGTAATTGCCGAGACCGCCGGTGTCTCAAAGCCACTTCTCTACCAACACTTCCCCAGCAAGCTCGATCTATATCTAGCCTTACTCGACGCCGGCATTGACGATCTGCTCGCAAAATCAGACTCCTCATTGCGCAATATCACCGACAATAAATCCCGCGTGATCGCAACGGTTCAAACCTACTTCGAATTCGTTGACGACCCCCAAGACGCCTACCGACTCGTCTTTGAATCGGACCTCACCAACGAACCACAAGTGCGCGCACGCCTTGAACGACTTGAACTCGAGGTAATTAAACGTATTGCCGCTGTAATTAAACAAGACACCGGATTAAGTGAAAGTCAGGCAACTCTGCTCGGCGCCGGGCTACACGGTATGGCCCAAGTTGCCGCCACAAACTGGTTGCGGGATCCGACCCTTCCTAGAGAAGACGCTGCCGAGTTAGTGTCACTGCTCTCTTGGCGCGGTATCAGTGGATTCCCGCTTTCACACCCTCCCGCATAAACCAACATTCAACAACCAATAGCTAAGAAAGGTACATCATGGACGTCAACATTGGAGTTCAACATATTGCGCGCGATATCTCACTTGAGACAGAGGAAAGCGCTGAAGCAATCACCGCTAAGGCAACAGAGGCAATTAACTCGGGTTCACTTCTGAGTTTGACCGACACAAAGGGTCGGGTCGTGCTCGTTCCCGGCAGCAAAATTGCCTACATTGACCTAGGTCCTGCAGCCGGCCGTCGCGTTGGGTTTGGCAAATAGATTTAAGCAGCTAAACCAAGATCGGCCATGCGCCGTGAGTGGCTGTCTGTTAGTCGCGCCAACATGCGACCTATCTCAGCTAAATCAGCGCCTGGCCGGTCAACCCCACCAATAATGAGTGCGGCCAATGCATCACGTTCTGCGGCAACCCGCTGCGCTTGGGACAAAGCTTCACCGACAAGTCTGCGTCCCCACAATGCTAAACGCCCGGCAACTTTGGGGTCCTCTTCGATTGCCGCGCGTATCCGATCAACAACATAGGCTGCCTGGGTTAGGTCGTCGCACACCTCGAGTACCAATTCACGGGTTCTCGGGTCGACATAGGAAGAAATCTCTCGATAGAAATCGAGTGCGATTCCATCACCCACAAAAGCTTTCATAAGGCCCTCAAGCCAGTCGGTTGGTTTGGTCTTTGCGTGGAATTCCTCGAGGGTTTGCCGAAAAGGCTCCATGGCGGTTTCAGGATCAGCGCCCAATTCTTCGAGTCGATTGCGTAATAAAATGAAATGCCTGAATTCCGTGGTGGCCAACTCGCCCATGGAGGCTTTATCAGCAAATGATGGTGCCAGAATGCAGTCCGCGGCCATTCGCTCAAATGCGGTCAACTCACTCACGGCCAGAACCGCGAGGAGGTCGACCACCGCAGCCCGGTATTGGGGGTCATTGGCTAACTCTTGCTCAATCGACTCCTGGGACATCGGCCTGAATCAACTCCGCTCGCATGTGGGTGGCGCACTTGCCTAGGGCTAGCCAAGCACCCCAAGGGTATCGGGGTACCATAAGGCCATTGAGCCACTCGCTCATGATCCCCGAAGCGGGCAGTTTCCCGCCTCATAAACACTGGAGTTCTTCTGTCAACCACGATCGAAAGTCTGCCGGAAAATCCGGCTGAACACACGCCGGCCCAGCCCAAATCATTCGCTGAACTAGGCGCGCACCCAAAAATTGTTTCTGCACTCTCGGCAAAAGGTATCGAGTTTGCCTTCCCGATTCAGGAAATGTGCATGTCGATGGCCCTTGATGGCCGCGACATAATTGGCCAAGCCAAAACCGGAACAGGTAAAACCCTCGGTTTCGGAGTTCCACTGCTGCAAAGAATGAGTATCCCCGGTGGTTCAACACCACAGGCACTTGTTGTCTGCCCAACCCGTGAACTTGCTTCACAGGTTGCATCAGATCTCACAATTGCCGGCAAGGATCTTGGGGTTCGCGTTCTCGCCGTGTACGGAGGCCGCGCAATTGAACCTCAAATTGATGCGCTCAAGTCCGGCATTGACGTTGTTGTTGGAACCCCTGGTCGAATCCTTGACCTTTCCAACCGACGAGATCTTGATCTGAGCAGTGTCCGCGTACTCGTCATGGATGAAGCCGACGAAATGCTCGACATGGGATTCCTCCCCGATGTTGAGCGCATAGTTGCCATGCTCCCGAGCGAGCGCCAAACCATGTTGTTCTCGGCCACGATGCCAGGACAGATTGTGAACTTGGCCCGTCGGTACATGACCCAGCCAACCCACATCCGTGCAAGTGATCCAAATGATGAAAGCGCAACCGTTGACTCGATTGAGCAGCATGTATGGCGCGCTCATCCGATGGACAAGATTGAACTCGTTGCCAAGATCATGCAGGCAGAGGGTCGCGGACTCGTCATGATTTTCACGCGAACGAAAAGAAAAGCACAAAAGATTTACGATGAACTGACCGAACGAGGCTTTGCCGTGGGAACCGTTCACGGTGACCTTGGCCAAGGAGCCCGTGAGCAAGCCCTCCGCGCTTTTCGTGCCGGCAAAATCGATATTCTCGTGGCAACCGATGTTGCTGCCCGTGGAATTGACGTCGAAGGTGTAACCCACGTTATTAACTTCGAATGCCCAGAAGATGAGAAGGCATACCTGCATCGCGTCGGTCGCACAGGTCGCGCCGGCAATTCAGGTGTTGCGGTGACCCTCGTTGACTGGGAAGACGTTGCCCGTTGGCAGATGATCGACCGTGCACTCAAGCTCCCTTTCAAAGATCCACTCGAGACCTACTCAACGAGTGATCACGTGTACACCGGTCTTGGGATTCCCCGTGATGCAAGCGGCCGCTTGGCAAAGGGTGATCAAACCCGCGCCGGACTAGGCGCGGAAACCCTCGAAGATCTGGGCGGTAAGTCACCCCAGCAAAAGCCGCCGGCTCGAAAGCCTTCCAATACCCGATCAGGCAGTAAGTCAAGCAACAGCTCAGGCAGTGGCTCGGCAAAAAAACCACCCGCCGTTAAGCCAGAAGCTGATTCACCTAAAAAGGCTGCTGCCGGCAAAAGCCGTGAGCGTCGCCGGACTCGTAGCGGTGACGGAACTTAGTTTCGCACTCGAGATAGCGCGTGCTCCCGAGTGCGCGCGCTTGGCACGTGAAGCAATCCTTGAGGCTCTGCCCAAAGGTAAAGGGCGTGACTACCTCGAGGCTATTGCCTCAGAGTTGGTCACGAACGCATTTGTGCATGGCACCGGACCAATCACTATGACGGTTACGCGTCAGGGCAATACGTTTCACATAAACGTGACCAATCACGTACCGGACTCGGCGCCCTCACTTACTCCTACGGATGCCACTTCCGACTCTGATCATGGTCGAGGTTTGGCGCTGGTAGAACTGTTGGCCCACTCGTGGGAGTACTCGGTGAAGGATTCTGTACTTACGGTTAGCGCAACAGTTATTTAGCGCAGGCGTTACTGCGTGATGTAAGTAGCCAGCAGTAGTAGCCCAGTGAAGAGTGTGACGCCCGCGGTAAACCACCCTAATCGAGTGACATTGACGTTGGGTAGTTCCTCGCGAAACACGGTCATGAGGATGGCGCCACCCAGAAAGGCGGTTGGGATTGCGACGAAGAGTTCATTGGGGGGTGGCGCAACGTAGGCCAAAATCAGCCCGGCAAATAGGAATGCCGTGAGCACCCATCGGTCAGATCGAGCGAAATGCTCTGGATGGGCGCGGGCAAGGCCTCTATCGGTCAAGATGAAATGAAGCGACATAACGATCGCAAAAAGGATCGCGAAATCCGGGCCGATCTCAATTCTCTCTGGTGTCGTATATGTGAAAATGAAACTCAAAATACCAACCGTGACGAGATGGGTTCGGTAGAGAATCTCTGACCCATTCCCCAACTCCTCGGCCTTCGCATCAAATGCATAAAACACGACAAGGCCGATCAGTGCCACGAAAAACAATGAGGATTGGATAAATAGATCAGGGACTGCGTCTGATACGGACACATTGGCAAAGGCACGTTCCCCATCAGCCAACTCGGGTAGCAAGTGAACAAAGACATATGCCACCGCAACACCACCCGAAAATGATGCGATGGATACCTGTCGTGTTTTAGGGCTGTTCAGCAACTTGCTGTCAAGAATTGCCGGCGCAAAGACATGCGTCAACGCTACGAAAACCGTCAACCCGATTGCGAGTAGCCACAATTCGGGGTTTTGGGTGAATTCCACAAAACTAGTTAATTCTCGAGGCGACCAGAACTACTTCTTGATTTTATAGTCCTCGAGCAACCGTCGACCAATGATCATCCTTTGAATGTCAGCGGTACCTTCACCAATCAACAGCATTGGTGCTTCCCGGTAGAGACGCTCAATTTCATATTCCTTTGAATACCCGTAACCACCGTGAATGCGGAAGGAGTCTTCCACAACTTCCTTGCAGTACTCGCTCGCGAGGTACTTGGCCATGCCAGACTCCAAGTCATTACGAGCACCGCTGTCCTTGAGCTTTGCAGCCATAACCATCATTTGATGGGCCGCCTCCACTTTTGTCGCCATGTCCGCTAGTCGGAATGACACGGCCTGGTGCTCAATGATTGGCTTGCCAAATGTCTCGCGCATTTGTGCATACTCGATTCCTAATTCGAATGCGCGGATGGCAATACCGCACGCGCGGGCCGCAACGTTTACTCGACCAACTTCAACACCGTCCATCATTTGGTAGAAGCCCTTGCCGGGTACACCACCCAGAAGGTCGTCGTCGGAGAGTTGCAGGTTGTCCATGATCAATTCGGTAGTATCCACGCCCTTGTAACCCATTTTTTCGATCTTGCCAGGAATCGTGGCTCCCGGACGCACCTCACCAAAGCCTGGCGTCTTCTCAATTAGGAAGGTTGACATGCGCTTGTAAACACTGGAATCAGCTGGAGCAGCATCATCGGTCCGCACCAATACAGCAACGAGTGTCGAAGAAGCACCGTTTGTCAGCCACATCTTTTGACCTGTAAGCGAGTAACCATCAGCGTTTTTCACGCCTTTCGAGGAGATCGCAGCAACGTCAGACCCAGTGTTGGGCTCGCTCATGCTGAAAGCTCCGCGCACTTCGCCGGTCGCCATGCGTGGCAAATATTTTTCTTTTTGCGCATCCGTTCCGTGATGCATCAGCATGTAGGCCACGATGAAGTGGGTGTTAATCACTCCGCTAATAGGCATCCAGCCACGTGCAATTTCCTCGACCACGAGGGAATAGGTCAGCAATGACTCGCCGAGGCCGCCGTACTCCTCAGGGATCATCAATCCAAAGACGCCGAGTTCTTTGAGGCCATCGACAATGTCTTGTGGGTACTCGTCGGCGTGCTCAAGCTTGTTAGCAACCGGGATTATTTCGTTGTTCACAAAGTCGTGGACCGCACTCAAAATCTCTTTCTGAATGTCGTTCAGTCCCTCGGTGTATGCCAAGCGTGTCATGGTTGTCCTTTATTCGGGTACGGTGAATTGTTGTGTTCGAGTAAGGCCGGCCGCCCTACCTTTGGCTGCCATTACCAAAGCCATTTTGCGAGATGCCTCGTCAATCATTTCATCTCCGAGCATTGCTGCACCTTTTGCTCCACCGCTGGCCGAGGTGAAGTACGTGTATGCATCGAGGATCATCTCGGCGTGGTCGTAATCCGACTGATCCGGTGAGTAAATCTCGTTTGCGGCATCGACTTGGCCCGGGTGCAGGGCCCATTTACCGTCAAATCCAAGCGCTGCGGAGCGGGCTGCAACCCGACGGAATCCCTCAACATCTTTAATTTGCAGGTATGGGCCATCGATTGCCTGCTTGTTGTACGCGCGGGCCGCCATCAGGATTCGCATCAAGATGTAGTGGTAAGCGTCACCGGTGTCATAGCCGGGGGGATTTTCACCAACAATAAGTGATTTCATGTTGATACTCGCCATAAAGTCGGCTGGACCAAAAATGATGGTTTCAACACGGGGACTGGCTTGAGCGATTGCGTCGACGTTGATCAGCCCGAGTGCATTTTCAATCTGGGCTTCAATCCCGATCCGTCCGACCTCGAGCCCATTTGATTTTTCCAGCTGGGTGAGTAGTAGATCCAGGGCAATTATCTGGTCGGCCGTTTGAACTTTAGGCAACATGATGGCATCAAGGTTGGGACCCGCGCCTTCAACAACCTCGATCACGTCTGCGTAGGTCCACTGGGTTGTCCAGTCATTGACGCGAACTGAGCGAATCTTGCCCTCGTAACCGCCCTCATTGAGTGCATTAACGATGTTCTTACGGGCCTGCGGCTTGGCCAAGGGCGCCACGGCATCTTCGATATCCATGAAAACTTGGTCCACGGGCAGGGTTCGCGCCTTGTCGAGCATTTTCTCGCTGCTACCCGGCACCGCTAAATTAGAGCGTCGGGGACGCAATGCCCGTTCCGTATTTAACATGCGTGAACATTAGCGCACACCTATTTATCTTGCTCACGAAAACTTTGAGGGCTAGGTCACACCTATGCTTGCGCTGTGGACGCGTCTGGTGTGGGCAACTACCAAGATTCCCCACTTTCAGCCCCAGAACTCAAGCGAGCCCGATTAGTCACTATTTTTCTCTTCCTTTTCAACGGTATTGCCCTGAGCGCTATTACGCCGCGGTTGGCTGACCTGCAGGATCAACTTTCAATGTCGGATCTTGCCTTGGGTGTGGTCCTCAGCGCTGGGGCAGCGGGTGGACTCTTTTTTGGGCCTTTTGCAGCAATGGGAATGCGTAGATTTGGCAGTGGACAGTTCTCCATGATTGCGCTGGTCCTGATGCTTCCACTCCTGCCTCTCGTGGGATTAGCCCCCAGTATTCTCATATTAGGAATCGTGATTTTTGCTATTGGGGCGGTCGACTCGGTTCTCGACGCAGCACAGAACGCCCACGGACTGCAAGTCCAACGGTTTTACAAACGCTCAATCATTAACAACATGCATGCTTTCTGGGCACTGGGAACCGTCACTGGTGCACTTATTGGAGCGATTACCCTGGCCTTGGATTTCTCACTGGCGTGGTCGCTGTTCTTTGTGTCGATCATTGGTCTACTTGGCGCCCTGGCAACATTTCGCTGGCTACTCCCCAGAAATATGGCAATGAATATGGCAATGGAAAACGACCAAGCTGACCTCGCAGAAGAAATTCGCGCCGATCACCTCACCGCGATTGACCCAAATTCAATCGATCCAGGTTCAATTGTCCCCGCTGGCCGCATTATTCGATTCCACATTGGGTCATTGTTTTCTATGCTTGCTGCAATTGGGCTACTCACCGTTCTCGCCGTGATTGTTGAAGATGTCCCACAACGCTGGTCATCGGTTTACCTGACCGACCTTGGTGTTGACGGGGCGCAGGTGGGACTTGGTGTTGTTGCCTTTACTATCGCGCTCACGGTTGGTCGTTTTGTTGGCGACCGTTTTGTCAATCGATTCGGCGAGCGACGAGTTGCCCAGATCGGCATGGGAATCACCGCTGTCGCACTCACCGCAGCATTGGTAGCCGGTAATTTCTATGCCTATATCGGCGCCTGTGTTGTGGTCGGGCTCGGTATTGCCACCCTGTTTCCCGCCGCAATGCATGCGGCAACTTTTGTTAAAGGGACCAACCCCGAAACAGCAATTACGGTTGTTAGTTGGATCTCTCGCGCCGGATTCGTGTTCGCGCCATTCATGGTGGGTCTGATTGCCGACAAGGTTGGGGTTACCTGGGGAATTTCTATTGCTGTTCTCGCAGCGGTACTTCTGATTCCGCTCTCCCAAGTACTGCGATCAAAAGTAAATCACTCTTAAATAGGTGATGTCTCCATGGGGATTTCACTCTTCGGGTTTGACCTGATCACAAGGACAACACCGGCAATAATTAATGCAGCCGCCGGGTAGATCGCGATCGGTGGGGTTTGCCCCAACCAAATGGCCGCGACCAAAGCCGCCCCGGGCATCTCAAATAAAATTGCAAGTGAAACAAATGTTGCCGATGAGTTCGCTAATACTTTGTTCATTAACGTATGACCCAGCAACTGCGCGCCCAATGTGATCCCCAGAATCATGAGCCATGCATCGAGATCAAAACCGATCAAATCTTGTTGAAAAATAAACATGAGCGGCAAGATCGTCAGCGCTGCAATTCCATACAGTGGGAAAGTCATAGTTGCGGTTGACACGCTCTTTCGCACTTCAGCGCCGACCGAGACATAGGCTGCCGCAAAAATTGCACCCGCCAAAGCAAGTGCATCGCCAATGAGATGTCTGGTGTCGGTGCGAATATCAATTCCCGTCAAAACCAAAACACCGGATAGTGCAATCCAAATTCCAATCCAAGAACCGCGACTGATCCGTACCCCTCGAGCTCTGGCAATAAAAGCGGCCCAGATTGGTTGGGTTGCAACCAGCGCTGTTGAGGCGGCGACGGATGTGAAGGCAAGGGAGGGAATCCAGGTAGCAAAATGCAGCCCCAGAAAAACCCCGGATATTGCGGTGAGTCGCCACTCTCGGCGGGTCAAGGATCGAAATGAATCTCGCTCCCGAAAACCCACCCACAGTCCGGTCAGACCACTCCCGATCAAACAGCGCCAGAAGGCGATTGCTAGGACGGGTGCGGCCGTCGCTGCGATCACGGGGCCACTGAGTGCGATAAAAACGATCGCAACCGCTAGGGCAATTAGGTCGCCTCGGGGTGGGAGTCCAAGGTTCACCGATCCGCGATCGCTCCCTCCTTGCGACGCTATTCCCACAGGTGAAGCCAACACCATTGGCCCGATCCCCCTGCAATCAGCCCGACATGTTTTTTGATCGACACATTAAGCGGTACTCTGCGCAGGTGAGCACGAATCCGCGGGTCTTCCTCGCCCGACTTAATGGCATTGGGGTATTTGACCCAAATGGCGACCAAATGGGCAAAGTGCGTGACGCCATCGTCATTTTGCGGACCGGAACCCTGCCCGCGCGGCTCACCGGCCTCGTTGTTGAGGTCCCCCCACGCCGCCGAATTTTTGTGCCCATGACCAAGGTCACCACAATTGACTCGGGTCAAATCATCGTCACGGGAACCGTGAACCTTCGCCGGTTCGAACAGCGCAAGAATGAAACTTTGGTCACCGCGGAGTTACTCGACCGCACCGTCGAATTACACACCTCAGGTGATCCCGTGACAATTCTCGACGTGAGCGTTGAACAGTCTCGCAGCCGCGAATGGTTGGTGGATCAACTTTTCGTGCGCCGGGGAACAGCCGGCTTCCGCCGTCGGGGTGAAAAGATGATCGTGGATTGGCATGACGTCACGAATATGTCGCTGCCGGTCCCCGACCAAGCAGCCGAACAGCTCCTTGCAACGATGGAAACCTTGCGCCCGGCTGACGTCGCGTCGATGCTGCGCGAACTCACTCCTAAACGGCGAACTGAAATTGCCCGCGAACTTGACGATGAGCGCTTAGCTGATGTTCTCGAAGAGATGACGGATCAAAATCGTGTTGAGATCTTGGAAGCCCTAGAAGCAGAGAGGGCAGCCGATATCTTGGAAGAAATGGATCCGGATGACGCAGCCGACCTTATTTCTGAACTGGCACCGGAACGAGCAGAAGATCTGCTGACCCGAATGGAGCCTGACGAAGCAAACGATATTCGGCGACTGTTGAGCTACGACGACTTTTCCGCCGGCGGCATGATGACAAGTGAGCCCATAATCATGGCACCCGACGAAACTGTCGCCGACGCACTTGCTCGAATTCGTAATCCCGATCTTTCGCCTGCACTTGCCTCACAGGTGTATGTCTGCCGAGCACCTACCGAAACACCAACGGGAAAGTATTTGGGTGTTTGTCACTTCCAGCGGTTATTGCGTGAGCCACCTTCCTCATTAGTGTCCGCGCTCGTTGACACGGCCCTTGAACCAATGCGACCAGACACCCCCCTTTCCGTTGTGACCCGGAGTTTCGCCAACTACAACTTGGTGGCGCTGCCGGTTGTTGACGAAAATGGTTCACTCGTCGGGGCTGTGACCTTCGATGACCTCGTGGACCACATGTTGCCTCAGGGTTGGCGCGAAGCACCTGACGGTTGGGAATCAGATGACTCGGTGGTGAGTAATGGCTAATTCACCGATAGATCCTCGTCGCAAGCAACGGCTGGACCAGCCCCTTGAGCGTGGTCGCGCCCGACGCCCAAGTTATGACCCTGAAGTTTTCGGGGCAATGTCTGAGCGGGTCGCTCGCTATATCGGGTCTTGGGCGTTTATTGCTTGGATGACCGCGGTCGTTGTTACCTGGATCGGCTGGAATGTTCTTGCCCCGGATAATTTAAAGCCAGATATTTATCCCTTTATTTTTCTCACTTTCCTGTTGTCGTTGCAGGCCTCCTACGCTGCGCCGCTGATCTTGCTGGCACAGAACCGGCAAACTGACCGAGACCGAGTGCAGTTCCAAGAAGACCGATCCCGAAATGAGCGAATCCTCGCCGACAGTGACTACCTCGCTCGGGAAATCGCTGACGTCCGCGGCGCGATGGGTGAACTAGCAACCCGAGACTATTTGCGCAGTGAACTGCGCGACCTACTCGAAGACATAGTTGACCGCCTCGATCGAATTGAAAGCACGCAGCGACCCGCACCTACGCCCCCGGTAGCATCAGAGCATGGACTTAACCCGGAATAAATCCGACGAATCCGCTTCTGGCATCGACCTAGAAGCTGTTAATGCAGCACTTGCCGGTGTCGATGACCCCGAAATTAATCGGCCCATCACCGATCTCGGAATGGTGAAAGGCGTCCAACTTCATGAGCACGGTTTGGTTGAGGTGGGAATTTTCCTCACGGTCGCCGGGTGCCCCATGAAAACCACCATCACCGAGCGGGTCACTAACGCTGTTATGCAGGTCCCTGGTGTGCGCGAGGTCAAGGTTGAACTTGACGTAATGTCAGATGAACAACGCGGCAAGATGCGCGAAACCCTCCGCGGCAAAACTGAGAAAGAAATTCCGTTCAACAAAGCTGGGTCACTAACCAAAGTTTTTGCAATTGCTTCCGGGAAAGGCGGGGTGGGTAAATCCTCCGTCACGGCCAACCTCGCAGTTTCCCTCGTCCAGCAGGGTTACTCGGTGGGCCTCCTTGACGCTGATGTTTATGGTCACTCAATTCCTAAGATTCTCAATGCAATGACGCCACCCACCATGGTGGATGGTTTGATCATGCCACCGCAGGGGAACGGCGTGCGGGTCATGTCCATGTTGTCTTTCAAGCCGGGCGGGATTGAACAGGCCGTGGCTTTTCGTGGACCGATGCTGCACCGTGCGCTAGAACAATTTTTGACCGACGTCTGGTGGGGCGACCTAGATTTCCTGCTCCTTGACCTGCCACCGGGCACGGGGGACATCGCGCTGTCAACCGCACAGTTACTACCCCACGCTGAACTAATCGTTGTTACGACTCCTCAACAAGGCGCCGCAGACGTTGCCATTCGGTCGGGAACCCTTGCCGCACAGACGAACCAAAAAGTTTTCGGTGTAATTGAAAATATGAGCTCATTCCCCTGTCCACATTGCGGTGAGCCCATCGATCTTTTTGGTGCTGGTGGCGGTCGGGCAGTAGCTGATGGACTCACTCGGACCTTAGGAACCAATATCCCACTTCTGGGAAATATTCCATTCGATGTGCGATTGCGTGAAGGTGGCGACAAGGGCGAGCCACTGGTGAGTGCATTCCCTGAGTCTGATGCCGCGGTGTCAATTTCCGCGATCGCAGCGCAACTCAGTGCTAAGCCACGCGGACTGGCCGGGATGAGCCTCAACATCACGCCCGCTGGACGTTAACGACCGACTTCTAAGTAGCGTCAGGGTCAAATACCGGCTTGTCACTTTGTGATGCTGGCTTAGTTTTCGCTGGCGTGGTGTCATCGGAAAATAGTGAAGTTGCGATGTTTCGTGGGTGGTACTCACCAAGGCTTTTCACTGTATTAATCGTGTCCTGTAGGTCCAAACCCGATGAGTCAGAAAGATCCTTGCGCGCACTACCCGCCATCTCGCGGATTTGGCGCAACCACTTGGCCGCATCGGCTGCCGCTTTCGGCAGCCGTTCGGGACCAAAGATCAGGAGCCCAAGCACGCCAAGGGCGATCATCTCCCCTATCCCGATATCAAACACGCTCTTAGGTTACGCCGGGCCTAGTGAACTAAGTGAGCCCGGTGAACTGAGTGTGCAAAATGCATATGGTGCGCACGGTGGCTAGCCAATTGTGGTGGAGGAGCCCAACGTCAGCGTGATGGTCGAAATCTGCCCATTACGGAGCACCGTGATGTCAATCTGCTCACCCGGGGCGTAACTGCGAATTGCAACAACTAACTCGGTCGAGTCCGCAACTTGGCGGCCGTTGAATCCGGTGATCACGTCACCGACCCGGAAACCTGATTTCTGGGCCGGACCGCCCGCAGTAATTTCACTAATTTCAGCACCCTCACCGGTGTAGGCAGTATTGAGCACCACACCAATGATCGGCGTCTGTGAATCACCCGTTGCAATCAACTCTTCAGCAATTCTTTTGGCTGTGTTGATCGGGATGGCAAAACCAAGACCGATAGATCCCGTCTCACCGCCGATAGTTCCCGCCAAGGTCGCGATCGCCGAGTTGATTCCAATAACTCTTCCCCTACCGTCAAGTAGTGGGCCACCCGAGTTTCCGGGATTAATCGCAGCATCAGTTTGAATTGCATTGATGAATGCCAATTCACCACTGCCACCGGCGGTAACGGGCCGATCCAGGGAACTGATGATTCCCGAGGTCACCGTCCCGTTGAGTCCTAGTGGGGCGCCGATTGCAATTGCCACTTCCCCGACACGAACGGCATTTGAGTCACCGAGCACCGCAGCAGGCAATCCTGTTTTATCAACTTTGAGTACCGCAAGGTCATAGGAGGAATTACGGCCGACGATCTTTGCAACAGCTTTTTCACCGTTGTCAAAAACTACGGTGAGTACCCCACCGTCGGCTGCGGGTGCAGCGACGTGATTATTGGTGAGAATGTAACCGTCGGATTGAACTATGAAACCGGAGCCGCTACCAGAATTCTCGCCAGCCTCAATCAGAATTGACACAACGCTGGGCAACACAGATTTGGCAATTGCCGAGACATCGGTTGTACTCACGCTCACAATATTGTCGAGTTGTGGCAATGCAATCACATTGGTCGTGCCACTCGTAGTCTCTTCTCCGTTGGAACCAATCAGATACCCGCCAAGACCGGCAACGCCGCCGACAATTACGGCGGTAACGGCCGAGATCAGAATCGTGCCCGCGACACCCAACCCCCGCTGCTGAGTTTTGCGCGGGGCAGGCTCGGGTCGAGGTGGAGGGGCTACGAAGTTGGTTGGGGGGAATTCACTCACCCCGCCAGCCTAACGCGCACTATCGCTCATTGTCGGGGGCTTACCAGTAGGCTCTCAAAAGCATCTATGCCCGTAGATACCAGTTTGCAAGGAGTGTCATGCCCCATTCAGCCATTACCGCCGCTGCCGCCGATTACACCGAAAACTACTTGGGTGAGTTTGACGCCGAACACGCAAGTGAACTGCGCGACGCCAGATTACGCTCTGCCGATCTCGGGCTCGAGTGCGTTAGCGCCCAGGTTGCCTCTTTGCTGGAACTACTTGCCACCTCAATCCAGGCACAGGCAATTATTGAAGTCGGGACCGGAACAGGAATCTCCGGCGCTGCACTTCTCGAGGGCATGAAAGCGGGCGGGGTTCTCACAAGTATTGACCTTGAGGCTGAATACCAGCGTCACGCGAAAGAACTTTTTACCGGACTAGGTTACGAATCCAACCGCACCAGACTCATCGCCGGACGTGCACTCGAAGTACTGCCCAGATTCTCTGACGGCGCTTATGACCTCATATTTATTGATGCAGAGGCCGGGGAATACCCCGCAATGCTAATCCAAGCAAAAAGACTGCTTCGAATCGGTGGGTTAGTGATTTTCCATGGTGCATTTGCCTCGAGGATTGCTGACCCTGGTGTTCGTGACTACGAGGCCACCGCGATGCGAGATGTCGCGACCGAATTGCGATCTGACAGTGATTGGTTGCCCTCACTGCTCACCGTGGGTGAGGGACTTTTCTTGGCTTCGTTGCGAAACCGGGATTAACAACTGGACTAGGCGAAAACTTCGAGGAGTTTGGCGCCCAGTTCTTTAGCTTCATCAGCTTTAAGCTCAACAACGAGGCGTCCACCGCCTTCTAAGGGAACCCGCATGACGTAACTGCGAGCCTCTTTGGTGACCTCCATTGGTCCGTCTCCGGTACGTGGCTTCATCGCGGCCATAATCGTGTCCCCTTCTAGCCAAGTCTTTGCAGCGCCATTGCGCCCATCAGGTACCCGGGCACGCCCGGTTCGAAATGCCCATTATTCCGCATGACCCGGTTCCAGGACCAAGCGCCCTCTGATTGACCTGATTTTAGAAGGGCCGGCCCGACTCAATCTCAGCCTTGAGGGCCTTCAAAGATTTCTTCACTCCGGCCAGCAACGGGAATTTACCAATCGGCCAGCCAAGGGCTCCCAAAACGCCTAAGGGCAACTCAAAATCCTCACTCCAAATGAATCGTGCCGTATTCCCTGGTAGGGAGACCACCTCCATGGTGCCCGTCCCTTTGACCAAGGCGCCCGTATGTAGGACGTCGACCCGGTAGGGCGGCTCCCACCGGGTGATTTCCATGGTGTCCCAGAAACCCACCGGCCCAGCCCCCGTCCAGCCAGCGATAACTGATCCGACACTCTCGCCGTCACCTTTGCGGATTTCGACCCTGGTACCCACCATCCAACGATCCTGCTGGGTCCACGCCGTGAAAGCAGCGAAAACTTCCTGCACCGGCGCGTTAATCACGATGTCCAAATCAAGTCGGCGAACACGTTTCGTTTTCAAAATGTATAACTCATTCCTTGGGATTTGATTCGAGTTCGGCGATCCGGCCTTCTAGCACAGCAATTTTTTGATCTACTTCATCCATCCGATAACCTCGAACCGTTACATCAAAGCCCAATGAATTCGGTTTGTAGTCACCCGTGTTCTCAATTCCAATGCTCGGGGCAAACCGACCAGTGATCAACATCGCTGCTCCCGCAATTACCAAGATCGCAAGAACCACGAAAACAAATGTCATGAATCTAGTCCACCATGGATAGGTGAGCTTTGCTCTGTTAACCAACGCCGAAGGTTGGTCGCCACGCTAGTCAGCTCCACTATGTTGACGTATTCGCCTTGACTGTGCGCAATCGACGGATCCCCCGGACCGTAATTGACCGCGGGTGTTCCCATCGCTGAGAAGCGGGCAACATCGGTCCACCCAAACTTCGGAGCCACAGTGGCACCCGTTGCATCAAGAAATGCTTGTGCAGCCGGGTGTGACAGGCCGGGTAGCGCACCTGGTGCCTGGTCGGTGATCTCAACATCACAACCAGCAAAGATTTCCTTGACGTGTGCGATCGCCTGGTCCACTGTCTTGTCCGGTGCGAAACGGTAATTCACCGTGACGCAGCACAGATCAGGGATCACGTTTCCGGCAATGCCACCACTTATGGCGACGGCATTCAAACCCTCACGAAATGTTAGGCCATCAATGACCGGGCTGGCGGGTTCGTAGTTCTCTAAAATTTCCAAGATTTCACGCGCTTGATGAATTGCATTTTTGCCCATCCAGCTCCGCGCGCTGTGCGCGCGTTCACCACGGGTCGTGATGGTGGCTCGCATTGTTCCCTGACAACCTGCTTCAATGTTGGCGTTACTGGGCTCCATGAGCACCGCAAAATCTGCCTCTAAAAACTCCGGGGCGATATCTGATATTTTTTGCAGACCATTGAATTCCGAGCTGACTTCCTCGGATTCATAGAAAATGAAAGTAATGTCGCGCACCGGTTCGATGACGGTGGCCGCAAGCTGTAAGGCAATTGCAACCCCGCCTTTCATGTCAGCCGCACCTAACCCGAAAATCCGTCCCGACTCAAGGTGATGAGGAAGATTGCCATTAGCCGGAACGGTATCCAAATGACCCGCGAGCACGACGCAATCACCACGGTTCGCATGGTTGGTGGCAACCACCGAGTTCCCAATTCGAGTCACTATCAGGTGCGGGTATTCACACAACGCTTGTTCAACCAGATTCGCAATTTGTTCCTCACCATGTGACTCGCTGGAAATGTCAATCAGGGAGGCGGTGAGAACGGCCAATTCTGCACCCAAAGACAAAGGTTCCAACTGCCCTGAGGAGATCACGCCACTACGGTAGTGCCGTGAGCGAAAATCTGTTGAATGGACCTGCAAGTGGGTTGGGATTAGCGACCTACAGCGACAACACGTTGCTGGACGTCTGGTACCCAAACCCCACCTTAGGTGCAACTCCCCCCGATGTACCCGGAATCGATGCCGGCGCTGTCCATGACGAGTTGCGGGGCGTGACCGTGCGCGGGATACGCACGCAGATTCCAGACCTTTCCGAACCTCCGACTGATGGCGCCGACGCCTACCTGCGACTACACCTGCTCTCGCACCGCTTGGTTACCCCGCGTTCAATCAATCTGGACGGTATTTTTGGCAAACTTGAAATCGTCGCCTGGACAAATCTTGGACCTATCCCGGTCGAGCGGGTAGGTGAGGTGCGACTGCGCACCCGAGCCCGCGGTGACCAGTTAACGATCTTTGGTCTGGACCGCTTTCCGCGCATGGTGGATTACGTCACCCCCAGCGACGTGCGAATTGCCGACGCGGATCGGGTACGGCTGGGCGCCCACCTTGCCCCCGGAACAGTTGTCATGCACGAAGGATTTGTGAATTTCAACGCAGGAACCTTGGGCACCTCAATGGTAGAAGGTCGCATTTCCGCCGGAGTGCTCGTCGGCGCAGGATCTGACATTGGTGGAGGCGCATCCATTATGGGGACCCTCTCCGGCGGTGGCAAAGAAGTAGTTTCCGTGGGCAGCGAGTGCCTCATCGGCGCAAATGCCGGAATTGGAATTTCACTTGGTGACCGTTGTGTTGTTGAAGCGGGACTCTACGTAACCGCCGGTAGCAAAGTCCTTTTGCCCGACGGTGAAATCGTTAAAGCCGGTGCTCTTTCTGGTGCACACGACCTACTGTTTCGAAGGAACTCCGTTACCGGAGGAATCGAGGCCGTGAATCGGACCGGTTCATGGGGTGGGCTTAATTCTGCGCTGCACTAACCCCTACTTGATGGGGTAGTTGCGCTCTGTTTCTCCGATGTAGACCTGGCGTGGTCGACCAATTTTGGTGGCTGGATCTTCGATCATTTCCCGCCATTGGGCGATCCAACCCGGCAAGCGACCCAATGCAAACAGCACCGTAAACATGCGGGTTGGGAAGCCCATGGCTTTGTAAATCAACCCGGTGTAGAAGTCAACATTTGGGTACAACTTGCGCTCGATGAAGTAAGGATCAACGAGTGCAACAGCCTCGAGTTGCAAAGCAATATCTAGCAACGGATCTTGGACGTTGAGGGCTGCAAGGACTTCATAGGCTGTCTTTTTTACAATTGCGGCGCGTGGATCGTAATTCTTGTAGACGCGGTGACCAAAGCCCATGAGCTTCACACCATCTTCGCGGGCCTTAACCTTTGCAATAAAAGCGTCAACACCTTCACCAGAGTCATGAATCTGACCGAGCATTTCCAGAACAGCCTGATTAGCACCACCATGAAGTGGGCCAAAAAGCGCCATGATGCCAGCAGAGACGCTCGCAAAAAGATTGGCATGCGATGAACCAACAAGTCGCACGGTTGAGGTTGAGCAATTCTGCTCGTGGTCACCGTGCAGAATGAATAATTGATCCAGCGCGCGCACGACGACCGGGTTCGCAACATATTCCTCAGCCGGTACGCCAAATGTCATGCGCAGGAAGTTCTCGACAAAACCCAGTGAATTGTCCGGATAGAGATAAGGCTGCCCAATTGATTTCTTGTAGGCGTAAGCGGCAATAGTGGGCATTTTGGCCAGGAGTCGAATAGTTGAGATCTCGACCTGCTCTTTATCGAATGGATCCAACGAGTCCTGATAGAACGTGGACAGCGCCGAGACCGCCGAGGATAGAACGGGCATTGGGTGGGCATCACGGGGAAAACCGTCAAAAAATCGACGTAGGTCTTCATGCAACATCGTGTGCTGATTAATGATCGACTCAAATTCACTCAACTGAGCGGGCGTAGGCAACTCACCGTAAATCAGCAAGTAAGAAGTCTCCGAAAAAGTAGAATTTTCGGCCAACTGCTCTATCGGGTAACCGCGGTATCGGAGGATTCCTTTGTCACCATCGATGAAAGTAACAGCCGAAGTGCATGCGGCGGTGTTGACAAACCCTGGATCCAGGGTGACGTTGCCCGTGGTTTTCAGCAAGTCAGTTACGCCTAAGCCATTCTCACCTTCGGTGGATTCGATAATTGGTAGATCAAGGGTTCCACCCGGGTAATTGAGTACGTTTTCAGTCACTGGCGCAGAGTACTGCCCGCACGCTCGCCATGAAAATCCACCTAGGCAAAGTTGGCAAGTCGGGCCACCGCGATATTGACCGCTTCGTCGGTTGCCGTTAATGCAACCCGAACGAAATTACGCCCCGACTCCCCATAAAAGGCGCCCGGAGTTACCAAAATGCCCATTGCGGCGAGCTGGGAGACGCTGTCCCAGCAGTCCTTGTCCTGGGTCGCCCACAAATACAAACCGGCCTCACTGTGACGAATATCAAACCCCGCTTGGTTTAACGCGCCGCCAAGTGCCGCCCTTCTGGAGTGATACCTCGCTTTTTGCTCTCGAACATGTGCAACATTCTGGTAGGCAGCGATGGCTGCATATTGCACAAATGTGGGGACCATCATGCCTAGATGTTTGCGAATTCCCAGAATCCGATTTACTACCTCGGGGTCACCCGCCAACATGCCAAACCGAAAGCCAGCCATATTTGATCGTTTTGACAGTGAGTGCAGAGCGAGTAATCCGGTGAGGTTTCCACCGTGTACTCGCTGGTCCAAAATGGAGACTGGCTCAGCGTCCCAGCCCAACTCGAAATAACACTCATCACTTGCAATCACAACGCCATTGGCTTGACCCCACTGGACTAATTCCTGCAGCCGCTGCACACTCAACACTTCACCTGTGGGATTTGACGGCGAATTGAGCCACACCATAGATACCGGTTGGTTCAACAATTCAGGTGAATCAGAGGCGATCACTTCGCACCCGGCAGCCATTCCACCCACCAGATAGGTCGGGTAGGCGATTTCAGGAATAACGACAACGTCGCCGGCACTTAATCCCAAAAGATTAGGCAGGGCCGCGACGAATTCCTTAGAGCCAATGGTCGGCAGCACGGCTATTTCGGCTGGCGCACCCAAGTTCATTACCGCCCAATTGATGAAAGCTGCCGCAAGTTCCGGGATCCCAGCGGTCGTTGGGTATCCGGGTGCATTTGACGCCGCCGCGAGAGCCCGCTGAATAACCTCCGGTGTTGGGTCCACCGGTGTACCCACGGACAGGTCAATTATGCCGTCCGGGTGGGCTCGGGCAATCTCAGCAAATGGCGCGAGAGTGTCCCACGGGAAGTCCGGTAGTTGAGACCAGCGATCCGCAATCACGTAAATGAAATCCGATAAATTCTTATTCTTCGTGGATTTGGATTTCGATACCGGCGAGCAAAGGAGCATCAAAGGTTTGGGCGCCAAGCTTTGCAGCGCCACCAGGTGAACCCAACTCAACGAAGAAGTCCACGTTGGCAGCGGTGAACGCCTTGTGCTCCTCCGGGACGTCATCTTCGTAGTAGATCGCCTCAACGGGGCACACCGGCTCGCATGCACCGCAGTCCACACATTCGTCTGGCTGAATGTAGAGCATGCGATCGCCTTCATAGATGCAATCCACCGGGCACTCTTCTATACAAGACCGGTCTTTGAGGTCTACACAGGGAAGGGTGATGACGTAGGTCACGTTCGCTCCAAAAAGTCGGGCGCACACACGTTGCGTATATTGCGCCGGGTTAGCAAAGGAAGTTATCTGGTCTCAACTTACCGCCTCCTCGCCCCGTCCGCACCTAGCGTCCCGGAAACCTCGCCAGCGTCTAGGCTCAAGGGGTGCAGATCTACAACACGATGACTCGGGAAATTGATCCCGTTGAAACCAGCCACCCCGATCTTGCCCGCATTTATGCCTGTGGACCAACGGTGTACCGGGATGCCCACGTGGGAAACATGCGCACATTTCTGGTCACAGACTTGATTGCTCGAACCCTGCGCTATGAAGGCTTTCGCACAATTGTTGTTCAAAACATCACTGATGTCGGTCACATGGCCGACGACACTGGCTTGGGTGATGGCAACGATTCACTTCCCGATTCCCAAGACAAAATGCTCGCCGAATCCGAAAAAACAGGTAAATCTGCTCTCGACATTGCCCAGCATTTTGAGCGCGCATTTCACCAGGACCTCGCTCGTCTCAATATTTATCCTGCGGATCACTACCCCAAAGCGAGTGAATCGATTGAATCGATGCTCACCTTGATTCAGAAATTGATCGATAGCGGAAATGCCTATCTCGGAGCGGATAACTCGGTCTATTTTTCCGCGGAGTCATTTCCCAGTTATGGAGCATTAAGCGGAAACAGACTCGATGCACTTCGTCCCGGACATAAATTCGACGCCGAAGAGAACGAATCAGCCAAAAGGTTCCATGCAGATTGGGCCCTGTGGAAGTCGGCGGGTGAGAATCGAACCCAGCTCACTTGGGAAACTCCGTGGGGCCGCGGGTTTCCAGGCTGGCACACGGAATGCAGTGCCATGAGCTTGGATCTACTCGGTGAAAACATTGACATCCACACGGGAGGGATTGACCTCCGATTCCCCCACCACGAAGACGAAAGAGCACAAAGTAATTCGGCGATTTCCAGTGAAGGTAAGTCGGGGGATCATGAAGTGGTGCGGCATTGGGTACACGCCGAACATCTACTTTTTGAAACCCGGAAAATGAGTAAGTCCACCGGCAATGTTGTTTTAGTGCAGGACGTGATTGATCGCGGTTTTGACCCGCTTGCACTTCGCTTAGCATTTATGCAACACAAATATCGCAGCCAGATGAATCTCACTTGGGAAGTAATCGAGTCTTCCCAAGAGCTCCTCGACCGCTGGCGCCACAAAGTAAATACCTGGTCCCAAAGCAATTCACAGGCAATGGATCAAACCCAGGTCGATGAAATCTCTGGGTATTTTTCACAGGATCTCAATACCCCCATGGCTGTAAATGCATTGCGAAATCTAGAAAAAAATAGTGATATCAGTGACGGGGCCAAATTCGAAATATTTGCCCACCTCGATTCACTTTTCGGCTTAGACCTTGCCCGTGATGTCGGCAAGGACCTCAACCCAACAGTGCAGGTACCCGCGGAAGTTTCTGATCTCCTTGAGCAGCGCAATGCTGCTCGAAGCGCTAAGGATTGGGCATTGAGCGACAAACTACGAGATCGCATTGCCGGTTGCGGATTCACCGTCGTGGACACCAGTGACGGTGCACACTTGGAACCGATTAAAAGTTAGTTTGTAGAGGGTGCAGGTTTAGCACTGGTCGAAGGACTTTGCGATGCCGAGGGACTCGGGCTGCTGTTGTCAAACTCTGACCCGCTTGGATCAAGGTCCTCCAAATTCGGCTTCTTTTTGCACACAACATTGGGACCCGCGTTGTAGACCGTGGTCATGGGCTCTCGGATAACCTCTACGCCATCTTTGACAAAAACCCGGTCGACCGTGATGGTGAAGCCTTCAATCCCCGCTTGAGGTACGCACTTCTTGTTGGTCATCACAATCTTTTTGGGTTGCTTAATATTTATCCGCTCACCAAAGTCAGCTTCGATTGAGTCGTATTGGCGTGTCCCCCAAAAAGTAACTTTCATTGAACTGTTTGTCATTTTTGTTTTAATGAGAACAGCAGTTGGTGAATCATTTGTGAATTTCATGTCAAAAAATCCCCAAGCAACCGTTGCCTCAAGTCCTGGCTGGTAACGAGAGATATAAAGTGAATGGGCTCTGGTGTCTGTGCGTTCCATGCCAGCAAAAAACGCGGCCGTCCACATCGCGGTTGTCGCCGCTGAGACGCCACCCCCGAGAGCATCTTCGAAAACGCCACCCGGGCCAATGATTGTTCCCACGGTGTAACCGTTTTTAACCGTGCGCTCTTTAATGGTGTCATTCATTGAAAAAGTCTCGCCGGGCATCAGGATCGTGTCATCTATGTACCTGGCAGCTTGCCCAATATTGGTGACCCGATACGCGGCATAAGGAAAGTTTTGGGTAAAGCTAGAAAGCTTGTCATTGATACCCAATTGCTGCGCCGCGGCTGTTGTCAGCTCAGGCTCTCGGATTCCCAACGGTACAGAAACACTGCGACTATTACCCTCCGCCGATAAAACCCCCAGCACTGCGGTGGCCAATTCACTATCAGAGACCCCGGTGCCAACAACCGAAGGAACAACAAATGGACTGCCATTGGCAATTTTAAAACTCGCATCACGGCCGGGTGTCTCAGCGCGTTTGAGCGCATTGGCAATTGATGCGTGGAGAATAGCTCCGTCGAGTTCAGGTGATAGCTGATTTCCTTGGGTGGTAAAGGACAACGCTTGCGCAATAGTCTCCGGAGCAAGAGTGGCGGTGGTCTCGCCCACAGAAACGGTGACGGGGCTGGCAACTGCCTGCTGAGCAAGCTTCTCTGCCGCGGAGGCATCAGCGGCAGACACTCTCGGTGGCGTTACCCCCAGCGGAGCCACGATCGTGGAGCGGGGTTGGGTAACCGCCGCAACAATCTGGGTTCCCAGCGCTTCACGGTCAACTGCCAAACCGTCGCTTCCCGGTGTCAACGTAATTTTATTTTTTGTCACAGAAAGTCTGGGTTCGACCGGGTTGAGGTTAACAACATCAGCAATGGAAGCAACTGAATCCACGAGTGCGTCCTGATCAACTGCAATGACCGGTTCAATCTCACGAGATCCGATAAAGTCAAAAAGCACCCTGAACGGGTTGAAACCGGTAGCTGTACCCTGTTCGACAGTTGCTTGCGCATCGAGTGTGATGCCGGCTGCACGCGGGCGCACTTCAAAAACCTGATCCCCGGCTGAAATCTCGATTTTCCGGTTAACTTTCGCGCCTACGGACTTCTCAAGAACACCAATTGCTTCATCGATGCTCATTCCACCAATAGCAACCCCCGAAACAGTCGTCCCGGGCCGTACCGCGTCATTGGCTGCTGCGAAAACACCCAGCAATACGGCAATAACGGCCGCTGTTCCTGCCCCTACCAAAATAAGTGTGCGCCGCGAAATTGCAGGTGTTGATGTCTGCTCACTCACGAATAATCTCCACAACCTTTGGATTTACAAATTACAAGACAAGGTGTCTATGGTAAGCATTCCCACTGGGTCAGCGCTCACGCGACATGCGCACAAATGAATCCGGGATATGTCTCAGTGCACAGAAATTGACGGTTCTGACATTCTTTTGGTTCCCTTTCGGACACGAAATTCAACCGGAAGGGTTGCTGCGGCCGCGCCGAGGACGATCCCGCCAAAAAGATAGACCATTTGACGAGCACCTGAACTGATCGCTAGGTCACCGGATGGGGAGTCGGCCGAGAGCAGTACGGTCGCAGCGAGCCAACACGAGAAGAACAGCCATCCAGCCCAACGGGTTCGTGCAGCAACCGTTGCCAATCGGGTTAAAAAAGTGATTGCGACGAGTAATAGGACCGTCCCCCACGGGATCGAAATCACAAAATCTCCCATAGAAGAGATGAAACGATGCGCCTGAATGAAGGCACCGGCCACCCCGACCGCGAATCCCATCAGGACAAAGCCGAATAACGTCAGGACCCGCTGAAGTGGTTCAGACAAGAGTCAGGCCTTCAAATAAGTCGACTTCCTGCCCTGATTGCGGCGCATTCCCTCGAACAAGTCGAAAGTGTTCTTCGGTGAAGATTTCCAGCCCCAAATTATTAGAGAGCGCAAAGAATCCGCTATCGGTACTCACCTGCGTTTTATGGGCGGTGAGTGCATCAAATTTTGCTTGGGTGAATTCCGATCCATCAATGACCGTCGTTATCACCGAGTCATCCACAGCGAACGGGATGTCATCGGGGTCCATGGTTGCGAATTCACTTTGATCACCAATCTCTTTTAGTTTGGCGATTCCTGAAATGATCCGACTCTTTGGGAAAGCGGTCCAATAGATCTTGGAAACCGTCCAAGCCTCTCCCAGCTCAGGTTTAAAACTTGGACTTTCAGCGAGTGCAATTGCATACGTGGTAACCCGATGCGCCTGGATGTGGTCGGGGTGCCCGTATCCACCGAAATCGTCATAGGTCACAACCACTTGTGGCCGCACCTCGCGAATGATTGCGACTAGATCGGTTGCCGCCTCTAGTAGGTCGGCGTTCCAGAAACAGTCTGAGCGCTTATTGCTTTCAACACCCATCATGCCTGAGTCGCGGTATTTACCAGGGCCACCCAAAAACCGAAAATCAGTAACACCGAGGAGAGCCATTGCATCACTTAATTCACTGATGCGGTGCTTGCCCAAAGAATCTGTTTGGTCGGCCGCTAAGTGAGCTAAATCAGGAACCAGTATTTCGCCCTCTTCACCCAGTGTGCAGGTCACCAGGGTCACCGAGGCGCCCTCGGAGACGTACTTGGCCATGGTCGCTCCGGTTCCGATTGATTCGTCGTCGGGGTGGGCATGGACAATCAGAAGTCGCGCAGTAGAAGTCACCGGCTAAGGGTATCGGCCACGTGCAATGAGGCATAGTTCGCACATGAGTGAATCCTTTCCCCGCCAGAAGGCCGCTACCCGAAGTTTTCGACTTGGATCCCCTAAACACTTCCGGATTAGTCCCCGGGCGGACCTGGTTCTGTTCATCAGATCAGCCGGTGGGCGCAATCCGGTGGGCGACATCTGGTGTGCTCGCAAGCCCCAAGGAACCCAGCTCCGAGAGGCCCAAGCCCAAAAAACATGGCGCGAGGAAATCGTTTTCGATGCGGTAACTCAGCAGGTTGGTGGCGAATTACCCCCTGAAGAAAAAGCACGGCGCGAACGCATGCGCGAGGTTACTGAAGGCGTGACTTCGTTCACGGTGGACGAGGACTTCACCACCATTGCATTCGTTCTCGACGGGGAACTCTTTGCCCAGCAGATTCCCCACGGCGAACAAAGCGCGTGGGAGGCGGCACACCAATTAAATACTGGCGGCGGCTGCATCGACCCGCAATTAAGTCCCGACGGTAACAACATTGCTTTCGTCAAGGACTCAGGTCTTTGGGTCATCTCCGCTCACAACAAAGGTGAGCACCCACGCAAGCTCGCCGGACCTGCTGAGAGTGAAACCGATGTGACCTGGGGGTTGGCCGATTTCGCGGCGGCAGAAGAACTCGACCGGGTGCGTGGCTTTTGGTGGCTCCCCGACTCAGCCGGTGTCCTGGTCGAACGAGTCGATGACTCTGGGGTAGAAACCGCGTGGATCGCGGATCCTGCCAATCCACGGTCGTCGCCCCGCGCCCACAAATACCCTTTCGCCGGGACGCCTAATGCAGAGATTGCACTTTATGTGTGCGACTTAACCTCCACCTGCACCCAGATTGATTGGGACTCGCAATCATTTCCTTATCTAGCGACCGTGAACATGTATGGCTCGGTGCCCACCCTTAGTTTTTTATCCCGCAATCAACAGGAAGTCTGCATCCAGACACTTGAGGGCAACGCGCTTCACCACACCGAAACCCGGACAGAAGTTCCGTGGCACTCGGTTTCCTCTGGCGTGCCAACGCTTATTTCGGGTCACCAACTCGTGGAGATACGACCAATGGAGGGCTCCCACCGACTATGCGTTAACGGTGAACCCGTCACTCCCATTGGAATGGAAATAAACAGCGTCATCAGTACAACGGATGACCTCGTGTTTACCGCTAGCACCAACTTTGATCCCACCCATCAATTGGTGTATTCCCTCGCCATTGGATCGTCAGTGCTTCGGTTGCTGTCCCCCGAGAGCGGAGTCCATTCGGCCATAATCACGGGTAACCTGATGGTTCTTGCAAGCACTAACCTCAATTCCGTGTTGTCGAGTTATCAATTGATTGACCTTGATGACCCGACCCACGTTCTCCACGAATTCGTCAACAACTGCGAGATTCCTGCAATCAATCCCCACGTTGAAATAGTGACCACCGGAGTGCACGAACTTCGTTCGGCAGTTCTGTGGCCCGAAGATCACATTCAAGGAACCAAATTGCCTGTCATTTGCGCTCCCTACGGCGGGCCACAACACCAACGGGTTATCGCGGCTGGCGTGGCCTACCTATCGGATCAGTGGCTTGCCAATCAGGGATTTGCCGTGGTGATCACCGACAATCGCGGGACGCCATCACACGGCACCGAGTTTGAGTACGCAATTGCCGGGGATCTGGCCACCGTTGTTGTCGAGGACCAAGTCCAGGCGCTTACCGATCTCGCCAAGATTTATCCGGATCTCGATCTGGATCGGGTGGGAATTCACGGGTGGTCCTTTGGCGGTTATCTCGCGGCCCTCGCCGTGATGGAGCGACCTGATGTCTTTCACGCAGGCGTTGCCGGCGCACCCGTGACCGACTGGGCGCTCTATGACACGGCTTATACCGAGCGTTATCTGGGAACACCCCAAGACAATCCGGAGCAATACGAGCGGAGCTCGCTCCTGACAAAAGCACATAAGCTCACCCGGCCATTACTCATCATTCATGGTTTAGCCGATGACAACGTCCTGATGGCCAACACATTGCAATTGTCCGGGGCTCTCCTTGCCGCCGGCAAAACCCACTGCGTGCTTCCACTCACCGGTGTGACGCATATGACTCCGCAGGAAATAGTTGCCGAGAACCTCATGCTCGCCGAGTTGGAGTTCTTTCAGCAATACCTGTAACAGGTGTCTAGATCGGTTTTTCACCTTCGGCGTAATCGATTCCCTTGGGTCGCGTTGCCCGACCACTTTGGAGGCTTTGTAATACCTCACTGGGCGGAGGCACCACGCGATCCGGCTGCGCAGTAACACCCGAGTCGGGACCGGTGATCAGAGTGGTTCCCAGGAATTCCATGATCGGGAAGTGGCAAGCGACTTTATGGCCGTTGCCCATATCTTGGAGTTCGGGAACATCGGTGTGACATTTGTCTTGGGCTTGCCAACACCGGGTGCTAAATACGCAGCCCGACGGGAGGTTGATGGAAGAAGGCAGGTCACCGCGCAACACAATCCGTTCGCGCTTGGCCTCGACCTTTGGATCAGGAACCGGGACCGCGGAAAGCAATGCGTGGGTGTACGGGTGGTAAGGGTGCGTGTAGAGGTCATCACGTGATGCCTGTTCAACAATATGGCCGAGGTACATCACGGCCACGCGGTTTGAGATCTGGCGAACAACCGACAGGTCATGGGCAACGAAGAGGTAGGCGATTCCGAATTCATCTTGGAGATCTTGGAGCAGGTTAATCACCTGAGCTTGAATTGATACATCGAGAGCCGACACTGGTTCATCACACACAATGAATTTTGGTCGCAGGGTTACCGCTCGGGCAATTCCGATTCGTTGGCGCTGGCCCCCGGAGAACTCATTGGGGTAACGGTTGAAGTGTTCGGGGTTGAGCCCCACGCGTTCCATGGTTTCGCGGATCGCGTTCTTCACGCCCCCGGCAGGTTTGATTCCTTGGACTTCGTATGGTGCGCCAATAATGCTGCCGACCGTGTGACGTGGGTTCAGAGATGAGAACGGGTCTTGAAAGATCATTTGCATCTGGCTGCGCAGTGGAACCAGCTCACTGCGGCTCAGAGCCGTGATGTCGGTGCCGTCAAATTCCACTTTTCCTGAGGTGGGTTCGAGCAATCGTAAAATCACGCGGCCGGCGGTGGACTTCCCACATCCTGACTCGCCCACCAACCCAAGGGTTTCGCTCTCGTTCAGGGTCAAATTAATTCCATTAACGGCATTGACCGAACCGACTTCCTTTTTCAGGAGCGCACCCTTGGTGATAGGAAACTTTTTATAAAGATCAGTAACTTTTAAAATCTCTTGATCACTCACCTTCGAGCACCTCCGCGAGTCTGGTGGTGGCAAATTTCTCTCGTTGTTCTTCATCGAGATGGCAACGTACGAATTGGTTCTCCCCCACCTCGCGCAGCTCCGGTCGCTCACTCTCGCAACGAGGCGCAATATCAGGATTTTTTGCAGCGCAACGTGGGTTGAACACACAGCCGGTTGGCAGGTTGATCAGCGAAGGTGGTTGCCCGCCAATGGACAGCAACCGGTTTCCGGCCGAGTCAAGCCGAGGAACCGAGGACAGCAATCCAACGGTGTACGGCATTTGGGGTTTATAGAAAAGATCGTGTAATCCAGCCTGTTCCACGATTCGCCCGCCGTACATAACGACGATTTCGTCCGCCTTGTCAGCCACAATTCCTAAGTCGTGCGTGATCAAGATGATCGCCGTATTGAACTCTGCTTGAAGTTCAGCCAGAAGTTCAAGGATCTGTGCTTGAACCGTAACGTCGAGCGCCGTTGTTGGTTCATCGGCAATTAAAAGTTCTGGACCGTTAATGAGCGCCATTGCGATCATCACGCGCTGGCGCATACCGCCGGAAAGTTGGTGGGGGTAGTCCTCAATCCGCTGCTCTGGATTGGGGATTCCTACCTTATTCAGCATCCGGAGGGCTTCAGCCTTGGCTTCTTTTTTAGAAACCTTGCGGTGCGCGTAGACGGCCTCGGCAAGTTGGCTTCCGATTCGGTAAAAAGGGTGCAGGGATGCGAAAGGATCCTGGAAGATCATGGCCATCTCGTTACCGCGCATTGAGCGCAGTTTTTCTTCCGAAGCCGTGACAATATCGGTCCCATTAAGTTCGATCTGACCGGAAACGGTCGTTCCGCGGCCAGTATGCAGCGCCATGATTGCTTGGGAGGTAACACTTTTCCCTGAACCGGACTCGCCGACAATTGCCAAAGTCTTACCACGCTCAAGGTTAAAGGAGACACCGTCAACAGCTTTGACGGTTCCGTCCTCGGTAGAAAAAGAAACCTGCAGGTCGGTGACAGAAAGGAAAGTCATGCGAGCCTCACCCTCGGGTCGATGACCGCGTACAAAAGGTCAACCACAATGTTTGCAACGACGATAAACGTACCGGCGACCAGAACGGTGGCGGTGATGACCGCAAGGTCTGAATCAACCACTGCCCCGACGGCAAGCTTCCCAACGCCGGGGAGACTGAAAATACTTTCGGTAATAATCGCACCACCGAGTAAACCCGCAAGATCAAGGCCCGCAGCAGTAACAATGGGTGTTAGCCCAGCACGCAAAGCGTGTTTGCGGATCACGGTTCCTTCGCGCAATCCCTTGGCCCGGGCTGTGCGAATGTAGTCCTCGCTATAGGTCTCAAGAAGTTGATTGCGCGTCAGTCGAATATAGAAAGCCATAAATACCAACGCGAGGGTGATCCACGGCAGGATCATGGTTTGTAAAAACTGCACCGGGTCTTCAAAAGGTGATATGTAATTGGGATAGGGCAGCCACTGCCACCTGATCACCACGAAGAACAGGAGTAGGAGTCCGATGAAAAAGGATGGGAAGGAGTATCCAACGAGTGCTGAACCAAGCACGAGGCGCTCTTGAATGCGGCCTTGACGACGCGATGCGTAAATCCCAAGCAAAACTCCGGGGACCAGCCACAGCACGAACGCTCCGAGTGAGAGCCAGATAGTGACAGGAAGTGCCTTGAGAATTAAAGGTGTCACTGCTTCACCCTTGCGGAACGAATAACCCAAACAAGGGATGTCGCATTTAAAAGTTGCAGTTCCTGAGCCGTACGTGCGCCCAAAGAATATGCCCTTGATGAAATCCAAGTATTGAACGTACAGGGGTTGATCCAGACCAAGGCGAATTCGGTTTGCAGCAATGACCTGAGGGTTACACGACTTTCCGCACGTGAGCGCGGCCGGATCAGCCGGAAGCGCGTTGAACACGAGGAACGTGACGAGACTGAGCAAGATCAGGATCAGAATGCCGGTGAGTATCCGGCGAATCACGTAGGCGGCCATTAATTAATCCTTTGGGGAAATGTTGTTCGAAACAATCCAACATGAACGATCAGCGTGAAGTGGTGAAGTGGGGTCCGCCAATGGCGGACCCCACCACTTGAACTACTACTGCATTACGTAGAGGTCACCGAACGGCAAGCAGCCGTAGGCATCCCAGAGGAATGCATTGCCAATCTTGGAACCCCACAGGTATTGAACCTTGCCGAAACGTGTCGGCACCGCCCAAGCCTGCTCCATTGCTTTTGTGTTGAGCTCCTTCCACAAATCAGCCTGCGCTGTGCGGTCGGTTGTTCCAAGAGCAGTTTGAACCTGCTCTTCGAATGCTGGATCCTCATTCCGTGAGAGGTTGAAGCCACCTTGAGCACCAAAGAGTTCTGGAATCACGGTGGAGGCGTTCTGCCAGTCCGGAGCCCAACCAGCAGAGTTCAATTCATTCTGCTGTTCTGGGTCAAGCACGACACCGTAATATTGACCGGATTCGATTGGGTTGAGTTTGACTTCGATCCCAGCTGCGCCAAGGGATGCCTGCACGGATGCAGCCGCCTTGTCGTTCGTTGGTGTCTGTGGGTAATCAAATGTGATCACTGGCATTGGTTCGCCAGAATCAGCAATCAATTGCTTCGCGAGTTCCACGTTACCTTCGTCGGGAACCGTGCCGCCAAGAAGTCCGTCCCACATGCCGGTTTCGGCGTAGTCGGTGGCCAAGTTGGGCTTGATCATACCATCACCTTGAGTACCGGCAAAGTCGCCACCGGCAATGGTAAGCAACTCTGCACGGTTCAGTGCAACCACAATTGCTTGACGGTGCTTCAGGTTTGGCACCTTCGCTGAGTTGATCGTGTAATAACGAACATAAGGATCAAAACCGTCGACTGACCTCTCCGCGAAACGAGGATCACCGGCGAACACGGTTGCGAGTGACTCAGGAGTCAAGCCGGCAAGGGTGACAGCGGTTTGATCTTCGCCAGAGTCAGCGATCAATCTCTGGTCAATCGCGGAAGGATCCACAGCGAACTGAACGATAACTTGGTCTGGGTATGCCGGACGGTAGTCATCGGAATCTGGATTCCAGTTTTCGTTACGCACTAGAACCATGCGCTGACCCTTGGTGTATTCGGAGATCTTGTACGGGCCGGTGGAAACAGGTGCGTTGTCATAGCCTTCGCCAGTATCAGCAGCCTGTGGCACTGGTGAGAACGCGGTCAGTGTGACCGTGTAGTTGAAGTCACCGGCGGGACGGGCGAGATTAAAGGTGATGGTCTTGTTGTCTTCAGAGCAGGTGATTGCAGTGTCAAACGCCGCAATGTCATTGCCTTCAGTAACGTATGGGCCCTTGTAGACCGAGGAGCCGTCTTCGGCTTTCGGAATGTCAAGGAGCGAGATCGCATATGTTGGACCGTCGGTGATGACGTCCTGGGCGAAGGTACGCGAAACGCCGTACTTCACATCGGCGCAGCCAACTTCGGAGCCATCTTCAAATGTCACACCATCGCGGATCGTGAATTCCCACGAAGTGGCTTCGGCATTGGGAGTTCCAAGGTCGGTTGCCATGTCGGGGACGATCGTGACGCCTTCAGCACCTTCAGCGAATTTGTATGCGGTCAGGGTTCGCTGCATGTAGCCGGTCATGAAAGCTAG
>JBBARV010000010.1:0-60068 GCA_040399625.1 Candidatus Nanopelagicales bacterium | reverse complement strand
GGTTTGTTCGGCACTTATGCCAAAACCTTTATTGGAGAAAATGCTATGTCAAAGTCAATCTCTGCGGCTGTTGCTGCTGTCGTGTCCGCTGATGCGGTCGATTTGTTTCAGGGTGAACCTGTGAGTTCTTTACTGGTTGAAACCCTCGAACAATTGGGGCGCGAATACTGGGCGGCTGAAGATGCCCGCTCGGTGGCTGAAAAGTCCCTCGCTAAGTGTGACGTTTCGCTATTCGATCATGTGAAGGGTTTGAAATACCCTGATTTTATGTTCGTTCGTAAGTTGTTCGTTACTGGTTGCCGTGACAAAGGTGCGCCTACCGATGACGCGGCGGGCAAAGTCTGGGAGCGGGCGGTTGGTCGCATTGTCAATTCTTGCGGTTTCATTCGGCCTAAGTCTGAATCTAAAGACGCTGAGCGCATTGCGGCAAAGCGGGCGGAAGAGATCAAAAAGTTTGAGGCGAAATCTACTGGTGCGCTGATCGAAGAGAAACAGGCCATGTTGGCCAAAGGTGATGTGAAGTCGATCAAGGCGGCGCAAGCCGTGGCCAAAGAAATCGAGCGGCGCGAAAAGCCCGCTTTGGAGGCGGTAGTCAAAGATTGTGCGGCTCTGCGTGACAAATTGATTGCCCGTGCCAAGGAAGTGGCAAAGCTCGGAACCGATGATTCGGTCGAGTTGTTAACGGCGGCGCTGATGGCGTTGTCCGAATAATGGTGGCGGGGCTTCGGCCCCGTTCTATTCTGTGTTATCTGGCCTCGTTCGCTTCGGCGTTCGGGGCCGGTTTTTTTTGGCCTCGAATCTTTCGGGGCTGGCTCGATAGTAGTTATTGGTAGCGAGCATCGGGGTAGTTTTATTCTGTATAGCCCGCATAGGATGGTAGCGAGCATCGGGATAGTCCTGCTCTTGTTCGGCGGGCAGGGTACGGTAGCGCCCGCTATATTCTCTACGATAGTAGTTACAGGGAGCATCGGGGTAGGGCCCGAACAAAGCGACATAGAGTCGGATTGTCGCCCTTATAGTTTTTAGTTATGACTTCAGACCCGCTCATAGGCAAAGACCCTCACAAAGTGCGGGCGTTGCTTAAAAAACAGGCAAAAAAGACCCTTCTTATATCAAAGCCCAAAACGGGCGCAGCTACCTCGCGAGCATTCGTGCGGGCTCGCAGCCAGTTAAGCACCAACATTCCCCCATAGTTTTATAAACCTCGGACCCTAATTTTGGCCCAAGGCTATAAAAGTACCCTTTCGTTCTTTATACAAAGTAAACGGCACTTTTACGCTAACCCCTTGATTTTGCAGAGGTTTCCCCCGTTTTTTCTCTCTTACTTACTTACTATTATAAATAATATTTTATAAGAGTGCTTAAACTGTTTACCTGAGTGAGAGGGTACCCCAACTAAAAATCTCAACATAGAAAAAGATGAGAATAGGATGATTTCCCAATTTCTCTTTTTCCTTCTCTCCCTATCCCACCGTATGAGCACTCTTATAAAATATTATAAATAAAACCCCCAAAAAAGCTGACAGGTCTTGTTAAATACCCTACTTTGATATACTATGTCGATGCCTTTTATTAATAGCCCGAGTTTTCAACCCAAGGAGAAAATCATGTCTAAACCCAACGGTCGCCCTCAAAAGTACAAGACTGCCGACGATCTGTTCCACAACTGTGCCCGCCGCGATGACTGCTACATCTGGCCTGACAAGGTCACAATGACCATGCCCATGCTCGCACCTGCCTCGCCGCTGTCTAAGTTGTTCGGTACAACGAGCGTTGCCCGCATCCTATTCACTGTCTGTAGGTTCCCACCTGCCAGCACACGGGTGGTGCGTTGGTGCAACACACGGTTCTGCGTCAATCCGTACCATCACACCGAGGCGGGCGCATACGTGAAAGAGCGTCGAGCATCGGAGTGGCCTACTGCGCTGTTACCAAGTCAGACGGAAAGCCGACATCTGGTTGCACCACCGGACGAAGTGCTAGAGACTTTGAAACCAACCGACCCCGTCATCCTGCGCCATCTGGCAGAGACAGCAGCGCGGGCAGGGTTCGACTGTAAGGGTATACCCGACCATCGCCATACCAACGCGTTCAAGCCAAAACACATGATCAACGCCGAAACGATCTACGCCGACCCGACTGTCCCTGTGTTGGTGATGCGAAGCATGACGCCCACGCAAAACGCCGAGCCCGCCGAATCCGACGAGTTTTCGTTCGACGATATCGAGGCCAAGCTGGACGACATGGTTGCCAAAACGCCTGTCCAAAAGTCCAAAAAGGTGGAAGTGCAGCAAGTGGACTCCGACGACACAAGTATCTTTGCGGCCATAAGGCGTAGGGAAGAGTGGCTGCGGGCACAGCAGCGCAAGACCGAACACGAGGGTTAAAACGCGAACAGCCTCTTGACATTGTCAAGTATATGTGGTACAATGTACTCTAGGTACATTGATAAGACAGACAGTAATATCTCTGTATCTAGCGGCAACAGACATTCCGTCATGTTGTCGGTTTGTTCAACCTTTATTGGAGTAATGTATGACACAAGATGATCTCGATGTTCACCACAAGAGTGTGTGCGACGCAGTGCAGCTGTGGGCTGATGGCCTTATTACCGACCTTGAGTTCTCCGTGCTCATGGCCGAAGACCGCAAAGCCTTGCCCGCCGATGCAAACCCTGCGGGCTTGATTGACCCCAACACGGGTCTGCTCTATCCCACCAAGTAAGGAGCACCACATGTTTACCAATACTGAACGCCTTGTACGCGTCACTGTGATGGTGATTGCCGTCATCGTTGTGCTTCTTGACCTGTTCGTCTGGAGGCCGCAATGACTATTATGTTGAACCCCGCTGACCGCCAACTGCTCCGTGAAGACTGGATTGACTCCATGATGTATGGCTTGCTCTTTGGTACACCCGATGAAATCTACCGCACGCAGGTCTATGCCAAGAAGGAGGCTGAGCAAGAGGGTCGTCCGTTCACGCCTGTGTTCTGGACAGCATCCGAAGCGGGCGCTGAACCTGTACTTACTCTTTGGAGAATCAAATGAGATACCTAGCTAGAGAATACGATGTAGATGACAGCGCGGACTTCCGTGACTGTGGGCTGTGCGGGGACGATGTTCACATCGCCCGTTGGCGACTCGGCTACCACACATGCCACACCTGTGGCGACCAGATTGCAGCTGATGCCCGCCGTGTGTGGTGCGTCGTGCAAGAGTACGGGAAAGGGCCGTATCAGTTAGTGACCCAAGCGTCTGCACCAAAGACTCTGAAAGACACTAATCAAAAGTCCCCTCGATCATGACAAACCGACATGGTGTCGGATTGTTCTACCTGTTTTATTAAGGAAAATCTAAATGGCTAACGAAATGAATCTATCACGCCGCGTCAATTTCGCGGAAACCGTTGACATATTGCTCAACTCTGGACACAACTCAGTTCACCTCACGGGCGAGCCGGGCGTTGGGAAAACTGCGATCCAAGATGTAATTGTCGCTAAGACAGGTTACAGGAAGGTGTATATCGACGGGCCTAACACGGACGTTGGTCAGGCGGGCATGCCGATACCCAACCACACCTCGCGGACGCTGGACTTTTATCCTGCTGATTACTTCGGGCTGCACACTAACGAGCCGCTGTGCATCATGATTGATGAGTGGACTAAGACCGATGACTATGTGCGGAACACGCTGCACCCACTACTGCACGAGCGACGCCTCGGCAACTTCGCCGTGCATCCTGACTCGATCATCTTCACCACTGGCAACATGGACGCCGATGGTGTCGGTGACTCGGCCAAGGCGCACACACGCAACAGACAGACATGGATGACTTACATGAAACCCACTGCTAAAGAATGGTGTGTTTGGGCAAACAACAACGGCGTACAGCCAGAGGTGATTGCTTGGGTACACGAGTACGAGCATTGCATGCTCAGCTACATGGATGGCGGGCAGGACAAGAACCCGTACATCTTCAACCCGAAGGACGCGTCGCAGCTTGCGTTTGTGTCACCACGCTCGATGTTCAAAGCATCACACTGGGTGGCCAAGCGGGCATCGCTTACCGATAACGCGTTCATTGGTTGTCTCGATGGGACGATTGGGTTTTCTGCGTCGCGTGATCTTCAATCATTCATACAGCTGGCAGATCAACTGCCAACGCGTGAGGCCATTGAGAGCTCACCCGACACGGCGCTTGTACCCACATCGCCTGCTGCTCAGTGCATCTTGATGTTTAAGGCAACTGCTGCTGTAACGCGGGAGAACTTCGCCACTTGGATGCGGTATGTACGCCGTATGCCCAAAGAAACTCAGGCGGTGTTCATCAACTCCTTGTTGGAACTCAAGGATAAGAAAGCATGGGCGATGGTGCATCCATCGTTCGTCACATGGGCTCGCGAGAACCAGTACATGTTTGCTGGCCTCAAGGGATAAACCGACAAGTTGTCGGATTGTTTGTATTAACCAAGGAAATCAAAATGCAAAATGTTTATTACGCGGGGATGCAATTAGCCAACGCGTTGCGTCTTATAGGCAGACACGAGGATGCCCATGCTGTCGAGGTCTGGGTGTTGGAATTAACGAAGGAGAAAGCAAAATGAAAACAAGTGAACTGACAAGAGCCGCCCTTAACTGGGCGGTGGCTAAGTGTGAGGAAGCCAACATAGGTGATGGTTACTACACCGGAATTGTTCTGCGTGACGGGGACTCTAAGTATGCCCCCTCAACCGACTGGGCGCAAGGCGGGGTAATCATTGAGCGTGAGGGATTAACCGTGATTTACCGCATGGTTGAACGGGTAGCGTTGTGGACTGCTTATAACGACTCAACGGATATTCCGTGCGAACAAGGCGGCACAACACCACTAATCGCAGCCATGCGCTGCTATGTGGCAAGCAAACTGGGTGACGAGGTAGAGATACCCGAAGAACTAACTGAAGGAGAAAGCAAATGATTGAATTCACTGTATTGGAGTTAACGCTTATCGTGATGTGTATTGGCCTGTTCATCTACGGCATGCACTATCGCAGTAAGTCAATCGGTATGTTTCACTTAGTCTCTGCCATGTGCAGGGACGACACTGTGTTCAAGAAAGTAAAGCAAGCACACAACTTAAGGGAGGAAGTATGAAAACATACGAAGTAGAACTTAAACGCACCTCATATGTAACGCTTCAGGTGGAGGCGGGCAGCACTGAAGAAGCCGAGGTCGTTGCTTGGCAGGAGATAGAGAGCGGCTACAACGAGGGTTGCGCTGACTGGGAAGTTGAATCAATTGAGGAGATAACAGAATGAACATGATTCTAAAGAATAGGTTACCTGCTGAGCGCAGGCTTGAACTCGTCCATGTGAGCCTGATGCGGGATAAGCGATTCGCTTTCTTCGCAGGTTTGTTCATGGTGGGCAAAACTACTATTACCGAGGCGGGGATAACGGCGATGACCAACGGGCGTGACGCATCCTATGGTCGCGCATTCGTTGACATGTTGTCAGACAAGGAACTTGCGTTCCTCATTCTGCACGAGAACATGCACAAGTGCTATCGACACCTGACCACATGGCGGGCGTTGTATGAGAAAGATCGGGACATTGCCAATCAAGCGTGTGACTACGTCATCAACATCCAGTTGCGTGACATGGACTCAAACGAAGAAATGATCTCTATGCCGCGTGACCAGAAGACGCGCAAGAACATTGGTCTGATCAACACAAGGTTCCGCGACATGGATACCAAGCAGGTCTTCGACATTCTCATGCAAGAGAAAGAAGAAGGCGGTGGTGGTAAAGAAGACGGTGATGACGGTGAACAAACCGACAGTGGGTCGGATAGTTCGAGGCTCGATGAGCATGACTGGGAAGGTGCTAAAGAAATGTCAGCCGAAGAGCACAAAGAGTTGTCTCAAGAAATTGAGAGTGCACTGCGCCAAGGTGGTATCTATGCGGGCAAGGTGGGCGGTGACATGCTGCGCTCAGTCCAAGAGATGCTTGAACCGAAGGTTGACTGGCGTGAGGTATTGCGTAGGTTTGTGCGTACATCGCTCAAAGATCGCGACTCTCCAAGCTGGCGTAGGGCACACAAGAATTACTTGTGGCAAGACATCATCCTGCCGAGCATCGTAGGTAAACGTATGAAGCACCTCGTGATTGCAATGGACACATCGGGCTCGATACAAGGAGAGATGCTTTCTCTGTTTATGGGAGAACTTAACAAGGTGGTCCTATCGACCAACCCTGATCGCATTGATGTGTTGTATTGGGACACCCGTGTGGCGGGACATGAGACTCACAAGGGTGAGGCCAAGTCAATCGTATCCAAGACTACCCCCAAAGGTGGTGGCGGTACAGACCCCGACTGCATACCGGAGTTTATGTTGGGTAAAAATTTGGTCAAGGCTGATGCTCTTGTGGTGCTAACTGATGGATACATGACTAGCGACCCTAGTAAGTGGGCCGGGCTAGGTTTACCTATCCTGTGGTGCATCATAGGTAGCACCGCATTCAAGATACCACGCGGGCAAATCGTCTGCGTAACCAAGGACTGATCATGGACGATAACGTAATTTTACACATTGGCACTTCAAAGTTTCTTTTGACACCGGACGAGGCCATGACTATATGCAACACGCTCAACTCAGCGAATCGTATAGAGCAGACATGGATAAAGGGTGTGGACTCGGATAAAAACAAGGTCATCAGGCCGCCGGAGTTTGCGACATTTGTTACGCCGGTGACTGCGATATTGCAGATGGAGATCACAACAAACATGAAGATACAGGAGGCAGCGAAATGAAAAACCCACCGGCCTATAACGTGGCGCTTAACAAGGAGACCTACGATCTGTTACAGGATGTGAAGAACGACCTGATGCTGAACCTAGGATTTGAACCAACCAACGGACAGGTTGTGCGCCACTTGGCGACTGTCTACTTTGATAGAAAGGGAGATTAACATGGCATACAACGCAATAGGTGCGCCGCGACTTGACTCGTTCAAGGAGGCAGTGAATTGGCATAACAAAGTCAAGCCCATACGTGGTAACGCAGAACAGGTGCGCCCACTCGGTGAGCGGCGTTACCATCACGCGGCCAACATCATCATGCCTGACCCTGACACAGTGGTGCTGAACTACCACGGTAACGAGTTAGTTGAATGGCGTAGTGACAACACGTTCACGCTGCATGCGCCCAATTACTATTCTGCGTACAGCGGTGAGCAGATCATCGGGTTTGTGCCGCGTGGTATGGGGTTTACTTGGGAGAAGGGGCGCTTGTTTGTAAAGCTTTTTAATGGCAAGAACATAGAGTTAGCGCGGCGTCAGTCCCTCAAGTTTGCGCCCACTGAAAAAACATACCAAGGCTCCCCCGTCTTTGATGTAGTGGATGCACCGGATGTAAAGGTGTACAGGGTCAAGCGCGGGGTAGCTGACGCCATAGTGAAGCGGCGGTTTGGCGCGTTCCTTGAATGGGTGGCTATGACTTCATCTATTGTGCCAAGCATTAGTCATGAGGAAGTAGCTGCGTCCTGCGAGCAGTACAAAGCAGCGGCGGGCTACTCCAATGAGTTATTGAGTGCGGTGAGCAAAGCCGTTGAGCATCTGCCGTGGGGTGGCGAACGAGAAAGGGTCTCGATGGCGACTAATGACGTGATTCATTTACCTTATTCACCGAGCAGAAAGGGAGGGGCTTTTCACAGAGCGTCCTCAGAGTTATTGGCTGAGTGGATGAGCGACAACAACATGGAGCGTTGGTTCGATGCGTTGAGTGTGATACAGAACCATGTTGGGGAGCACGTATACAGCGACCGCTTTGGCAAGGCGCGTGGAGTGCATATCAGTGTGCTGCGAGTGTATGGCTATGTCAAGGGCATCGCTGCGTTCCTGCATCGTGACGAGGCATTCAAGATAACCACAATGCCAGCGGGCATAGTGCCGTCTAAATGCAATGCGGAGTACTTCCGCGAAATTAGTATTGACTTCGGACAAACCGACTCAGTGTCGGAATGTTCATAACTTAAAGGATTTATCATGACTACCAATCTAGTAGCACCTCCGGTTTCTTTGTCCTCAATGGCTATGCTTGTTGAGTTGCGTATCAGTACATGGACAGCGCGTAAGCGTGACAACGAGACAACGGCTGATCTCAACAAAGCCAAGCAAGCAGACAGCGATGCGGGCAGCGTTTACAAGTACCTCATGGCGGGCAGCGATCATCTAAAGAAGATCGAGAAGTATGCGGCCAAGTGCAGAGCATGGAATGCACAGCAGACTCTACCTTGGATGAAGGGTGTGGGCTTGTTGCCTATGGCTAACTTCTTTACATACCGAGAGCAGCTAGGCACGATGGAGGCCAACTTCAACGCGCTAGTCGAAGACTTTGTCAAGGTCTACCCCACACTGGTGAGCGCACAGGCGTTCAAGCTGGGCGACTACTTCGATGCCGCCGAGTTCCCTGATGCTGAGTCTTTACCGAAGCGATTCAAGTTCGGGTTTAACTTCCTCCCTGTTCCAGAGAAGGGGGACTTCCGTATCCAGTGTGAGGACAGAGTGCGTGAAGACTTGGCCGAGCAATACGACAAGATGTTTAACGAGAAGCTGGCCGAGGCTATGCGTGAACCGTGGGAGAGACTGCATGCGGTGCTGACTCACATGAGTGATCGGCTGACGGACACGAGCGTGGGTGAGCGCAACATCTTCCGTGACTCGATTGTCAACAAGCCGTTGGAGTTGTGCGGCCTGCTGAGCAAACTCAATGTTACGAATGACCCGCAGCTCGAGGAAGCGAGACGCATGCTAGAGAAGGCGTTGTCAGGTATAGACGCCCAAGACTTGCGCGATCTGTCCAGTGCGCGGGCAGAACTCAAGTCAAGTGTGCAAGAGATCATTGGCAAATTTAACTGGTAAGGAAAAATTATGCAACTATCAAATGTTAATGTACGGGGTAACGGCGTTCTAATAGAACCTACCCTCAAGGAATTTGTAGATAAGCTAGCACTGGCTAAGCCCGAGTGGACTTTCACATTCGACTGTGCCAAAGACAGGCGCTACACAACGACGAGGTGTATGCAGCATGATCGTCAAGCACCGGAGGATGTTGAGTACGCTACACATATGAGCGTTATGCAGAACAATAGACACCTTGGCGTCTTGGGTATTCAGCGTAATGTATCGGGCGACGCTGATAAGAAGTGGTCATTGACTGTGACTTCAGAACACATTCAAGGTCGGCGAAGGAACACTACGAAGACAGTCAACATGGCATCAGCAATACGCAATGCCAAGACCTACCTCAAGTGTCCATCGTTGGGTAAGGTTGTGTACGAGAAAGCATCGGATGTAGTGAACCGCTACTCAAATGCCCTCAATAGGTTGGAGATCACCATTGAGCGGGCTCAACTTTTACCTAGTTGGGAAGGCGCACAGATTCTACTCAACGCGTTTGTGCGGAACCAGACACCTGACGCGAGGCTTCTATCTGAGTTTTCCGAGGCGATGCACAACCCTAAGTTTGAGAGTGCGCTGTCGGAGTTCATGCTTGCTCAGCACATGAGAAACTTACCACAAGGCACGATACCCATCTGCTTGATGGAGGGTTTGTATGCGTTCTTTGCAGACAACGAGCTGCTTGAACCACAATCTAAGGCAGAGAAGTCTGAGCCTCAACTTGTACCGTTTGAAGCCCTACCGTTGGAGTGGCAAAACAGATTGGCTGTGCTTCAGCTAATGGAGGACAACGAGGTAGTGAAAGATGTTGGCTATAGAGTTAATGCAGACAAATTTCTTATAGTCAGATAAACAACCCCCTATGGTTTTTGACCCGCCTTGTGCGGGTCTTTTTTCGTCTATACTTTTTGAACAATCCGACTGCTTGTCGCTTTGTTCGGGGGTAGGTGTTTCCCCCTATAAAAAATAACTTGACACAGTCCAATATAGTCTATACATTAGACTCTCCAAGGACATAAAAATGGCACTTACACCTGAACGCAAAGTTAAACAACAAGTAGTTGCACTGCTCAAAGAAGCCGGTGCGTACTACTTTTTCCCCTCTGCCAACGGCTTAGGCCGCTCTGGAATTCCCGACATCATCGTATGCTACCGAGGCCGGTTCGTTGCTATCGAATGCAAGGCGGGCAAGGGACAGACCACGGCATTGCAAGAGCGGGAACTCAAACGCATAAACGAAGCGGGCGGTGCTGCTGTAGTCATTCGGGAAGACAACATCGCACAGGTTACTTCACTACTCAACCTACTAAGGGCAACTACATGATAAAAAAACTTCTACATGCTTTCGTCGCGCAAGAAACTCTTGCGTTGATTGAGAAAGTTAACGCGACGGACTCTACGTTTGATAGTAGTTTTCAAGCCGCTGAGCATTTACTTCGCCACGGTAAATTTAATTTTGTTGAGCGCAGACTTTTAGCTGAGGCTATTAAGAAGGTGGCAAGGCGCGAGACTTTGGTAGGCGCTATGAATGTCGTTGTGTATAACAACGTTCAGGGAGATATCAGGAGTACGGGGCGTAGCAAGCACTCTCCTGTCCTTCAAAACATCACCTCACCCTTTGGTGCTCAAGATGCGTGGAATCGGCAACTCAGCATGACTTCTTTGCAGAACTCAGCAAACCCTTACCTAAACTCAGCCAGTCAATACCGATGATCACTCTGGATTTTGAGTCTTACTACGACAAGGACTTCAGTCTGTCAAAGCTGACGACTGAGGAATATGTGCGGGGGGAGCAATTTGAAACCATCGGGGTAGCCGTTAAGGTGAACGACGAGCCTACGCAGTGGTTCAGCGGCAGTGACACGGATACAGCTTTCTGGCTGCATCAGTTTGATTGGGCCAACCATTTCGCGTTAGCCCACAACGCAATGTTTGACGCGGCCATCCTGACTTGGCGTTACGGCATCCGCCCGAAAGCATGGCTTGATACGCTGTCTATGGCTCGTGCGTTGCTTGGCCCCAATGCGAGTGTCGGGCTGGCGAAGCTGGCGTTGCACTTCGGGTTAGGCCAGAAGGGGACGGAAGTTGATAACGCAAAGGGTAAGCACCGTGCTGACTTTACAACAGGCGATCTTTACCTGTACGGCAACTACTGTATGAACGATGTGGACTTGACCTATGCGCTGTACAAGGAACTAAACACCAGCTTCCCCATCAGCGAGAAGCGTCTCATAGACATCACCATCCGTATGTTCAGTGACCCTGTGCTAGAGCTTGATGTTGCCAATCTCAAGTCGCACTTGGTCGAGGTACACGAGCGTAAGCAGAAACTATTTGTGGAAGCCAAAATCACACCCGAGATTCTCAACAGCAACAAGAAGTTTGCTGCATTGCTGGAGTCTATGGGGGTGTACCCACCCATGAAGATAAGCCCGACTACGGAGAAGGAGACCTACGCGTTCGCCAAGAGCGACGAAGGGTTCATTGCGCTGCTAGACCACGAGGATGATCGGGTGCAAGCGGTTGTAGCCGCACGACTTGGGGCTAAGTCAACACTGGAGCAGACACGGACGCAACGGTTCATCGAGATTGCGGGCCGGACGCATGAGCATAAGCTCCCCATCCCACTGAAGTTCTATGCTGCACATACAGGACGTTGGGGCGGCGCTGATTCGGTCAACCTACAAAACCTACCTAGCCGTGGCATTCAAGCCAACAAACTCAAGCGTTGTATTGTTGCGCCCAAGGGTCATGTCATCATTGACTGCGACTCATCACAAATTGAAGCCCGTGTGCTGGCGTGGCTGTCGGGGCAGACGGACGTGTTGCAGTTGTTTGCCGACAAGCAGGATGTGTACAAGTACATGGCCTCGCGCATATACAACAAGGACGCCGATGAGATTACAGACGCCGAGCGATTCATTGGCAAGACCACAGTGCTTGGCGCGGGCTACGGCATGGGGGCAGTTAAGTTTCAACTACAGCTGCGCGGCATGGGTAAGAACGTAGACCTCGACACCTGCAAGCACATCATCAAACAGTACCGTCAGAACAATACCCGCATCGCCCAGTGGTGGAACCACCTCAACCTTGTGCTCTCTGCTATGGCTACCCAGAAAGACATTGGTGATGTGGACGCCGTCCAGCTGTTGGAGATGTCTCCGTTCACGGGCATCAGATTACCCAACAACCTGTACCTTAACTATCCCGGACTTCAGCGCATGAGTGACGGGCAGTACTCTTACGAGGCGCGGTATGGGGCTAACCGTATCTACGGTGGCAAGGTAGCCGAGAACCTTTGCCAAGCTGTGGCCCGCTGTATCGTCGGCGAGCAAATGATTGAGATCGAGAAGCGTTACCGCGTGGTGCTGACTGTACACGATGCGATTGCTTCCGTGGTCCCCATCGAAGAAAGTAAGGAGGCGCGAGCCTACATCGAGAACTGCATGCGTACTTCCCCCTCGTGGGCCGCTGGCCTACCCCTCAACTGTGAGTCCGGAATGGCTCTAACTTATGGAGATTGTTAATGGAAAAGCCTGTAACGTGGTCTTATAGCAACTTGTCGCTGTATCAGCAGTGCCCCAAGAAATACTTTCATCTACGCATTGCCAAGGATGTGAAGGAAGCACCGAGTGACGCACTCACGTTCGGCAACGAGATTCACAAGATCGCGCAGGAGTACATCGAGTCGAGTAAGCCGATTCCAGAGAAGTACGCGAAGGACATACAACCTGCACTCGATAGGCTTAACGCAATCTCCGGCCAGAAGTTGTGCGAGAACAAGCTTGGCCTGACTGTTGACCTCAAGCCATGCGGGTTCTTTGACAAGAACGTGTGGTGGCGCGGCATCGCTGACTTGATCATTCTGCAAGACGACAAGGCGTTGACGGTTGACTACAAGACCGGCAAGAGTAGCAAGTACGCTGACCTCAAGCAGCTGGAGATTTTGTCGCTTGCGATCTTTAAACATTTTCCTCACATCAAGAAAGTCAAGGCGGGGCTGTTGTTCCTGTTTGCTGAAGACTTCGTGAAGACCGAATACCTTGCTGACCAGCAGAGCGATCTGTGGGTTTCGTGGGTGTCTGACGTTGGGCAGCTGGAGGCATCCGTACAAAATAAAGTATGGAATCCTAAACCCAACTTTACTTGCCGTGGCTACTGCCCGGTTTTAACCTGTGATCACAACCAAGGAGCTAAATAATGGCTAAGAAACTTTCCCGCATTGAGAAGATACGTCGTTTTTTTACAAAGAACCCTAAGATGTCAGTGGCCCAAGTGGCTGCGGAGTTTGGTGTTAGGTACCAAGTTGCGTACATGGCCAAGCGAAGCATGACCAAAGTACAACGGGACGAAGAGGAGTTTGTCGAGGATAAGGCGACAGAAAACCAGAACCCAAATGGCATGAATGCTGAGGATAGGGCAGAGATGCTGCGTCAAGCTGCTGCGCGACCCCGCCACCGTATGCAAGGGGCACCAACCGACGGCATTGATGCAACGCTGGCAGAGCGGGGCACAAAGTATGGTAAGTTCATAGACCAAGCTGCCGTGACTTACAAACTCAAGAATGTGTTGCGTGAGCATTCTGGTGTACACAGTAAGTCGTACTCGTATGACCAAGCCGAGGCGCTGGACATGATCTGCGTCAAGCTAGGCCGTATCGTGAACGGTGACGCTGACTACGCTGATAGCTGGGTTGACATCGCGGGCTACGCCAAGCTGGTCTCCGACAGACTCCAGACGGGCAAAACAGTTTAAGTTTCAGGGGGCTAGCACCCCCCTCCAACCAAGGACATAACGTGACATATTCTAAAGAACAACTTGACGACATGGCCGAAGAAGAAACCCCCACCGTGTTTGAGTGGTTGTGGGATGGCTTTATTGATTTAATGACATTATTTGGCATGGTAGCCACCGTTGCTTTTATTGCGGGGTGCATCATTGCTAACCAACCCTCGAGCGTGACGCAGTGCGAACCAACCAAGACAGTTTTAGCAAAGAGTATATTTAAATGAACCAAGAACTAATCGACATGACAACAACATTTACATATCAGGCGGTCACATTGAATGGCGTAAAAGGCTGGATAGCAACCCGCCGCATAGACGGCGTGCACGCAGGCAAGCAATTCGGCAAAACTCAAAAAGCAGCACGCGAAGCATTTGCCAAAGATTTTTGAGCAAGAGGAGAAAAAAATGACTGACAAAGAACTACTTGACTTTGTAAATCAGCGTATGTTTAACGTAATGTTGGAAGGTTGTTTAATGGATGACCACTTAGGTACGTCACACGATATTGGCGTATGGTCAGTGTCCTTTAGTGTAAACATCATTGCCCGACTATTGGATATGGCGAAGGAGAAAACATGAGCGAATATTACGCAGGAGGTGGTATGAAAGATGAAAAACCATTAGACCCTTGGGTCGTTGTAGCACCTGACGGTTTGCGTTGGATTGGTCTTGCTAAAAACGAGCACCACGCATGGCAGTTTGCGTTAGGCTGGCCTGACCAAAAAGAGATTGCAGATACTAAGGCAATTGGCTGGTATGCAGTCAAAGGTAACCTCACATGGAGCAAGCCATGAAAATCTTATACACACGAACGCTTAAAAGCGGAAAACGTCACGTCTGGGTTGAACTGCAACACGATGATGAGCAACTTATGTCGTTTAGACCCAAACAATACTACAAAATGGGAGAGCCAACGGAAGACATCGTGCAGGGCTACACCCTTATTGGTGCAGGGCCGACGGACTGGTGTTCAATAGCTCAGGAGTGGCAAGTATGAAAGAAGCATTTGAAAAGATGACAGGTATGCCTGATGCGTAGGAAGGATGGAAAACAGAAGCCGCCCACGGCATTAAGGAGAAGACACACATGAACACACCGCACCCTCCAAACTGGGCGTATTTCTATGAAGGCTATCCTAAGCTATACCATGACAATGCCGGTAACTACCTGATTGGGCTGGCTAGGACACTTGGCGCTCACCTGTGCCTAAGCGGGAAAGGTACGGAACTTATAGACCATGCCTTTGTAGATAACAAGTGCACGGCGTGTGGCGTTCAAAGAAAACCCCGTGAACATTTTTAATAGGAGATACCCATGACTATTGCATGGTACGACCCCACCAATCACCACGTCAGCACGGACAAGAACGACCCTCTGTTTACACCGCTTGGTCAGTTATGGCCTTTGGGGGTAGAGGCGAACCCTGATTTCAGGTTTGGGAACCAACCGGAAATGGTAGGCGGCATGAACCAAGACGACTGGAAAGACATAGTTACCGCAATATCCAAAGTGCGTGATAGCAGAGGCATATACCTAGCATGTCGCCCTGCTGATGTGTTCCAAGATTGGTTCCTTGCACTCTGCACATTCAAACTCAAGGAGAAGAACAATGGATGAAGACGATGATATCCAAGTCTACCAACGCCCTTGGGTGGGGCTGACGGATGAGGAGGTGCAGTGGCTTTATGACCAGTGGCTTTGTGACAATTGCCAAACGCCAAGCAACTTGATTGACATGACGGAAGCCAAACTCAAAGAGAAGAACACATGAGTGTATCTAAGCACCCACTGATACGTAGGTTGCTACATCAGTACCATGATGGGCTTACCTCGCTCGAGATATCCGAGCGGCTTGAGTTGAAGCCGGACTCTGTGCGTAATGCCTTGAAAGATATGCCTGATACATACATTGACCGATGGCATATAGTATCCAGCGAACCTCCCCATGCAGTGTGGTGCGCTGTCGTACCGCCTGATGATTGTCCTAAACCAAAAACGAAAGTTTTAATTATGAAGGAGAAAAGAAATGCCATACGTAAATAAACCACGCCCCTACAAAAAAGAATACCAGCAACAGCTTGACCGTGGGGATATCCCCAACAAGCTGGAGCGCCAGAAGGCGCGGCGTAAGTTGGACGCTAAAGGTGTAGACCGAGCGGGCAAAGATGTCGCACACGTTAAAGCTCTTAGTAAGGGCGGCAGCAATGCTGACGGTGTACGGCTTGAGTCACCATCCAAGAACCGATCGTTCAAACGAAACTCAGATGGGTCAATGAAGTAATGCAAGTCCTAGCAGGTCATACGCTGGTTATCAAAACCAAGTTCCCCGCCCGCATCACCGAGACTATTCCTGAGAGCAAGATAGTCAACAACTACGGGGATGGTCGGTACGAGGTGTCTGTGAACTGGGGTTTTAAGGAAGCCTTGACGCTTAGCAAGCTCAACGTCAAGAACGTTCCGTCACCTATCATTCGCGACTACAAGTGGCCGCGACCTATGGCGCTTACTCCGTTTGAGCATCAGAAGGAGACCTCGTCTTTCCTAACCCTGCGTAAGCGGGCGTTCTGTTTCAACGAACAGGGCACGGGCAAAACCGCGTCAGTTATCTGGGCGGCAGACTACTTGATGAACATCGGCGCTATTAAGCGTGTTTTGATTGTGTGCCCGTTGTCGATCATGCAGTCGGCATGGCAGCAGGACTTGTTTAAGTTTGCAGTGCATCGCACCGTAGACGTAGCGTACGGTTCCGCTGACAAGCGTAACAAGATCGCTAGTAGCGCGGCAGAGTTTGTGGTCATCAACTACGATGGCATCCCAGCTATCGCAGCGTCCATGATCGACAAGAACATGTTCGACCTTGTGGTGATTGACGAGGCTAATGCCTACAAGAACGTACAGACACAGCGTTGGAAGTTGATGCGTAAGCTTGTGCGTGACGACTCGTGGCTATGGTTGCTGACTGGCACACCCGCCGCTCAGTCGCCGCTCGATGCCTACGGGCTTGGTAAACTGTGCGTACCGTCGCGGGCACCGCGTTTCTACGGCGACTACCGCGAGTCTGTCATGCAGCAGTTCGGCATGTACCGCTGGGAGCCACGCCCCGAGGCTGAGAAGATTGTGTTTGAGATGTTGCAGCCAGCGATTCGGTTTACCAAAGCTGAGTGCTTGGACTTACCGCCCGTGACGCACGTCACACGCATGGCCCCCTTGTCAGCTGATCAGCGCAAGTATTACAAGGAGCTCAAAGACCAACTGCTGCTGGAGAGCAACGGCGAGGAGGTCAGCGCGGTTAACGCAGCTGCCAAGATGAGCAAGCTGCTTCAGATTTCTGGCGGCGCGGTGTACGCTGACACTGGCACTGTGGTTCACTTCGATGTGTCGTCACGACTGAAGGTGGTGGAAGAAGTCATTGACGAGGCCAGCCACAAGGTAATTGTGTTTGTGCCGTTCCGTCATACGATTGAGATGCTGCACAATCATCTGACCAAGGCGGGCATAACGAACGAAGTCATTCACGGTGACGTGTCTGTGCGTAATCGCACGGAGATTTTTAAGAAGTTTCAAGAGCAGCTAAACCCGCGAGTGCTTGTAGTGCAGCCGTCCGCTGCGGCCCACGGGGTTACCCTAACAGCCGCCAACGTGATCATCTGGTACTCTCCTGTTACGTCTACGGAGACTTACTTGCAAGCTAACGCTCGTATTGACCGCCCCGGTCAACGCAACCCAATGACGATTGTGCATATTCAAGGCAGTCCAGTTGAGAACCGTTTATACAGTATGCTGCAAGGCAACATCAACAACCATGAAAAGTTGATTGATCTTTACAAAAAAGAGTTGGTAGAGACTTGACAAAGTCCAAAATACTACTACAATAAGAATCCTCTCAACCAAGGAGATGCAATGAATGATATGGAAGAACTGTCGGTACAGTACATTAAGCTGCGCCAAAAACGTGAGGTACTGTCTCAGCAATTTAAAGACGCTGACGCAGTGATCGAGAAGGACATGGCGGAGATCGAGACACAGTTGCTCGATACGCTTAACGCTTCAAACAGCAACAGCATGAGCACCAATTCAGCGGTGGTCATTCGCACTGTTCGCAAACGCTACATGCCATCCAACTGGCCCGCAGTCTATGAGCTTATCAAGAAGCACGATGCTTATGGTTTGCTCGAGAAGCGCGTCCACAACGGAAACATGAAAGACTTTTTAGAAGAACATCCCGACGAGTATCCTGCCGGGATGAATGTTGATAGTAAATACGCGGTGACGGTACGCCGCAAAAACCAAGGAGAATGAAATGGCAAATATTCAAACGTTTAAGGGCAACATGCCCACCCACTTGCAGAACGTAAAGCTTGATAACTTTACCCAAGCATTCACTGCGTCTGGTAGCAGCAACAAGCGTATCTCCCTGCGCGGCAAAGTCTTCCGGTTGGTTGACGGCGGCAAGGAGATTGCTAAGAACACTGACCCACATCTTGATGTGGTGATTGTGAATGGTTCTGTCACTGTGCAGAAAACTTTTCACGCCGGTGTGTACAGCGCAGAAGAAACTGCGCCGCCTGACTGCTGGTCTAGCGATGGCGAGCGTCCTGACGCCGAAGTTGAAAACCCACAACATAGCAGTTGTAAGGAGTGCCCGAAAGCTATCAAAGGTTCGGCGGGCGGTAACAAGACACTGTGCAGGTTCTCTCAGCGAGTTGCTGTTGTGTTGGCCAACAACCCATCCGGTGACATCTTCCAACTGGTAATTCCTGCGATGTCTTTGTTTGGTTCTGGTGACATGGAGCACATGCCTTTCCTGCAATACGCCCGTTATGTCGGTAGCTCAGGGTTTAACTTGAATATGCTGACTACGCGGCTAGCGTTTGACTCTGACGCAGATGTGCCCAAGCTGTTCTTCAGTAATGTGGAGTTTCTTGACTCTGACACCTACGACACGATCGTTGAGCAGGGTGAAGCACCAGCCGCAGTTGCAGCAGGTAAGCTCAACTTCAAGAAGCGCGACACCGCTGCGGTTGCTGCGCCCTCAATGCCACGACTTGTAGCCCCTGCTGGTTCAGCCGCTGCAAAGATCAAAGCTGCTGAAACCGATGAGCCAGCGCCCGAACCCGCTGCCAAGGCTAAGGCTGCGCCAGCGGCTAAGAAGGACTCCGGTCTGAGCACTCTGGTTGATGAATGGGGCGACGACTAATGATCGGCTATTCATTACGGCTGGTTCACGGGAACCGCAGAGCCTCTAAAAAGAGGTTTGGCGTACGCTTTGGACGGCACTGCATTGACTCCAACATCTCTGTAATAGAGGTCGTAGATAAGTTGGGCGTCAGTAGGCAGTCAGTTTACAACTGGTTCCTTGGCAAGCATGAGCCAAACCCAGCACAGGCCACAAAGATCAGCCAGCTGTTCTCTGTTTTGTAACGGTTTGGGGGTGACTAGCTCGACGGAGCGAACGGGGTATCCGTCAGCCCCCGTCACCCCCCATTTAATTGACGCGCTATTGGATGGTTATGGCAGACATCTCCCTATTACGAAACGTAGTACCCCAGACAGATGGTTGGTACTGCGTTCTTGGGCTGGGTAAATCAAAATCCCAACTCTTTTTTAAGACTCTGGACGAAGTACAAGAACACGCGGAGTCTTTGGTTGCAAGGGGCTGCGATGCTTTCTTTGCACTGGGTAAGTTCAAGACGGACGAAGACCGCACCGCGCTCAACTGCGGTGAGATGCAAGCGTTCTTTCTGGACATCGACTGTGGCGAATCGAAAGTTATCCCTGACGCGGCAGGTCGCGTTAACGGATACATCGACCAGCCAGCGGGAATGGCCGCGCTTAAGCAGCTGTGCAAAACACTGAGCCTACCCAAGCCGACCATCGTCAACTCTGGCCGTGGCTGGCATGTCTATTGGCCATTGACCGAGCCGGTTGATAGGGAGAAGTGGCTTGATGCCGCCGTTACATTCAAGTCCGTTTGCCTGAGCAGCGGCTTTCACATAGATCAGAACGTCCCCGCTGATGCTGCACGAGTGCTGCGGATTCCGGGCACCAAGAATTTTAAAGACGAGCCAGCGCACGAGGTGGTCCTCCTGCATACGGCTGAACCTATAAGCTACGACGAGTTTGTTTCGCACCTTGGTCCACTGGTTCCTAGGAAGCCGACCTTTGTGCCGCGCCCACTCGACGGCTTCACCAAAGCCCTCATGGGTAACAAGCAGTCACGATTCAAGACCATTGTCGAGAAGACCGTCAAAGGTACTGGCTGCGAACAGCTGAAGCTCATTATCACCAACCAAGCTGTGGCTGAAGAACCTCTCTGGCGGGCGGGGCTATCTATTGCTCAGCACTGCGTTGACCGAGAGAAGGCCATCCACTTCATCTCCAACAAGCACCCCAAGTACGATTTTGGTGACACCGAGCGTAAGGCCGCGACGATTAAAGGGCCTTACACCTGCGAGACGTTTGACAACTTTGCGCCGGGGGTCTGCGGCAACTGCCCACATAACGGCAAGATCAAATCACCCATAGTGCTTGGTCACGAGATTGCGAGGTCAGCGCCGGGGGAGGTTATCGAGCAGGCTAGTTTTGAGGTAGCAGAGCCTGCTCTTGTAGTCCCAACGCTACCGTATGGTTACTTTCGTGGCAAGAACGGCGGTATCTACAAGACAACCAAGGAGGGTGACAAGGACGAAAACGGCGAAGATATAGACGAAGACAACAAGGTGTTGACTGTATATGAGTACGACCTGTTCTTGATGAAACGGCTTTACGACCCATCTCATGGTGAGACTGTTTTGATTCGGCTGGCCCTGCCACGCGACGACGTCAAAGAGTTTGCGCTGACACTGGTAGACGCACTGAGCAAGGAGGAGCTCCGCAAGGTTCTGTCCTTCCACGGCGTGATAGCCCTTCCTAACCAGATGTTTTTAATTTTGGCCTACTTGGTTGCGTGTGCCAAGGGCATGCAGGTTACACAGGAGTTAGAGATGATGCGAGTGCAATTTGGTTGGGCTGATGGTGACAGTCGGTTTATTGTCGGGGACAAAGAAGTCGGCCCGAGTTTTGTTCGATACAGCCCACCGTCCAAGGCGACCCGCGAGGTGGCTTCTGCGATGCACCCGATAGGTACGTTGGATGAGTGGAAAGAGATCATCAACGTGTACAACAAGCCCGGCTTTGAGCCGCATGCGTTCGCGGTGTTCTCTGCGTTTGGTGCGCCGCTGCTCAAGTTTACTGGCGTTAAGGGCGGCATCATTAACCTGATCAACAACAGGTCAGGCACGGGCAAGTCCACAATCCTGCAAGTCATGAACAGCGTCTGGGGCCACCCCGATGAGTTGATGCTTCAATGGCGCGACACGCTCAACGTGAAGCTGCACCGCATGGCTGTGATGAACAACTTGGCTTTGGGTGTGGACGAGATCACCAAAATGAGCGGCGACGACTTCTCCGATCTGGCCTACAGCGTTACCCAAGGCGCACCACGCCGCCGCATGAAAGCCTCGGTCAACGAGGAGCGCGAGTCTCAAGGATTCTGGGCCACCATGATGGTCTGCACTTCCAACGCCAGCATGACCGATAAGCTGGAGGCCATGAAGTCCACCTCTGAGGGCGAGCTCATGCGGTTGATGCAGTACAAGATTGAGCCAACCAACAACCTCGATAAGAACGAGGCCAAGCGTATTTTTGGCAGGTTGCAGAGCAACTACGGCCATGCGGGTTTACCCTATGCTCAGTTTATGGTGAACAACTTGGAAGAGATCATTGACCAGACCCTAAAGGTGCAGAATAGGTTTGACAGCGCCGTGAAGATCGAGAGCCGCGAGCGGTTCTGGTCAGCTATGGTTGGGGCTAACATCTTTGGCGGCGTGGTAGCTCACAGACTGGGGCTGCACAACATCGACTGCAAGCGGGTCTTTGACTGGGCTGTGGAGGAGGTCAAGGTAATGCAGGGCACCGTGCGTTTGACCTTTGACGACTACGCCACCGTCTTAGGCGAGTTCATGCTCAAGCACAACACCAACATTTTGGTGGTCAACAAGCACAGCACGAGCCGCAACAACATTGCAGCTGCCCCCATTTTGCTGCCGCGTGGCCCGCTTGTTATCCGGTACGAGCCCGACACCAAGCGCATGTTCATCATCCGGCAAGAGCTCAAGCAGTACTGCGTTGAGAAGCAGGTCACCTTCACCGAACTGCTTGCTGCACTGAACAATACGGGTGCGTTTATCGGCGAGGTTCGCGCCAAGCTGGATGTGGGCACGGAGATCAATGCGCCACCAGTCGTTGCACTTGAGTTTGATGCGGACTTGTTGGGTATCAGCGCCCCCACCCCACCCGCGCCTACTCCGCGCAATGTTCGTTGACGGGGTCTACTATTCGGTCAACTGGATGGAATTCACTGTGGGGAGTTCCTTCTTTATCCCATGCTTGCGTGATGCTGTAGCACGGGAATACTTGGAACGAAAAATGGCCCGGCTTGGGTACGCCGTCGCCATAAAAGTTGTAATTGAGGACGGGATACGGGGCTTGCGCGTTTGGCGGATTCGGAAGTACAATCCAGACACAGCTTCGCAGTTGCTGTAACTTCCCTTGGTTGGAACCTTAAGCCCCGCCCTAAAAAGCGGGGCTTCTTTTATTCCTCGTCCTCGGTCAACCTGTCAATGTAAGTCTCGTCGATAAGACCTTGCAAGCGTTTATCAATGTGCAGACCGTGTTGGGCTTTTGCCGATTTCGTTGCACGTTCCTTGATGGACTTGATGATGCTACGCGCAGGAATCGCGGCGCTTGGGTGCTTCTCGTTGAACTTCATGATCTTATCAAACGCTTTCTCGTTGGCATCTGAATCATTTGCCATGAACGATATGCCAAACAAGTTCAACAGGTTCTGGCGCTCCTTTAAGATTGCCTGCTCCTGACCCTTTTTCGTAATGTTGTAGTACTGAATCTCAGCAATCTCAGCGGGCCGGAACCCCAGAGACTGCATGAGTAAGTCCATAGGACCAATGTCCTGCGCCAGCGGATCACCCTTCAGCGTGTTTACACCTTCGCGGGCATAACGAGCAGCGACCAATGGCTGCTTGATAAAACCCGGTGACACAGCTTCGATCGCCCGATCTGCGTGGCCTTGGTTGTACAGGTCAACCGCACGAGCCGCATTGACCGCGATGCCCGCAGTTGGGCCAAGCATGCTGACCAAGAATTCCTGCAAAGCTGTGGCTTCGTCGGTATTTTTACGACCGTCGCGGAACCACATGTCGTCGAGAGAAACCCGGCTGTGTAAGTCAACACCGGCAGCGTTGCCCGCTCCACGTGTCATGAACATGCCGAGGTTCTTGCCGAATGTCTCAGATGCCCAGTTCATGTATTCAAGCTCGAAGTCAAACGGTTCTTCGTCGTCATCCCCAAGGCCGTTCATTACAGCATTGACAACCGCCGCGGCGGAGGAGAAGCCCCACAAGCCTGTTGAGCCAGCAAATATGCCGGTCATGCCCATCGTTCCTACAAACCGTGCGCGTGCTTCGCGCTTGATTTCAGGCGTTGCGCCAGCCAGCGACTGCTGTAAGTTACGGGCCAGATAGAAAGTCATCTGCAACGGAAACTGCTTGAATTGCAAGAGAATCCGGGCCGTAGGAGACTGCATGTAGCGGGGTTTGTTGACCGAAGAGTAGTCAAACATCGACTGTGTGGTTACGTTCTTGGCGTCGGCAATGGACTCTGTAAACGCTTTCTGCTGGTCTTTGTACCCGGCGCGTTTCTCCATAGCTGTACGGAACGCAGACATGGCAACCACCTCACGGTTAAACCGCTCGGCGTTGTGGAACAGCGCAGATACAGCCTGCATGGCCCGATGGCGCATCCCGCCGTATTCTGCCGTTGGTGCAGACGCAAGACCGGATTGATCATAAGCAGCGGTTATATCAATGACGCCGTCGGCTACAAATCTGTTATATGCAGCCCGATCCATCTTACTTAGACTGCTGGAGCGGTCAAGTGACGGGAACAGAACGTAGTTGTCGCGTAGACGCGGGCCCCGGTCTACTGAGAACCCCGTCGCCATAATCTGCATGGCTGCATTTTTCATCTGCCCCAACGACGCCATCGTTGCGGCGGTGTACGACATGTTCGGGTTCATGCGTAGCTGGTGACTGACCAGTGTTGGCAGGCCAATCACCATACCGCCCAATATGTTGGTCGCAGCAGACGCAACGGATGTGAGGTAATAGATAAACCCAACATTCGACAGTAGAGATACAACCGAGCCTACATCCTCTGGGTTGAGAATGGTGGACATACGGCGCTCGAGCTCTTGAACGTAGTCGCTTAACTCGTTGTTTTCCCGCATGATTTCTGGATCGGCTCTTTTGGAGTCATCCCTGCGGTCTTTAATTTGAGCACGAGCAGCGGTGATCTGAGAGAACAGCTCCGGCGAATACTCAAAACGCGACATCTGGTACGCCATGTGAAATGACGAAGACGAGAAGTTACGCAGTGCGTCTTGCGAAAAGCCTTCAACAGCTTTACGGTGAATGAACCTATTACGGAAACTTGTCTCCGGCTGGTTGGCCAACCATGTCTGGTACAGCTCATCTTTTAGACCTTGCTTGTCGCCCATGCTAGAGTTGTCCACGGCGTTAAACGCGGCTTTAAGGAACGAGGATTCCCTAGCATGCAAGTCCATCTGTTTTTGGTACTGATCACCTTGAACAAGCGAGTCTTCTAAATTTGGGTTTCGCTCAAGCCGTTCGTTTAAATGTGCCTGTAGTTCACCAAATGTCTCAAACATGTAGTACTCACGGTCGTTACCTTTACCGACCTGATACCAGAAACGCCCGTAGCGCATGAGTGGGAAGTACGGCCCTTTGCGGAAGTTCTTCTCAAACTCGTTGCGTATTTCGTTGACCGTTGTTTCAGAAACACCATACTGGCGCATCAGTTGAACGCGCTGCTTCAGCGTGCGTTTGTACTCAGTAAAACGTTTCTCGTAGAAGTTACGCACATCCCGGTAAATTTCTTTGGCCTTGTCGTCAAGTTGGCCCCACTGCGTCATCAAATCTACGTTGTCGTTACGCTGCTGTACCGTGGCCTTGTCTGGGTCAACTTCCGTGATCGTAGCCCGGTGCATGACTGCGCCTAGCTTGCGTGACATGTCGGGGTCTACCACCTGCAAGCGTTCCCATCGCTTGGTTATAGCGCCAGAGTCATTAAGAATCTGGTTCTTGCGGGACAGGTATTCTTCTGTAACCCTGATGAAGTTGCCGACTTGAGGAATACGTTTGTTAACCAGATCACCAAGTTGGTTCAAAGTTAAACAGCCTAGGGCAATAGATCGTAAGCTAGCCTTTAGGCTAGAGTAAAAGATCGGCCACTGTGACTGCACTTCATCCCATGAACGAGATGTCATCATGTTTTTGATGGCCGTCTTGGAGTCTGGCCTACCTACAGGAATGCGTTTACCCGCCATCGCTCTTGGCTTGCCAGCCATCAACTCTTTGCCCGCAACTCCACCCATTAACATGGCGTCAGTGGCGAAGATGACTTCGTCAAGAACGTTGCTCTCGGCGGTGTCCACAATCTTGAAGAGCTTGCGTATGCCGTCTGTGAACCGGCTCATTAACGAGTACCCCGAAGCCTTGTACCGAATAGCCCGCAGCATCGCCTGAAACTCTGGGTTGGTCATTGCTTCGGACACAAACTCGTGAATGTTTGTCAACCCATATATGGTGGACTTGGTCAGCCCTTTAAGGGCTAACGTAGCCTTAGAGTGATTGAACAATTCGTTCAACTGGTCGTAACCCTGCCGACGGATGCCCGTCAACGAATCTGGGTTAGAAATTAAATGCTCTGCTGTTGCATGCACGGCTTCGTGCAAAAACATATGGTTGGTAAGCGTTCCGACACGCAAGGATATTGTGTCTGTGCCGGGGTCGTACTTACCGTTCCAGTTGTATTGCTCGTCAAAAAATGTTGCCGCATCTTTTAATAGCTGGTTCTGCCCGTCTGTAAAGTTGCCGGATTCGTTATTTATAGATTCAAACGCTTCTACCAACTCACCAATTTTGTTGGACTCTAGTTGGCGCACTATCTTAGCCTGCTTGCCTTGTGGCAGAGTAGTGATAACCAAGTCGCGAAGCGCAGTTAGATAGCCATCCAATGTTGCAGGTATACCCGGGTCGTTAGACAGGGGCGACACCTCGTCCGCGCTAACCAGCTCTGTCTTAGCGGTGATGTTGGCGTCAAGCAGACGTTGCGCCAGCAGGGCAAAGTACGGGTCAGCTTTGGACTGCGCCATTAACTCCAGCACGAGCTTAGTGTCGCCCGCTTCGATTGCACGTTTGATAGCAGGATGCACCTCATACAGCTTGCGCGTACGGGGTAGATTTTTTGCTGGTATTCCGGGCTCTACATTTTCTTCCTGCTCGCCAAGTTCTGTTTCCGTAATCCGCTGACTTATGCGTTTTTTGGGGGCCTTGGGTATTTTTGTACCAGTGCTTTTCTCTGTGTCTACCCGAAGTTTTTCTGCACGCTCTTCTAGTTGCTTTCGGTACGACGAGACTGCTTTCTCAAACACGACGTTGGCTTCAGCCGTAGCTTTGTGGTCCGCGATCAGGTCATCCAAACGATCAACTGTATCGGCACTGAGATTTTGCTCAATCCAAGTGCGGAAATCCCGTGCGTACTTACCACCCTCGCCGTAAAACGTAGAGTTAGCACCGTAGTTACGTGGGTCCAACTCAAACATGGCAAGATCAAAAGCTAAGTCACGAAGCACGTCCCCAAAAGTCTCGCGGTTGGTATTTTGCAGGTACGAAACGGCTGCTTTAGCTTGGGCCGAAAGCTTTGAACCCATCTGCAACAGTTCACGAAGGACCCGTGCTGCGGTACGCAGCTTAACGTCAGAAATACGGTACGTTTTTTCGACCGTACGTTGCTCAGGGCGGCGTGGTTTACCGCTTTTAAGCGGTGGGAACTCCACAGTTTCTCCAACACCCTGTGAGATATCTTCGGTGTAGGGCACTGGCTTACCAGTAAACGGAGAAATACCGGTCTTCTTAAGCGAGTAAAGTACGCTATCACCTGTTCCCGGCAGCTGCTCTAAATACTCTTGCACTTGCGAGCTGAACTGCTCCATGCCGCGACGTGTAGTCAGGTCTGGTAGACCAGCACGCTTGAACATTCCCGACTGAAGTTCAGCGGGCGCGGCTTGAAGCCTAGATAGTAGTTCTTGGAAAGAATTCATCCCACCCACGCGGTTAGCCAAGTAGCGCAGCGCAGCTTGTACACCGGGTGAAGTTGTCTCACCGGGTTTGGCGATGTCAAACTCAAGGAGAGCGCCAGCGGCGGCGTTCTTTGGCGCAGCGTGCTTCTCTTGTTCAGCAGGCGTAGCGGATACTGGCTTTATGGCGTCAAAGAAGTCCTTGATTTGGGAGCCTTCTTTTGTCTGAGCGACATGCTCGGTGCTAACAATAGGAGCAGCCTCCTGCTTAACTGGAATTTCTGCGGCTGCTTCTTCAGCAACAGCTTGGTCAGCAACGGATTCACCCTCGATAGGAGCACCAAACTCATCGCGCTTGGCTTCGCGTGCGGCTTTCCGCTCGCTCAAAAGTTCGATACGCTTGTCCCTGTTTTCGCTGCTAACGGGCAAAGCCTTTTTCTGCCCAAGCTCACCAGTCTCCATACCGGGAAGTTCTTCAGTAGTTTGAGACGTTTGTTCTTTACGCTGGCGTGATTCAATCGCAACATTTTTTTCTTTAGTCGAGCGGTACGCGTCAAACCTATCTTGGTTTTCTAGGTCCAATTCGCTTGACTCAATTGTTCCGGCAGGCTTAAAAACATCCGACAAGCTCTCTGGCTTATCGGTGCCCACGTTGGGGGCGGTTTGCTCACCACTAAATAGATCGCCCTTCATAGCGCGGGACTGACCTGTTGATTGAAGTCTTCTAATCGCCTCCGCAATTTCTTGCTCTTGCTTCGCGTTGTATAGCTCCGCAACTTTTCCGGGGTTGGCAAATCCTTCGGCAGTGGTCATGCCCACCAAGGGGGCAGTCCGGCGTCCCCAGAAGCTATCTTTTGACTGCTCTGGCAAAAGCTCTTGGTTCCGCTGTTGTAGTCCTTGTAAGTACTCGACGGCTTTCCCAACATCTTGTCTACCAATAGATAGCGCACGATTGGTCAGGTCGAGTACATTTTTACGGCCACCAAACAAGTCCCCGGCCATAGCCCGAGGCTGCGAACTAGACGTTGTGTCTATTCTGCGTTGTATGTCTTGCAGCGCTTGACTAGCGTCAAACGTCGGGTCTTTCATGGCCTGTGCAAGTTCACTGTTGAGAATAAGGCTTGAGTTGGCACCAATAACATTGGATAAGTCACGCTGAACCAGTTTTAGCCGACGTTCGTCAGAAGGTGACAGGCTAGGCAGCTGAATTATTTCAATGGCCTCTTGCTTGAGGTCGTTGTACTGGCGCTTAAAATCGTCAAATCGTTCAGCTGTCAGTGCAGCGGCAGGCTGTCCTTTTCCAGCATCAAGTCGTCCAGCATCCGATTCAGTAGATACCACTCTACTTGATTCAGTCCCGCCAGCTCCTCCGGGGGGTGGACTAGCTCCGGGCCCGCCAACCACTTCAGTGCTTTCTCCACCTGCTGGTTCGTCAATTCTTGCAACATCTTCGTCTCCCGCAAGTGTGTCTAAGATTGTTTGGCCTCTGGCTGGTTTTTTCTTGCCCTCTGGCCCCTTGCCAAACGCCACATCGGTAGCAGCTGTAATGCCCGCGCCACCAAAGCCACCCTTCAAGCCGCTGTTGATGAATCGTTCAAAGTTCTTTTGAGAGAAGAACTCTTGGTTCTCGTCCACAAACTTTTCAGCGGCAGCGGACGAAACTTCCTGTAACGCCTCAGTACCACCCTCGGTTACAAACCCTTCCACGGCTCCCTTGCCAGCGCGTTTGTACCAAGCAGCTGCCACTGCTTCAGGGCTGATGCCGGTCTTGGTAAATTTACTCAGCAGACTGATAGGCAGGATTGCGTCTAGCGCGGCATTGAATCCACCAAACGCAAGCGCAGCACCAAGGTCTTGCTGACCCGTGGCTTCGTAGATGTTCTGGTAAACGTCCGGGATGTTCTGCGCGGCAGAACCTACCACTGCACCCGCAGCTTGGGACCTAAGCGCAATTTTCTGGGCTTCTTTAGCACCGGCGCTGATGGCTGCGTCCCTGATGCCGTCCAGAGTTTCTTTGGTAAGCACGTTCTTGGCGGCTGCACGCGTTACTTCTTGCACGGCTATCCGTTCGGCAGCTTGCGTGGCTGCGGCTGTAGCCCCACGCGCAGCAATACCGCCAACTCCACCTGTAATCAAGCTTGGGATAAGCGAAGGGATTGCCTCGCCGATGGCTTCCTTAATGTATGTCAGCGCGTCGCCAACACCCCCAATGTCTTTGTAGGATGCGATTTCGGCGGGGTATAGGCGTTCAGTTTCTTTCTGGTACGCAGCAGCTTCCGCCAATTGCTTCTTGGCGTACTCCTCATTCCCCGTGGCTTTGCCCACCATCGCAGGGATGATGTCTGTGGCGAGTGAGGCAAGGCCACGCCCGCCACGCTTGATAGACGGAATGAACCCGGACTCGCCCTTTGGTGCTTCTAAGTCACCAAAAAGGTCCGCGCTAAGATCACGGCCCCCGAGTTTGTTTTCTCCGGTAGACGCAGCTGCGCCAAACAGCTCACTAGATAAATCACGACCGGCCATAGGCCCCCCTTATTGGATAGTGTAGCCGTTAGACTCCAGCGCGGCGCGTACTTCTTCCTCAGACTTACCAGAAGCTTCGACTGTACGTTGAATGTCAGCTGCCGTGGCTACTTTTTTAGCAGCACCTGCGTATTTACGTTCAATCGCCGCGATTTTACCCTCTAAGATTTTTACTTGGGCTACATTTTTAGGGTTAGTGCTGCCCGAAAGGAGCGACACTTGGTCGGCCCAACCTTTGACCAGCTGGGTATCACCCGGGCTGTACGCAGCTGCTTTTGTCTGACCCGCGTAACGAACGCCGCTGACTGCCGCCCGATTCTCTCTGTACGCCTGCACGCCCTCCGCGCCAGTTTTGCCCATATACGAAGACTTGCCGGAGCCAATGTCGCCGATGTCCTTCATCATGCGTTCCTCTGCGCCCGGTCTGTTTGCCGCGATTTCAGCACGGCGATCAGCAGCGGCGCTAGCTTCACGGCTCTGCATCTGTTTGAACGTGGCGTCCACGATTGCGGCTGCTTTTGCGTCGGTCTTAGCACCGGCTTCTTTGAGACCCGCGATAGTAAGCTTTTTGGCTTCTACCTGAGCGCCGGAAATGTTGCTGTTGGCCTGCCGTATTTCTTTGGCAGACATTTCGCTGCGGTTCAGACGCAAGTCTTCAAGATCATCCATTGACTTGTCGAGGAGGTCTTTAGCAGTTTGGATTTTCTCCAGCCCCGAAGCAAACGCCTGAGTGCCCACTTTGGCACCCGTACCAATTGCTTTAGCTAAACCACCGGGTGTAGACATAATGGTCGCCCCCCCTAATATAAGCGCTATACCTAGATTCTGGTCTTCACGCTTGGTGATGTCTTCTTTCCGCGCATCAAGACGTTTCCCACGCTCGTCATAAGCCGTAGCAAACTTGGCCTGATCTGCCAAAAGCGCGGCCTTTTCTTCTTCTTTTTGTTGGATATTTAGCTTACCCAACTCATCAATTTGCGTTGCGTACGGATCACCCCTATCTAGCTTTTTCATCCGGTTAAAGATATCTTCTTGCACTTGCATGAGGTCTTTACCACCTGCGGGTGCTGCTGTTGCCGTCGTTGGTTGCTCTTGTCTAGCGCCGATATCGGGCGGCAAAACTGCTGTCTTTTTGGCTTCGAGGATATCGCCCAAGCTTACTACGGGGCTTGCGGCAGGGGCAGCAGGGGTATTGACGGTTTTTTCCGCAACAGCTGGCTTCGGCCCGAAGCCCGGAATATATGGCGTATTGGATGATGCCGCTTTTCTGGCTGCTTCAAGTTGGCGCTCTTGCTCCTGCCTATAAGCTAGAAGACGAACTTTTTGCGCGGCAGATAAACCCGACCCCGTGTACCGTCGAGCAGCTTCCTCCGCTTCGTCCGTGACAAGGCTGTAGTTGTTATCTGCGTTAGGAGCCGCAAACGCCACGATACCGCCACGGGCCATACTTGCTTCAGTTGGCAGCATGCGGTCCATCATTTCATCAGAAGTTGCACTGGCAATACCACCTTGTCCGGGTGCAGCGGCGGAAATGCCGCTACGTGTCTGTGCTCGCTCCTGCTGCTCAGCCACGATCATGTTGACTTGATTTATGTCTTCGCGCTCCATAGCAGACTGCTTGGCCTGCTCCAGCTGAGCGTCGCTCAATTTGCTCAGGATGTTGGACACGTTCGCGTCGCCCGTGATACCACCCTCGGCCATGAACTTGGACAGGCCGTAAACAATAGGGCCCGCGCCCACAAGCTGCGAACCCAAGCTCGGCTCAGCTTCATACACTTGTCGGGTTGACTGTTGACCAAGTGGTAAACCACGGATCATGTCGGACATGAAGCCCAACTGTTTGTATGGGTAGTTCTTCTGATTCTCGAAGTCTTGGTAGGCTTGCGACAGACCCTGTTGCTCTAACGCCTGTTGCTGACCGCCGTAAGCATTTTGCAGCTTGTTGATGTCCATGCCTTGAGCAAATTCCTGCCCACCAAGTGCGCCAAGTTGACCAGCACCTTGAAGCGCAGTCTGGAGACCCTGCATGCCGTAGCCCGCACCGTACTGCTTGGACTGCTCCCCAAGCTGCTGCGCTTGCATGCGGCGAGCTTGGTCTGCGTTAAATTGATTTTGTGCACTCTCGTAGGAAGACTGAAGACCCCTAGCTTGGATGTCACCCATCTGGGTTCCTAGATTGCGCTCGCGCTCAGCACGCATGATTGCATCACGGCTACCACCGAAAGCTCCGGCTTGGGTAGCTTGTGCTTGTTGTTGAGTTCCTTGAATATCAGACTGGCGTTGGGCTTCGCGTTTCTGGACGTCAACCACATTCTGCATGTACGGAGACATGTACCGCTGAGCGGAGTCCCCACCAAACTGATCTGCTTGGAACTGTGTCGGACTGTACTGAGCACCAAGAGCGCCCAAGCCCGCTGCGCCAGCGAGTTGAGTACCAAACCCAGTGGCCCCAGAGGTCTTCATGTTTGCAGCGTTTTGCTGAGACTGCTGCTGCAAACGATTAAAGCCCGCAATACGGTTAAGCCCGTAAGCTTGGTAAGGGTTCTGGCTTATGTCCGTCAAAGCGCTGGTTTTAGCCAGCGTGTCTTTAGCGTAACCTTTGGCCCACTCGGGCAGTTCAGAGATTTGGGTTTGTGTTTGAGCAGGCCCATTACCACCACCGCCACCGCCACCATAAATGATGCGCCCACCCTCTTTACGGGTTACGCTTTCTCCAAGTGGTTCGCCTGCGGCGTATAGTTGTCTGCGGGAGTAATTCATACGGGCTCCATGCTCAGTATTTTTGTAAACAGCTTATCTGTCATTTTGTATCCAAGATACTCAAATAAGCGAGAGTTATCCAAATGAAGTTTGGTGTGCATGATAATTCTATGTACACCAGCATCTCTAAGCACGTCTTCAGCGTACTGGAACAGCCGTATCCCAGTTCGGCCCTGACGGAATTCTTTTTTCAAGAAGTAAATGTCTTCAAACGCAGTTCTGCAAGACTTGTAGTGTAAATGAGGGTTGACTATAAAGATAGCGTAACCGATCAAGTCTCCATCTCTCCTGCAAGTAATACACTTCAACATACCGGCTACACATAGCCTGCCATACGCCTCGTAATCCGGGTTCAAAGGAAAATCCTTTGTAACACACAGCTCGTCATAGTGCTCCGGCAAAATTAACCGAAGCTCGTCAATAAATACAGAAGGGTCAGCTTCTGCGTATACAGTTGTCATGCTGGTAGGTATTTAGCCGAACGGCTGTTAGCAGCTACCTTGCCTTTACCCACTGTTTTTCCACGAGCTTTTTGAACCCTATCCATCATGGCATACAGCTTACGGGCACCAGCCTCAGTTGAGCCGTTACCTAGCTCAGACACAATCCGTGCTGGAACTACAAATTCCCCGTCAGCAAGCCGAGCCGGTTGCTTCTTGCCAATCATTGCAGGGATAGAGTCGGAGATGCCATCGCCGGGGCCACGTAGAAGTCTGCCGCCGTCGGAGTAGTCGCCAAGGTGTGAAATGCCGCCTTTGCTATACATGCTACCGTCAATACCACCAGATGCTGTCTGACCGTACCCAGAAGAACCTTCTACAGAATTATCAAAGCCCGCGGTAGCGGAGGTGCCCGGGATTCCTCTATCTTCCACGGTTACAGTTGTGGGGTCTTGCTCGCTACCTAAAAAATTTCCAACTCTTCCCACCATAGCACTTGATAAAATACTGTTAACAAGACTATCTTTCGTGTTTACACCACCGGGATTATTGATGGTTGCCCCAAGCTCTCTACCGCCACCGCCCCCTTCGCGAGCCTCAGAAATGCTCTTAATAGGCGCAATCGTTGTGGCCCCCTGACCGTTTTTCTTGGTGTACAGCTGCGTGACGGGGTCATAGATGTATTCGTCTACCTCACCCCCAGAAGCAAATCCGTACAATTTTTTGGCTGCTGCGTCGTCAATTGGCATGTATGAAGGGTTGAAATACCGCTGCTCTTTACCAAAGTTTCTACCTTGATCTCCGTAACCCGGCACGTCAGGAGTAGGAGTTGGGGTTTGCGTTCCAGCGTTAAATTGATACCGTTGTCCCAGACTGGTGTCTTGCTTGATCTCTGGTTGTTTAGTAGTTGTCTCCAGAAGCATTGGGGCCGCAGCCGCAAGCCCGGACATACCCAAACCTTTGGTTCCGCCAATCTGGGTCATAAAAGCATCACGCCCTGCTTCAGAACCAAGACTTGAGATACCGCCACCCATTGTTTGCAGCTTCGCCAGCGGCCCTGCATTTTGAAATGCGGTGGTTGCTGCGTTTGACGCATCTACATACGGTTGTGTTTTGCTTAAAATGCTGGCCGCGTAATCTGGAACCATAGCGGGAGTTAGCCCGCTAGCAGGAACAGCACCAGCAAGTTCTGCTATGCCAGCTTGCGTTTGTGCAAGTTGGGGGGCTATTGAAGCCTGCATCCCTGCACCAGCCAAAGCCGAGCCCAAACCAGCGCCACCGTAAGCACCAAGACCAGCCTTCAGACCTTCTTTTAGACTACCTGTAGCCAGTCCATAACCCCCACCAACAAGGCCCGCGGCCATTAAAGGGCCGACACCCGGAATCATAGAAACCCCTGCGCCAATAAGCATAGGCAAGAGGGATGACAAAAAGCCTGCCTCTGGCAGACCTGTATCTGGGTTAATTGTGAGCGACCCGCCGTGAGCCATAGCCAATTGTTGGAGGCTTTTTACTTCGCTGGGGGCCATGTGGACAAGCATGGAGTCCGGCCCACGGCCAAACGAAGCGAGTCCTTGTGCGGTTTGATTCATGGTTGCCTCTGAAGTCGGGGGTGAATCGAGTTTATCATGTCTTTACCTTCAATACATTACCGGCGGTTGTATCGTAGTAGACATCGCCTACACGAAGGTTAGCTAAATCTGCCTCAGTTGGCAAGCTCGGAGTGACTGTTCCGGGGACAGGGGGTGCGCTCAATGCCGCAATTATATTGGCTCCGATGCGTTGTGTGGAGATGTTAACTGGGCCACTGTTATCTAATTGGTTGAAATACAACCGCAGTAGGCTGGTTAACTGATCTTGGTATGCGCGGCTGTACTCTTCCGGTGCTACAGGGAGGCGGGGGGCAATTACGTTCTTTTGGGCCATGTTAACGTCTGCCGTCAGGCCGCACATCAACCCGTGGACTACCTAGCTGCCACTGAGTACCAAGTGTATTTGAGGTAATTCGCATAGACATCTGCCGACCACGAACCCGGATATTGATCTGGCCTGTAAAGGTATCCAAGTCAATTGGGTATGTTTGCGTGGCTGTTACGGGCAACGAGGCTGTAGAGCTTGTTCCGCCCACTGATAGGGGGTTGTTGTACCCAGAACCAGAGTTCTGCAAGGGCAGAAGCTGCATAGTTAAGCTGGGTGTAGTCCCGTCTGTAGAGCCACGGAAAGTCAAGTCCGGTAGCATACGCCAAGCAAACGCCATGTTGTGTCCGTCACCAATGTCAAACTGCGAACTTGTAATACTAGTTTCAATAGCTACAGGGTTAGCTCCGGTATTGTCATCCACACCAGACTCATGGTCAACGAGGTTGTTAACGTAGGTAGCCGCTATAGGGTAATCCCTTAGTCCAGAGTCTAACCATGCAGTACGAGCCAAATTACCGTACATCCAGATGTCTTCGGCGTAGTTGTAGATTACGTAGCGATCTACTGTAAAACTGTTTGCTGAACAATAGAACCACCAGACCTCGTTGAAACCTTCACTTGTGCTGCCAAAAATCTGGCTGGCTTGCTGATGGTTAAGGTCGTTAAAGATGTATTGGCGCACATCGCAACGCAGGGTCTGAACCCGTCCGTCGTACTTGTAAAACTTATCTATGCCCATCCAGTAGGTAATACCGGAGCCAAGCGCGGCAGCGGTAGACGATATGATTGAGATGTTGTCGGCAATAAGCTGTGTGCCCCAGACATAAGGAGGCCCAAGGTACTGCAAAGAATAAATGGTTGAGTCTGTCCATACCACAATCTCTTGGCGGCTTTGCAGGGCTGTAACAATTCTAGAACCGTGCGATAGGCGAACACTACCAGCTTGGTTTGTTATTGCAGGGGCCCATTCTAGGTACGACTCTTGGTCAGACCAACGAATAAGCATGGGGTCAGACTCTGTACTCCCAAAGTCATTGGTTCCAAAACAAATAACAAACCGACTTGCGTCAGAAATAATAAAGTAATTTTGTGTTAGTGGGACGCTTGAAGCGCCGCTTAACTCTGTAAGAGCAATCATCCGTGGGGAGATAGTGTGATCCCCGGATTGGGACCCTGACGTGTTGATAAGCGCCCCAGTAGGAGTGGCAGACAGATTAAACGTAGTGCTTGATAAGTATCGTGTGTAGTATATTGTTCCAACAACAAGCCCTGTGGGAAGCGCCCCAGTAGTTTGTAACGTAATAGCGGTCTTGTCAGGCAAGTTAACAACGCTAGTGCCTACGCAAGGTGTTGCAATGGTAAAAGATATACCGGTGCCTATGTTACCTATATTGGCGCTCCACAAGTACAAGGGGTCAGTGCTAGGCCCGCACAGCAAGTCTTGCCCAAAGTTATTTTGATTCCAAAGGCGCATAGGCTGGGTAGAGTTAGCGCCAAACCCCCATGTGCCCACAGTAGAAGGCGGAGCCACTGTTGGTGGAGTACCCCAAGTACCAGCACCCCAGCCTGTTATCGGCACTTCATAAGCTGGGCCGATATTAATTTGATACACAGCATAGACCGTACCGCCGCCAGTAGTTGAGGAAGTTGCCGCAGAAGCCGCCGTAATCGTATAGTTGTTAGTGCCAGTAGAAGTTATCTCGTACTCGCCAAGGATTGTTAAGCCGCCCACCGCTGTACCGCCGTAGAAGGTAACGTAATCACCAAGACCGTACCCACCAGCAACGTCGGCAACTGTAACGGTGGTGGAAAGATTTACTGTAGTAAACGGATTGGTTAGCGTAGATGTTGCGCGGATAGGGGTAACGTCGTAGTAAGCCCCGCCGTTCTGAATATAGAACTTTACGTTTGTGCCCACTCCAATCAAATTCTGAGCACCTAACGTAACCCAATTCCACAATGACCGACATACGCCTACGAACGTATTAGCAGAGATGCGTGTCCATCCACCGATTTTCTCTGGTGTGCCCTGACGGAACCGAACTTTGTCCGACTCATAGTAGCCACCCTCGTTGGTGTAACGAGTGTTCTCTCTGTTTACACCGGGCTTTAGGACAACTTTTTGTAAGGGCATAGCTCATTTTCCCATGAATCAGGCAAAAGGTCGAGTGCCTGCTTTGTCAATGATAAGCGCAACCCCTCTTGGTTCTGCATCTTCTGTGTTGGGGATGCTGATGTGCGTCCAGCGGTCAAACTCACGGATTATTTGGTCATAGGGTAAACCCGCAGCAATGACTGCACGGACTACTTGGTCTGGAGTCATGCCGGGTACTCGAAGGTCAGCAGCACAACCGTGACGGTGCTGGCTGGAGTCTTTGCTGCCCACTGCGTCATTGACCTGCTTGCATCGGAATGCGCTGTTAATCATTACAGGCTTGCCGCTAATGGCCTCTTTGACTTGTTCCAGCAATTGCGCCAGTCGTTGCAGGTTGCTGATTTCTACCTGCGTTGGGGAGTTATCAAACTCGCGGTGGTCGGTTACGGTCAGTTCGTCAAGGGTGAAGTGTTTACTTAGGTGGCTCATTTGGCAATCCTCACTTGGTTGTAACTGTCGATGCAGGAGTTGAGTTTACGGATGGCTTCGTCTCCGTCTGCGGCGATGGAGATAAGAGCGTTAGCAGCCTTTGGGTCAAGTTCGGCTCTTGCTTGCTGATTTCCACTGGCAGGGGCGGTATCTGTAGTGGTTGATACACTGGCCTGCGTAGCGATTGACAGCCTGACAGCACCAGAGGCAACATCATTACGCAGAGTAGTAATTTGAGATTTTGCAGCATCGTTTTCTTTCCTAAGTTTTGCGGTAGTTTCATTGAGTTTTGCAGTCATCGCCTGCTCAACCTGCCGAGCTTGTAAGTTGGCTTCTACGATGGCAGCGGCTTGCTCTGCCTCGGATTCGGCGTAACCCTTATGATGACCAACGGCAAACGATATGCCTACAGCCAATATAAAAGCTAACCAGATTTTGGGGTCAAGCAGGCTTAACATCGTCGGCTTTCATCATTGCCTCGGTCTTGTCCTTGCTGGACTTGGAAGACCCGTAAAAGAAACTGATAATTGTTGCTACAGCAGTGCCGAGTAAAAAGCCAAGGATGATATTGGCAAAGTCCCGTGCGCCTACAGGCATAGGAATAAACGTCACTGAGAAAAAATAAATGACGGATGTAATTGACCAAAACCACGCAAATAGGTAGATGAAGTTTTTGGCAACATTGTTGCTTGGGTCTACGGCATTTACGTCAAACATTAAAATTTCCCTTTCATTTCGATTACACCCCAAGCCACCAAAGAAATTATGGCAGCAGCCACTAAAACACAAAGCCCCATTGTGATGGCTTCGTCAATCTCTTGCTTGCGGTTCTTAGCCGCTTTAGCATCAAGTATCTCTTGCGTTCTCCTGCGCTGCACAATTGCGTTGCGCTCTAAAAGAATCTGACTCCACAACTGGCTGTGACCTTGGTTAATGAAGTGCCATTTCAATTCTTCTTCTGCCCGATTTAGTTCGTGCAATTGCATGACGGTACTCATCGCTTGGCTGGTATCAGAAGAATATTTCTTCTTTGGGTCTTTAACCGCTTCCTTTGCAACCTTGTCCTTTGCGTCGAAGAACTTCATCACGTCATTCGTGATGCCTTGGACGTCTTTGCCCATTTTTATAGCAGCTTGGATGCCTTTAATGGCTCCTTGGGCTATGGCGAACGCGCTAATTGGGTCTAGCATTCTTAGGCTCCAGCACCCAACGGCACACCCGCCCGTCTTTATCTAAAAACTCATTGGCCCCATACTTTTCTTGCGGCAGCACGACACGGCACACCAACACGATTTTTTGTTCCGTGTTGGGCCAAGGTATCTGTGCTGACGCAACATCTATCATTACAACCTATATTCTTTTGAGCGCATATTTTTATACGAACCTACTACGGGCCTTGCTGCCTTAATATTGTAGTCTGGATCGGTAAATCTAGCCCCTACCTTCCCCCTTGCGAGGGATAGCATATCTACAAAAACACCCTTTGCGTAGGTAATTTTTGGGGAGTGAATCCATTTATGGTGGGAGCCATTAGTCCCCCACACAGGCTTTCCAGCGTAAAACAATTCTCTGATGCTTAAAGCATGGGGTGGGTATAGATATGGTAGCGCTAACTCTGAGTTGCAGTGTTTTTCTGGGTTGCTCATTTGTACTTGTTTTGCTATCTGAGCTTGTTTAATTGCCAGCTTGGGCATGTCAGGAGTCCAGTAAAAAAACTCGTGGTGCTGGTGCGCCTTTATTTTTTCAGACGTTTCGTTTACTTCTGCCCCTTCAAATACAAAAACAGCCGCAAAATCATTAAACGTAAAAGTGTAGTCCGCGCCGTGTTTAGTTAGAACCGGTCTGTCGATGCCTTGTATATGGGCTACATTTTTACCTGCATCGTACAAATCCCGCCAGTCTGGGTCGGTAACCGCCATAGCCACTCTAGCTAAAGCAGTAGGTGTTAGAAAATTAAGTTTGTAAAACTGCGATGCGTGAGCATTATTTTTTAGTAAAGCATCTAAGGCATCTTCAAAATAAATTGTTCGTACCTTTACGCCACTTCCTACTAAATACTTCTGTAAGTGCGGCAGTGCTGCAAACTCCAACTCTGAGTACATGTTGTCACTAGGAGTAGTTGCCAACGGATTATGTACATGACAACGTGGTTTAAACATAACCACTTCATCCAGTTGTATGTCGTTGTCTATAAACGCGTGTAGTACGTTTGTGCTATCTACGCCGCCGCTAAAAAATAACGAAACGTAGTCGTACTTGTCCCGAAGCTGCTGTGCGCGTCGTTTGTAAAGTTCATCTATGCCTTCAGGGATGGGCACTGTCCAGTCGAAACAAGAAAACACTGCGTCATTAAAATCCCACGCTACCGACTGGTTTGTCTCTGTAGCAAAGACTAGAGCGTCATACTTGTTTATGAAGCGTAATCCGCCAACACAGTATTCTCCAAGTCTTGTGGGCATATCATTGCTTCATGTACTGCGCTTTAAAAGCCTGTATCAGTGCCACCGCTTCTTTTGTCTCCATGTAGTCTGGTTTGTACCCAGCCATGTGTATAGCGTCTAGCACACTTGCTTCTGCTTGCACTTTATTAACCCTAATCGCAAACTCAGCAATATCTTGGCTTTTGTTTTTGCCTGAAACTGACAAGCCAAAGATATTTTTAATCTTAGTTGCTGATGGGTGCATAGGCGCTAAATCAATACCCGGAAGTCTGTTGGGCGTGTTAATGCGGCCCAAACTTTTTAACTTACCAGCTTCTATTAAAGGTAGTAACCCCGCGCCATCAACATACAAATCTAATGTTCCATCCGATAAAGAAGCGGCGGATTCCAAAGATGCTTTATATGGGACCCATAATACTTTGGCGTTTTTTAAGACTTCAGACGCAACGGTCTTTATTCCAAACGAATGATACCCAACAGTTATTTCTTTACCTTGTTGAAGCATCTCAGGTAGTGTATTAAATTTATTGCCGTTACCCGTAACAAAGACAACCCCTGATGTAGCTAATACAGCTACGCTCTTTAGGTCCTCAAAAGCAGCATCGTTACCGGGGTAGGTTATTTTATTGATAACGTGGTCAGAAACTCCCGCCCCACATAGTACCGAGAACTCTGGCTCTGCTTGCATAGCTTTCATTGCCAACATACCGGTCGTACCTGTTTTAACTAAAACCTGCGAAGTGGTTCCGTAGGCTTTATCGTACTCAGCAAACAAGTTTTTGCATATAGCAATACTTCCAACATACGCGGTGTACACCTTTATTGTGTTCGGAAGTTCTGCGTGGCTAGATAAAGCTACTGCGGCTAAGACCCCTACAAGTAACCGATTTAGTCTACAGAACATTTGTCGCAGCCACTATTTCTACTTCAACTCCTAGCAATGGAATAATTGCAGCCAGTGAGGTGTCAATACTAGAATTTAGTACGTCTTCTTGGGTTTGTAACCAAGCCGTAGGAGCGTGGGCCACAATGAAATCATGTAGCGCTGTTCCCGATGGGGTTGGTACAGGCAAATCAAAAGAATAGTCTGTACGGCAACGACGAATTACATTATCTAGCACGTCCGTAGCAAGCATTGCCTCTGTAACAATGTCAGTGTAGTACCGCACAACAATCGAATGTTGTGATGTGTCTGTTTCGATAATTTTGTATTTAATCATGATGCTGTTCCATTTCTTGTTCCGACGTTAATATATGTAACATTAGCTTGACCCTGTATATATGCCCCAATAGACCCTGCCGCGCCTGTACCACCAGCAGAACCTGCCGCGCCTGTACCACCAGCAGAACCTGCTGCGCCTGTAACACCAGCAGAACCTGCTGCTCCACCAGCACCACCAGCACCGCCTGCTTGGATTGCTGAGCAACCATCAATTACAACACCCGTACCGCCTGTAGCACCCGCGTTGCCAGAAGTGCCGCCTGTGCCGCCTGTGCCGCCGAAACCGGCAGCAGAGCCTGCAAACGGGCCACCACCAGCAACGCTAAAACCATTCCCACCAGCACCGCCAAAGCTTGTTTGGCAAGCTTTAATAACTGCCGAAGCACCATTTCCACCACCACCGCCACCGCCACCAGATCGCGTTCCGGGAGCACCGCCTGTGCCGCCCGCTCCGCCAGCGCCGCCTGTACCACCTGCGCCAGCACCACCTCCTGCGCCACCAGAACCTCCCGTGCCTCCTGAAATTGTAGCTAAATTGTTAATGGAGACTGCGACAGAAGCAAGAATAGCAAGCCCACCTGTACCACCAGTACCACCAGCAGTTCCGTTTCCTCCTGTGCCACCAGCAGTTCCATTTCCTCCTGTGCCCCCCGGGCTACCGTTTCCAGCCCCACCGCCAGCACTACCATTACCCCTGTTGGAACTGCCACCCGCTCCTGCTGCGCCGTTTGTTCCCGCTGCTCCCGTAGACCCTGTCCCGCCCGGTGAACCAGCAGTACCAGTAGCACCTGCGGTACCAGTCGAACCTGTAGCGCCTGTAAAGCCTTGAATTAACCCGCTGTTTATTAGTTCTACACCGTCGGGGAATGAGCCATTGATTGTTAGCGCCGTGTTTCCAGTCGTACCGCTAATTGTGTTTGCAGCGGGGATGGTTGCAATTACTTTCCCGAAACCACTCCAGCCAGCCGCTATCGCCTGTGTACGCAGATTTAAGTTTGACCCAGTAGTTAGGTTAAATCTAAAAGGGGGCGCACCCCCCGCTAAAAAGAAATTTTTAGCGGCAAACATTATGGTGTATACCCTTGAGCAGCCGATCCATACCAGTTTGTACCATCAGCGATAAAGGTAAGAATGTCCATCTTGCCAGCAGTTGCTGTGATTGTCGGTGCACCAGACGAACCAAACTTTACGCCCGTAAATGTTGCAGTTCCGTTACCTGTGGCTGCTGCCTGTTTGAGTAGCAACACAAAAGACTTACCAGCCGTTGCTGTGGGCATTGTGAATGTGCAAGCTGTGGATGCTGTCAAGGTTGCGGTTTGTACTGTGCCGTTGGTCAGCGACAATGTGCTTGAAGCCCCAACAGTGCCAACTGCAACCACAGACTCGGTATAGTTTGTAACCGTTGGGTTGTTTAATAGTGAGACAAAATCTGACCCATTCCAAGCTACAAAAGCTATGGACCCTGCGGCAACTGTTACGCCAGTGGTAGGTCCAGCACCTCTTATGACTACACCAAATCCACCTGTTGTAATATTTACAACTACATACGTTTTAGACTGCGCCGGGGCTGTAATGTTTCTTAATGCTGTACGAGAGCCTGTACACAAAAGAACTGCCTGACGCGATTGGTTAGCCGCTAGGGTTGTGGTTGTAAGGGTTACATCCGCATCTGTGCTAAGTGTAGTAGTGCCCGCTACAGCAGTGTCTAGCAGCGCCGTCAAAGAATTGTTAACGGCATCGCCCCATGTCCCAGACAGTTCGCCCGTTACGGGAAGGGCTAAACCTAAAAGTGCTGTTGCTGATGTTGCCATAATTTACCTCAAGTTACTATTTCAACCCAGTTTACGGATTGCAAGTTGTCTATATTTTGCCAGTTTGCGGTCTGCATGTCATCAATTAGCTTCCAATATACCGCTACTACTACCCCTACATCACCCGCTGCATAATTCCCAGTCAGTGCAAATGACCTAGCACCCAGTGCTACTGAACCTGCAGAACCGCTTGAGCTAACGCCGGTAAGGGCTACAGTCTTACTTGCTACAACGGAGCCTACCGCACCGATTGCTCGGTTTGACGGGATAGGGACAATAACTTGGTTAATTTCTCCCTGCGCGTAAACCCCAGAAGTAGCTACTGTAGACCCATTAACAACCGTTCCAACTGCGCCTGCCGCTGCCACTCCAGAAATAGCTACCGATTTATTAGGTACAACACCCCCTACTAGACCACTTGTAACTACTCCAGTGAGAGCTACTGCACTGCTCGATGCTACGCTTCCTATTGCGCCTGCGCCCTCAACCCCGGTTACACCATAAACCTTACTAGCAAGGATTGTCCCTGCTAACCCAGACGCTGAAACACCGCTTAGGATTACCGTTTGGCTGTTTGTAACCGAACCTACGTTGCCAAATGCAGCATCACCAATACCGCTACCAGCGTTAGTCTCAACAACATTGCCTACGGCTCCTGCTGCATTGACATTGGAAAGCGCTACAACCTGACTATTTACAACTGAGCCTACAGTACCAGAAGATGCAACCCCAGTTAACGTAACTGCACTAGTTTCAGTAACACTTCCTACACTACCTGTACTACCTACCCCCGATAGGGCTACCGTTTTACTTTGGACAACAGTGCCAACAGCGCCCGAGGCGGCAACCCCTGTGAGTACGGTTTCGCCAATACCCCAAGGTCCTGACCCCCAAGTACTACTGCCCCATCCAGCCACGACCTACCTTTAGGTTGTAACCAAGCGCAACAGTGCAGTTGACGTGTTGTTTGTAGGCATAGTCAATGTAAACGTACCCGCAGTAATTGTCTGTGAACCAAATGTGTGTACAGAAACCGACTTGTTACTTTGGGTTGAGTTGTACAACAACACCGTATCAAACGCAGTGCTCAAGGTTACGGTCGTATATGTGATCGAAGCTGACGGCGTAAAAAACGCTACACCTGCCGTTGTTGAACTATTGGTTGCTGTCGGTGCAGTTGCTGTTGATATAGTCACACCACCTGCTGTGTAGTTTGTACCTGATACCTCGCCTGTTACGGAGTACGCAGTGGTAGCTGCATTGATCGTAGCTGATGTCAAATACAGGGCTGCTTTAAACGTATCTACAGTAGTTGCTGCACGGATAGGTGCGACACCAAAATTATGGGTTGCAGTCATTAACTCGCCCATGAACGAAGTGCACATTGATTGGGTATTTGCCATGATATTTCCTTAAAAAGAAGCGGTTTCAGCGCCTGCAAAAGTAGGTACTTTTTTCAGCGTTACGTGGGCAGACCGATGAACTAATTCATCATTTAACCAATACTCGGTCCAAGTGGTTAACTCGTTTTCATTGTCTACAGTGCCAGAACGGTGCTCCAATAAGGAGTCGTCCATTTCGCCTTTGGTAGTCGTAACAATCAATTTGAACTCCTGATGAGCGCTGAAGTAGCTGTATTGGCTGGCATTGTGATGGTGAACGTACCGGTAGATGTTTTATCTGACCCAAAATCCAGCACCGCAATGGACTTATTACTCTTACTGGCATTGTAAATCAAGGCACACCGCGCTGTCACTGCTGTTGACCAAGAAACATTAGCAAAATTAACGTAGACCGTATAGCCAGAAGAGTTAAGCGTTACCCCTGTCATTACTTCGCCACCAGCTGTATAGCCTGACGCTACAACCTCACCTAAAGTGCTGTATACAGTAGTATCTTCGTTAAGATTTACGTTTGCTGTGTACAAGGCAATCTTAATGGTGTCCGTTAACAGATTGTGTACCGCTTGGTACACCTCTACTTTAAACGAAGTGGTTTGTGTTTGGACGATCATGTAACTGCCTGACGGTATTGACCACTACGATACGCATCCTGACGCTCAAGGCCGTCACCCAGACGTTTAGCCAGCATTAACGCTTCCTTGTACTTGCCGTCGTAAAGGGCAACCATGTCGGCTTCGCCCTTCATGTAGGTAATTGCTTCCACCAACGACCCGTAGAGCAGCACAGTGTCAAAGTTGTCACCCAACCATGTAGTTAACGCGGTGGTAATGGACTCAGGGTAATAGTAATAATGAAGCTCTACAGAATACGTAGCATTTGGCGTTGGGCCAAGAATGAACGACAACTCATTGCTGATCGTAGACCCTGAAACGGTCGGGCCAAACAAAGCGTAGTACTTAGGGGTGGATGTTTCGGTCGGGGTTGGATATGCTTCACGAATGAAGTTGACATCCTTGTTCAACAGAAACGAGTACGCCCCAGCAGCATCAATTACCGCTAACGAGTAGGATGAAAGGAAGTCTTCGGGGCAAGACAGATACTTATTGTTGGCTGTAATCGTTCCTGTTACGTTTTTACGCAGGAATGGGAACTGAATGGTGTTGTAAATGCGCTGCTCCGCCTGCTGAATGAACGTATTCATATCCGCAGTTAGAAAAGTATTCTCCGTGTAACTGGAGATTGCAGTGACTAAAGCAGCGTAGTTCATATCAGCACATTGGGCCCCGAGCCATTAAGCCCTTGGTAGCTGCGCCTGTACCACGGATTTTGATGCCATCAGTCTTAGTTGGTTGATTACCAGCAGACTTGCTAATAGCACCAATGCTCACGTTGTAGGTATCCAGATTGCTATGGTTAGGCCCTTTGCCGGGATTCTCAGCGGCTGTTACAGCTTTGCCAGACATAGTGTGTGGTTCGGCATAAACGCTGGCGTCGCCAACTTCTTTGCCCATCAGTTTTTTACTAAATGTCGCCATGATTAACTCCTATGAAACTGTAATACTTACCGTGCCAACACTTGCTGTTGCAACCAAATAATTTGGCGTCAACGCAACATCAAAAAAGCTTGACCCGCCTACCGGGGCCCAGCCCCACTGAATATCTCTAGAGCCACCGGATAAATTGCCACTCGCATTTACCCCAGACACCACGTATGTTGTATCTGGGCGCGGGTTACGCAAGGCCTGTGGATCATCAACTGGATACATACCCAACTGAAGCTGCGGTTGATCTGGGTCCCAACACTCAGAACATACAAGCAAATTGTACGTCTTAGTTTTAATAACTTCCTTCTTCAACAGTTTTAACTTAAAGCGCTGCCCGCAACGGTCACACTCCGCAATCGCTTTCTTACCACTGGCGAACCTGTTGCCCATATCAGTTTATAAACATCTGACGTGGTACGAACCGCACTGAAGCTTTTTCACGATCCTCCTCCGCCGCCAACTGCCAAGCCTCGTCATACTGAGATTTGAGCATGGGTAGACGCTCAAACCCTGAAGGAATCTTGCCCGCTAGGTAATACGACAAGCCCGCTGCCATGCAAGGCACGAACCGGAATGGGACGTCCATGACGTTAACACCGCCGCCAGCGTCCTGAGTACGGCGCAGGCGCCAATAAACCAATTCGTAAGTCTGCGACCCATCGGGCGTTGGCCAGACAGTGACGGCAGGCAGCTGCTCCCAGTACACGGCTGTACCAGTGGTATGCGCGGCTGCGGTGCTGTTATTTTGAGCACGAAAACAGCTGTTTAGGGTATTCCCTGATATGTAGCCGTAATTGATGGTCTCGCTGTTAATTTTGATAAAGCCAGATGCGGGTAGGCCCACAGTAGAACTGAGGGTGATTGTTGTGTCTGTCGCGGTGATGGTTCCGTTCAGCGTCAGGCCCGTAGGCGAGCTCTGTGCGTTGTACCGCTGAATCCAAATCTGGATGGGCCGCGCCTGCTGGATTTTGTTCGGGATTGTGGCGTAGGTAGAAACGCTGATCCGGGTGATCGTCAAGTCTGCCTGTGTAGACGCTGCGTTACCACCAGTGCGGATGACGTGCTCAAGCAGGTCGATAGTGTCAGATGGCAGCGCGTAGGTGTTCTGGCCCTGCACAAAGGTAATGGTGCCCGGCTCAATCGTCCACATATTGATGCCACGGTTAGCCCAATCAGCGAACATGATGTTCAGACTACGGCGAGCAGTTCGCAAGTCATAACCAGAACGCAGTTCGCTACCGGCGCGTTCAAACGCCTCCTCGACCAACTCAGTCAGGTCAAGGTTAAACGAGGAAGAGCCGGAAGTGTTTGCCATTATCTAAACCCTGCTGTTTTCTTTGCGATCGTTTTAGGTTGAGCTACAAACTGCTTCCCGGCGGCTTTCCCGGCTCGCTTGGCTTTTGTCGTTGCAGCATACTCAGCACTGCTGAGGCTTTTAATCGCAGCTTTTGGAAGGTAGCGCTCACCTGTGTCAGAAGATTTTTTACCACTTTTGGTTCCCCAATCTTGTTTGCCCCAGTCTTTCAAAGACTGTTGCGGTTTAGCTAAACCACCACCGGCCATCTTTTTCTTACCAGCGCAGTGGGCCTTCTCTGAAAAACCTTTTGGGTTATCGCAGTCTATAGACTTTTTGCGTTTATCAGACCACTTAGTCACGGTACCCGCCACCTGCGGCTTTATACCGTTTAGCCATAACTTGAGCCTTGCGGGCCGACCACTGACCTGCACCCGTACCTACGATTGCCGCAGCTTTGACGCTGTTAAAAATCCGTTTGCGTAAATCAGGCTTGGTGTAATTACCCGCCGCATTTACTTTAGATTTTGTTTCTCCGCCCTCTTTATAAGAGGCTGTCTTAGCTGCGTTGGCAAAGTCATTTTTCTTTGGAGCACCCGACGAACCTTTACTACGCATTTTCTCGCCAGAGCCTGAGGCTATCCGTTTTTTCTTGGCTGCAATGTTGGCGTACAAACCGCCCCCCGCATATGTCTCCACATCTTGTGGATCATCAGTACGCTTAATGGTTTTGCCTTTGGGCATCTTGGAGGGGTTGATGTTACCCATACCACGGCTAGCAATCATTTTTTACCACCTTTAACTTTTTTGGCTAGAAATAGTTTATCAACCATCTCTATACGTTGAGGTTTAGTTGTAACCTTGTTAATAATGCCTAACCGTTTAGGTTTACTCGCGCCATAAAACCCAGCCTTTTTTAAAGACTTAACTACAGTACTCTTGGGTTTTATAGCAGCCATATCAGCACATCCCGCCGTTTTTCATGGTGACCATCTTGCCTTTAGTCTTGCCACGTTGAGCACAGCCATCTGCACGAGTGACGCCCCCTTTAGCCATTTTCTTCACCGGCTCATCCACTGGAACTGAGTCAGGGTACGTCTTGGCCTTTGCCTGCTTTGGCTTGGCCACGGGCTCGTCCACTGGGGTATCTTTGGGGTATTTCATTTAGCACATCTTTCCACGAGTTTTACCACGTTGAGCAATTCCATCGGCACGATCCGATGCAGAGCCGCCTGAAGCCATTTTTTTGACTGCGCCACCTTTTTTCATGCCTTCTTCGTCCATAGAAAGCGAGCTATTAAGCGGAACCGAACCTTGTGAAGTTCGTGGGGCCAACGCCGATGGGGTGTAACGAGCCTTGTAGCCGCGCATTGACTCTTCAGAATCTGCGTTTTTGTACTTATCAACCGCTGCCTTAGTAGCGTCCGCCATTTTTTGCCGCGCCATAGCAGAAGTTTCTTCAGGTGCATTTCTTTCTGCGCTTTTGAGAGCAGAAATCATATCGCTTTGTTTACGCATACCTGAATCACGGGCAGCTTTTTTTGCCGCTCCAGATTCATCAGCCGTCTCGGTGGTGTATTTTTTACCATCGAACTCAAAAGTTTTATCTCCTGCTTTACGAGCAGCAGCAAACGCGGAACCAAATTCTGATTTAGCCATTATTATTTCCCACCCTTCATTTTGATCTGAGTACCCTTGGTCTTGCCATGATGAGTCCTTAACAGGCTCTGCCGCCGCTCTTCATTTTGATCATCGCGCCCTTGGTCTTACCCTTGGACTCAATGCCGCCGCCTTTAGCCATCTTGGCCATGCCGCCGCCCATCATCTTCTTGGCCATGCCACCATGTTTCATTTTACCTTCGCCATCTGCGGCAAAAGCTGGCACTTTTTTACCGTCTTTCATAACCATAGGCAGGCCACCATCTTTGAGACCAGCGTGGGCTTTAGAAGCAGGTTTGCCAGCATGTTTGGCAAGTGCGGCTGTCATACCACCGGATGCCATTTTTTTCATGCCATCTTTGGCCATATCCATGCCTTTTTTCATAACAGGCTTGCCCATTGGGGAAGGCCCAGCGTCTTTTTTCTTCGCCATCATTGCCATCATTCCGGGGTTCATTTTTGAAACCATAGTATCACCACCTTTGTTAAAAAGTTCTGTCTTACCTTGACGAGTTTTTGGCTCGTTTACCTTCTGAAGATCAGGTCGGGTTTTATTGCCCCCAAACTTGATGCCTTTGCTTTTCTCGCTAAAGTCCTTGGCCACAGACACAGGCACGCCCGCTTGTTTGGCAAACGTTGAGTTGTGTGCTGCGGCATTCATGAACCGCTTTTGTTTGTCACTTGTTGCTGGCATGTCAAACCTTAACGATCCAGCCTTTGCCAAGCACAAAGCCGACAATCAACATACCAATCCAGATTAACGCTTTTTCTATAACGGTCTTACCAACTTTTTTATAGAACTCGCCAGACATCTCTTCGATAGCCAACTTTGCTGCTTTTCTGGCAATGGCTTCTTCACGGTCTGTCAATGTAATTTCGGTCATATCAGCACTTCCATCTTGCTAGTGAAGCAGCCTTACGAGTAGGCTTGCCTTTTTCGTCTTTCATCGGACCGGGCATACCAGACATACGAGCACAGAATGATTTCTTACGTGCACCGCCTTGAGGCTGTGGCGCTTTAAGGTTTGACCCTGTGGCTTTATTGTAAACAGCCCTGCCTTTGGCAGTCAGCCCAGCCCCTTTAGAGACCGGAAGCTTCTCGCCGCGACCTACTGCAAGGGATGGGGTTTTCTTAGCCATGGAACACCGTAATTTTTGCGGTAGCGGGTAGCGTTACATGTACACCTGTAGTGAACAAGATGCCTTCACCGGGAATCAGGGTAGAAATAGGCGCAAGGTTTGTAGAAATGTTAAGCCGAAGACGCTCAACGCCACCTGACCCACCATCTTTAAAAATAATATCTCCCGCAGTACCGCCAGACAGAAGCTGGTAACCTTTAAGGCGAGTGCGTCCTGACACCATCGTGCCAGTAGCTTCGGCGTGCGCTGCTTTAACGTCTGTTTGCATCATAATCAATCTCCTGTAAAACAGGGGCCAAAGCCCCCAAGATTAATTAAGCTGTGCGTGTAAACACGTATGCAGTTGCACTGGAGAACATGATGGTGAAACGAGCAAGACCCGTTGCGCCAGCAGCAACAGTTAAGTCACCAAAGCTGCCCACAGTGTCAGCGGCTGCGGTTGACAAAATACCGTTTGTAGCTACAACCATAGTCACTGTGCTTGCGCCAGCAGTGTTGTCAACGAACAAATCCATCGCAGTACCGCGAGAAGCGCCCAGAGCCGTACCAAGCAGGGTGCCTGTAGGTAGGGTGATGGCCGTGGCAGCAGCCGAAGTGGAAGTGATGTAGCCATCAGCAACTTGAGCCGCTGTAGCTGTGCCAGTAGCGTTAATTGCGTTAAACGAGGTGGGTTGGTGGCCAATGATAAAACCGTTGAGCGATCGTACTGGGCCGGAGAAAGTGGTTAGTGCCATAATATTTCCTTACATGCAAGTTAGGCGTATCAGTCTGCATGTCGTCAGCCGGGACTGTCTGATACACCGGAAAGCCCGGAATAGCTGCAATATACACTTTTTCCGCGGCTTGTCAACAAATAAAAAGGGGGCCGAAGCCCCCTCTCGCATAGCCCGTTTGTGGCGAGCTACTGGTTCGTTTAGGTCGAACCGGACGAGCCAAACATACCCAATGGGTCTGACCAGCCGAAGCTATAACGCTCGCGGGACTTGTAACGCACGTTTCCGGTGTCGAAGTCTCCGTCCATGTTATTAGTCATCGGTGTACGCACAAAGTGCTTCAAACCGTTAGGCACGTCTGTGCAGATGAACCAAGCGTTGGTGTCAGTCAAATAGTTGTTGACGGTGTAACCCCCGGGGATTGAACCGTTGTTCTTCAACGCATTGATGTCGTTGTCAGCAGTGCCAACACGCAGACCAGTTTCCAACAAGCGAGTAGCAACGAATTGCAACGCAGGTGGAACAATCAGCTTACGAGGTTTAGCAGCGATCAACAGACCACGCTCATCCGTCCAAGCAGCGATCTGAATAACAGAGGCTTCCAAAGAAGTCTCGTTCAAATCAACTTGGGTCGAAGGAGTGTTGGAGTTAACACCACCGCCTACGGTTGGGTGCGAAGTGCTGAACAAAGGAACGCCATCACCGCCGTAATATTGGCTGGAGTTGGTGAAACCGTTGTTCAGAACAGCAGCAGCCTTGGTCTGCTTGGTATACGCCATAGCGCGAGCCAAAGACTTGGTGTAGCGTGAAGACAAGCTGTCGTACAGATTATCTTCAATCGCTTCTTCAGTAATACTGAAGCCAAGGGCGATGGTTTCGTGCGTATAGCGGGTAGAGAAAGCTTCCTGCGCGTTGTCATAAGCGATGGCAGAACCCTCACTCTTGACAGGTGCAGCACCAAAGCCGGACAGCTTGGTTTCTTCCTCAAAGGAACGCTCAGAGGTTTCAGTCTCGTAGATTTCCTTGTGTTGCTCACCGTAGCGAGCGTACTCCATGCCAAACAAAGCATTCAATCCGGGAAGGAGTTCTTTAAGTAGTTGTGCGCGTGAAATTGCCATGATTTAGCTCCTTACAGGCCGACGTTGTTTAAATACGAGTGAGCACTGGGGTTGAACTTAACCAACACATCAGTGAACGCATCGCCGATTGCCGAGAAGCCTTGAACCTCAACAAAGCCCACAATACGGAAAGCCGCAGCAGTTTGAACTACTGTAGATTCCAAAGCGCTGGTCGAGTTACCAGTTGTGGTAGAACCAGTGCTGGTGCTCTGTACAGCGGCAAAGAAGGTGTTGCTGCCCAAAACTGATTGAGCGCCAGAACCATCTAGCTGTGCTTGGAACGCAACGCTTGGATCAGTGATGACCTTGGCTGTGACTACACCGGTTGTGCCGGAGGGGTAGTACTGAGCGTTAATCACCTGACCTTGTGCATTGACGTACTGGCAACCGACGAAAACGCCAATTGCACCGACGCCGCTGCCGCCAAGGTTGTTGGTCGTAATGTCGGCACCAGTGGCGGTAGAGATGGCTAGATAGCCGTCCGCGGCAATAATGACTACTTGACCATAGAAAATGTTGGTGGCTTCGCCAGCAGGATCAATCAGAAAAGTCTGAGTTGCGCCTGCATAGGGCATGCCATCAACGCGATTTACGGGACGTAGCCCGTAGGGAGAAGCGGTAGATGCCATTTAAGGACTCCTAAAAATTATGTACCAGAACCGAAAGTGACTTTCGACTTTTTATCGACGATCATCGCCATATTAGATCGAGCGTCTCTATCACGGAGAAAAGTGTTGTCCACTGATTCCATCTGCATTCTGTTCTTTTCATCGTAGTGTTTCATACGTTGTACCAAAAACTCAGACGGGATGCGGCAGAGCAACAAACCACCCACTTCAATCGTTCCTTTAAAACGACCTTCGGTGGAAGCGTGCATCATGAGCTCAGGATAATCCTCTGCTTTGCAGGGCTCGTATCCTTCGCGTAACTTCGACGAAATGTTGCCCGGATCAGCTACACCCATAGTGCTTGTACGTACCCAACGGTGCTTCCAACCAGATCGAGGGTCGGGTGGTGGCAGAGTTTCAGGCGCACGCCACATCTGTGGGCGCAGCATTTCTACTCTGGTCTCAGAATCACGACTCTTACGGTTTTGTGTTTGCTGTTCCATTATTCATTCCTTCTAAGTAAAGCAACCTGTTTTGCGTATTCTTCTACTGGCACCCCAATACGGCGAGCTATCGCCACTTCGGATGCCTTTAACCGAATACGGTTAGGCGGTGTGCTCCGGGTGGCAGGTGCCACAACGGAACTTGGCTTTGTTGCACGGCGCGTGGTTTCATCCTCGTAAGCCGGTTCTGACCTCTTTCTAGGAGGCGGGTCATATTCTTCCTCGTCGCTCTGAACATCTTCAAAATGCTCAGGAAATCTTTTACGCATGGTGCTGTCGATTGTTTTGAAGTAATCTGTGCTACCAATATATTCGACACCATACTCGCGTTGTAATTTCTTGTCAAGCCCCAGTGCGGCAGACGTCATTTCTTCATCTTTACCCCACCAATCGCTGTTGTTTTCTATCCAACGTTGCGTCCGTGGGCTAACCTTTGGCGCGGCGTCCGCCGGGGCTTTAAACTCCCGCGCTTCTACCTCAATAGGTTTCATATCAGACGTACGCTCTATTTTGAGCGTTGCCCGAGTAATTTCTGCCTGTGCGTCGGCCAACTCGTCCGGGTCCGCAGAGTCGTAAGCTTCTTTGTACTTCTTCTTGGCGGCTATCAGCGCAGCGGCTGCTGCCTCCTGTGAAGTCTCAATATAAGCCTTGCTCCCAGTAGAGAGCTGCTGTTGAAGTCTCTTGTTCTCCTCGAGAATCTGCCGGGCGTACGTCTCAGCTGCTTCCCGCTCTCGCAGGGCTTCTTCTTTAGCGCGTCGCTCGTCGTGATATCCACGGGTGAACTTCTTGATACGGGCTTGGACTTTCTCGTCATATGTGGCGAGTTCGTCCTCTGTGGGCTCCTCCACCGGCTCCTTCATGGGCTTGCGGCCACGATCTTGTACGGGGGTGTCGTCCTCAATTTCTATATCAAGTTTGCCCTCTTCAGCAGCAGCTTTCGTCTGCTTAGTTTCCTTTTCATCAGAAAACTCATAGTCATCATCAAACTTTGTTGCCATGATTTACTCCTTACGATGCACGCGTAATACCACGCGGGTCTTCCACAACTGCTTCAACCGAGTCATCGTTGATGATCCGGAATTCACGGCCATGAATTTTCAGGCGAGTTCCTGAATTTGGTCGGACGATGACAAAGTCACCTTCCTTGCACGACGGCCCGCTGGGGAACCGGGTTTTGTCTGCGTATGCGTCAGGGCCCAACTTCACGACGAACAGAACAGGGGTAAGCACCTCTTCATACATCATGGATTGGCTGGACTTTACGATGCCTACTTCACTATTAGCGAACGCTTCCATAGCTTCGGGGACTACGCAAAGAAGCATGAACCTCTTCGGGTCAGGCAGTTGCTTCGCCTTCTCCTCAGCTGATTGATTCAAGATTCCCGAAAGGTCTACCGCGGCTGCGTCAAAATCAGTCATCACTTATCTCCGATCTTTGCACGAGGTCTTTAATTATGGATTCTGCATGGGTCAGACCCCGGATAACCCCGCAGACATGACGATACTCGTCAAAACTTTTCGCACCACCGTTTGATAGGTGGGATACCTGATCGTCTCGGAGCTTATTGATCTCCTTGACTGTTATGGATAAGAGTATGTGATCGCTCAATTTTTATCCTTTCTAGTAGACCTAGTGTCGTACTGGCGTTGTTGCATGGACATTTGAGCGCGATGTTTGGCAGCGTCAATCCCCATACGAACCCCTTCTGCTTCCATCTGCTGCTTGAGTTTGTCTCGCGCAGCAGCTGCTGAAGCCCCCACCTGCATAGCCGCAATCTCTTTCTGAGACTCAATCCGGGCCCGCTCAATCTCAAGCTGATCGGCCTTGGCTGCTGCCTCGGTCTGCATCTTCTGCTGCTTGAGCTGGAGCTCACCCTGCTTGATCTGGAGTTCTTGCATCTGCATCTGAACAATCGGGTCTTGCATTTGTTGCTGCGCCTGCTGTTGTTTGGCCTCCTGCTGGTCACGCTGCAAGAGAATGGCGGATGCCTTCGCAGACATCATGGCAATCTGATCGGCCATCTCCGGTGAAATTTCTTTATTGGCCTCTTCACCCGGCAGTGGTGTACCCAACTGCATCTCAACCTGCTTGCGATACTCAAACGCAATGTGCTCGTTGATGTGCGCCATCGCAGCCGCCTGAATGGCCTGCGCTTGCGGGTTCATCTGCATCAGCTGCATGATCTTCGGGTTCTGCATCGCAGCCATGTGGACCTGAATGTGAGCCTCATGGTTCTGCTGGATGAACGCTTTGACCGGCTTGCCAATCAGCAAGTTCTGGTTCTCCTGCACGGGGTCTTGCGGCACCGCATCATCCTCGATGGGCACAAGCTTGCTCGCGTTCTTGATACCAAGAATCTCAATCATCTGACGGTGCAACATAGGCAAGTTGTACAACTGCGGCGCTGTCTGCGCCAGCTGGAGCACAGCCTGATACTGCACAATCTTCTGCGCCATCGTGGCGGCGTTCGGATCAGACACGGGGATCACGTCCACCAAGTCGTAATCTTCCTTACGGGCGGAGCGACGCGCATCCACCGGCTCGTAGTCGTACTCTTCCGGGCAGTAGTCAGCAATGATTATCTTGAGCAGCTTGAACTCCTGCTTCATGGCAAAGTGCAAGCGGGACTGCACAGCAGTCATCACCTTGAGCGTGCGCTCCAGAATCGCCAGAGTAGTGCCGACCGGAGCTTGCGAGCCCATGTCGCTGACCTTCATATCACCAGAGGAGGCAAACGCCCGGCCCTCTTGGACGATGTTCTGGAACAGCGCATACAGAACCTGACTTGGCTCCTTGTACGGCAGCGGTAAGATGTTGTCGCGGATCGAACCGCTTGGCACATCTACGTCCCGGAACTCGCCGGGGGCAATCGGTGTGTCATCACCTTTAATGCGAAGCCCGCGTGATTTAAGACCCCCGGGGAGATTTGACAAAGTGCCTGCATCAACCAGTTGGCGGATGAGCATGGTAGCGGACTTAGCGTAACCTCCAATGAGATGGATAAGGCCGTATCCGTAGAACCCAAATCCGGGGATGTACTGATAGTGAACAAAATGCTGTCGCTTGAGGTGTAGTTTGTCTCCTTCATACCAATTCCTCCGTATGGCCAAGATTTGGTTGGTGCCTTTCTCGACCGTAATCACGTACGGCAGGGCGATGCCCGTCATCTCACCCTTCTTATTAGTATGCTCAAACCCCTTGAGGTCCAAGTCCACGTTCATTTCTAATAGTCTAAACCTATCATCATGCAGCGCCGATAGCCCCATCTCTTCGGCTTTCTGCTTCTCAATGTCGTCCAGCTGGTGCGTCGGCTCGCCGATGTCTACGTCCATGTAGAACCCAGCCTCCATGAGCTTGGTGATCTCGTTCTTGGTCTTACGCATAACGTGCGTAACTCGCTCGGCACCTTCAAGACTCGACGCACCGTAAGGCACCACGATATCTTCAGCGGGAATAAACACAGCGACTTGACGACCCTTCGACGGGTCGTAGTACACCTTCTTGAACGCGCTGCCCGTGATGGGCAACGACCACAACATCTTCTCGTGCTCTGGCCGATACTCAGTCATCACCTCAGTGAGCTGATAGTTCATGTCTTCACGAACTCGCGCCGCGGCTTCTTCACGCATGCGGTCAACAGCACCAACGATCTGGGTCTTCACCGGGCCTTGCGCCGGGAACGTCTCCATCATCGCTTCGGACTGAAACCGAACAACTGACTCAGTGAGCATAGGGTGGAACACACCGCAGGCCCCCGCCCAAGGCTCTGTGCGCTCTTCATACTTCAAGCCCAGCAACTTCAGGCCATCAACGTAAGTCTGCATCCAATCTTTACGATCGCCGATGTCTTTGTCGAACTCCTCAACCAACTCAGCACCAAGTGAGTCAATCACATCTGCGTCAATGTACTCAGCCAAGTTGGCATCAAACGTATCCGCAGTTTCTTTGGCGGGCTTAAGATCAATCTCAAGACCACCCATGCCGATACTCACTGACTCCGGGTCTTCGATCTCAATCTCAATTTCTGGCGCAGTGTTGTCGATCTGGTCAAGACCTTCGGGCGCAGCGTATAAGCCTTTATTGATTGCCATGTTTATTCCTTAAACTGTATAAAAACGTTCGCGCTTATGACTTTTGAACCAATGAATCTCTTCAGGTTCATCAATGGGCAAACGAAAGAATCCACCCTGCCTAAATCTCATCAGCGCGAGTGTTGTCGCATCAACCAAGTCATCGTGTTCCCCGGATGGGAACGCTGCGACTTCATCAACCAATTCTTCGGCCCAGCGCGTTCTGGGTATCCATACCTTGCCAGACGCGATTATGTCCGACACTGAGTTCAAACGGGCAATTTTGTCTTGGCCCCTGCTCGGCGTGTATTCTTGCACCGGAATCCCCATAGCCCGCAAGTCGTAGATCAGCGGCGCACCAGACGCCTTCTTCTCCACAATCAGGGCATCCGGCTCGTAGTCGTTGTACTCTTTGAGCACATCCTTCTTGAGCTCCGGGAACTCCACCCGCTTCTTGTAAGTATTGAGTAAGATGATATTTGGCCTATTACCATCCTTGGGGTTGTCAAAAACCCCCCAAGTCGTGCTGGCTGAATAGTCCGCCCGCTGGGTCTTCTCAAACGCCGTATCCCAGCTCTGCAAGATAAAGTCACACTGCGGCGGTTCCTCTTCATCCCACCACTGCCACCAATCACGCTTAATAATCGCCGCCTCATTACCCACCGGGTTCTGCTGGTACTGGGCCTGCCACTTGGAATTGGGCAACTCCTCCTGTAACGCCGACAACTCCTCCAATGACCAGAACTCTGGCCATAGGGGTAAACCCGAGGGCATGATGGCCGGGAACTCAATGACTTCCCACTGTTCTCCACCCCTCCCGGCAGCAGCTTTGAGCACCTGTCCGGTCAAATCACGCTGCGCCCACCGGGTCATCACGATCACGATCGCCCCTCCCGGCTGCAAACGCTGACGCGGGCCGGACGTGTACCACTCATACACCTTGTCGAACACATCTGGGTTGGATGCAGCGAGCGCCGCCTCCTGCTCAGAGTGCGGATCGTCAATAATGAGCAAGTCAGCGCCCTTACCAGTCACCGTACCACCCACACCGATCGCAAAATAGTCGCCGCCCTTGCTGGTATTCCACCGGCCAGCCGCTTTTGAGTCCGCCCGGAGCTCTAAAGCAGGAAAAAGCTGCCTGTAAGCCTCCGAATCCACCAAATTTCGTACCTTCCGGCCAAAACCTGTCGCCAATTCAGCCGTATTGGAGCTCTGAATCACTTTTTTGTTCGGAAATCTGCCCAGAAACCACGCGGGCAGCAGATATGAGGCAAATTCTGACTTGGTATGCCGGGGTGGCATGTTGATAATCAGCCTTTTACACTCTCCGGAGGCCACTCGCTCGAACGCCTTGGCCATAATCTTGTGGTGACGCCCGCCGATGAAGTCTGGCCATGACTTTTCCACGAATCCCATGAACGTGGTGCGAGCCAGCTCCTTCTCCATCATCTTTTCGCGACGCTCTAGGTCCTCCAAGATCAACATCTTCTTGGCGTCAGGCAACTTATCGAGCTGGCTCAGGAGAAGTTTCATCTCCTCATCGAGCGCCATCGTAGTTTGCTCAGGTCGCATCGGGCTCTTCCTGCTCGGCGGGCTGGACTATCTCAACATCCTCGACCATAGGCAACTTGAACCCCAACTCTTCGTCGATGTCGATGTCAATCGCGCTGGTATTCGCACCGTGCGCCAGCAGCATCTTACGCACCTTATCCTTGATGGCCTTATCAAGATCGGCAACTGAGCCGTAGTTAATAGTAATCTCGGTCTTCTCTGTGAAGAGGCCCACATCGCTGATCTTGCCCAACATCTCTGTGGCCTTGATCTCAATACGCGGGTCGCCGCACATAGACAAATCCAACAACTTGTTGGTAATCACCATACGCAGCTCAGATACATCGGCCACCGTATGGGCGTTGTACTCATTAAGCATAGAACGGATTCTTTCCGCAACATTGCCTTCGTATAGCTTAGGTGGATTTACGGGCGTGTCCTCGGCCAGCGGATATTTCCTCGGCCTACCGGGCTTGCGCTTAGTCGGCGCTTCGGGGGACATCGCTTCTTCAAACTGTTGCTTTGCCTTCTGGGCAAACGCTTGAAACACTTCGTCGGCAACGGCCTGATCGTCGGTGTCCTGCTCGTCGGGTGTGGTAACGAAGCCGGACTCTTCCAATAAGCTTTGCCCGCTGTGCTCACGCAGTCCTTCTAGGAGCGCAGCAGTGTCGCCCGCTATCTGCATGTTCTCACGCAAAGTCGTTGCTTCCTCCGGAACTAGATCGGTGGGTAGCGGCGTTAGCTTGTCGGGCTCAATATGTAGAGTCATGGAGGAAAAGTAGGGCACTCCAGTAATGCGCGAAATATAACATAAAAAATATACTACCCCCCTATAAATTTTTGGGACTCCTACCCGGGGGTGTTTCTGGTAAGTAAAAATAAGTGTGGTCTAGCCGGAAATGAAAGGGGGGAGGGGGGTCAACGTATGCACCCACATTTATCTCTCCCACTGCGCGGAACACTATGTATGTATGCCGGAGGGGACCCAATCGTATATTTGGGTGGTGGGGTCGGAGGAGAAGAGAATTTTTATTTTCGTCAACCCATACCCCATACCTCTGTGGGGAATCCACCTAAATCCTGTGGGTTTGATATAGTTAAGGCATGGACAGAGCGTTGCGGCTCTGGCCTGAACATAGCGACACGTTGTCGGTTTGTTCGGCACTTATGCCAAAACCTTTATTGGAGAAAATGCTATGTCAAAGTTAATCTCTGCGGCTGTTGCTGCTGTCGTTTCCGGTACTTTTGATGCTCCGGCATCATTAAACGGGAGTTCGTGGTCTGATGTTGAATCGTCCGTAAAGGACATTGGTTTCAACACTCAACGGGTCGAAGCTAGCCTTACGGGGCTAACGGCAGATCGTGATGTGCTGGATAATAATCTGCTCGGTTGGGTTGTTAAATACGGCGCTGATGGTAAATTTTTGAAGTTTCCGGCTGATCATCCTACTTCACCGGGCAAGTTCGTGCCTATTGAATACCCTGCGTTTATGAAAGTGCGGGAAATATACGCGGGCGCGGCTTTTGATGCTGGCGCTGCTACGCTTGACGCTGCGGGTAAAGTCTGGGAGCGCGCTGTTGGGCGGTTGATTGGCTTGAATTTTGTTCGGCCTTTGGCCCAATCAAAGGATGCGGTTCGTATTGCCGCTAAGCGGGCGGAAGAGATCAAAAAGTTTGAGGCGAAAACCGATGGGATGCTGCTCGAGGAAAAAGCGGCTCTCGTTGCCAAGGGTGACGTCAAGTCACTCAAGGCGGCTGGTGCGATTGCGAAAGAAATCGAGCGGCGCGAAAAGCCCGCTTTGGAGGCGGTAGTCAAAGATTGT
>JBBARV010000009.1:0-63487 GCA_040399625.1 Candidatus Nanopelagicales bacterium | reverse complement strand
GAAGCACTTGATGCAATTGTCGTAGCCCTGATGGAGCGAGAGACCCTCCAAAAAGAGGAGATCGCCGAGATCTTCGCCGAATTGAATTTACGTGAGCCTCGAGGAGCGTGGACGGGTTCGGCGCGCAGGTCGCCAGACATTAGTGGACCGGTGGTAGTGCCCGCCCTTGATGCCGCTAAATCCGACGGATAGTTTTATTGCATCATGAGTGACATCAACCCGATTAGTATCAAGAGTCCTGGGCCTAAAGCACCCTACAACTTCGCGGGTGTTGAGAAAGCAACTCGTGATCTGTTGATCGCAATCGGGGAAGATCCGGATCGGGCCGGACTTATCGATACCCCCGCTCGGGTTGCTCGCGGGTACGCCGAAATATTTGGTGGACTGCACAAAACTCCTGAAGAAGTTCTCACGACAACATTTGATCTCGGCCACGACGAACTTGTGATCGTGAAAGACATCAGTTTCAATAGCATGTGTGAACATCATTTGTTGCCATTTTATGGTCATGCCCACATCGGTTACATCCCAAATGAGAATGGCCGAATTACTGGACTCTCCAAACTTGCTCGGGTCACTGATGTTTTTGCCCAACGGCCCCAAGTTCAGGAACGACTCACGGGCCAAATAGCCGATTCCGTTATGAACATTTTGCAACCACGCGGTGCAATCGTGATCCTGGAAGCAAAACACATGTGCATGTCACTGCGTGGAGTGCGCAAGCCAGGTGCGGTTACGACCACAAGTGTTGTGCGTGGAGTTTTGCGTGATGCGGTAACTCGCTCCGAGGCCATGACCTTAATCACTGGACTGTAACTCCTGTGTTTGCTCACGCCCCGGTGATTATGGGGATCTTGAATTTGACCCCAGACTCATTTTCCGACGGTGGTCAATTTGATTCAGTTAAATCAGCAGTTGATGCGGCGACTTTACTGGTTGGTCAAGGCGCGAACATAATTGATATCGGGGGAGAGTCCACTCGTCCAGGCGCCGAGAGAATTTCACTAGAAACTGAATTGGCACGAGTTATCCCTGTCGTTGAGCAATTATCTGTACAGGGTATTTACGTAAGTATTGACACGATGCGTTCTGAGGTCGCTGCAGCAGCGGTCTCCGCGGGGGCACGAATGGTCAACGATGTAAGTGGCGGTCTCGCAGATCCCAATATGTTTAATGTGGTGGCGGGTCTTGATGTTCCCATTGTGCTCATGCATTGGCGTGGACCGAGCAGAACTATGCAGGAAAATATTCATTACAACGACGCACTTGCTGATGTCTGTTCAGAATTGCACGAACGGACCAAGGCGGCATTAGGTGCGGGAATCAACCGAGGAAACATCATTCTTGATCCCGGGATTGGTTTTGGAAAAGAAGCCGAGCACAACTGGAAGCTGCTCCGAAATCTCGACGAGTTATTGGCGATTGGCTACCCCCTACTAGTTGGGGTCTCGCGCAAAAGATTCCTTGGGTCTTTGCTCGCAAATTCTGAAGGAACACCTCGAGACGTGGGTTCCCGTGACGTCGCATCAGCGACTGCATCCGCCTATCTTCTGCAACGTGGCGCTTGGGGTGTGCGAGTCCATGATGTTCAGACAACTACTGATGCGTACAAGGCCCTGTGCGCGATCAACCCAGATCCGGCAATTGACTCGATTGAACTATTAGGACTTCGTGAATTTGGTCGTCATGGCGTGCTGGAGCACGAGCGGATTGACGGCCAGTATTTCAGTGTCGATGCAACTTTGGGCCTTTCAATTTCGCATGCCGCTCACACTGATGACCTCGCTGACACCGTCAATTACGCTGAAGTAGCAGATTCAATCCGCGCGCGAATTGCTGGAGAGCCAGTGGACTTGATTGAAACACTTGCCGAACTGATTGCCACCGATTGTTTGGCATTTCCGCAAGTTGTCTTTGCCAAGATCCGAGTTCACAAGCCCGATGCACCAATTGAAGGGGAATTCGGCGACGTGATTGTCACTCGAGCAAAATTCATCGGCTCATGACAAATACTGTTCTCATTGCTTTTGGTGCTAATTTGGGTGATCCGGTTAATACGTTGCAGCTTGCGTATCGCGAGCTCTCACAGGTGTTGACCCCTGTCGCAAGTTCGCAGTTGTACCGGAGCAAACCAGTCGGTGGAGTTGAGCAGGACGACTTCATTAATGCGGTTGCACTTTTTGCGACTGAGTTATCAGGTCTAGACATTCTTGCGAAACTTCACGAAATAGAAAATGCCCATGCTCGTACCCGTGGAATTCGCTGGGGTCCAAGGACATTGGACCTGGATGTAATCGCGCTCTGGGAGAATGGTGATCCCGTGACAAGTTCAGATCCGGTCTTAACACTCCCGCATCCGCGAGCATGGGAAAGGGTATTTGTCACCGCACCGTGGACCGCTATGAAACTAAATGGACCTTTCGGTGACCTGCCCGGCGCTGGACCCGTTCACGACTTGGTGTCATCCACGGAAGCAATAGATCGTCTTGAGATCGGGCTTGAGCGCTAGTGCACGCCACGAAGATTTCACGGCTCGTCGTTACCGCATTGATTGCGATGGCAATTGGATTTGCTCTGACCCAAATTGTTATGGGTCAAAGCTCGCGCTCACTTCCCGTTCCGGCTATGGCGGCCGGTGCCTTGTGGATTCTTGGCGGCGGTTTTGGTATTTGGACCTATCTGGCAAAACCGCGGCTGAGACGAGAATCTGGAACTAAGCCATTTCCACCACTCGCCTCGGCTCGAATCGCGGTTCTGGCCTTGGCGGGGAGCAGAACCGGCGCGGCCATTGCTGGTTTCTACGCGGGGATAGCGCTTGCCTCAATGGGAAATATCGATACCCCGGCCGGCTGGAGTGCAACTATTAATGGCTTCCTAGCGGCGTTGGGGGCAACTTTGCTCGTTATTTCTTCACTGTGGTTGGAGAGCCTGTGTGTTGCGAGAGACCAGGGAACAACCTCAGACAAGTAATCAAAGTACTGTGCTCCCATGAGTGAAACCCCGCTTGAAGACCTGCCCTTTGATGAACTCCGGCATCAGGCTTTCCATCTGGCCGAAAAGAAATTAGATATTGGTTTCTTCACTGATGTGTTCTCGCACATGCCAGGCATGATTGCGATCGAGGGTGAAGGCGGGGACCTTGGTTCAATTGGCGGGACGTTTATCGAAACCGTTCGTGCCACCAAACAAATGTTTGGTCACGGTGAAATCGATCCTGACATGGAAACACTTCTTCGTGCTCGATTCGCCACCTACATTCGGGCTAACGATCCAAGTCACCAATAACGAAAAACATGCTGCTGATTGCAGCGGCTAAATGATCAATTCGGTGTCCGACCAACGTGGGAACCAATGCTTGGAAATTATTAAATGAAGCAGAACGTAATTTCAGCCTCCACGGAGTTTTGTCCCCGGCACTCACCAGATACCAGCCATTAATTCCGGTAGGTCCGTCAACCCAGTTATAGGAATTTCCTTCGGGTGCGCGTACTACTTTGGGGAGAACTACGTTGACATCAGATCCGCTTGTGTCCTTAAGGTGTGGCAATATTTTTTCGATTAAATCAATGCTGAATGCCACTTGATCAATCAGTGCCAAAAAGCGAGAGTATGCATCCCCATCCTGGTACGCCGCTAGCTTAGTGAGGCCAAGATCCTTGTATTTAAGGTATTCGGTGTTGAAGTTGTTGGTATCAAAGCGCAGATCGTTGTCGAGACCGCTGGCAAAAGCCACAGGTCCGCTAGTGCCATATGAAATCGAATCAGCATTGGATAAAACTGCCAATCCGCGCAACTCGCTCTGATTAAGACTCTCCCGCAGGTTGGGAAGAATCTTCTGCAATTCACCGATGATCCTGTGAGTTTGCACGTCGGTGTCGGTGGGAATGTCGTGGGCAACACCGCCTACACGTGCGTACATTGGGTGCACTCGGTTGCCCGTGACGAACTCGAACAGGTCAGCAATCTGATTGCGTACCTGTTGAGTCTGGGGTGTTGGCAGGAATGCAATGAGTGCTGAGATCCGGGTAAATTCAGCCAGCAGCATTCGAATCCAGGTGGCTCGTTCAGGGGGGTGGATTCCCATCGCGGATTCAAGGGTCAGGGCAACGCCGAGCTCCGATGAAAATGGTGCGTACCAGTCATGACGGTTGGCCAGCATCATGATCTGCCGGTAGTCGCGAACCTCGAAGAGCTTTTCAGCGCCGCGGTGCATAAAGCCAATCCGGGGTTCCACACCGGTTATCACGTCACCATCGAGAGTCAGGTGTAATTGAAAACCTCCTTGACCGCTGGGGTGAAACTCACCAAGATCAATTCGGATTTCCCCGGGGGCCAAACCCACACCGGCAATCACGCTACGCATGCATGCATCGTTTCATGGTCGAGTCCCAAAGTCCTGAATGAGCCACCGGAAGTCATTGTGATCAGGATCGACATCAATGATCGAAGTGGCTGTGATGTCTGACCGCGATGCCACTGCAGCGCTTGCACAGGAATCCAATGCGACGTGAGCGGTGATGTTTACTTCGCCATTGGGAATCGGGCGAACAGAATTACCAAGTTGATATCCGGTGAGGGTCCCGGCATCAAATAATCCTTTTGTCCGTTGATCCATCGAATGTGAATAGTCAATGGCGATTGCCCGGCCAACACTGAAAATATTGACCAATTTCACCCAGGTGTGATCACGAGTGATTCCTATTTCACGGCGAGCATGCGGTGCGGTCTGTGGCCACCACTTATTGAGCCATTCTGATTCAGGATCTGAAATAGGTTCACCCAACTGTTCGTGTCCGTTGGCTGGGTCGACCAGAACTAGACGCGGTGTGAGATCGATGTCGAATTCGACAACGGAAGCGGGAATGTCATCCAAGAGTTCATGGGCAATCACGACGCCGAATTTCTCTCGAATCGGAATTTTTCGTGCGTCACCACTGGATACATCGTAAATTTGGGTTTTCCAGGTGAGTCCATTTTCACGGATGAGGGACTGCAAACTGGTCATCAGTAAGCCGTCGGATCCACCGACATCGAGGATTAAAAATTGTGAAGGCGAACCGCAACGCTTGTATGTTTCGAGTAAAAGGGGAAAAAGTTGCCCTGCCAAATCTGGATTCGACGTAACGGCTGTGCGAAAGTGCTCATAAGGATTTTTCCCCTTGGACCCGAATTCACCATAAAAGCTACTGGGGCCGAAAGCTGCTGACTCCCAAGCATTGAGCCAAGGAATGCAAGGGGACATGTGACATGACGCTAGTCACCCCTAGGCTTTTGGCATGGACGCACCTCCCCGTTTACGCATTGGGGTGGTCGGGGCAGGCCGCGTAGGCGCTGTTTTGGGCGCCGCACTGCGCTTGGCTGGTCATAACTGCACGGGTGTTAGCGCGGTCTCAGATTTGTCCCGACTGCGTGCAGAGGCGCTCCTTCCCGGTGTGCCAATAAAACCTGCCGATCAGGTAGTTGCAGAATCTGAGTTGGTGATTCTGGCCGTTCCCGACAGTGTCCTTCCTGACTTAGTTCTTGGTTTTTCCTCGAGTGAGATTTTCATCCCAGGCCAATTTGTGGCCCATACCTCCGGTAGTTACGGGATTTCGGTTTTTGATTCGGCGCCGCAAGTCTCACCCATGGCGATTCACCCGGTCATGACGTTCACCGGAACTAGCGTTGATTTAGCACGATTGGCCGACACACCATTTGGAGTTACCACGACTGAAGTGCTACGACCGGTAGCCGAGGCACTCGTGGTTGAAATGGGTGGAGAGCCGGTTTGGGTCCCCGAAGAGTCACGAACGATTTATCACACCGCGATGGTGTTAAGTTCGAACTATCTCAATGTACTGGTTAATGAGGCTGTATCACTTTTGGCAGAGTCAGGGATGGAAGCTCCGCAACGTCTACTCGCACCACTTCTCAGCGCATCTCTAGATAATGCTTTACGCCTTGGAGACAAGGGCCTTACCGGTCCGGTCGCTCGCGGAGATAGTCAAGTGATTCGCAAACACCTCGAAGCGCTGAATGAGCGCCCAAGCTCACAAAGTGCGTATCGCGCCCTGGCTCGACTAGCAACGGATCGAGCACTGGCCGCAGGTCTGCTTTCCGTTGACCAAGCAGCGGATCTTCTCATTGAATTAGGTGAGAACAGGTGACCAAGTTGATCCACGAGATCAGTGAACTGACGCGAGAGCCGGGGGTAGTTCGCGCTTTTGTTCCGACAATGGGTGCATTGCATCAAGGACACCTAGACCTCGTTGACGCGTCAAGGGCTTTGGTTGGCAAAGACGGTGAAGTTGTCGTGTCAATTTTCGTGAATCCAACCCAGTTTGGGCAGGCGACCGATGTGGCCCAATACCCGAGGACATTGGCAAGTGATCTTGCACAATGTGAAGCGAGCGGTGTTGACATCGTGTTTGCGCCCAGCGTGGGTGACATGTACCCCGGCGGTACGCAACCCTCTCAATATGTCAGTGTGCAACCGGGGCCACTGGGTTCGATACTCGAAGGGGTGGACCGTCCTGGGCATTTTGCCGGAGTACTCACAATTGTCGCGAAGCTTCTGAACCTAGTTCAACCAGACTTCGCCACTTTTGGTGAAAAGGACTACCAGCAGTTAGTGCTGATTACACAGATGGTGCAACAACTTAATTTCCCCGTTAAAGTCGTTGGAGTGCAGACGCGACGCGAGGCTGATGGATTGGCCATGAGTTCACGCAATACTTTCCTTGACCCCGAGCAACGCACTCAAGCGGCTTCGATTTCTCGAGCGCTACTTGCCGCTCAAGGAACGCAGGGAAATATTGACGCGAAACTAAGTGCAACCCGGGAGGCGCTGTCCGGGGGAATTAAAACTTCCTATTTAGTCGCAATGGCATCCGATCTCTCCCGTAAACTTGATGGAACAGAAAACGTGACGCAGGGTCGATTACTTTTTGCCGGTCTCCTTGGGTCAACTCGTTTAATTGACAATGTGACGCTGGGGAAAGTGAATTCGAATGAGTGAGATTCACATCCCGCGCTGGCTGACCTCGGATTCACCCGGTTGGCAGATAAAGGCTGACGTGATCGTGATCGGCTCCGGTGTTGCGGGTCTCTCTGCGGCAATTCATGCCCGTCGCACGGGTAAAAGCGTTGTGATCCTGACGAAGGCTCAAATAGATGAAGGGTCAACCCGCTGGGCGCAGGGCGGGATAGCCGCAGCGCTGGCAGAAGATGATTCACCCTCAGAGCACCGAGACGACACCATCACTGCTGGTGCCGGGTTGTGCAATCCACAGGCGGTTGAGGTACTCGTCACCGAAGGACCGCAGGCTGTCCGAGACTTAATCACCCTGGGTGCAAACTTTGATTTAGACCCGAGCGGTCAAATTTCACTTACCCGAGAGGGTGGTCATCACCGCGATCGCATCGCCCACGCTGGGGGTGATGCAACCGGTGCTGAAATTTCTCGGGCGCTGGTCTCCGCGGTTCTTAATGATCCAGGTATTGAAATAGTTGAAAACGCTCTGGCTCTTGACCTGTTGACCGACGAACATGGCTCGGCGCAGGGAGTGACCTTGCACGTCATGGGCTCCGGACAGCGTGATGGCATTGGAGCGGCCTTAGCCCCGGCTGTAATTTTGACCACGGGCGGTTTCGGTCAAGTGTTTGGACAAACGACCAATCCCTATGTTTCAACAGGGGATGGGATTGCACTTGCACTGCGAGCAGGAGCAAGCATCGCGGACCTCGAGTTCGTGCAGTTTCACCCAACCGTTTTGTGGCTCGGTCCGCTCGCTCAAGGACAACAGCCACTTGTCAGTGAGGCGGTGCGAGGTGAAGGTGCACGCCTCCTTGACCCAGATTTGCAGCCCTTCATGGATTCAATTCACGAGCTTGGTGACCTAGCCCCCCGTGATGTAGTTGCAAAAGAAATTATGAAAGTGATGCGCGCGTCAGGATCCCCGCACGTTTGGCTTGATGGTCGCATGTTGGGCGCCGATACTTGGGTACGTCGATTCCCCACAATTCTTGCAAGTGCAAGATCTCGCGGAATTGATCCGGTGACCGACCTGATCCCGGTAGGTCCCGCGCAGCATTACGTCTCTGGTGGTGTGGTGACCGACCTTTTTGGCCGAACAAGCATTTCGGGTCTTTATGCCGCGGGTGAAGTGGCCTGCACCGGAGTCCATGGTGCAAATCGTCTCGCCTCCAATTCGCTGTTAGAAGGTTTGGTGTATTCCCGCCGGATTATGAACGCTATTGCCTCGGATCAACTTGTTGGTCACCCGGTTAAAGTCGACTCCGTCCAAGATTCATTTTTAATTCCCCACCGGGTGAGACGAGATATGCAGAGCGTGATGGATCGAAATGCCGGTGTGCTGCGCAGCGAAGCATCTCTTGCTCACGCGCAAGAGTGGCTGGTCAATATTGAACGCACGGGTGCTCGGGCGTGCACCGAGGATTGGGAGAGTGCAAACCTATTCACGGTGTCCCAAGTGTTAATTGCAAATGCATTAGCCCGTAAGGAGACGCGCGGTTCACACTGGCGCGAGGACTACCCCGAGCGCAGCACCGATTTTGAGGTTCGGCTAGTTTCACACCGATCACCGGATGGTGAATTGGTGACAACGACCACTGGAATAGGGACCTGATGCAGTCGCACAAAATTAAGAAGGAGCTGGCAGACCAACTCATTGCCGGTGGACTAAATCCCCTTGATGTGTCCGAGGTTGTCCTGCGCGCACTACATGAGGACCGTGACGACAACGGTGACGTGACCTCAATTGCAACCATTCCCGCTGATCAAGTTTCCATATTGGATTTGGTGGCTCGAGAAGCCGGAACAATTGCCGGAATCCCGGTCGCAGCGTCTGTATTCGTCATTCTCGGTGGTGCGTCTGTGTCGGTTAAGACTCCGGTAAGTGACGGTGAAGGTGTCCTCGCGGGGCAGGTTCTCATATCGATCACCGGGCCTTCTCGAGTGCTACTGCAAGGTGAACGCCCCGCACTGAATTTGCTGAGCCATCTCAGTGCGATCGCAACAGCCACGAAGACCTGGGCCACGGCGTTGGGTGAATCGGGTACCAAAGTGCGTGACACCCGAAAGACAACCCCCGGACTACGAACGTTGGAAAAATATGCGGTGAGGTGTGGCGGGGGACTCAATCACCGAATGAATCTCTCGGACGCAGCCCTGATCAAAGACAACCACGTGGTAGCCGCTGGCGGGGTTGCGCAAGCATATGAACTGATTAAGCAGCGTTTCCCCGACCTCTCGGTAGAAGTCGAGGTCGACTCAATTGATCAACTAGAGGAAGCCCTCAGGGTCGGGGCGGACCTAGTGCTACTGGATAATTTCTCCATTGACGAGTTGAGAGAAGCAGTGAAAGTTAATGCTGGCCGCGCGAAGTTGGAGGCCTCCGGGGGCTTCACAATCGACTCGGCTGCCGCTGTAGCGACCACCGGCGTTGACTACGTGGCGGTTGGGGCGATCACCCACTCTGCACCCGTTCTTGATATTGGTGCCGATCTTCGGATGGAGATAATCTAATGCTGCTTGCAATTGATGTGGGGAACACGAATACGGTTATTGGACTGTATGAAGGTCGGATCCTGCACAAATCGTGGCGTATAAACACCGATCCAGCACAGACGGCCGACGAACTTGCGCTGAAGTACCGTGGACTTCTCGAAAATGAACCGGTGGTCACCGGTGTTGCATTATGTAGCACCGTTCCAGCGGTTTTACACCAAATGCGACTTATGATTGATCGTTATTACTACGACTTTCCCTTGGTAATTGTTGAGCCGGGAATCAAAACGGGAGTCCCAATACTTACCGACAACCCGAAAGAGGTTGGAGCGGACCGAATTGTCAATACACTCGCCGCCCACTACCTTTATGGCGGTCCTTGCATCGTTGTTGATTTCGGAACTTCGACCAACCTCGACGTAGTGTCCGAAAAAGGTGAGTTCCTCGGCGGCGCATTAGCGCCAGGTATTGAAATTTCAATTGAGGCTTTAGCTCAACGGGCAGCGCAATTGCGGCAGGTTGAACTCGTGGCACCGCGTTCGGTTATTGGAAAAAATACGGTTGAGGCACTTCAATCAGGTGCGGTCTTTGGATTTGCTGGTCAAGTGGACGGTTTAGTTGGCCGGATTATCGAAGAAATTGGTCCCGTCACAGCGGTAGTTGCAACCGGCGGGCTCAGTCAGGTTGTTGTTAACCAGTCACGAAGTATCACCCACCATGAACCTGATTTGACCCTTTTGGGGTTAGCGTTGCTTTTTGAAAAAAATCAGGCCTAGCAAAATCGGTCTTACTAGAAGCTATGAGTCAAGGGCCCGGGATCCAGCGACTACACCGAGCACCGTTGCAAGACCGTGAATTGACCCGGTAGTGCGGGGAAGTATTAAAGTTCGAATCCCCACTGCGCCTGCGCCGCCGTCGTCGATCGCATTGTCTCCCACCATAAGCAGATCTTCTGGGCCAATTCCAATGGCTTCGCTCACTGCAAGAAAAATTTCAGGATTCGGTTTGACGTAACCCAACTGTGCTGAAGTAAAAACATGGTCAACACAATTCGCAATTCCCATCCGGGCCATAATTTCGTGGAGGTCGATCGCAATATTGGAAATAATCGCCGTCATGATTCCTTGTTCGCGTAGAGCGTCCAGGACAGGGAGCGTGTCCTCATAGGGAAACCATGCTTGGGTAATGCTTGCGTAAAGGGCCGAAGTGAGTGGTTCCTCGGTGAAGTCACCAAGGAGCCTGGTGAAGATTTCTTTATGGGCTGCACCACTGAGGTCTCGGGTGTGCTGTGGATCCTCAATGCGGGCGAATTCAACAATCGAATTCAATTTGGGCACTGTGTCCGGGTAATCCAGTGGATCAAGTTTTACGCTTTCGCAAGCGATTTCAAGCCATAATTCACTGCTCCCTTGATCAACCAAGGTTGAATGAAAGTCAAAGAGCACCCCTTTGATCGAACTGGGGTGAAATAGCGGATGCGAAAGGGCCACGCTGGTGAGTCTAGGTCCAAGTTTGTGGGTGAGTTGCTTCTAATAGCCTTAGCGACTGTGAGTGACGAGTTAGACGTTCCCGAACAGGTGCAGATCCGGCGGGACAAGCGCCAAGTTTTGTTGGACAGGGGACTGCAGGCCTATCCCGTGTCCCTTCCCATCACCGCATCTATCGCAAAATTGCGTGATCAGTACGGCCATTTAGAGGCGGAAGCAGCAACGGGCGTCACCGTGGGAATCGCTGGCCGGGTAATTTTCAGCCGCAATACCGGAAAATTAGCTTTCGCAACAATCTCTGCGGGCAGTGGTGAAACCATCCAGGCCATGGTGTCCCTTGGCCAAGTGGGTGAAGAGAGTCTGGCGGACTGGAAAGCGCTCGTTGATCTTGGTGATCAAATTTTTGTACAAGGTGAAGTGATTTCATCCAAGCGCGGCGAGCTTTCCGTTTATGTCGATTCGTGGAGTATGGCGGCAAAATCACTGCGCCCACTTCCCGTGGCCCATAAAGAAATGAATGAAGAGTCGCGAGTTCGCCAACGGTACGTAGATTTAATAATGCGCCCAGAAGCGCAGCTCATGGCTCGAACCAGAGTCAAAGCCGTTGCCGCACTTCGGACATCATTATCCAACCGCGAGTACCTAGAAATTGAAACCCCAATGTTGCAAACCCAACCGGGGGGTGCAACTGCTCGACCGTTCATCACCCACTCAAATGCATTCGGAATTGACCTATATCTGCGAATTGCTCCAGAGTTGTTTTTAAAGCGTGCGGTGGTTGGCGGTTTGGATCGAGTCTTTGAGATCAATCGCAATTTTCGCAATGAAGGCGCCGACTCCACCCACTCGCCAGAGTTCGCGATGCTTGAGTTTTATCAGGCATTCGCCGACTATCAAGACATGGCAACCATTACGCGTGAATTAATTCAAGAGGCTGCGCAAGCAGTCGCGGGATCGCTCACGGTCACTCACTTTGACGGAAGTGAACACGATCTAGCTGGCGTGTGGCCTCAGATTGATCTTTATGATTCACTCTCCGCAGCGATTGCCCAGAACGTGACACCTCAAACGTCACGGGAAGTACTCGAAACTTTGTGTACGGCAGCCGAGATCAAATTTGCGCCCACTTGGGTGAATGGCAAACTGGTTGAAGAGCTTTTTGAGCATTATGTGATCCCAACTTTTACCGGACCAACATTTGTTATGCATTTTCCGGTTGACACCTCACCCCTGACACGTGATCACCGATCAAGGCCGGGGGTTGTTGAAAAATGGGACCTCTATATCGACGGTTTTGAATTGGCAACCGGTTACTCGGAATTGGTGGATCCCGTTATTCAGCGTGAGCGCTTAGTCGAACAGGCATCCCTTGGCGAAAAAGGCGATAAGGAAGCAATGCCTCTCGATGAAGACTTTTTGAGGGCCCTCGAGCATGGAATGCCACCCAGTGGTGGAGTGGGCATGGGCGTGGATCGACTTCTCATGGCACTCACTGGACAGGGAATTCGGGAAACAATTTTGTTTCCATTAGTGAAGCCGGAGCGGGATCAATGATCACGATTCGGGCGGCTCGGACAACTGACGTGCGCGCAATTCGCGACCTGATTGACGTGTATTCGGTGGACGGCAGTTTGCTCTCCAAAGCAACCGTCACGATTTTTGAGCAAATACAGGAGTTTCTTGTTGCCGAAGTTGACGGAACGGTTATTGGTTGCGGGGCGTTGCACGTCATGTGGGAGGACTTGGCTGAAGTTCGCACACTCGCCGTGCTCCCCGAACAGGCTCGGCACGGGATTGGCACCCAGATTCTCGACCAGCTGTTAACCAAGGCCCGGGAGCTTGGTGTCAAGCGGGTGTTCTGTTTAACTTTCATGAAAGATTTTTTCGGTCGTCATGGTTTTGTGGAAATTGATGACACCCTGGTTGGTCACGATGTCTATGAGCAATTACTGCAGTCCTACGACGAGGGCGTTGCCGAGTTCCTCGGACTTGAGCGGGTAAAGCCCAATACCTTGGGTAACTTCCGCATGTTGCGCGAAAGTCTTTAGTCACGCAAAGCGGTCCCCGATGGGCCACCGGGGGAGCCCATTGCACAGCCTTAATGACCATAGGCCGTAGGCCATAGGGGAGAATTCGGGCATCAGTCACCGCAGGCAGCGGGTAACCGTCATTTTTGCTCAGATTTCGCGTTGGGCGTACGCGTATCGGTGCATCTCAGGTTTCACTCATGTGATTCATGGGGGAGAATGACGGAGTCGGTTTGGGTGCCCACACCCAAAGGCACGCATAAAGGAGAGTGGCCAATGTTCGAACGGTTTACAGACAGAGCCCGTCGGGTAGTTGTCCTTGCCCAAGAGGAAGCCCGCATGCTCAACCACAATTACATTGGCACCGAACACATTCTGCTCGGATTGATCCACGAGGGTGAAGGCGTCGCTGCCAAGGCCCTCGAAAGTCTCGGGATCTCACTCGATGCTGTGCGTCAGCAAGTCGAAGAAATTATTGGCCAGGGACAGCAAGCGCCTTCGGGACACATTCCATTCACTCCTCGAGCCAAAAAAGTTTTGGAACTGTCCCTACGGGAAGCACTTCAATTGGGCCACAACTACATTGGCACAGAGCACATTCTTTTAGGGCTCATTCGCGAAGGCGAGGGGGTGGCCGCCCAGGTGCTGGTCAAACTTGGTGCCGATCTCAACAAGGTTCGCCAGCAGGTCATTCAACTTCTTAGCGGTTACCAAGGCAAAGAACCTGCAACTGCCGGTGGGCCGGCTGAAGGAACACCCTCTACTTCACTCGTCCTTGATCAATTTGGCCGCAACCTGACCGCTGCCGCTCGTGAGAACAAACTCGATCCGGTAATTGGCCGATCAAAAGAAATTGAAAGGGTCATGCAGGTGCTCTCCCGACGCACCAAGAACAACCCAGTGCTCATTGGTGAGCCGGGTGTTGGCAAGACCGCAATTGTTGAGGGCCTCGCCCAAGACATTGTGGCCGGTGAGGTCCCCGAAACGTTGAAGGACAAGCAGGTGTACACCCTCGACCTGGGTGCACTCGTTGCCGGAAGCCGCTACCGCGGTGACTTCGAAGAACGACTTAAGAAAGTTCTCAAAGAGATTCGCACTCGCGGTGACATCATTCTGTTCATCGACGAAATTCACACCCTGGTTGGCGCTGGTGCAGCGGAGGGTGCAATTGATGCTGCGAGTATCCTCAAGCCGATGCTCGCGCGCGGTGAGCTCCAGACAATTGGCGCCACCACTCTCGACGAGTACCGCAAGCACATTGAAAAAGATGCAGCACTCGAGCGTCGATTCGCACCCGTTCTCGTTGAAGCGCCCGACGTGGCCCACACCATCGAGATCTTGCGTGGACTACGGGACCGTTATGAATCCCACCACAGGGTCTCCATCACCGATGGTGCGCTGGAAGCGGCGGCACGACTTTCTGACCGCTATATCTCTGATCGTCAATTGCCCGATAAGGCAATTGATCTCATTGACGAAGCAGGCTCACGCCTGCGCATCCGCCGGATGACAACACCACCGGACCTGCGCGAATTTGATGTCAAAATTGCCGATGTCCGCAAGGCCAAAGAGTCTTCGATTGATGAGCAGGATTTTGAGAAAGCCGCTGCGTTGCGCGATGACGAGAAGAATCTTCTGGGAAAGCGCGCAGAACGTGAGCGCGAGTGGAAAGCCGGAGACCTTGACGTTGTTGCCGAGGTCGATGAGAAATTGATCGGTGAGGTGCTCGCACTTATGACCGGTATCCCAGTCTCTGATCTCTCCGAGGACGACATTGCTCGACTGCTCCGGATGGAAGAGGAACTTCATCACCGCGTGATCGGTCAGGAACAGGCGATTAAGGCACTCTCCAAGTCAATTCGCCGTACCCGAGCCGGTCTCAAAGACCCCAAGCGTCCAAGTGGGTCGTTTATTTTCGCCGGGCCTTCCGGTGTTGGTAAGACTGAGTTGTCAAAGACTCTGGCCGAATTCCTTTTCGGCACCGAAGATGCCCTGATCGCCCTTGACATGTCGGAATACAGTGAGCGTCACACAGCTTCGCGGCTCTTTGGCTCACCTCCGGGTTATGTTGGTTACGAAGATGGTGGTCAACTGACAGAGAAAGTGCGTCGCAAGCCGTTCAGTGTTGTCCTCTTCGACGAGGTTGAAAAAGCCCACCCGGATATTTTCAACTCACTGCTCCAGGTCTTGGAAGAAGGGCGGCTCACAGACTCACAGGGTCGGGTTGTCGACTTCAAGAACACCGTCATCATTATGACAACCAACCTTGGTAGTCGCGATGTCTCGAAGGGACAAAACCTAGGGTTTGCACCCGATGACAACGAGTTCAGTGCCTACGAGCAGATGAAAGCCAAAGTCCAACAGGAACTGAAGCAGCATTTCCGTCCCGAGTTCTTGAACCGAATCGATGACGTTGTTGTATTCCATCAGTTGAGCAAAAATGAGATCGTCGAGATTGTTGACCTCATGATCGCTGGACTGGAAAAGCGACTGCTTGATAAGGACATGGATATTGAGCTCACCACCGCTGCTAAAGATCTCTTGGCAGAACGCGGTTATGACTCAGCACTGGGTGCGCGCCCGCTGCGTCGCGTAATTCAACGCGATCTTGAAGATCCATTGAGTGAAAAAATGCTCTTTGGTGATCTCCTTCCCGGCAATATCGTGGTCGTTGATGTTGAGGGTGAGGGCGATTCCCGCGAATTCACCTTCGTATCTACCCCCCGGGCAGTGTTGCCGGATCTACCTCCGATTGAAGCCGCCGGATAGGTAGGTTACCCTCCAACATGAAGTGTGGAGGGTGTGAATGAGCGGCGGACCACTGGTCCCAGGCTTCGACGAGTTTGACCGGCCCAAGCGCGGCTTCCCGCGCTGGGCCGGTTTTCTTATTGCCGGCGTGATCGGTATTGCGGGGCTTCTTCTCATCTGGGGCTTTGCTGCAGGAAGTGGTCCATTTTCAGCACTAGGTCGCGTAATCGAGGTGCTACAGCCAGCAGGTTATCGACCAACGGTTGATACTGATGTGATCCAAATTAGCGTGGCTCCACCCCAATCGGGGATTTGTCCAGACCAAAACATTGACGTCGCTGTCTCTGAGTCCCCGAGTGAGGTTCGGATAGCCGTAACCCTGAATGGGCCAAGAAGTAGCAGTTGTCAGGGCACTGCGCAATCAGGGTCAATCTGGATCGATGTGCTACTCGAGGAGCCCCTTGGCGATCGCGACATCGTCCGATCAAGTGATGGGCAGCAAATTTTACGAACCCGGTAGTGCGTAACTACCTCTCGTTTTTTCAATCATGCCCTCGTTCAGTAGTTGAGTCAACGCGGTCTCACACCGTTGATGATCCGGTGATTGCTGCATGAGTTGTTTTCGGCTGACTGCATTTTTATGCTCTCGAAGTAACTTGAGAATCCTGCCACGCTCTTGGCGCACACTTCCTTCGTACCGAGCTTGAACTTTTTTTGGAATATTAGAATTCGGCTTGCCTTGGGAAAACCAACTGCAATGATTAACTATTGGACACTTCGTGCATAAAGGATCACGCGCCGTGCAGATAAGTGCGCCCAGCTCCATTGAAGCCGCCGACCAAGTTGCGGCATGTGGATCACCGATCGGTAGAAGTTGTTCGGCAAGTGCGCGTTCAATGACTGAAATAGTTGGCGCTTGGTGGGATTGGCCGAGCCAAGCACGTGCCAACAGCCGGCGGACATTCACGTCAAGCACCAGTGAGCGTTGACCAAATGCAAACGCGAGAATCGCATTTGCGGTGTACTCACCAACACCGGGCAGGGAAATCAGTTCGGTAAATGTGCGCGGAACCTCACCATTGAATTGCTGGGTGAGGATCACCGAGCATTCGTGAAGACGCTTAGCCCGACGGGGGTACCCCAAGTTTTCCCAGAGCCGGATTGCCTCAGCGACCGGACTTTCGGCAAGGTCTTTGGGTGTTGGCCACTTCTTGAGCCACTGCTCCCATCTGGGCTCAACACGCTTTACGGGTGTTTGTTGCAACATGAATTCGCTGACCATCACGCCCCATGGGCTGGTATTTCTCCATGGAAGAACCCTGGCCTCAGTGGTGAACCAGTCAGAGATGGTCTGTGGGTCTGGCAAAGGGGTGCTCACCCGGGGATCGTTTCATGCGGCACTGTGCCCGCATTACTGTGGAGTAGTGAGCATGCAGCCAATCGGCCCGGAGTCCCCAAGTATTTATTGGGTCCGTCGGGCGGCACTTCTCGTGATTGTGCTCCTCATCCTCTTCGCCCTCGTGTGGGTTTTTCGGGCTGTCTTTGGCTCAACGGGTGCTGAGACCCCCGTGGCTGAACCTGCGGTTGCCGTAACAGAATCCGCCACCATCGATTCGGGTCTGGCCACGGTGACACCTGTCACCACGGACCCTATCGACTGCGTCGACTCGGCAATTTTGGTGGAGGCAACAACGGATTCATCCACGTACAAAGTGGGTAAAGAACCGGTGCTTTCTTTGTCCATTGAAAACGTGGGCAGCGTTGCCTGCCTTCGTGATGTTGGACCAAAGGCAAATGAACTCGAGGTGAAGTCGGGTGGGTACCACGTTTGGTCAAGTGATGACTGTTCTTCAAACAATAAAACGAAGATCGTGACCCTTGAGCCGGGTGACAAGGTGGCATCAACCATCACGTGGAGTGGTCAACTCAGTGAACCGGGCTGCCCTGACATAAACACGGCGGCCAAAGTGGGTCGTTATGAGGTTATCGGACGCAATCTTGACAACGCCAGTGATGCGACTCCATTTGCCTTGACGAATAAGAACTAGAAATCCGGTACGCCTGCTGGCTGTGAATTGGCCGTCAATTTGGCCATCACGGTTACCGCCTGTCCAATGTCAGAAACCGGATGGGTCGTTATTCCCTGGGTCTTAATACTCGAACCGGCTGGAATCATCGCATCGGTGAATCCGAGTCGTGCGGCCTCAGCCAATCGACGTTCGAGGCCGGTAACCCGGCGAATGTCTCCCGCGAGTCCCAATTCACCGATTGCAACGAGGCCGCTGGGAAGTGAAATGTCTTTGACACTACTGACGATTGCAAGTGCTGTCGCAAGATCCGTTGCGGGTTCCAAGAGTCGCATGCCTCCGACCGTGGCCACAAAACAATCGGCGGTGGACAGTTTGAGCCCGGCCCGGCGTTCCAATATCCCAAGCATCATGGCGGTGCGAGAGGAGTCCAATCCGCTCGTGACGCGGCGGGGTTGGGGTGAACTTGATGGGGCGATAAGTGCTTGGACTTCAGCGACCAGCGGTCGTTTTCCTTCTACGGTGATGGTGACGCAGGTTCCCGGAACCGGATGGGTGCGATCTCCCAGAAATAGACCACTTGGGTCAGGGAGTCCGTGGATTCCATCCTCGGTTAGCTCAAAGCAACCAATTTCATCGGCTGGACCATAACGATTTTTGACCGCGCGAACCAATCGAAGTGGTCCGTGGCGATCCCCTTCAAACTGGAGCACTACGTCAACGAGGTGTTCAAGTGCACGGGGACCGGCAACGCTTCCATCTTTTGTTACGTGGCCAACCAGCACCGTTGTCATATTCCTAGATTTAGCAGCCCTAATTAGTGAGGCTGCAACTTCTTTTACCTGGGTAACCCCGCCACCGACACCGTCAATGTCTGCACTTGAGATTGTCTGGACGGAGTCAACGATAAGCAGTGAAGGATTAGTCTCTTCAATATGACCTAAAGCAACTCCAAGGTCGGTTTCAGCTGCCAAGAAAAGTGAGTCACTCAGGGCGTCTATCCGCTCTGCGCGCAGCCGAACCTGAGCGGCCGACTCTTCACCCGTTATGTAGAGGACTTTGTGTCCCAATCGCGCCCACTGGGCCGCAACGGCCAGCAGAAGGGTGGATTTGCCAACCCCAGGCTCACCGGCGAGAAGGAGTACAGCGCCGGGAACAAAACCACCACCGAGCGCGCGGTCGAATTCGCTGATCCCAGTACTTTGGGATTGGGCAGAACTAATGTCGATGGCATTAATTGCAAGTGCAGGAGATGTAGTTGCCCTCGCTTTGGTGGTCGCGGTGACCACGCCCACTTCTTCGACAGTGCCCCACGATTGGCATTCGCCGCAGCGACCAGCCCATTTTCCAGTTGCCCAGCCGCACTCGGTGCACCGAAACTGGGGTGTTTTTGTGGTGCTTTTTGCCATGTTAATTCCTGAGCGTTAGTCCTGCGGGTCAGCGGGATGAATGGAAAGCCCAATTCTGGCAGTAGTGTCTGACTTTTTACCCCGCTGATTGAATGCTGTGAGCACTTCGTCACGGTCACGGCACAGTTGGGCTAACTCTTCATAGGCGGCCGCACCGATCAGGGCCACGATTTCATCCTTCGAGTTGACATAAACGGGTTCACTCGCCGTGTGCGCCTCCGTATTACCCGTGCAGTACCACTCAAAATCTGAGCCTCCAGCGCCCCACCCTCTACGGTCATATTCACCTAATACGACAACCGTGCGCTCACGGCCATCTTCGTAGGTCACATTGTCGTATGAGCGACGTAGGGGGAGTTGCCAGCAAACATCGGGCTTAGTCTCAATGAAAGAGACGCCCTCCTGCTCGGCCAGGTGGTGAAGTGCGCAGCCGTAACCACCGGCGAAATCCTCTGAATTGTGAAAAATGCAGGCACCATTCACGACCCGAGTTTTATCGGCGCCGTCTTCCTTCTGTGTCCAACCCTTTTTGCTGTGGCCGGTTTCAAAATTTTCCCACAGTTCGGGGGTTAGCTTCTTGACCCATTTGCCCACCCGTTTTTCATCTTTCTTTTCCGAAAAATGGGCACCGTGGGCGCAGCAACCTGCATCGGGGCGCTCCGCGTCTATTCCTTTACACCCTCTGCCAAATATGCAGTTGTACTTTGACATCAGCCAAGTCAGATCGCATCTGATCAATTGGTCGTCGTCGGATGGGTCAACAAATTCAACCCAGGCTCTTGGGAAATCAAGGGGGACTTCAGGCACGACTGAAGCCTAGGTCAACAAGACATCCGTTAAGGCACTGGCACCTTCAAGTAGGTGCAGGATGGTAACGGCGGGATCGAGCGTTTGGGGTAACGTGGTGGTATGAGCCTCTGGCACCCAGACAGTGCCGCCGATACAAACTCAGGCGAATTAATGGGACTGACCCAAGGTGAAGTTGATCAGCGAATTGCCGCGGGGGAAACAAATGACGCACCTGATGCGAACTCCCGGAGCCTTGCCAGCATTATTAAAGAAAATACGCTGACTTGGTTCAACTTCCTCATTGGGTCAATGTGGATCGTAATGCTGATTGTTGCACCATGGCAAGATTCCCTGTTTGGTTTTGTGATTGTGGCCAATACGTTGATTGGCACGATTCAGGAGTACCGAGCTGCACGAGCACTTCAAAAACTCGCGGTAATCGGTGAAGCCAAACCAATGGTGCGTCGCGACGGAACCGATCAAGAAATTAGTGCCTCTCAAATAGTGCTCGGTGATCTCATTGCTCTGCGGACGGGTGACCAAATAGTTGTTGACGGTGAAATAGAACAATCCCAAGGCCTAGAAATCGATGAAAGCCTACTTACCGGTGAAGCCGATCCGGTTGACAAGCAAATTGGGGACCCCGCCATGAGCGGTTCATTTGTGGTGGCGGGGAGCGGTTACATGCGGGCGACGAAAGTTGGTCGCGACTCGTTTGCGGCCGGTCTTACAGAGGCAGCAAAGCAGTTTCACACCACAAATTCAGAACTTCGTGAAGCACTGAACAAGTTCATTAAATACGTTTCCTACTTTTTGATTCCCGTTGGCGTGGCCCTTTTCTTGTCCCAATTGTTTCGAGCCGAATTGCCACTTGATGAAGCAATCAGAGGAACCATCATTGGCGTTGTCACCATGGTGCCCGAGGGCTTGGTCCTTTTGACTTCTATTGCGATGGCTGTGGCTGTCATCAATTTGGGCCGAAAGCGAGTATTGGTTCAAGACATGCCTGCCGTTGAAGTTTTGGCGCGCGTTGACACTGTTTGTGCTGATAAGACCGGAACCCTCACAGAACCGGGGATGCAAGTACAGGAAACCATCCCACTCGGTGATGTCGACTTGGTAATCATTGAAGCCGCTCTCGGAGCAATTGCCGCCTCCCAGCCAAATGCGAATCCCACTCTGGGTGCGATCGAGTCCAAATACCCGAGTCCTCATTGGCAGATCACCGAATCCGTGCCGTTCTCGAGCGCGCGCAAATGGTCGAGTGCGGCTTTTGCTGATCACGGCACGTGGGTACTCGGCGCACCGGAAATGGTTGATCCAAATAATGCCGAAATGTTGGCAAAGGCCAATGAAAGCGCGGCATCGGGTGCTCGAGTGCTCGTGTTGGCGAAAAGTGCTGCGAGTGTCTCGACTGTTGAAAGCCTCGGCGTCGTTGACTGCGTTGCCCTTGTCGTGATCAGCCAGACACTTCGAAGTGATGCCGCTGAAACGGTCGCCTATTTCCTTGGACAAGGGGTAAATGTAAAAGTCATTTCAGGTGATAACGCCGAAACCGTCGGTGCAATCGCTCGCCAAGCAGGGGTCCCGGGAGCAGACGATCCCTACGACGCGCGCAATCTTCCGAACAACATCGATGAAATCGCAGGAGTACTGGCGACCACAAATGTCTTTGGTCGCGTAACTCCAGCGCAGAAGCAAGCCATGGTCGACGCATTGCACCTGCAGGGGAAAACTGTTGCAATGACTGGGGATGGCGTCAATGACGTATTGGCCCTTAAGAGTGCTGATCTTGGAATTGCTATGGGATCTGGATCGGGGGCAACGCGCGCGGTTGCACAATTGGTTTTGCTCGATGACCAGTGGTCGGTCATGCCCAGCGTGGTGGCTCAGGGACGAAAAGTTTTGGGAAATATTGAACGTGTTGCCGACGTCTTTCTCACCAAGAGTTTTTATGCAATGATCGTGAGTAGCGCAACGGTAATCTTTGCTGTGGCGTTCCCATTTCTGCCACGACACCTAACTCTGGTGAGCGCGTTGACAATCGGGATTCCCGGCTTCTTCCTTGCATTGATGCCAAACACAGAGAGATTTCGACCAGGTTTCTTCCGGCGGGTGTTGCTTTTCGCTGTTCCCGCCGGCGTGATCGCTGCAATTTCCTCGTTTATCAGCTACGGAATTGCACTCTATTTTGAGGAACCAATATTCAATGCGCAGTCAGCGGCGACCATAACGCTTTTCATTGTGACTATTGCAGTGCTAGCTCAATCGGCGAGACCGTTAAATGCAATCAGGGTGTCGCTAGTAGCCATGATGGTCGCGGCATTTGTTGCTGTGCTTTACATTCCATTTCTATCAAACTTCTTTTTGTTGTCATTGGCCCCCGAGCGCTACAGCATCATTTCGATAGTTGTGGGGATAATTGGTGCGGTTGCAGTAGGGATAGCGTCAAAGATTACTGACCGTTGGAGGCGTGCACCGTGAAAATCGGACTGTCCACGTCATCGGTGTACCCCGAGTCAACCGCAGCCGCATTCGAACTCGCGGCCCTCACCGGATACAACGGAGTCGAGATCATGGTTGGAGTGGATTCCATGAGTCAAGACTCAACCGCGCTGAGGAACCTTGTGCAGCACTACCAACTCCCGATCATCTCGTTGCATGCCCCGTGCCTGTTGATCACTCAGCGGGTTTGGGGCACCAATCCGTGGGGCAAGCTCGATAAAGCTCGAGAGGTTGCCGAACTTGTTGGTGCAGAAAGTGTTGTAGTTCATCCGCCGTTTCGTTGGCAGCGAGAGTATGCGAAGAATTTTGAAAATGGAATTGCGGAACTTAACCTGAATTCCCCGATCGGTTTCACGGTTGAGAACATGTACCCGTGGCGGGCCGGCCCCGGATCATTTCCGGCTTATGCTCCGGATTGGGACATCAGGAAACAGGATTATGAAAATGTGACCCTAGACTTTTCGCACACGGCAGTTTCGCGAACTGATCCCATTGAGATGATTCAAGAATTTGGAGATCGATTACGGCATATTCACCTGGCCGATGGAACGGATTCGGCTGCAGACGAGCATTTAGTGCCCGGTCGAGGAACCCAACCTGTCCGCGAGGCATTGGAATTGCTGAAACTTAATGGTTTCTCCGGAAACATAATTGCCGAGATCTCGACACGTGCGGCGATTGATCGCGATGAGCGAATCGCTGATTTAAAGGCCAGTATGGACTTCGTGCGCCAGGTATTCCCAAGTAGCGAGGATTAGAAATGGCGAAAGAACCAGAAAATGAAATTGGCGGAATAGTCGGGGTTGCGCGTTCCATGTTTCTCAATTCCGGTTATGCACGCACCACCATCAAGTCGATCGCGGCGGCAGCGGGGGTCGCGCCAACTGTCGTCTCAAACCTTTATTCGAATAAAGAGGCGCTATTCGCCGCTGCCATGTCATTTCCCAGCGACCCACAAAAGGCAATCCCGGCACTGGTTGCGCCCGGAATTCAAGGCATGGGTGAGCGACTTGTGCGGGCGACCCTGCAACTTGTTGCGGATCAGCAGGTTCGTGAAGATCTCGTCAAAGCGGCAAATGCCGGTCGATCTTTGAACTCGGGCATTGACATGTTTGCAGTGATAAAGCCGCTATCGGACTATTTTCAAAGTGCCGTTGTAGATCGTGCATTGATTTTGATGGGCATCCCCGATGCGCGAATTAGAGGTGCACTCATTAGTTCATATTTAACGGGTGTCATTGCCTACCGATATTTCTTAAAAATTGAGCCGCTGTCAAGTTTGTCCCAAGAACAGGTGGTCGCGCTAGTGTCTCCGGTAGTTCAAGAGCTACTTGACCCAACAAAACCGCTACCGGGTGGTGCACAATGAGAAAAATAGGCGTGATCGGATCGGGCTCAATGGGGCAGGCTCTGATTTCAGGGTGGACTGACTTGGGGACCAGTGTTGCAGCAATTGTGCGTGATGCTGCGAAGTACCAGCATCTTGAAAAGTCGCTCGGCATTGAGGTGACTGAAGATCGAAAGGCCCTCATCGATTGCGATATTGTCGTGATTGCAATTAAGCCTCAAATAATCAAAGAAATACTTCACGAATTTCAGCCTTTTATTGCGGACAATGCAATCGTGATTTCTGTTGCAGTAGGAATTACCACGGAGTTCATCGGAAAATGTTTCCCTCAAACCCTTGAAATTGTGAAAGCTATGCCGAATACGCCTTCGCAAATTCACATGGGTGTGACCTGCATTAGTGGTGGTGAGAATTGCTCCGAAAATTCGGTTTCGGTAGCCATCGAGTTATTGAGTTCGGTCGGTGAGGTTTTCGTTGTTCCCGAAGCCCAACAAGCCGCGGTAGGCGCGCTCTCGGGAAGTGGACCCGCTTATTTGTTTTATCTTGCAGAATATTTACACCAGGGTGCGGAGCATCTGGGATTAGGTGTAGAGCTCGCCGACCAATTAATTCGGGCAACTTTGAGGGGATCGGCGGAGCTTCTCGCTCAATCCGAATTAACGGCCGCAGCCTTGCTTCGCCAGGTGACATCACCCGGGGGGACTACCCAGGCCGCGATGGAGGTACTTGATTCGCGGGGAGTTGACCAGGCCATCTGTGCGGCACTAGCCGCCGGTGTCACTCGTTCAGGTGAATTAGGCAAGAGCTGAACTCGATACCCGTGAATTTGTGAATTCGTGAAGGTGCCCATTTACATCCCGTGGGATGAGAAACTTCTGGAGTACAACTTTGGGCCGGGGCACCCACTCGCCCCTATCCGCGTTGAGTTAGCCATGCGATTGGCGTTGGACCTTGGAGTAATTTCGGGGGAAAATCTGTTTGGGCCGGTCATCCCGGCCACCATGGAGCAGCTTTTGCGGGCTCATAGTGCTGATTACATTGCAGCGGTGATCGCGGCCGGAGCCGATTCCCAGCAGATTGATGGGGGATATGGGCTTGGCAGCGGTGACAACCCGGTCTTTGCCGGAATGCATGAAGCGTCGGCGCGAGTTGCGGGAGCCACACTCATGGCTGCAAATGCCGTCTGGAGTGGTGGTGCAAAACATGCGGTGAATTTGGCCGGGGGACTGCATCACGCCCAACGAGCGAGTGCATCCGGATTCTGTATCTATAACGATCTTGCAGTCGCGATTTATGACTTGCTTGATCAGGGAGCACAGCGAATCGCATACATCGATATCGACGCCCATCACGGTGATGGAGTCGCAAATATTTTTTACGATGATCCACGGGTACTCACCATCTCGATACATGAAAGCCCAAATACTTTATTTCCAAGAACCGGCTGGTCCCATGAAAGCGGTGGGACCAACGCGCCCGGTAGCTGTGTAAACATCGCGCTGCCGGCCGGCACCGGGGACCAGGGATGGCTCAGGGCCTTCGTCTCGGTCGTGCCAGCGATCATTGATGTATTTGCCCCTGAGATCATCTTCAGCCAAAATGGCGCAGATTCACATGTGAATGACCCGCTCACCCATCTTGCATTGAGTGTTGACGGACAGCGATACGCATACGAATTGATCCACCAACTTGCGCACCGACACGGTAACAAACTGGTCGCGGTGGGTGGTGGCGGATATGACATTGCCGACGCGGTTCCCCGCAGCTGGGTGAATTTGCTAGCGGTAATGACAGGTAGTGATTTGGCAAAAGACGTTGCAATTCCCAGTGATTACCGAAAATATGTACAGGACTCACTCGGTGTGGCAAGTGGAGAAAGTTGCTCCGATGAAGTGAAGCCGTGGGCCAAACCAATTGATCAGGGATTTAATAACCGGGACCCGGTCGACGCTGCGATTATGGCGACGAGATTGGCCGTCTTCCCCCACTTTGGGCTGGATCCTGAAGTAAATTCTTGGTTTTAGCGTGTCCTACGAACTAATTTGAACTTTTTAGGGTATCCGGTCGCGCCACGCCCACTCGATCTACTATTGTTCGGTAGTCCTGATCCGAGAAGTCTTTTTTAAACGTCTATCGAAAAATGGAGCACCACATGTCAACAGCAGCTTTTGGTGATGTTCGTTTCCTCACCGTGGCCGAAGTAGCCGGAGTAATGCGTGTCTCCAAGATGACGGTTTATCGGCTTGTACATAATGGAGAGTTGACCGCCGTTCGCGTTGGTCGCTCATTCCGGGTCCCCGAGCAGGCAGTTCAGGACTATCTCCGAGATTCATATATAGAAACCGCGTAAGCGAGTCCACGTAGCCTCGCAACATAGGTAGTGGCGAACACAGATAGACTGCTCTTCGCTTCACATGATATTTACTTCACGTTCTTCAAGTAAGGGAATTATTAATGGGCTCAGTAATTAAAAAGCGTCGCAAGCGGATGGCTAAGAAGAAGCACCGCAAACTGCTGCGTCGCACGCGGGTCCAGCGCAGAAACAAGAAGAAGTAGCCGTGAGGGCTTAGGTCCTCAGGTATGACATGGACAACCTCCAGATTCAGGTAGTTCCTGAGACGGCCCTTGTTCATCAGAGACTCTTTGACCGAATTCTTGACCCGATCTACCGTGAGTGGTTTAGAACTCGGGTGCTTGGTTCGCAGAATATTCCGTCGGAGGGTGCTGCCCTGATTGTTGGAAATCACGCCGGAGCATTTGCAATTGATGCGTTGATGGTTGTTCATGCGCTGGAAATGAACTCAACACGATCATTACACCTCCTCGGTGCGGACTTTCTTTTCCAAGATCCTCTGCGCGAGCTAATGGCTCACCTCAATGTCCACCCTGCGACTTTTGACAGCGCAAATGAACTCTTGCAGTCTGGTCATCTGGTTGGTGTCTGGCCTGAGGGAGTCAACGGGGTCGGAAAAACGATTGAGCACCGATATCAATTGCAGGAGTTTGGTCGAGCGGGATTCGCCCGACTAGCTGCGCGTAATGCTGTCCCAATAATCCCAACCGCGGTGATCGGATCCGAAGAGGCCTATCCACTTTTGGCTCGAGTTGAGGGACTACTTGACTGGGCTGGATTTCCTTATTTGCCGGTGACGCCGACTTTCCCGGCTTTGGGGCCATTGGGGCTCATTCCATTTCCGAGCCAATGGACTATTTCTTTCGGAACTCCCATTGCACCACCAAAATCAGATCATCCAATCGATGCGTTTGCGTGCTCAGATCGCGTTCGTGGTGAGCTCACGCAAATGATTCGTGAATTACTTTCACAACGTTCAAGTATTTTTTGAAGCCCGTGAAACGCGGCCCAGCGCGTAACCTGCAGTCAGTCCTGCTGCAATCCCGGCGGCGGTAACCGCAGCTGGAACGGCGTTGGCGCGCAATTGAGCCCGCCTTCTAAAATCACTGACTTCCCAGTTCATCTTTTTTGCATATGCGCGCAGTTCCGGATCCGGGTTTACCGCAGTTGGAATACCAACAGTTGACAGCATCGGGATGTCATTTGCCGAATCCGAATAGGCGAAGCAGGTTGACAGGTCGTAATGCTCGCTGACCGCAAGTGCGCGCACCGCCTCAGCTTTGGCAATTCCATGGAGCGGGTAACCAACTAATTGGCCGGTATAAATTCCATTCTCTGTTTGGGAGACGGTCCCCAGTGCCCCGGTTAATCCCAGGCGTCTGGCAATTAAGTTGGCAAGTTCAACCGGTGTTGCAGTGACCAACCAGACATCGAGCCCGGCATCAATATGCGACTGCGCCAAGGCCAATGTTCCAGGAATGAGTTTGTCCACCATCCGGTCGTCAAAAACTGTTTCACTGATTCGCGTGAGCTCTTCAACGCTGCGGCCTTGAACAAATGACAGGGCGGCTGCGGTCGCCGAGGCAACATCTTCTAAGTCCTCCGATCCTGAGAGCACAAATTTCATTTGTTTGATGCCGAATCCGAAGATTTCCCGCCCGGAGAAATATTTAAGTTTGGCCAGACCTGCGGCAAAGTGGAAAAGGGAGGCCCCGCGCATAATCGTGTTGTCTACGTCGAAGAATGCGGCAGAGGTTCCGCTGGGATGCCCATGGCTTCGTGAATCATGGGCCGCAGCCGCTGAGGCGACTCCAGATTGCCGATAGGTGCCGAGGACATTGCTGATCCCAGAGGCTTTATCCAGCGACACACCACCAGAATACTCACCCTGTGTCACTGGATCAGGTTGTGTGTCAAACTGCCACCGTGAATACCGTTAATTCCCTAACCCGAACGGGCGCATTCAAGGACGTTGTGACCGTTTCAGACTTTTTAGCGAATTCGGCCCTTCGCGACCCTGATCGGGTGGCACTAATTGAGGCCCACACTGGGAAACGCATTTCATATTCCGCGTTGGATTCACAGGTAAGCGCTACGGCGGCGGCATTACTGGAAAGCGGATTGAATCCTTCTCGCTCAGGGGATCAAGTTGCAATGCTGATGGGCAACTCGATCGAGTTCGTGGTTTCCTATTTTGGAATTGTCCGTGCGGGACTTGTCCCGATACCGTTGAACCCCGGCTACACCTCACGTGAGATCACAGAGATACTGGAAGTTTCCCAGGCAAAAATCCTTTTGGTCTCAGCTGAGTTCGCGGAGTTGGGTGCGGACTCGGTGCCAGATTCTTGTCCCGCAATGTTGTGCGAAGAAATCACATCCACGCGCGAATCAATTCGCAATTTCTTAAAGGAGTCGATGAAAAGTCTCATCAGAAAGCCAGAAATCAAAATCGAATTCCCCCAGATTGCAACTGACAATCTTGGATTACTTTTATTTACATCGGGCTCCGATGGAGTAGCTAAAGGCGTAATGCTGACGCATGAAAATTTGGTAAGTAACGTCTGTGCTTTGTTGGAGCTACGCAATCCTCCCATTGTCAGTGCCGAAGACACAGTCTTGGCTGTCCTACCGCTATTCCATATTTATGGATTGAACACGGTTTTAACGATGGCACTCGCGGCGGGCGCATCGGTCGTAATTCTGGACCGCTTTGATGCGTCCGAATCCTTGGAAGTAATTTTGCGAGAACATGTGACGACGGTTGCGGGTGCACCTGCAATTTACTTAATGTGGTCACGAATCCCTGGCGTAACCGATGCAATGCGACCCGTCAGGCTGCTATCAAGTGGCGGAGCCCCACTACCTGTTGAAATTTTTAATCGCTTTGAAGAACTGACAGGTATGCGCATTTTTGAGGGCTACGGCATGACCGAATCCTCACCCGTAATTACTTCAACGGTGGTGAACTCACGGGCTCGCGCAGGTTGCGTTGGTCTTCCTATTGCGGGAACCAGTATTCGAATCGTGGCTGACTCCGGCGACGAAGTTGAATTTGGTGACCCAGGTGAAATTTGGGTGAAAGGTCCGGGAGTTTTCCTGGGTTATTGGCCGGATCGCAATGGCGGTCCGGATTCCGAAGGTTGGTTTGGCACGGGTGACATCGGTTACCAGGATCAAGATGGTGCATTGCATTTGGTGGACCGCCGCCGTGAATTAATAATTGTTAATGGTTTTAATGTTTTCCCGCGCGAGGTTGAAGTGGCATTAGAGGCACTCGCAGATGTTGCCGAGGCGGCTGTTCTTGGACGACCTGACCCCGAGACGGGTGAAGCTGTCAGCGCCTTAATTGTTTTAGTACCCGGTTCCGCTGCGACACCCGAGTCGATCGGAGCGAGTGTTGCCGAAGCGCTTGCTCGGTTTAAATGCCCAACACAGATTCGGATCGTGGAGAGTTTGCCGAGGTCAGCTACCGGAAAGATTGCGAAGGGTCGACTGCGTGAGGTGTACGGGGTTGAAATTTCTGGCGAATCGATTGTGAAAGATTGAGTGATTTACCTCGCGTGACGGTTGTGGGGAAGCCTGATTGTCACCTGTGCGAGCAGGCCGTTGAAGTCGTTGCCCAGGTGTGTGAAGAGTTGGGGCAAGGGTTTCGGGTGCTCTCGATCACCGAGGACCCGGAGTTGGCAGATTTGTACTGGGAAAAAATTCCGGTGATTTTGGTTGATGGCCAACCATTTGATTTTTGGCGGGTCAACCGTGATCGCCTGGTGGCCAAACTGAGCACTTAGTTCGATTATCGGACATTCGCGTCCTGTAATATTTGGTGTCTGTTCATTTAAGTGAATAGAGTTCGTCTGCTTCACAAGGCCGCAATCACCCGTGAATCTGTTGACCGCATGTTCTTTGACCCGAGGTAAAAATAGTGACCCTTCCCAACCGCAAACCCGGCGCGATTCCCGCTGCAACCATTGCCCGATTGCCCATCTACCACCGGGTACTGGCAAGTTTTGGGGTACGGGAAATTACCACAATTGCTAGCGAGGAGCTCGCGGCTGCATGTGGAGTGAGTTCGGCCAAATTGCGCAAAGACCTCTCCCACCTTGGATCCTTTGGAACCCGCGGTGTGGGCTACAACGTGTCCTATCTCACCTTCCAGATCGCCCGAGAGCTCGGTGTCACTAAATCCCGCGGAATTGTCATAGTGGGAATGGGGAATTTAGGTCGGGCCCTTGCGTCGTACCGAGCATTTGGTGGCCGAGGATTTCACATTGTTGGGATTTTTGATCGAGATCACGAATTGATTGGGAACACGCTTATCTGCGGGCAAGAATCCTTCACGGTCAAGCCGGTCGGCGAATTGTCGACTGTTGTATCCCAAAGTGACGTCAACATTGGAGTAATAACTACGCCTGCTGATTCGGCACAAGAGATCGCAGACCTGATGATTCAAGCTGGCTTAGTCAGTATCTTGAACTTTGCGCCGGTTGTACTTAACGTTCCCGAGCAGGTCGAGGTAAGAAAAGTCGATTTGGCGGTTGAACTCCAAATACTTGCCTTTCATGATCAGAGATCGGATTCGGAACTTAACATGCCCGAAGTACACATCCGTGCCGAAATCGCATGAATCCATCAGCAGAAAATAAAAAGCCCAAATCCAACTCAACATCAATCAAAAAGGCAGTCGAAGTGACAACAGAAAAAAAATCAGTGGCAAAAGATGCGGCAAAGCCTGCGGTCATCCCAGGAGTGGAGGTCACACCTACTGCCCCACGTAAAAAGGCTGCGCTTGGATCTATTGTGTTCATCGCTGCCGGACCTGGTGATCCTGAGTTATTGACGATACGCGCACTTCGATTGTTAAAATCTGCCGACAAAATAGTTGCCGACCCGCAGGCTTTACACATCGCTATGGCTTATGTTCACGAGGACAAGGTCGTGAGCACTGTTGGAGAAGACGAATTAGAATTAGAACCAGCCGAGGCTGCAAAATTAGTCCTCGAACTCGCACGCGAAGCCCAGTTGGTGGTGCGTCTTGTTATCGGTGATCCGATCATCTCGGGTCGCCTGATCCCCGAGATTTCGGTGCTTCGCCGGTCACATGCCAATTTTGAGATCGTACCCGGAGTCAGTGAAATCACCGGCATACCGGCCTTCGCGGGATTCAACCTCACGGGTGGAAAGTCACATGAAGTCCGAATTCTTAATGGATCGGATTCGGGAATTGAATGGGAAAGTTTAGTCAACCCGCGTGAAACCTTGGTGTTCCTTGAAAGTGGCGATTTGGCCTCCGCAATCGCCGACAAACTTCTGCGCGCTGGACGTGACCCTCTAACCCCGATCGCACTCACCCGCAACGGAACCACGGTCGATCAACGAACCACGCTGTCAACTTTAGGTGCGGTTGGTGCATTGTTGAAAAGTTCAAAAGATGCCGGGCCTGGTTTTGTCGTCGTCGGTGAAGTAATTGACCAACGCGAAAAGTACAACTGGTTTGAAAAGAAGGAATTGGTGGGCTGGCGCGTATTAATTCCTCGCACCCAAGACAACACCGCAGAGATGATTCAGGTGCTCAAGGCACACGGAGCGGTTCCCAGCGAAGTCGCAACAATTTCGGTTGAGCCACCAAGAACCCCCCAGCAAATGGACCGTGCAGTCAATGGGCTCGTTTCAGGCCGCTATGCATGGGTTGGGTTCACCTCACTTAATGCAGTTCGAGCAATTCGCGAGAAACTTGAAGAATATGGCCTTGACGCTCGTTCATTCTCCGGGCTCAAAGTCGCTGCGGTAGGGGCTTCAACCATCGCGGCGCTGATCGAGTTTGGCGTAAAGCCGGATTTGGTTCCACCCGGTGATCAAAACACCACTGCACTGATGGAGGAATGGCCTCCCTATGACAGTTTGACCGACCCGATCAATCGAATTTTCCTGCCCAGAGCCGATATTTCAACTGACACCTTGGTGGCTGGCTTGACCGAACTTGGCTGGGAAGTAGAAGACATCACGGCATTTCGCACTGTCCGGGCGGCGCCGCCCCCCGCGCAAACGCGCGAAGCCATCAAGACCGGTGGATTTGACGCGGTACTTTTCACATCAAGTAGCACCGTGCGAAACCTGGTTGGTATTGCGGGTAAGCCACATGCGACGACAGTGGTTGCCTGTATCGGACCACAGACCGCAAAGACGGCAGCTGAACACGGCCTTCGAGTTGACGTGCTCGCTGAGGTGAACACTCCGCTTGCTCTCGTTGACGCACTGTCAATCCATGCTGAAAGTCTGCGTGATGCTGCCCTCGCTAATGGTGAAGTGTCATGGCGTCCAAGTCGTCGCAGGCCGGTTGCGCGGCGCAAGAGCACGAAGTAAATCTCGTGTCAGAGTCATCGGGTCACACAACGGTTCACCTGCTCCGCCACGGTGAGGTGTACAACCCGGAAGGCGTGCTGTACGGCCGCCTTCCTGGTTATTACCTCAGCGATCTGGGACTGGAGATGGCTGATCGAGCTGCGGCTGCACTCGCCCATCGAGATATTGCCACGGTTATCTCTTCACCAATGGAGCGCGCCCAGCAGACGGCAACCCCCATCGCGAACAGTCACAAGCTTGACATCGCGACCAATCAAGATTTGATCGAGGCAGAAAATATCTTTGAGGGTCAACGCGTGAGCGTTGGTGACGGTGTTCTAAAGCAACCTAAGACGTGGCGTCACCTGTGGAATCCATTTAAACCGTCATGGGGTGAGCCCTACGACATCGTGGCAGCACGGATGAATGCTGCCATTGAATCTGCACGGCTCGCTGCACAGGGCCGTGAAGCGGTTCTCGTCAGCCACCAATTGCCGATTTGGATCGCCCGGCTGTCAGCCGAACGTCGACGGTTGTGGCACGACCCCCGCTCGCGCCAATGCACGCTAGCGTCATTGACGTCCTTGACATTTGATAACCAAGATTTAGTAGCGATAACTTACTCCGAGCCTTCCCGGGACCTACTTGAGAAGGCCAGCAAGATTGCTGGCGCTTAGCATGTAACCATGCGCGCACTTCCTCGTTCGTTCCTGCTCTTTGTGAGTGTTTTATTCCTGTCTGTCGTGGGACTGAGCGCCTGTTCAACAGCTCCAGAAACCGGATCGGGTTTCGTCTCAGGTGATGGTTCGGTCACAATTCTGGATCCTGCGCAGCGCCAATTGGCCCCTGAGGCGGTTGGTCTAGATCTCGATGGTGACCCACTAAAACTCTCCGACTTTGCCGGCCAGGTCGTAGTTCTCAACGTTTGGGCCTCGTGGTGCGCACCCTGTCGGGCAGAGGCTCCCGCGTTAGAGGAAGTTGCACTTCAATTTGCTGGCAAGGGAGTGCAATTCATCGGACTTAATACGCGCGACTCGCAGGCGGCCGCGCAAGCATTTACTCGAAATTTTGATGTGACGTACCCATCCTTGGTCGACACTGACGGTCGGATCCAGTTACTCTTTAATGACTCGTTGCCACCGCAAGCTATCCCTTCAACAATCGTGATTGATCAACAAGGAAGGGTCGCGGCCCGGGCTCTCGGTACTGTGACATCAGCCACACTGCGGGCAATGATTGAGCCGCTCCTGGACGAGTCGGGGACTTCGAGTGGATAACATTTCCACCGTCATTGTTAGCGGTTCCTTGCTGTTCGCGATGCTCATCGCATTTGCTGCAGGGTTGATAGCTTTTCTGAGCCCCTGCGTTCTGCCGCTGGCCCCGGGTTACATCAGTTACATCACCGGACTCACCGGCGCCGAATTAAGTGAAGGGCGTAAAGGCCGCGTTCTTCTGGGAAGCATTCTGTTTGTCATTGGATTCAGTGTCGTATTTGTTTCCTACGGTGCGTTATTTGGTGGCATGGGGTCACTTTTATTGGAATATTCTGACTGGATTAACCGCATTCTCGGAGTTTTCGTGATTGCCATGGGTTTGGCATTTATGGGGTTAATCCCGGGGCTACAACGTGAGTACCGGTTCCATCACGTTCCCAAGTGGGGTGTCGCTGGCGCTCCGATTCTGGGAGTTGCATTTGGTATTGGCTGGACGCCGTGTATTGGCCCGACCTTGGCGGCGGTTCAGACTCTGGCGTTTACTGAGGCGAGTGCAGCCCGTGGAGCACTTCTTTCATTGGTGTATTCACTCGGATTGGGATTGCCGTTCATCCTGATCGGCTTACTATTTACTAGAACTGCGCGAGCGTTGAAATTCCTCCGAACACATAACCTTGCGATCATGCGGATTGGTGGTGCGATGTTAGTAATTGTCGGCCTGCTGCTGGTCACGGGAGCCTGGACCGAATTCACTATCTGGCTTCGGGTGACGCTCCCCGGGTTTGAGACGGTGATCTAGTGAGCACTTCATTACCCCCAATGTCCCAGCGTGGGTTCCTGCGGTGGCTGTGGCGCCAACTCACCAGTATGAAGACCGCCCTCATTTTGCTGTTCCTACTGGCAATAGTGAGCATCCCCGGTTCCTATTTCCCCCAGCGCGGAACAAACCCGATTCTGGTTGACCAGTGGATTGCCGACTATCCCACGCTCGGCCCGATCTTTGATTCCATTGGACTTTTTGATGTTTTCGGTTCACCGTGGTACTCGGCTGTTTACATCTTGCTTTTCATCTCACTGATTGGTTGCGTTGTACCTCGACTGGGAGTGCACTGGAGAGCAATGCGATCGCAACCACCACCCGCACCTAAAAATCTTTCGCGACTGGGTGGAGACAGTTTTGAGGTTGAAGGTCAATCCGATGCATTGATCACGGATGCGCACGCGTTTCTCAAAAAGGACCGTTGGCGGACGGTAATCGGGGAAGACTCCGACGGTAGTCGTTGGGTCTCCGCTGAAAAAGGTTATTTGCGTGAAACCGGAAACCTTGTTTTCCATTTCTCACTCATTCTGATCCTGGTCGGTATCGCAATTGGTGGACTCTTCGGCTGGCGCGGAAACGTGATAGTCCGTGAGGGCGAAGGTTTTTCAGACACTTTGACTCAATACGACGCATGGGGCGGGGGCCGCTTGTCATCGGCTGAAAATCTCCCAGAATTTTCGTTCACATTGGAAAGTTTCAATGTCGAGTTTGAACGCAGCAATTCCCAAGCGGGTGCCCCGAGACTATTTGAAGCCAAAATGGTTGTGGATCGGCCCGGCGAGGAAGGCACTACCACCCACTTGGTAGAGGTCAACGAGCCGCTCGTGATTGATTCAGCCAAAGTATTTCTGGTCGGTCACGGGTATGCCCCCCACTTAATCGTGCGCGACTCGAAGGGACAGGTGGTCCTCGACGACGCGGTTGTTTTTTTGCCACAGGACGGCAATTTCACGTCAACCGGAGTGGTTAAAGTTCCTGATTCAGAGCCGCAGTTGGGATTTAGAGGCCTTTTTCTGCCCACGAGCGCCATTTCGGAAGAGCTGGGACCTCACTCGATTTTCCCGGCACCCGACGACGTTTCGGTTTTCCTCGGTGCGTGGGAAGGGGATCTGGGCCTGGACAGCGGCGTATCACAGAGCGTGTACACCCTCAACGTTGATGACATGACCCAAGTGGGTCTCGAGTCTTTGCGAGTTGGCCAGACCTGGCAGTTACCTGATGGCTCTGGAAGTATTGAATTGGCCGGGTTTGAGCGTTGGGCATCATTTCAGATTGCTTCAGATCCCGGGAAAGAGTTAGCGTTGACCGCCTCGATTCTGGCAATAGTTGGCTTGAGTTTGAGCCTGTTTATTCAACGCCGGCGGGTCTGGGTGAGGGTGGGTCAGGTTACCGAGCAGGGCTCAACAAGCAGGGTTAAGGTTGAGGCCGCAGGTATTGCGAAAGCCTCTGGGCATGACGCGATCGAACAGGTTGACAGTATCGTTGAATCACTGAAAGGAAGAAGCACCTGATGGACTTTAGAAACAGCTTGCAACTGGTAGACGCCAGCAATAATTTTGTTTACGTCTCAATGGTGATTCTTTTCTTGGCGACGATCTTTTTTTCAGCGTCGTTTGCATCAGGACGCAGGCGGGTCAGCAAAGTGGAAGTGTCATCGAGGCGAGTCTTGGTCGGATCCAGTGGACCGCAGGTTCATGAGTCCGAGGTTGCCCTTAAAGGAGTTGATCCTGGTCGCCGCGCAGCCAACATCGGGATGTCCCTGACCTGGTTAGCCACGGGAATGTTGTTAGTTGGAGTAACACTGCGTGGGGTCTGGGCGGGGCGGGTGCCTTGGGGCAACATGTATGAGTTCTCAATTTCTTCGGCATTAGGTATCTTGGCGGTATATCTCGTATGGTCGACCCAGCGAGACCTCCGCTGGCTCGGGCTATTTGTCACGATCCCGACTCTTCTGACACTCGGCATGGCCGTGACTGTTCTCTACACCGAGTCCGCTCAACTTGTTCCCGCATTGAAATCTTATTGGCTTGTTATTCACGTTTTCGCCGCGATTGTTGGTGGCGGAGCTTTCACTGTGGGCGCAGCAACTGCAGGGTTGTCTCTGGTATCGGGCAAGGGCTGGTTTACCCAGCTCCCACCGCGAGAGAAACTCGAAGGGCTCACCCACAAAGTCATTGCGTTTTCATTCCCCATCTGGACGTTTGCGGTCGTTGCCGGTGCGATCTGGGCTGAGAATGCTTGGGGTCGTTACTGGGGCTGGGATCCCAAGGAGACATGGGCATTCATTACTTGGGTGGTTTTTGCCGCGTATCTGCACGCCCGTTCAACTGCCGGTTGGAAGCACCAAAAGGCATCTGTCATTGCCATAGTTGGTTGGCTGGCCTTCCTCATTAATTATTTTGGCGTAAATATTTTCATTAACGGCCTGCACAGTTACGCGGGTGTGTGAGGCTGGCCGCTTAGGGAGTGGTAGCCCTAGGGATTTTCTTCGCGCCTCTTACGCATTTTGTCCACCCAGGCGTCATTGTCGAGTTTGCGCAAAAACTTGGGATCGTCGTCGGGGGCGCCAGGACCTGATTTTTTCCTATTTGTTCCACCTGCGGGCCAGACCCTACCCAAAAGCAACCAGAATGCCCCGCCAAGAATCGGAAGTACGACAACGATGACCAACCAGACATACTTGGGCAATGTTCGCGCCTGACTTTTTGGGCTGCGAAGGACGTCAATGATTGAGTAAATATAGAAAGCAAGTGCGAGGAGAACTCCCGCTACCCTGATCATGACCCTCCCTACACAATTTCGAACTTCAATGCGAGAAACCTAAGGGTACGCCATCATCGCGATCAGCGCCGGGGTAGCGTTGGCAGGGTGAAGAATAAGACGATTGCCTGGGTGAGTTACACCACGATCCGGTTAGGGCTAGTTGTTCTCGTTTGGCTAGTTTTTCAGCTTTTCACACCCGTCCGCGGATTGCTTGCAGTGGCGTTGGCGCTGCTGATCTCAGCGTTTCTCAGCATCATTTTCCTCAGCAGGCAGCGAGACGCCATGAGTGAATCGATGTTTGGATTCTTCCGCAGACTCAATGAGCGCATTGATGCTTCAGCGGCCAAAGAGGACTATCTAGATGCTGAGACCCAAGCCCAACATGACGCCGTAAACCAACAGGAGAATCCCAGTGGACTTGAGGACGGGGATCAGGGCCGGCCCGCGGGCACCCCGACGAATTAACGTGATCGGTAGGAACACCCAAGGGATCGCCGCGTAAGCGAGTAAGGCCCCTGGGCCAAATGGAATCATCAGAACTGCCGGCACCACAAAGGCGGAAATGATGAAAAAGATATACAGGGTGCGGGTTCTCTGATCGCCTATTCGAACGGCAAGTGTGCGCTTCCCATGTTCGGTATCTCCGGGGATATCACGCAGATTGTTCGTGATCAAAATTGAACATGCGAGAGCGCCAACACCGACTGATGCAATGAATGCACTCCAAGTGAGTTCGAGGGTTTGCACATAGGCCGTCCCCATGACGGGGACGATTCCAAAGAAAATGAAAACGAATAATTCGCCGAATCCTGCGTATCCGTATGGTCGCGATCCACCCGTATAAAACCAAGCGGCCGCAACGCTTGCCGCGCCGACGATGAGTAGCCACCACGCCTGGGTGAGGAGCACAAGCGCAAATCCGCTGGCCATAGCGATCGCAAACATCAAAAATGCAGCCCGCTTAACCCTGTGAGGTGTAGCGAGTCCCTGTCCAACTAGCCGAACTGGACCGACGCGAACCCGATCGGTGCCACGGATTCCGTCACTGTAGTCATTTGCGAAATTCACTCCGACCTGCAGGGCGAGTGCAACGATGAAAGCTAATAGGGCACGACCGATGTTTATTGAATCAAAATGCTGCGCAATTCCGGTACCGACTAAGACAGGTGCAATTGCAGCAGGAAGGGTCCGCGGTCGTGCGCCTTGTATCCATTCACTCGTAGTTGCCATAGGTTAACCGTAGAGGTTGGTGATTGCCACCTGATCAAGTTTGCCATTTGGCAATGAGGGAAGTTGGGACACAACACGAAAAGTGGGGATAGCAATGGACCCAAGTTGTGATGCGATCTGGGCCCGGATATCAGCCGATACAGGTTCAAACTCATTTGCATCAGTCACGACAAGGGCGGTCAGATTGGCGAGTACATAACAACTTTGTACAGCAGAGTTATTTTCGATGATCCGACAAATCGCCATGCGAGAAACATTTACTCCGTTGATCAACACAATGTCGTCAAGTCTGCCGAGAATCTCTAATTTGCCAAGTGAATTCACGTTTGCGTAATCATCGGTGGTGAAGGAACCGCGAAAAGGTGCGAAGGCAATTGTCTCGGATGGCCGATAACCCTGAGCGATACTCGGTCCGTGCAGGGTAACTCGGGAGTTAACCGGATCGAGGGTGAAGTCGGTGCCAGGGCCAGACACTCCACTAAAAAAACACCCGCCAGCCGTCTCGGTCATGCCGTATGTGTAAGTGATGTTCAGACCAAGGTCTTGTGCCTGCAAAAAGTCGTTGGTTGGGGTTGGGCCGCCGCCAATCAAAATACCCGCGCACTGGATCAAAGCCTGTGCGCCGCTTTGTGAGTTCAACAGTCTTCTCAACTGGGTTGGAACGAGTGACACGAAAATTGGTTCGTCTGAGATTCTGGCGACTACATCAGCAAATTCATTCGGGTCAAAAGTGGAGCCACCGGCGACACTTTCGAGGGCGACCGGCACGGTCCCAGCGGCGATCGAGCGGGATAAGACATTGACACCCGCGATTGAAGTAACAGGCAATGCGCAAATCCAGCGAGGGGGTGCATCAAGGCTGACTCCGATCGCTGCACCCGAGTTAACAAACTCATTCATCGCGCCCAGTTGGGTCGCGCTGAGCTCGACTCCTCGGGGGTTTCCTGTCGATCCAGAAGTTGTCACAATGGCGACCGTTCGCCCTTGATGGACTGCCCTCGGATTTATGGCTCCCCGAATGGCGTCGATCTGGTGTTGCGAGTAGTGGCGGCTCTGTTGGGGGATGGGGGCGAAGACCTTTTGAACATCAAGGGCGGCCTGAAGGGCATCGAATGCAGTAGCAACACCCGAGGCGCCTGGTGCGATCTCGGTCAGCTCAATATCGTGTTTTCCTGAGTCGTCCACGATGCGAGAGTAGAAGGTGCCGGTAATCTCAGCGCATGGACACTCGTAAACGGTATGAATTGCCCCCGGTCGCCCCAGTGGATTCACCGGCTTGGACAAATCCATCTCATTCTTCCAGCACGCCTGCCTGTGATTGGGAATCTGTCGGGGATTTCACCGATATCACCTACAGCCTTGGCACCGGCACCTGTGTGGGCATCGCAAAAATTACGATCTGTCGACCTGAGAAACGAAATGCCTTCAGACCCCAGACGCTATTTGAGTTGAGTGATGCATTCAATGCTGCCCGCGACGACGATCGAATTGGTGTCATTATTTTGACCGGTCAGGGTGACCTTGCCTTTTGCTCCGGTGGGGATCAAGTTATTCGTGGCAATGACGGTTATATCGGCAGCGACGAAGTTGCTCAAAAAGGCATCGGGCGGCTAAACGTTCTGGATCTGCAAGTCCAGATTCGACGATTGCCAAAGCCGGTAATTGCAATGGTGGCTGGTTTTTCAATCGGTGGCGGCAATGTTTTAAACGTGGTGTGTGACCTTACGGTCGCAGCCGATAACGCGCGTTTTGGTCAGACTGGTCCGCGGGTCGGGTCATTTGATGGTGGATACGGCTCAGGTTTGCTTGCGAGAATTGTCGGGCAGAAGCGCTCGCGCGAAGTTTGGTACACGTGCAATCAATATGGAGCAGAACAAGCCTATGACTGGGGCTTAGTCAATGAAGTCGTTCCCATTGAAGACCTTGAAATTGCCACCTGCGATCTTGCTTCCAAGATTCTGACGATGTCGCCGCTGGCGCTCCGGATGCTTAAAGCCTCACACAATGCAGTCGACGACGGTCTGGCCGGTATTCAACAACTGGCGGGGGATTCGACGATGCTGTTCTACATGACAGAGGAAGCTCAAGAGGGCCGCGATGCCTTCAAAGAAAAACGCGAACCAGATTTCGGCCGCTTTCCCAAACGGCCGTAAAAGCAGTGGCTTCTGCTTACCCCAACGTTGATTTTTTTTCGTTGACTTTGCGGGAGAAGTTTCGGGGACTTGCGACGCGCGAGGGGGTTGTGTTTCAAGGGCCCGCCGGATGGGGTGAATTCAGTCCATTTCCTAACTACACACCGCATCAAGATTCCCTGTGGTTGCGGGCGGCTTTGGAATCAGCCTTTAGCCCTTTTGCTTATCCAAAAGATGCGAGTATCGGCGTTAACGCAATCATTGGCGACAACGAGGATCCTTATCAGGCAAGTATTCGAGCGTTAGAGCAATTCGGCTGTAACACCGTCAAGATAAAAGTCGGGCTTGATTTAGCCAATGACGTGAAACGAGTCGACGCGGTTGTTCAAGCTTTTCGCGAGTTAGAAAAGCTGGGTGATTTACGAATTCGTCTTGACGCTAATGGACGCTGGAGTGTTTCGCAGGCCCGTGAGACTTTATCCGAATTGGATAGTGCACCAATTGAATACATTGAACAACCGTGTCAATCGGTGGAGGAGTTGCGGGAGCTTCATCGAAAAATAAATGTTCCTATTGCCCTTGATGAAAGTATTCGTATTGATGGTCAATTTCAAATAAGTGATTTTGCTGATTTGGCAATTATTAAAGTTTCTCCGCTCGGAGGAATTAAGGCAATTGAAGAGTTGATTACCCAATTGGACGTACCAATTCGAATTAGTGGTGCCCTTGAATCCGGTGTCGGCCTGAGCTCTTCGCTTTTAGCGGCGCACACCTTTGCTCCCAGTGAAGTAGCCGGGCTCGGTACCGGAATGCTCTTGGCGACGGATCTCACGGGCGAACCGACCGTTCCTCACCTTGGTCGTATTTCGGTTGAGAGATATGAACCAAGTGCAGAAAAGATGATTCAGTCCGGGCTGCCACCCGAACGCAAAGAGTTGTGGGAGCAGCGGATCGCTCGTGCCTGGGCTTTAATTCCCGCTGCAGTACTTGCGTCCTTGGGTGCGCCCGAGCAGAGTGTGCGAGGCTAGGGGTATGGAGCCCTCGGTCGCCCAAGCCAAAGTAATGGTCGACGAACTTATTCGATGCGGGGTAACAGACGTTGTGCTTTCTCCCGGCTCCCGAAGCGCGCCCCTTGCATTGGAACTTGCTGGTGCACATGCCCGACTTGAACTTCGATTGCACGTTCGGCTTGACGAGAGAGTTGCCGCGTTCGTTGCCTTGGGCCTGGGTAAGGCAACAGGTGTCCCAGCAGCCGTCGTAACAACATCGGGGAGTGCAGTTGCTAACTTGCTTCCCGCGGTTATTGAAGCCGACCATTCATATGTACCCATGCTGCTGCTGACGGCAGACAGACCTCCACAGCTGCGTGGGATCGGCGCGAATCAAACTATTTCCCAGATGGCGATATTTGGACCACATGTTCGGTCAAGCGTTGATCTGGCAACCGCAACAACTGCTGAGGGTCAAGTGAAGTATTGGCGCTCGGAGATTTCGCGGGCTGTGGGAATTGCAACCGACTCGGTGAGTCCTGGTCCGGTCCATTTGAATATCCCTTTTTCTGCACCACTTGTTGGTGAATCTGATGGCATCTGGAGTGAAGACTTGGAGGGACGCCCGGACGGACGCCCTTGGGTTGCCGATGCCCGATTACTCGCTGCAGTGAGTTCACCCCTTGATGAAATTATGACTTTCCTCGACGAAGATGGGGTAGTCCCAGCCCGTGGATTGATCGTGGTGGGGGATCACAACGATTCGGACTTCATTGACATGATCGACGAACTCAGTGATTTCATTGGTTGGCCAATAATTGCTGAGCCCAGTGCCAATTTGAGTCGAGCAGATCTTGCCCTCTCCCATGGCCACCTACTAGCTGGCGACCCTTCCTTTCGTGAAACCCATATTCCGGAATTGGTTTTGACGATTGGCAAGGTGGGCCTGTCTCGGGGCGTCCTCAAGCTCATTGAGTCTGCGGGGATTCACATTGCAGTTGACAGCCATGTGCAATTTGCTGACCCAACCCGGAGTGCCGACTTGGTGATTGCTGCAGTCCCGCTACCGCCACAAGAGTGTGAAGTTGATAGTGAGTGGCTAGAAGAGTGGCAGAGAGCTGATATTTTGGCAGCCGCTGCGATTGAAACGGTTCTCAATCCTGATGAACTCACGGGAATGCAGATTGCTCGGGTTGTAACTCGGCTACTGCCCGAATCCGGAACACTTTTTTTGGGGGCCTCGTCAGCTGTTCGACATGTTGCATCATTTGCGGCCACCAGCGTTACGGACTCGGTCGTTTTAGGAAATCGTGGAGTTTCTGGTATCGATGGCTGTGTCTCCACCGCAACAGGAATAGCGATCAGTGCAACTGTCGCAGGTGAAGGCTGTGTGGTTGCTTTAGTGGGAGATCAAACTTTTCTCTACGACTCGAACGCACTTTTGATTCCTCCAACTGAACCGAAAATGAATCTTGTAGTTGTTGTGATTGACAACAACGGTGGTGGAATTTTCTCAACGTTGGAACAGGGTGCGCCGCAGTATGCACAACATTTTGATCAAGTGTTTGGTGTGCCACTCGACATTGATCCGACTCTCGTTGCAACTTCGCTTCGGGCTAATGCGGTCACCGTCACAACCGAAGACGAATTGGCCGAAGCCCTCGACACTGCGATTGATGGTGGTTTACATGTAATCACGGCAACGAGTGTTAACCGTTTTCGGGAAAGTGAAATACTCGCACATATTGCCCAGGCGGTACACGAAGCACTTTCGGGGAGTTGAGACCGATGGTCGCAGATTCAACGCGGCAGAAAATTCTACGCGTTGCAACGGATCTGTACACCACGCTCGGTGTCCTGAATATTTCTCGGCGTGAAATTGCGAGCACTTCGGGTTATACGGCTGGCACCGTAACGTCTGTCGCAAAAAATCGTTCGGAATTTCTTCGACTGGTGATTTCAGCGATGCCATATTCATCCGTTACTAAAAGTCTTGATGTAAATCTGGATTCAAGCGAGAATCACGCGCTGCACTTATTACTATCGGCCTCGCGTGATGTTTGGGGGGATCCCGCCAGCGCGTGGGACTCGCTCGAACTTTCAGCTCTGGCCGGCGCGTCCTTTGACGAAGGATTACGGGAGATCTTGGCGAAGCGGATTGAGCACCGATGGGAAAAATCCCACGCAATAGTTATTAAAATGCGTGAGGAGGGCCTCATTGACCCTACCGTGGATATTGACTCAATTGTCCTGCACATTATTGCAGTCGGTATCGGCATTGCGATGTTGTCTCCCGTATTGCCTCTTAGTGTCAGTGAGACCCAATGGAGTGCATTAAGCGCCCGACTCCTTGATTCGCTGGCAGTAATTGACCCGGTAATCCCGCATCCGGGAGAGTTGGCAAACTTTTGGCGGATTCGAACAACCCTGACGGGAATGCCTAGTGCAACAGCCCGATTACTCAGGGTGCTTTCACTGCTAAACGTTGCAGTCGTTTCGTTAACCTCAATTGATTTAACAAGTGCGGATCAGCAAATTGACGCAATTCTTAAAGCCCCACAGAATCTGGACCGCGCAACCTTACGACAAGCAATCGACTCGGTGGGCAAAGACGTAATTGTTGCCCACGGTAATGAAAGCGACACCGTTGATGTTGCGACCCGCGTTCTTAGACTCAGCAGTGTTCTAGCGAGTAACCCAGCCTTTGCACCACAAGCAGCAGCGGATTTGGTATTGGCTCAATCATGGGAGGTGGTTGAGGCAACAAGTGGTGAGAATTCGACAGAGCATGTCCTGCGGTTGCAATGGACGCTAGATCATCATGTGATTTTGCGCAGGGAAGCCGCTTCATTCACTCAAGTTGAGTACCAACGTGCATCGGCGCTGCTCGAATTGGTTGAAGCGCTCATCACGGCAAGTGGGGTGACAAGTGAATTCGGGTGGGTTGACGAACTGGCAAATAATAATCCAGTTCTCGTTAGGCTTGCTCGCCCTGAAGACACCGCAGCGGTTGAACAACTTCATAAGAGATCATCGGAGAAATCCATTTATCAACGTTATTTCACTCCGAAGAATTCCTGGCGTGAAGAAAATCTTCGACGAGTCAGTGGTGGGCACAGTGGAATCACTCTTGTTGTGACCGACCGTGACAACGAATTGATGGCCTTAGCCAATGTGTTCCCACTTTCCGCGACCGAATTGAATATTGGTGAGATTGCCTATCTGGTTGAAGACCGTTATCAAGGCCAAGGAATTGGAAAGATCTTGCTTGAACACTCACAGGATCTGGCGGCTCGATTGGGTTACACCAAATTGGTTGCTTATGTACTTAATGACAATCCGGTTATGCGTAAAATGTTGCTCAGTCAAGATTGGATTCAGGTACCCGCGCCTGAATTTGGGCCGGCTGTTAATGCCTTTGAAAAAGTAATGACGGACTAATTGCTTTCGAGTGCATCACGCACGGGGGCAAGTTTCGCCGCGGATTCAGCAAGCTCCAATTCGGGGATTGACCCGGCGACGATTCCACATCCGGCAAATGATCGAACCGTTTGGGCTTCGCGATCAATTTTGGCGCACCGAAGTGCAATCCCGAATTCACCGTCACCTCGCTGATCAAACCAACCAACGGGACCGGCGTAACGACCGCGGTTCATCCCTTCAAGTTCGGAAATAACCACCTTTGCCCGCTCGGTTGGGGTGCCACACACCGCAGCTGTCGGATGAAGGGAAGCGACGAGAGACAAGATGGGCGCTTCATTTGCGAGTTGGCCCGTAACATCGGTTGCGAGGTGTTGAACATTGGCGAGTACGAGAACCCGCGGTTGCTCGGGAACATCTAGATCCGTGCAATGGGTCGCTAGCGCTTTCGCAACCGAGTTGACCGCGTACACGTGTTCCGCTAAATCCTTCTGACTTTTCATGAGATCCGATGCCAAGTCTGCGTCAGTTCCTTTATCCCCTTGGCGCCGCACCGTTCCGGCCAGAACCCGACTTGTAACCAGCCCACCGGTTCGTCGAACGAGCAATTCGGGGGTTGCACCAAAAAGATCCTCAACGACAAACGTCCAGCAGGTGGGGTAGGCCTTTGCCAGTGCATTGACTAGGAAACGAACATCTAGTGCTCCGTCAATGTGGGCAATTAAATCTCGCGCTAGAACCACTTTGTCGAGTTCACCCAAGGTGATTCGGTTGACAGCGGTGGCAACGGACTGTTCCCATTCCCACGGCTGAACGCTGCCCTCAGCCCAACGAACCGCAGATGGTCCTACCGGAACGGGAACGGGAGGAAGTGCCGTGCTGGCCGAACCAATTGTCGTCATCCAGGTTTGGCCACCGCGTTTACCAACAACAACGCTGGGCACCACAACTTCAGACAGATTGTTCAGGTCGAATGCGAATGAAGCAAAAGCAACGGGGCCGGTGCCGGGCAGGCTCACCGTGTCCTCAATGTGGGCATTCGTGAGAAGCCGATTCCACCAACGCTGGGTGCGGGAAAAGGTTTCGTCACCGCGAACCTGTAACCGAGCGGCTACCCCCCAACCGATGAGCCCTTCGCCTCCGCGAACCCAGGCAAGGGGGTTCTCCACCGGCAAATGTTGCAGCAGTTTTACGTCATGATCGATTGCTCGCGTACGGAAAGTTAAGTGTTCCTGATCGGGTAATGCACCCACTTGCTCAATCACGCTCACCCTAGGAGCCTATGGCCAGGTTGTTGTTTCGACCACTTGGAACTGCAGTTCGCACTTGGCGCGATCTCTGACAGACTAGGACAGTGCCGAGGGCAAATTTGGATAAAGATCCAGCCGAAGTAGCGGCGATGTTTGACGCTGTAGCCGCAAAATACGACCTAACCAATGACATTTTGGCCCTTGGCCGAACCCGCCGTTGGCGCAGTGAAGTGCGCAAAGCCCTCAAACTAGAACCAGGGCACTTTGTTCTTGATATCGCGGCCGGAACCGGCACCTCCACCGCAGCGTTCACGGCCACGGGGGCAAAGGTCATTGCCGCAGATTTCTCATTGGGAATGCTTCAAGTGGGGAAAGACCGGAACCCCACGATTCCGTTTGTGGCAGCAGATGCTTTAGCACTGCCATTCGCTAATTCAACTTTTGACCGGATCACTATTTCATTCGGGCTGCGTAATGTTGCTGATCGGATGGTGGCGTTAGAAGAATTTCGGCGCGTGATCAAGCCGGGCGGGTTCCTCGTGATCTGTGAGTTCTCTCACCCTACGTTCGCCCCCTTGCGCAAGGTGTACACCGAGTACCTCATGGCAGCATTGCCCGTGCTCTCGGATCGAGTGTCATCGAATCCTGATGCGTATCGGTATTTGGCGGAATCAATTCGGGCCTGGCCCACCCAAAAAGAGTTGGCAGCTGACATCGCCGAGGCCGGCTGGCAAGGGGTCCAGTGGCGCAATTTCACGGGTGGAATCGTGAGTATCCACCGGGCGTTTGCTCCATGGGATTAGCCACTATGCTTAAGTTGATAGTGAAGAAATTCACAATCGCGCAAAGGAGGTCGGCTCAACCAGCCGAATCTATTCAAGTTGTAGAGCATCTGAAAGGTCGCGCGTGAACGTCTACACACCGATTTTGGTGCTTGGGATCTTGGCTTTTGGATTTGCTGTTTTTTCCATCGTGATTGCCAGTTTCACCGGTCCAAAGCGCTATAACCGGGCGAAATATGCGGCTTATGAGTGCGGAATCGAGCCAACACCACAACCAATGGGTGGCGGACGATTTCCCGTGAAGTTCTACCTCACGGCCATGATGTTCATCATTTTTGACATCGAACTCGTTTTTTTGTACCCCTGGGCGGTTTCAGCTGATGCCCTCGGTGCATTTGGACTGATCGCAATTTTCCTTTTCCTGATAAATTTATGTTTGCCATATGCATTTGAGTGGCGCCGCGGCGGATTGGAGTGGGATTAATGGGTCTTGAAGAAAAATTGCCCTCGGGAATATTGCTTACCACGGTTGAACAGGTAGCCGGTTACGCGCGTAAAGGTTCACTGTGGCCGGCCACTTTCGGTTTGGCATGTTGCGCAATTGAAATGATGGCCACGGGCGGACCCCGATACGACATTGCCCGATTTGGCATGGAAGTTTTCCGCGCCTCACCACGTCAAGCAGATCTCATGATTGTTGCTGGCCGGGTAAGCCAAAAAATGGCACCTGTTTTGCGACAGATCTATGATCAAATGCCCAATCCCAAGTGGGTGCTCGCCATGGGCGTGTGTTCATCAAGTGGCGGGATGTTCAACAACTACGCGGTTGTCCAAGGGGTGGACCACGTAGTTCCCGTTGATGTCTACCTTCCCGGGTGCCCGCCACGACCTGAAATGCTCATCGATGCCATTTTGAAGATCCACGGCGAAATTCAAGACATGAAGTTGGGCGTGAATCGCAAGCGGCAAATTGTCGAGCAGGAGCAACTTGCTCTCGCCGCGCCTTCAGTTATGGAAATGAAGGGGCTCCTTCGATGAGTGAAGCCCCGGTCGTGCCCGAGGGCGTCGCCGAAATTGACGTAGTTGGAGTTCGTAAAGGAGCATTCGGCGCGGCAGGATCCGGCGACACAAGTGGTTTCGGTGGCCTGGTCACCCCAATTGTGATGCCGGGTGCCTCGTTACCTCCATTTGGCGAGTGGTTCGACGAGGTTGCTGAAGAACTCGCACTCTCACTTCTTGACGCCGGTGTAACTGGGGCGGTTGACAAGATCGTGATTGATCGTGGTGAAATGACTTTTTATGTCAAGCCCGAGCACCTCATTGCGTTTATGACCGAATGCAGGGATGAGCCAGCGCTTCGCTTTGAGATGTGTACGAGTGTCAGTGGAGTTCATTTCCCGGAAGACACTGATCGGGAACTGCACATTATTTACAGCTTGCTCTCAATCACCCACAACCGCCGTATTCGGGTTGAAGTGACAATTTCTGACTCCAATCGTCACCTTCCCTCACTCGTCGCCACTTACCCGTCCGCGGATTGGCATGAGCGCGAAACATGGGACTTTTTTGGAATCATTTTCGATGGTCATCCGGCGCTCACGCGAATTCAAATGCCTGATGACTGGGTAGGCCACCCCCAGCGCAAGGACTATCCACTCGGCGGAATCCCCGTTGAATACAAGGGTGCAAGTATCCCCTCACCAGATCACCGGAGGTCGTACAACTAATGACGACAACTGACTACACAAATGTTGATCCCTTCTCAGGTTCTTATGACACCACCGAAGGAACCGTGTACAACCTTGGCGGAGGTGATTGGGATTCGATCGCGGCCGCACCTGAAGGCGAGAGTGAGCGGATCGTGGTCAACATGGGACCCCAGCACCCATCAACACACGGTGTGTTGCGCATGATTTTGGAACTCGAAGGCGAAACTGTTGTTGAAGCTCGTTGCGGTATCGGATTCCTGCACACGGGAATTGAAAAGAACATGGAGTTTCGCACCTGGGTTCAAGGTGTTACCTATGTAACCCGCATGGATTATTTGGCGCCGATGTTCAATGAAACGGCCTACTGCCTAGCTGTTGAGCGATTACTCGGCATTGAGGACCAAATTCCCGAGCGCGCCAATGTGATCCGAGTCATGATGATGGAACTCAATCGCGTTTCCTCTCACTTGGTGGCACTTGCAACCGGCGGCATGGAACTCGGGGCCCTCACCGCCATGATTTTCGGTTTCCGCGAGCGCGAGCTTGTCCTTGACATTTTCGAGATGGTCTCTGGTCTGCGCATGAACAGCGCCTACATCCGTCCGGGTGGAGTGGCCATCGATTTACCAAATGGTGCCGAAGAAAAAATCAGAGAAACCGTTGTTTTGCTGCGTAAACGACTGAAGGACACCTCAGATCTATTGGTAGACAACGCGATCTGGATGGGACGAACGGTGGGCGTTGGCTACCTCGACCTCACCGGTTGTATGGCACTCGGCATGACCGGTCCGGTATTGCGAGCAACCGGTCTGCCACACGACCTGCGCAAGAGCGCCCCATATTGCGGCTATGAAAAGTATGACTTTGAAGTTCCCACCCAGACTAGTTGTGACGCTTACGGCCGCTTCCTGATTCGAATTGCCGAAATGAAAGAGTCACTCAACATTGTTGAGCAGTGTCTAGATCGTTTGGTGCCAGGACCGATCATGATCGCGGACAAGAAAATTGCTTGGCCATCACAACTCTCAATTGGCGGAGATGGGCAAGGTAATTCGCCCGAGCATATTCAGAAAATCATGAGTGAGTCTATGGAAGCACTTATTCACCACTTCAAGTTGGTCACAGAAGGTTTCAGCGTTCCTGCCGGTCAGGCGTACGTCCCAATTGAGTCACCTCGGGGCGAACTTGGCGCACATGTTGTGAGCACCGGTGGAACTCGGCCGTACCGGGTTCACTTCCGGGATCCATCATTTAATAACTTGCAAGCCGTTGCAGCCATGAGTGAGGGCTCCATGATCGCAGATGTAATCGCCGCGGTTGCCAGTATCGACCCCGTTATGGGCGGAGTGGATCGTTAAATGTCACAGAATAATGTTCAGAAAGACGAGTCCGGCGTGATTACTGAATCAACCCTTATCAAAATGCGAGAGCTGGTTGGGCGTTACCCGAATGCCCGTTCGGCACTACTGCCTATGTTGCACCTGGTGCAAGCAGAACAAGGCGAAGTGACCACTGAGGGTATGGCGGCTTGCGCCCAAGAACTGGGGATCACCCAAGCCGAGGTAACAGCGGTGGCAACGTTTTACACCATGTACAAGTACAGTCCAGTTGGAAAACATCACATCGGTGTGTGCATCAATACTTTGTGCGGATTACTCGGTGGTGATGCTGTTTACGAGCGTGTTGCCGAGCGACTTGGTGCGACCCACAATGGCTCCTCCGCTGACGGTAATTTTTGGTTGGAGCGCATCGAATGTCAGGCTGCCTGCACCCACGCACCGGTCATGACGGTGGACTGGGAATTCATGGATGACGTAACCCCGCAGAGTGCCGTTGATGTGATTGACAAACTTGCCGCCGGTGAAGAAGTCTGGTCAACCCGAGGCCCCATGATTCGTGATTTTCAGGCAACCGAGCACACGCTCGCGATGGCCGAAGACGATCTGGCAACCATGGGAAATTGCGTCGATGAAAAAATGCTTGCTGGTCTAAAAATCGCAAAGTCAGGAGTGCAACAATCATGAAACTTACCCCGGTTATTACCGAGCATTGGGACGACCCAGCCCTCTACACCCTTGATGGCTACAAAAGCCATGGCGGTTACGAGGCACTAGCAAAAGCTCTCAAGTCCGACCCTGACGCAATTATTGCAACGGTAAAAGACAGCGGTCTCCGTGGGCGTGGGGGAGCGGGTTTCCCGACTGGATTGAAGTGGTCATTTGTCCCGCAAAATGATGGTAAGCCACATTATTTAGTGGTGAATGCGGACGAATCCGAGCCGGGTGCGTGTAAAGACGTCCCCATCATGATGGCAAACCCCCATGCCTTGATTGAAGGTGTGATCATCACGTCATTCGCTATTCGAGCAAACCACGCTTTTATTTATATTCGTGGTGAAGTTCCTGCGGCGGTACGCAAGGTTGCTTTTGCGGTCAAGCAAGCACGCGATGCCGGCCTTATCGGGAAAAACATTCAGGGTTCAGGTTTTGACCTAGAAGTCACCGTTCACGCTGGCGCCGGCGCCTACATTTGCGGCGAAGAAACTGCTCTACTTGACTCACTTGAAGGCTATCGCGGACAGCCCCGCTTGAAGCCACCGTTTCCCGCTGTTGCCGGGCTTTACTCATCACCAACCGTGATTAATAACGTCGAGACTCTTGCAAATATCCCTTACATAATTGACCGCGGTGTTGAATGGTTCCGCCAATTTGGAACTGAAAAATCCCCCGGATTCAAAGTTTTTGCTGTGTCGGGTCACGTTCAACGACCAGGGATTTACGAAGCACCATTGGGAATCACAATGCGCGAGTTACTCGACTTCGCTGGTGGTATGCGTCCAGGCGCTGAACTCAAGTTCTGGCTTCCGGGCGGGTCAAGTGTTCCCATGTTGACAGCCGACCACTTGGATCTTCCCCTAACTTATGAAGCTATGGCCGAGGCCGGTTCCATGTTGGGCACGGGTACCCCGATGATCTTTGACCAAACGGTGTCCGTTGTAAAAGCCGTAACCCGCTGGCTTGAGTTTTATAAGCACGAGTCCTGCGGCAAGTGCACCCCATGCCGCGAGGGCACGTACTGGATAACGGGAGTGCTTGAGAAATTTGAACACGGGCATGGCACCGCGGTCGAGATGGAAACACTAAACACCCTGTGTGGGCAAATTGCTGGGCGCTCGTTCTGTGCACTCGGTGACGCCGCGGCAACCCCGTACCCCGCCGCGATTAAGTACTTCAGTGATGAATTCACGGCTGCAACCCATACGAGCGCAGATGAACAATTCGATCCAATTGCTTCATACGTATTTTCGGGAGCGCGCGCCCAATGACCGTTACGAACCACACCGAAAAAACTGACACGGTAAATGTAGTTATTGACGGCATTGAAATGGAAGTTCCCAAAGGAACACTCGTAATTCGGGCGGCTGAACAAATTGGGATTGAGATTCCTCGCTTCTGTGATCACCCGCTGCTCACACCGGTTGCCGCCTGCCGCGCCTGTCTGATTGAGATTGATGGAGTGCCCAAGCCCCAACCTGCTTGTGCCCAAGTTCTCTCGGACGGAATGAATGTTCGGACCCAGCGTTCCTCAGAAATGGCACGGATTGCCCAAGAGGGCGTTATGGAATTTCTGCTCGTTAATCATCCACTTGATTGTCCGGTGTGTGACAAGGGTGGCGAATGCCCTCTACAAAACCAGGCAATGAGTGTTGGTCGCTCGGACTCGCGTTTTGAGGGTGAAAAACGAACTTTCCCGAAACCCATTAACGTCAATGCACAAGTTCTACTTGACCGTGAGCGCTGCGTTTCATGTGCCCGTTGTACGCGTTTTGCCGAGGAAATCGCCGGAGATGCATCACTTGAGTTGCTAGAACGTGGTTCCCAGCAACAGGTTGGTACCGCAAATGATGAACCATTTGATTCCTACTTCTCTGGAAACGTTGTTCAGATTTGTCCTGTTGGGGCGCTCACAAGTTCCTCTTACCGTTTCCGTTCACGACCATTTGATCTAGTTTCAGTTCCCACGACCTGCGAACACTGTGCAGCAGGGTGCTCACTTCGTACTGACTACCGCCGCGGAACGGTCACTCGTCGGTTGGCCTGGGATGACCCAGAAGTAAATGAGGAGTGGAGTTGCGACAAGGGTCGATTCGCATTTGCCTACTTGGCAAATGGCCGTATTGAGTCGCCACTCATTCGCGAGAATGGTGAACTTCGCTCGGCGTCTTGGCCCGAGGCCATGCACTTTGCTGCTGCTGGATTGGCCGCTGCGGGGGCGACGGCGGTTCTTGTCGGTGGACGAGCAACCGTTGAGGACGCTTACGCCTACTCAAAGTTTGCCCGCATTGTTTTAGGTAGTGACAATTTGGATTTCAGGGCACGGGCAAGTTCAACGGAAGAAGCAGAATTCCTGGCAGCCCACGTTGCGGGCACGAAGATCGATGTCACCTACAGAGATGTGGAAACCGCTTCTCAGGTGCTGCTGGTCGGATTCGAGCCAGAAGACGAATCACCGATTGTGTTCTTGCGCTTGCGAAAGAGCGTTAAAAAAGGATTGAAGGTCCATACCGTCGGGCCACTTTATTCACTGGGAAGTGAAAAACTTTCAGCAAACTGGATCGAGGCAAATGCTGGTTGTGAGGGACAGGCAATTACCGGCCTTGATTCCACAGTAATAGGTGCACTTGACAGCAAATCAATTATTTTTGTCGGAGAGCGAGCTGCGTCTAGCCCAGGTGCGCTCAGTGCGGTATCGCAATTGGGTTCACAAACGGGTGCACGCATTGCCTGGGTGCCACGGCGTGCAGGTGAGCGGGGCGCCCTTGATGCTGGCGCCATAGCCGGTCTGCTTCCCGGTGGGCGGCCAATTTCTGACTCTGCTGCTCGCGCTGAAATTGCGCAGGTGTGGAACATCGATCCGGAGTCCTTACCAAATGTTGGGCTGACCGGCACCGAATTGGTAACCGCAATTGCGGAGGGATCCATTAATGCAGTAGTGAGCGCCGGTATTGATCCTGCCGATCTCCCTAACGGCGCTGAGCTGCTCGCTGGAATTGAGAATGCTGATTTTGTTGTGGCTCTCGAGAATCACCATTCAGAGATCACGCAGCGAGCCAGTGTTGTATTCCCCGTGGCGGTTGTCACAGAGAAATCCGGATCCTTCACGAACTGGGAGGGGCGCAGCAAGCCGTTCAGTGCTGCATTCCGGGAAGCCCTCACTCTTACCGATGCGGGGGTTCTCTCCATGTTGGCGAGTGCCATGGACTTACAGTTAAATGGAGATACTCGGGCATTACGCAAGGAACTGAATTCACTGCAACCTTGGTCGGGTTCGCGAGCCAATGTGAATACACACGAATTTTCTGCACCCGTTGGGACAACCTTGGCAACTTGGCGACTACTTATTGACTCGGGTGTGATGCAAGAAGGCGAGCCACACTTAGCGGCAACAGCACGCCCATCGTTTGCTGTAGTTAGCGCTGGGATGTTTGAGCAGTTGGGGCAACCGGAGTTGATCACGGTTACCGGGGCAAAAGGCTCAATTACACTTCCGGTGCAGGTCTCCGAGGTATCAAGTGACAGTGTGTGGCTCCCCATGAACTCTCCGGATTCACACATATATTCCCAACTTGGTTGCGGCTATGGTGAAGTCGTGAGCGTTAAAGGGGGTGCCGCATGAGCGGCTCTTCATTCGGTTTTTTTGGAACTGACCCATGGTGGATGGTAATTCTCAAGGCTGTTGCCATCTTTGGAATGTTGGTTGTCCTGACTTTGTTCACCATCTGGTGGGAGCGCCGGGTTGTTTCTCGGATGCAAAACCGAATTGGTCCTAACCGGGTCGGTCCTGCTGGTTTACTTCAATCCCTCATGGATGGTTTCAAACTTGCTTTCAAAGAAGAAATTATCCCCAAATCGGCCCACGTCGCCGTGTACTGGATTGCGCCGGTTATCTCAGCCACTGCTGCTTTCCTGGCTTTTGCCGTCATCCCATTCGGTCCAACCGTCTCAATTTTTGGAGTTGAAACTCCGCTGCAACTGACTGACTTCCCCGTCTCTGTGCTGTACGTCCTGGCTATTGCCTCGGTTGGTGTCTACGGCTTGGTTTTGGCCGGTTGGTCCTCTGGTTCCACCTACCCGCTCCTCGGCGGACTGCGGTCAACGGCTCAAGTGATTTCCTATGAAATCGCAATGGGCCTGTCATTCGTGGCGGTATTCCTCTTTGCCGGTTCAATGTCAACCTCGGAGATCATCGCAAAACAACAACCAATCTGGTTCGCTGTTATTTTGCTCCCTTCATTTTTAATCTATGTCACATCCATGGTGGGCGAAACAAACCGAGCACCCTTTGACCTTCCTGAAGCAGAGGGTGAACTTGTTGGTGGATTCCACACCGAATACTCATCACTCAAGTTCGCCATGTTTTTCCTAGCCGAGTACATCAACATGGTGACGGTCTCTGCGCTAGCCGCCACTCTTTTCCTTGGTGGTTGGCTCGCACCGTGGCCCCTTTCATTGTGGGATTCCGCAAATGTTGGTTGGTGGCCAATTCTTTGGTGGCTGCTTAAAGTCCAACTGTTTATCTTCATGTTCATCTGGCTGCGCGCAACTCTTCCGAGATTGCGCTACGACCAGTTCATGAAATTTGGTTGGAAGATTTTGATTCCGGCTTCCCTCGGGTGGATTTTCATCGTCGCGACAGCCCGCGTATTCCGTGATGACTTCACTTTCAGTAATCAGCAGTTACTCATCACGGGTGCCGTAGTTATCGCGATGCTGTTAATCGGGTCTTGGCTATTGCAGGTGCGATCTGATCGCAAGCAAGCAACCATTGACGCGGAGCAAGAGCACGAACTGTTTATTCCATTTGACGCTATGGCCGGTGGCCACCCAGTTCCACCAAAGCCAGGTCAGGTCCTTGCCTACACCCCACGACGGATGCTCGCCGCGCAATCGGTAGCAGGTCAAGTGGTTCCTCCAGCTCTCGATCCAACCCCAACCGAGGAGAATCTCCATGCCTGAGCTACCAGCCGCAGTGCGCGGATTTGGGGTGACTTTCGGAACCATCTTTAAAAAAGTAGTGACCGAGCAGTACCCGGAAGATGCAAGTAAGTACCCACCAAAGCCGCGTTTTCATGGACGCCACCAACTCAATCGCTGGGCCGACGGTTTAGAGAAGTGCATTGGTTGTGAACTGTGTGCTTGGGCTTGCCCAGCTGATGCAATCTTTGTACAGGGCGCCGATAACAGTGATGAAGAACGATTTTCACCAGGTGAGCGGTATGGCCGGGTCTATCAAATCAATTACACCCGTTGTATTTTCTGTGGATTGTGCATTGAAGCGTGCCCAACTCGAGCTCTCACCATGACCAATGAATTTGAATTGGCAGACAACAATCGCGCCGATCTAATCTATGAGAAGCAAGATCTGTTGGGACCGATGCTTCCAGGGATGCTCGCGCCCCCCCATGACATGGTGCCGGGAACAACCGATAGTGACTACTACGCCAATAAGATCACCGGGTCAGTCCCAGAACAAGCCGTTCCGGGACAGGCTGGCCCTTCATGAGCATTGACGGCGAACTCGTTGTTTTTATCATTTGCGGGGGACTATCAGTTATTGGCGCCTTTGGCATGGTGCTCTCGCGTAAAGCTGTTCATTCGGCGCTGTTCATTGCAGTGGTCATGATCAACCTAGCAATTCTCTACATCGCAAACTCCGCGCCATTTCTGGGAATGGTTCAAATCATCGTTTACACGGGCGCGGTCATGATGCTGTTCCTGTTTGTGCTCATGGTGGTTGGCGTTGACTCTTCGGATTCGTTGATTGAAACCATTCGTGGGCAGAGACTTTTTGGCATTTTGTTTGGAGTGGCACTTTCCGTTTTGCTCATTGGTGGAATCGGAAGTGCGATTAGCGGGAAGCCTGACATAGGCCTTAACGCGGCCAATGACGAGTTTGGTGGCAATGTCGAAGGTATTGCCAACCTAATTTTTAGTGACTACCTCTTCGCTTTCCAAGCGACGGCGGCTCTCCTCATTACAGCCGGCCTTGGGGCAGTGATTTTGACGCATCGTGAGGCGTGGAAACCAAAGGCAACCCAGAAGGAACTTTCCGTTGCCCGCTTCATGGTTGGAGCGGGGCATCCGGGTAATAAGCCAAATCCGGGGATTTATGCGCGACATAACGCAGCAAATACTCCCGCCATCTTGCCTGATGGTTCACTGTCGTTGGACAGCGTCCCAGCGCCCATCCGAACACGTGATGACTCATTGATCATCGACCACCGAGTTGTGTCAACCGTCATTGAACTGGTCGAGAGTGAGGATCAGAACTAGTGGATCCTATTTATTACATTTATTTGGCGACATTGCTGTTTAGCATTGGCGCAATCGGGGTCCTCGTTCGCCGCAACGCAATCATTGTGTTTATGTCGGTTGAATTAATGCTCAACGCGGCAAACTTAGTTTTCGTGGCCTTCGCCCGGATGAACGGTAATCTTGATGGTCAAACCGTTGCTTTTTTTGTCATGGTGGTTGCCGCGGCCGAAGTTGTTGTTGGTCTCGCAATCATCGTCCAAGTTTTCCGCACTCGGCAGTCAGCATCAATCGACGAGCCAAATCTTTTGAAGTTTTAAAACAGTCAACTGACCACCTAACACCAACGAATAGGACCAGACGTGACCGTTATGCCAGCGGGGGGGCTTTTCTCCCTTATGTGGCTTCTCATCGCGTTGCCATTGGCGGGTGCAGCGATTCTGCTGTTTACCGGACGACGTTCCAACGCGTGGGGCCCGTACCTGGGAGTGCTCACCGTATGTGCATCAGCCGTCCTCGGAGTCCTGCTGTTAATCGAGATGATGGGGCTGCCGACTGAGGAAAGAACTATCACCCAGGTCGCCTACCAGTGGGTTTTCATTGGGAATTTCAGTGTTGATCTAGCTTTTCAATTGGATCAACTCTCCATGGTTTTCATCCTGTTGATCACAATAGTTGGATCCCTGATCCACATTTATTCACTTGGGTACATGGCTCACGATCCTGATAAACGCAAATTCTTCGGCTATCTCAACCTCTTTGTTGCGGCGATGCTACTTCTCGTAATGGCCAACAACTACCTGTTGCTCTACGTAGGTTGGGAAGGCGTGGGTGTAGCGAGCTATCTTCTTATTGGCTTCTGGCAATACAAGCGTTCGGCCGCCGCCGCCGCCAAGAAAGCTTTCATTATCAACCGCGTGGGCGATGTTGGTTTAAGCCTTGCGATCATGTTGATGTTCGTAACATTCGGTTCCGTCACTTTCTCTGAGGTATTTGGTTCCGCTACCCAAGCAAGTGAGGGGACGCTGACCGCGATTGGACTACTCCTGCTCCTGGCAGCAGCTGGCAAGTCAGCCCAGTTCCCACTGCAGGCCTGGCTCCTTGACGCCATGGAAGGCCCAACTCCTGTTTCAGCCCTGATTCACGCAGCCACAATGGTGACCGCGGGCGTTTATTTGGTCGCGCGAAGTAACGTGATTTACAACAACGCCGAAATTGCAGCGATGGCCGTGATTATCGTCGCTTTGATCACTATTTTCATGGGCGCAATCATTGGTTCGGCAAAAGACGACATTAAGAAGGCCTTGGCTGGTTCCACCATGAGCCAAATCGGATACATGATGCTGGCGGTGGGACTTGGCCCAATTGGCTACGTCTTTGCAATTTTCCACTTACTTACGCACGGAGTCTTCAAAGCTGGGCTCTTTCTCGGGGCCGGCTCGGTTATGCACGGAATGAATGACAACGTAAACATGCGTCGTTATGGCGCACTGCGATCGGTCATGGTGCTCACCTTCATCACCTTTATGGCCGGTTACCTCGCGATTATCGGGATTCCACCGTTCTCAGGCTTCTGGTCCAAAGACGAAATCATTCATGCCGCATTTGAGCGGGGTTGGTTTATTGGTGGGGCCGCGGTGCTTGCAGCAGGTATCACCGGTTTTTACATGACCCGGATGGTCGCGATGACCTTCTTTGGGAAGAAGCGTTGGGAAACTGATGCTCACCCGCACGAGTCACCGGCCGTCATGACAATCCCACTCATTATTTTGGGACTTGGATCAACGTTCCTCGGAATGGCTTTGCTCTTCTGGGGAGACATTGAGGGTTGGTTGGAACCGGTCGTTGGTTACGAGACCGAACCAACGCCACTACCCACCAGTGCCTACATTGGAATCACGCTGGCATTTGTCATCTTTGGTTCAATTATTGGCTGGATCACATATGCCCGACGTGAGGTCCCCATTGAAGCGCCACAGGGCAACTGGCTCACTCGCGCAGCGCGCAAGGATCTATATGGCGACGCCGTTAACTACGCACTGGTAGTGGCACCGACGAATTACGCAGCGAGGGCGCTCGTATGGTTTGACTCGCGAATAGTGGACGGTTGTGTCAACGGTTCCGCAGCGATTGTCGGTGGACTCTCCGGTCGAATGCGCCGAACGCAATCCGGATTTATTCGATCGTATGCATTGTCCATGGTAGGTGGAGCCGTCTTGGTGCTTCTGGCTCTAGTGTTGGTGAGGATCTAGTGAATACGTATCCGTGGTTAACCACAATCGCTCTGCTGCCACTGGTGGGTAGTGTGATTGTCGTTCTATTGCCGAAACACAATGAAAAACTTGCCAAGGGTGTTGCATTGGCGTTCTCACTGGCAACCCTTGGCGCCGTGATCGCAATGGCACTGAACTTCGAGGCAAATTCACAAGAAGTTTTCCAATTTGCTGAAAGCTACTCGTGGATTCCATCTTTTGGTATCAACTTTTCTTTAGGAGTTGATGGAATCGCCCTAGTGTTGATCGCGCTGGCGACAACGCTTGTACCCGTTGTTATTTTGGGCGGCTGGAATGAAGCGTTGGATTCCCAAGGAAGCGTGAAGGGCTACTTCGCGTTGATTCTGGTTCTCGAATCACTCATGGTCGGTGTCTTCGCGGCAACCGATGTCTTCCTGTTTTACGTTTTCTTTGAAGCAATGCTGATTCCGGTCTATTTCATGATAGGTCGCTATGGTGGTCCGCAAAGGTCTTATGCCGCTGTGAAGTTTCTGATTTACAGTTTGGTGGGTGGGCTGTTCATGTTGGCCTCACTGATCGGGCTCTACGTGGTTTCAGCCGAAATCACGGGAACCGGGACATTTGATTTCACCACCCTGGTAGGTCTTGATATCGATCCTGACCTTCAGAAGTTACTTTTCCTCGGGTTCTTTCTTGCCTTTGCTATCAAAGCGCCACTGTGGCCATTTCACACTTGGTTGCCGGACGCTGCAGGCCAAGCCCAGCCGGGTACGTCGGTATTGCTAATCGGCGTGCTGGACAAGGTGGGAACTTTTGGCATGATCCGCTATTGCCTTGAAATCTTCCCGGCCGCCAGTATTTTTTATGCACCGGCTGTGATCGCAATCGCGGTGATCGGTATTTTCTATGGCGGATTCGTGGCACTCAAACAGACTGATATGCGCCGGCTCTTCGCCTATTCCTCGATGTCCCACTTCGGGATCATCACTCTTGGAATTTTTGTCTTTACTTCGGTTGGTCAAACCGGCTCGGTGATCTACATGGTTGCGCATGGGTTAAGTACCGCCGGATTATTTATTGCAGCGGGTTACCTCATGTCGCGCCGCGGTGGATCTGCACAACTCTCCTCATTCGGTGGAGTGAACAAGGTCGCACCAGTTCTGGCAGGATTCTTCCTGATCGCGGCCTTGTCGAGTTTGGCCCTGCCCGGCATGGTCTCTTTCATCGGTGAGTTCATGGTCTTGCTTGGCGCCTTCCAGCAATACATGTGGGTTGGTGCGTTGGCCACTGTCGGAATTGTGCTCACCGCGGCTTATGTCTTGCGGGTTTATCAGAAGAGTATGACCGGACCGCTCAACCCCGAGTGCGAAGGGATGAAAGACCTCAATGGTCGGGAGATCACCGCTCTTGTCCCAATTGCTGCGTTAATTCTTTTGCTCGGTGTATTCCCAGCACCCTTACTTAATGTGATAAACCCGGCTGTTGATCGACTCATGACCACCGTTGGTGTAACCGACCCGGAGGTCACGTACCCGATCTTGAGTGTCCCAGCATCGAGTGAAGGGGGCTCGGAGTGAATACATTCACCGCACCCGAAATCGACTACGTAGCAATTGCACCCATTCTTATTGTGGCAATTGCAGCACTGCTATCCGTGTTAACCGAAACTTTTTTGCCTCGCTCAGTGCGCCGACAAGTTCAAATAATATTGACGTTCATTTCGTTAATTGGTGCACTCGTTGTTCTGGTAATAAACAGAGATATTCGAACAACTACCGGAGGCGGGGCGGTAGCAATTGATGGCCCGGCCCTTGTCCTGATGGGCACGATCCTCGTCCTTTCGTTGCTGAGTGCTTTCTTAGTCGCTGAGCGTTCCTTGGATAGTTTGGGTGATTCATTCGCTCCAAGTGCGGCGGCGCTTCCTGGTTCTGTTGACGAACGAGAATATTCTGCGCGCGGCTACTTCCAAACTGAAATTTGGACGCTGTTCCTTTTTGCTGTGCTAGGCATGCTGGCATTTGTGGTCGCGAATGACCTGCTCATTATGTTTGTTGCCCTTGAAGTGATGTCACTGCCGCTTTACCTCATGGTTGGCATGGCTCGCCGCCGCAGGCTCCTGTCACAAGAGGCGGCACTTAAGTATTTCGTGCTGGGTGCGTTCTCATCCGCCTTCTTTATTTTTGGTGCAGGTTTGGTTTATGGCTTCGCCGGCTCGATCTCACTACCCAAAATCCATGACGCACTGGCCGCAACTGCAGGAGAGACCCTACTGATCGTGATCGGTGTGGCAATGCTTCTCGTTGGATTACTTTTCAAAGTGGGTGCTGTTCCATTCCACCAGTGGACGCCCGACGTCTATCAAGGTGCACCAACCCCCATCACCGCATTCATGGGCGCAACGGTCAAGGTCGCTGCATTTGGCGCCATGATGCGCCTGTTGTACGTCGCCTTCTCGGGAATCCAGTGGGACTGGCAAATCATCCTCTGGGTTGTATCAATTCTGAGCATGATCATTGGTTCCTTGATCGCACTCACCCAAAGCGACATTAAGCGCATGCTTGCTTATTCGGCGATCGCCCAAAGCGGTTTCATCTTGGTGGGTGTTGTCGCGGCAAGCCCATCGGGTATTGCCGCCGTTATGTTTTATTTGATTGCCTATGGTCTGGTTACGGTCGGCACCTTGGCAGTTATTTCCATGGTTCGCGATTCAACCGGTGAGGCCACCCACCTCTCCAAATGGGCGGGACTTGGCAAGAAGTCCCCCGTCTTAGGTGCGGTCATGGCGATCTTCATGCTCTCACTCGCAGGTATTCCGCTGACAAGCGGTTTCGTAATCAAGTTCAGCGTATTTGCTGCAGGAATAGCTGCAGGTGACACGTGGTTGGTTATCGCAGCCGTCGTAGCCAGCATCATCGCAGCGTTCTTCTATGTTCGTGTGATCGTGGTCATGTTCTTCTCACCACCCAATGAGAACACTGCCTCGGTGGCGGTGCCGTCAATCTTTACCACCATCACGATCGCGGCTACCGTCACGGCGACAATGGTGCTCGGGATAATCCCGCAGCCCATGATCGACCTCTTGACAAATGCCGGAATCTTCATCAGGTAGTACCGTGCTCACATGAATCGGATTTTCGAGGCGAGTGATCCGGTATTTGACGAGCACATTAGCGCGGAACTTAGGCAGGTGGAGAAGTCCCTCCTACAGTCCACCCGAAGTGAGTACCCATTCGTTTCTGAGACTTCACGCCACCTGGTAGTCGCTGGTGGCAAACGCTTTCGGCCGCTTCTCGTGCTGCTAGCAGCAGAGTTCGGGGACCCAATGTTGCCAGGTGTTATTCCTGCGGCGGTAGTCGTTGAACTGACACATCTGGCCACGCTGTATCACGACGACGTCATGGATGAGGCAACCATGCGCCGCGGAGCCGACAGCGCAAATGCAAGGTGGGATAACACCGTTGCGATCTTGACCGGTGATTTCCTTTTCGCGCGCGCCTCACAGATTCTGGCCGATCTAGGGCCAACCGCTGTCCGGATTCAGGCCGAGACATTTGAGCGGCTCTGTATCGGGCAGATCAAGGAAACCGTTGGTCCCCGCGAGGGTGAGGATCCGGTTAAGCACCACATCTCAGTATTGTCGGAAAAAACAGGATCACTTATTGCAACTTCGGGTCGTTTCGGCGCCATGCTCGGCGGCTGCGATCAGAGAACAATTGACATCCTGACAAACTTTGGGGAACAAATCGGCGTGGCATTTCAGTTGGCCGACGACATCGTGGATATCACTTCGGATTCAGAACAATCCGGCAAGACTCCCGGTACCGACCTGCGTGAAGGCGTTCCGACTTTGGCGGGCCTGATTGCCCTTACCGACTCGAGTCCAGAGGGTGCCCAACTTCGAGAGTTGTTGTCTAGGCCTCTTCCTGACCCTGCGGAGCACGCCCTTGCCCTCGAATTACTGCGGGCTCACCCTGGTCTGCATGAAGCCCGCCTTGAGGCTCTGCGTTGGGCCGATGAAGCGCGTCGAACCCTTGAGCCTTTGCCCGATATCACGGCCAAACAAACCCTGATGGCGCTGTGTGATTATGTCGT
>JBBARV010000008.1:20496-75236 GCA_040399625.1 Candidatus Nanopelagicales bacterium | reverse complement strand
AGGAGCAGGAGCAGGAGCAGGAGCAGGAGCAGGAGCAGGAGCAGGAGCAGGAGTAACGGATGCGGATGCACTCGAGGCAGCACTGCTACCGACACTGTTACGTGCGGTGACGGTGAATGTGTAGGCGATGCCACTTGTTAGGCCACTCACCGAGCAGCTCGTTGTGCTGTCATTTGCGGTGGTGCACGTGCGGGATCCGGGGGAACTGGTCACCGTGTAGGAATCAATATTGGCGCCACCATTGTTACTCGGTGCGGTCCAGGACACTGTTGCTTGAGTTTCACCTGGCGCAGCACTCACGCTCGTGGGTGCACTCGGATTGGTTATGGGGGAAGTTGTTGTGATCGTGTTGGCTGAAAATGTTCCTGCGCCAGTTACCAGTACTCGTCCATTCAATGTTGCACCTGCGCCCAATGAAGCTGCTCCGATAGCCATAATCGTTCCGACAGTTGTCGACCCAGCACCGGGAGCTACAGCGCCATTGACCTGCCAGAAGACGTTTCCTGACTGCGCACCATTGGTGAGCACCATCTGTCCGCTGGGGGCAAAGGCTCCACCGATTTGAAAAATAAACACTGAGTTCGGATCATTCTGCCCGTCTAAGGTGATGGTCCCCGAAGGCGCGGATGCACCACCTTGGTGATATACCCCAGATGTGTAGGTCCCTCCACCTGCTGCGGGGAAACTGTTCGGCGTTGAGGCCCGCCCTCTCGCATCGTTATAAGCAGCTTCCATGTCTGTGTACGCCTGTTGCGCCGCGGCGTTACCGTTGTTGAGCGCGAGATAACTGAGGTCACCGTTTTGAGTTATTGCGCCTGCAGGGCTGAAACCGACATTGCCAGATAGCGTGGTTACCCCACTATTGGTGAGGGCTGCTCCCCCAATCAGTGCGGAATACGTTTCAGCAGTTCCCAAATTAACCGGCGCCGGGTTACCACTCACGGCGGAAAGTGGAGCGGGAGTCACTGCCGAAACTGGAGAGGGAACCAACATCAACCCGAGGATCAGAGAAAAAGGAACAAGGGATGTGACGAGGGCCACACTGAACGAACTTTTTTGTACTTCTAGGACTTTGAAGATTGACAACACCAATTTCACATATCGCTTGCAAAAGCTACTTACGTTAGCTAAGTCAATGTGAGGTTAGCACGGAAGTGTTGAGAAACATAATTTTAGTTTGACCATAGGGACAATTTGAGAGTTTTACCTAGATCAGGGACTTTTTCCTTGTGGCTGCCAAAAGCAGAGTTGCAACATCAGAGACGACCACACCTTCGGCGAGGCCCTCTTGCTGACGTGAGGTAACAGCGTCGTTGAGCATCACTGAGCAGAACGGACAGGCGACCGCGATTGTCTTTGCTCCGGTAGCGATTGCCTCATCACCGCGGTTTTTGTTGACCTGGGTTCCGATCTTTTCTTCCATCCACATGCGGGCACCGCCGGCGCCACAGCAGAATGACTTGTCACCGGAGCGTTCCATCTCGATCTTCGTTGCACCCGTGGCTTCGAGGAGTTCACGTGGTGGTGAATAGATCTTGTTGTGACGACCGAGATAGCAAGGGTCGTGGTAGGTGACACTTTCGCCAGGTTCAGCAATGGGTGTGAGTCGATTGCTGTTGACCAACTCACGCAGTAATTCCGTGTGGTGAACAACGTCGTAGTCACCGCCAATTTGTGGGTACTCGCGCTTGAGTGTGTTCAAGCAATGCGGGCAGGTGACAACGATTTTGGTCGCCTTGATCTCGTTGAGCATCTCGACATTTTGCATGGCTTGCATTTGATAAATGAATTCGTTGCCCGCTCGGCGAGCAGGATCTCCGGTGCATGTTTCACCGTCACCCAGAACCATGAAGTTCACACCTGCTGTGTGAAGGAGCTCAGCGACCGCTTTGGTGGTGGCTTTTGCCCGGTCCTCAAATGCACCGGCGCAACCAACCCAGAAAAGGTAGTCAACATCGGCAGGAATCACGTCTTCACCGTTACGGCCAAAAACCCGAACTTCGAAGTCCACTTCTGAGATCCACGCGTTGCGGTCGGCGGCGTTCATGCCCCAAGGGTTGCCCTTGGATTCAACGTTTTTGAACATGCCATTGAGTTCACTGGGGAAATCTGATGCGACCATGACCTGGTTGCGGCGCATGTCCGCAATGTGATCGATATGTTCAATGTCAACGGGGCACTGATTGACACAAGCGCCGCACATGGTGCACGACCATAAAACGTCACTGCCTATTACTGGGAGTTCAAGTGAGAAATCACGGTGACCGTTGTAGGTGTATCCGTCGGTGCTGCCGTTTTCGGTGTCCATGCGGTCACCAATGAAGGGACGTTGCAGGAGTTCTTGTTGCTCCGGGGTCAGGGTTGCGAGTGCTGTCTCGTTGAGTTCACCGGAACCCAGTTTTGATCCCTTGGCGGCGAGCAGGTAGTCCGAGGACTCGAAAAGGTTGTCACGTAGATCCATGATCAAAAGCTTTGGGCTCAGTGGCTTCTCGGTATTCCACGCCGGGCATTGGTCTTGGCAGCGTCCGCATTCGGTGCAGGCCATGAAGTCCACATAGTTGCTCCAGGTGAATTCAGAAATATGTCCTTTACCGAATAATGCATCCTCGGGAGGGTCTTCAAAGTTGAGTGGCTTTCCGTCATACATGATCGGCTGCAGCGGACCGAGAGCGTCGGGACGGCGTGACGTGTAAACGTTGACCGGTGCGGTGAAAATGTGAAGGTGCTTACTGTTGAGAACGATGAGCAGCAGAACGAGGATGACACCGATATTGAGCCATAGGCCAACCGTTTCAATCCACTCATTAGCCGAAACACCAAGTCCATTAATCCATGTTGCGAAGTATTCGGAAGCGAAAGCGCCGTCAGGGAAGGGGAATACTCCGGTGTTCACCTGGGCGGCGCGGTAGAGGAACAGGGTCCAGACAACGTTGAAGATCATGAACAAAATGAGCCAAGCACCTGCAGTGTGTGAACCGAAAAAGCGTGAAGCCCGACCATCATTGCGTGGGTCATTTGTGAGGCGGATGAGGGCGAAGATTGAGATACCAACCACGACGAGGATGGCGAACAAATCTTCTGCAAAACCGACGATCGCCCAGGTACCAATGATGGGAACGGCGAAGTCGGCCACATAGAGCGCACCGAATGCCTCGATAATTGTCAGACCGAGAACGAGGAAGCCCCAGAAAGCAAAGACGTGGGCAATTCCTGGCACGATCCACTTAAGCAACTTGCGTTGGCCAAGGACTTCGGTGGCCTCCGCCTCCACGCGGACAGTGGGATCGGTGAAACGACCGACAGACGCGCGACCGGTCCGGGCGAGTGAGAACAGGAATAAACCTCGTTTTGCGGCAAAGGCAATAAGCACGAGGGCGAGTACCGTGCCGACGAGGGCGCGTATGAGCATCTGATCCATTAGATAAATCTACTCATGGTTTAAAAAATTGTCTCGATGACCCGAACCTGTCCGAAATAGTCACATTGGGTCGTTATTCAGGTTTGCTGCAGGTAAGGTGCCAAGGTGGCCGCAAACCCGGATCGCTCCTCCTATTTCCCGGCAATTGAGAAAAAATACGACCAGCCCATGTCCTACTGGTTTGACCAGATGGCGGAGATCTCCGATCGGAAATACCTGGAGCAAATCGCCTATTTGCGGGAAAATTTTGGGTTCACTCAGACGCACGCCAATGCCCTGGTGCTTTATTCGAGGGGCTCGACCACGTCACGCAAATACGAGGATGTTGAGCAGTATTTAACGCAATTCGATGAAATCAAGCAGGCAACCGTCCGTTCAATTTTCAAAGCTATGTCGGACCGCTACCCCACCATGGAAGTCGTCATCGCGTGGAATCATCCGTTTGGCAAAATTGGGGACCGTTATATCGTCGGTGTTTCCGTTCACCTACACCATATTTTACTGGGCCCTACCCGCACCGAGGTCCTCACAGAGCTGGCCGACCAGCTAACTCCCTACGTTGTGAACAAAAAGACGTTCAAAGTCCCGGTTGACTGGACTGTTGACGCCAAACTCATGCGTGAGATCGTGGACCGCACGCTTAACCCTTAACTACTAACTCGTTGCTTCAGCACCCACGCGGAGTGAGCACCACGGGTGTTGGCGTTTTCTTCAATGGTATGAGGGCTGGCGACGTCAGCGATCTGCTCGACCAAGTGCCGTTAGGTGTCATGTAAATCTCTTTGTCGCAGACGAATCCACCGGTGTTGTCACGTGGCCACTGGGCCCAACTGGGGCTCCAGCCCGCATCACACGGGGCATCCATATTTCGTCCATAGGATTGATACCAAGATGGGGCTGTCGGACCATCGCTCGAGCCATAAGTGATGACGACTCGTCCGCTGCCACCCGCTGTGCGAACTGCACCGCCATTGCTGCCGGCTGTGAAGCTGCTGCCGGTCGGGCTGTCGCTGCCGCCAGCGCCACCGCCACCATCACTGTTACTGGGGCCTCCGTAACTGCCGCCACCACCGCCGCCGTAGCCGCCACCGCCACCGCCACCCGTGCTAGCGCCGCCATCACCGAATGAAGAGGCATCCCCTAAACCACCGGCGCCACCGCAAGCTGGCAAGCCGCCTTGAGCGCCCGAACCGCCAGCACCAGCAAGTCCGTTACCACCGCCAGCAGAGCCACCGATACCGCCGCCGCCACCAGCGCCTCCTACCCCGGAACCAGTGCCACCCACCCCGGAACCGCCGCATGTGCCGCCGGCACCTCCAGCTGCGCCACCACCACCGCCACCACCACCGCCGGCGATGACGCCCCAGAGGCGTTGCAAATCAACACTTGTCGAGCCGCCGCCGCCGCCACCACCGGTGTTGCCACCACCACCACCACCGATGAAAAGCCGAATTGATTGCCCCGGGGTCACCGCGAATGTCGACACCACTTCGCACCCGGCCCCTCCGAGGCTATTTCCACCGCCACCGCCGCCGCCACCGGTTGCAGTGACCGTGAGTTCGGTGATGCCACTGGGCACCGTCCATCTGGTTAAACCTGGGGTCGTAAAACTTTCCTGACTACTCGCCTGGGCTGAGGGCGCTATGAGCAGGGAGAGGGTTAGTGCGAGGCAAGCCGTTAGGGCAACGCGGCACGAAGGCATTTCACAAAGATAAGCGTTTTGGTGGTTGGCTCTGGTGCGCCACGCTGGTGTTGGTGGCCTATGGGCTGATGATGGCGCTGCAGCCACATGCATGTGTGTTGAGGGTCCGAACGCAAGTGGTATTGAGGTTTCTTGACGCCGCTAGTGCGTCAACGCAGCAACAAAATGAGCGTCAGAGCCATTAACTGTTCAGACTTACAGTGGGAGACAGCGCGCTCCTTGGGCGTCGCGCTCGATCCAACCTATTGATGTAGGTCTTCCCGAGCTGGCACTGAACGCCGATATTGCTGTTCGAGACTTGACAATGGCCGGCCACACAGGATAACCAATTCAGGTGCTCGGGTGTGCGGCCGGCCATCGGTGAAAATTTATTAGGGTTCGAGCTTAGGCGAGGACGGTCCCGATAACGAGGGCGAAAACGACCAGGCTGAGCACGATGATGACAACGGAGGTGAGGGTGAGGAAAACGTCAGATTCCCCAACCTTTTTAGCCAGTGCGCTCGGTGCGTCAAGTACATTAATGTCTGCGACCAGGGCCTTCGCCTCGCGAATTGCCGCGTATTGGGAGATTACGGCAAGAATTCCGGTAGCTGCTGCTACAACGATTGCCAAGTACTTTGCGGCATCTGGGGCTTCAGCAAAATAGCCCAGTGAAGCCACTACCAAAATCGAAATGAGTACGAGCGTTGGTGCCATTTGCGCTGTGATGATCTGTGATCGCTTGTCGTTCCACAGATCTAGTAAGCCTTTTTCGTCCACGGGATGCCACTTTTCTACTGAAATTGAACCCAATCTGAGTACAGCGCAAGTGTAGAGCAAAAACCGAACCCAGCGTGATACGGCCACCCCGGGATGCACATTGGAAATACTATGAGTCGAACCGACTCAAGTAATATGCGTCCAATTTGACTATTGCTCTCCTTTGGGGCACACTTTGGAGACGGATTTTATGAAAGTCCAAGCAAACAACAAGGAAAAAGGAGCCACATAATGGCTAGAGCAGTAGGAATTGACCTCGGCACGACTAACTCGGTGGTCTCGGTCCTTGAAGGTGGAGAGCCGGTTGTCATCGCAAATGCTGAAGGCGCCCGCACAACACCGTCGGTTGTCGCATTCGCTAAAAACGGTGAGGTGCTGGTTGGTGAAGTTGCCAAACGCCAGGCGGTAACGAACGTTGACCGCACGATCCGCTCGGTAAAGCGCCACATGGGCACGACCTGGAATGTCGATATTGACGGAAAGAAATACACCCCGCAGGAAATCAGTGCACGTACCTTGATGAAACTCAAGCGTGACGCAGAGGCCTACCTGGGCGACACGGTCTCAGACGCCGTCATTACCGTCCCCGCCTATTTCAATGACGCACAACGTCAAGCAACGAAAGAAGCTGGCGAGATTGCTGGCCTGAATGTTCTGCGCATTATCAACGAGCCCACGTCAGCAGCTTTGGCTTACGGCCTGGACAAGGGTGACCAAGAACAAACAATTCTGGTCTTTGACCTTGGTGGCGGAACGTTTGACGTATCGCTACTAGAAATCGGCGACGGAGTCGTTGAAGTAAAAGCAACCAGTGGTGACAACAACCTCGGTGGAGACGACTGGGACAACGCTGTCGTCGACTGGATGGTCACACAGTTCAAAAACGCTCATGGTGTTGATTTGTCGAAGGACAAGATGGCAGTGCAGCGGCTACGTGAAGCAGCAGAAAAGGCAAAGATTGAACTCTCAAGTTCAACCGAAACCTCGATCAACCTGCCGTACATCACCGCGAGCGCCGATGGACCCCTTCACCTTGAAGAAACCCTGAGCCGAAGCAAGTTTGAGTCTCTAACAGCTGACCTGCTCAAGCGCACCAAAACACCATTTGAAGCCGTCGTCAAAGACGCGGGTGTCAAGATCAGTGACATTGACCAGGTGGTTCTTGTTGGTGGGTCAACCCGTATGCCTGCAGTTGCTGATCTGGTTAAAGAAATGACCGGCAAAGATGCGAACAAGGGTGTGAACCCGGACGAGGTCGTAGCAATTGGTGCGGCCCTGCAAGCGGGTGTGCTTCGTGGTGACGTTAAAGACGTTCTTCTTCTTGATGTAACTCCTTTGTCCCTGGGAATTGAAACCAAGGGTGGCGTTATGACCAAGTTGATCGAACGCAACACCACTATTCCCACCAAGCGTTCGGAAACTTTCACAACAGCGGAAGACAATCAGCCGTCAGTGTCCATCCAGGTGTATCAGGGTGAGCGTGAAATGGCTGCTTACAACAAGCAGTTGGGAACATTTGATCTCACCGGACTTCCACCAGCACCACGTGGGATTCCGCAGATTGAGGTCACATTCGACATTGATGCTAACGGAATCGTGCATGTATCCGCTCGTGACACCGCAACGGGTAAAGAGCAGTCCATGACAATTTCAGGCGGATCAACCTTGAACAAAGACGACATTGATCGCATGATGCGTGATGCTGAAGCACACGCAGATGAAGACAAGCAACGACGCGAGGAAGCTGAAGTTCGCAATAACGCTGAAGCTTTGGTTTACCAAACGGAGAAGTTCCTTGCTGACAATGCGGACAAGGTGCCAGCAGATGCGAAAGCAAATGTTGAAGGACCGTTGGAAGAACTCAAAAAGGCGATCGAAGAAAACGACGGTCCCGGCATGCGCGCCGCAACAGACAAGGTTGCAGCTGCAAGCCAAGCACTCGGTGCAGCAATGTACAGCGAAGCACAGGCTGGTGGATCTGAAGAGGCCGCCGAGGCCGCCGCTGATACTGCCGAGGAAGAGGTCGTTGACGCAGAGATCATCGATGAGGATGAATCCAAGTGAGCGAAGAAGAAGGCATTCGGGTGAACGACAAACGTCGACTCGACCCCGACACCTTCGAGGTTCGTCAGCCAAGTCCCGACTTGGCTGACGAACCTCTCACCGAGGAGTTAGGCGCAGAAGCGGATCTCATCGAAGGCGAAGTAGTGGGGATCGAGCAAAAAATTAGTGAACTCACTGAGGACCTGCAACGGGTCCAAGCCGAATACGCGAATTACCGTAAGCGAGTCGACCGCGACCGCGAGGTCAACCGTCAACTGGCAATTGGTGCAGTTTTCACAGAACTCTTGCCCGTACTCGATGACCTTGAGTTAGCCCGCGAGCATGACGAACTCAACGGGGCATTCAAAACCGTTGGTGAAAAACTTGAGGCGACCTTGAGCAAACTCGGCCTGGTGAAATTTGGTGCTGCACAGGATCCATTCGATCCGAATATGCATGAAGCTTTGGCCAGTGAAGAAGTTGAGGGCGTTTCTGAACCAACCGTAATCGCAATATTCCAGCAGGGTTACCGACAGGGTGATCGAATTCTGCGTCCAGCTCGCGTCAGCGTTGCCGGCACCTGAGTCTCTGACGAGACGAAATAGATGTGGGACATTGAATGAATAAGGATTGGCTAGAAAAAGACTTCTACGCTCTGTTGGGTGTCTCAAAAGACGCAACGCCCGCAGAGATGAAGAAGACCTACCGAAAACTTGCGCGTGATCTTCACCCCGATAAGAACCCAGGGAACAAAACGGCAGAAGATAAATTCAAAGCGGTGTCTGAAGCCTATGACGTGTTATCCGATGATAAAAAGCGCAAGGAATATGACGAAGGTCGAGCGCTTTTTGCCTCGGGAGGCTACGGACGCAGACCGGGATCCGGTGGTGGAAATTACAACGTCAACTACGAGGATCTATTCGGTGGGGATCAAGGTGGGTTCGGTGATTTTCTCGGCGGTATTTTCAATCGTGGTGGTGGTGGCGCGGGTGGTCGCTCGCGGCAACCACGTCGTGGCCAAGACATTGAGACTTCACTGGCGCTCTCATTTGCCGACACACTTGACGGTGTCACCGTTCCATTGAATTTACAAAGTGATGGGGCTTGTTCAATGTGTCACGGAACTGGAGCCAAAGCTGGTTCAACACCTCAGGTCTGCCCAACGTGCAGCGGTAATGGACAGGTCTCCCGAAACGCAGGTGGATTTGCTTTTTCTGAACCATGCCCAACCTGTCAAGGCCGAGGACTTTTTGTTGATGACCCCTGTAATCGGTGCCATGGCACCGGACGCGGGAAAAGCAATCGAAGTGTTCAGGCGCGTATTCCTGCGGGGGTCAAAGACGGGTCCAAGATCCGGCTCAAGGGCAAGGGCGGTCCCGGTGAACGGGGTGGTCCTGGCGGCGACCTTTTTGTCAAGGTTTCCGTGAAGCCGCATCCACTATTTGAACGCAAAGGTGACAACTTAAGTGTGGGAGTCCCCGTAACTTTCGCTGAAGCAGCCCTGGGCGCCGATATTGCAATTCCGGTACCGCGAGGTGGGACTGTGAACATGCGGATTCCAGCGGGGACAACAACCGGTCGCACTTTCCGCATAAAAGGCAAGGGGGTACGTGGAAAGGACGGCTTAAATCACGACGTACTTGCCGTGATAGACGTGGCAGTCCCGCAGAACCTGAACGAGGAAGCCAAGTCAGCCCTTGCGGCGTTTGCAGAAGCAACCATCGATCAGGATCCACGCAAAGAGATCTACGCACTCGGTCAAGAATCATGAGCACTTCACCTGATGACAACATTGTTGCCTCGGAGACCCCGGTTTATGCAATTTCAATTGCTGCGCAGTTAGCGGGTCTTCACCCGCAAACATTGCGACAGTACGACCGGGTAGGACTTGTCTTAGCGCACCGAGTCGCTGGAAGGAATCGTCTCTACAGCGCTCGTGACGTGCAACGACTGCGCTACGTCTCACAATTGTCGAATGAGGGTCTAAGCATCGAGGGAATTAGGCGGGTTCTTGAGCTCGAGGAACAGGTGCTGGAGCTTCGTGAACGCTTAGGTGAGTTTCACCGCGAACGAACATCTCGCGCATTGGTCGTGTGGCGTCCGCAACGGATGAATCGGGGTTAAACATGGACATCGCGTTAACCACAAAAAGTCAAGATGCCATTGGAGCATCCATTCGTATCGCTGCTGCACAGGGAAATCCATCTGTCGAGCCCATCCACCTGCTCGACTCCCTGCTTCAGCAGGGCCCAGGTATCGCAACTGCGCTCCTTGAGCACTTGGGCGTCAACGTTCCGGTGCTCACGGCAAGTGTGCGTTCACAAATGCAGTCCCTGCCTTCCGCTTCAGGGTCAACGGTTGCAGCGCCGCAATTAAGTCAGTCAACTTTAACGGTCCTTCGAGCAGCAGATGCGATAGCAAAGGAACGGGGAGACGAGTACGTCAGTACCGAACATTTGCTCATTGGACTCGCTCAAAGTGGAACAAACGAAGCAGCTAAATCACTTGCCGAGGTGGGAGTCACCGGAGCATCGTTACTTCAAGCTTTACAAGAAACCAAAGGGAGCGCACGCGTGAACACACAAGACCCTGAAGGCACTTTCCAAGCCTTAGAAAAATATGGAGTCGACTTAACCGCACTTGCACGAGAGGGAAAAATTGATCCGGTAATTGGCCGTGATGAAGAAGTGCGTCGCACGATTCAGGTTCTGTCTCGTCGAACCAAGAACAATCCAGTTCTCATCGGTGAACCTGGAGTGGGAAAAACAGCTGTTGTCGAAGGTCTTGCGCGCCGAATTGTCGAAGGTGATGTGCCTACTTCACTTCTGGGAAAGAAGTTGATCTCCCTTGACATGAGCGCCATGGTCGCAGGAGCAAAATTTCGTGGTGAGTTCGAAGAACGCTTAAAGGCGGTACTCGACGAAATCAAGGGCAGTGATGGCCAGGTAATTACTTTTATCGATGAACTTCACACGGTGGTGGGCGCGGGCAGTAGTGGTGACGGCGCAATGGATGCCGGCAATATGTTGAAGCCGATGCTGGCCCGTGGCGAGCTGCGCATGATTGGTGCGACAACCCTTGACGAATACCGCGAGTACATCGAAAAAGATCCTGCTCTTGAGCGTCGATTCCAACAAGTTTTCGTTGATCAACCAAGCGTGGAAGATACAATCGCAATTTTGCGGGGTATCAAAGAGAAATATGAGGCGCATCATAAAGTTGTGATCTCTGATGCAGCGCTCGTTGCGGCCGCAACAATGTCGGATCGTTACATCACGAGTCGATTTTTGCCCGACAAAGCAATTGACTTAATGGATGAGTCGGCAAGCCGACTGCGCATGGAGATCGACTCATCTCCCGTGGAAATTGACGTGCTGCAGCGACAAGTTGACCGGCTTCGCATGGAAGAACTCGCGGTAGCCAAGGAAAAAGACGAGGCGTCAAAAGCGCGACTAGCAAAAATTCGAGCTGAAATTGCAGACAAAGACGAGGAACTTCGTGGACTTCGCACCCGCTGGGATGCGGAGAAGCAAGGCCTTGACCGGATCGGCGAAATCAAAGTCTTAATAGATGACTTGCGAGCCGTGGCTGAAAGGGCTCAACGCGAGGGAGATTTTGAACAGGCGTCACGGATTCTGTATTCCGAACTCCCAACCTTTGAAGAGGAGCTCATCAAGGTGACCGCCGAAACTAACGCGCGGGAATCCACCATGGTTAAAGAAGAAGTGACCGCAGACGACATCGCAGAAGTTGTTGCAGCGTGGACGGGTATTCCGGCCGGCAGATTACTTGAAGGTGAAACCCAGAAACTGCTGCGCATGGAGGAGAACCTCGGTCAACGCGTGATCGGACAACCTGAAGCGGTGCGTGAAGTTAGTGACGCGGTACGTCGCGCCCGAGCAGGAATCTCTGACCCCAATCGACCAACCGGTTCCTTCATGTTCTTAGGACCGACCGGTGTGGGTAAAACTGAATTAGCCAAAGCGCTCGCAGAGTTTCTATTTGATGATGAACGAGCGATGATCCGGATTGATATGAGCGAGTATTCTGAAAAGCACTCGGTTGCTCGTCTAGTTGGCGCTCCGCCAGGGTACGTGGGCTATGAACAGGGAGGACAACTCACCGAAGCGGTTCGTAGGCGCCCTTACTCGGTACTGCTCCTCGACGAAGTGGAGAAAGCACACCCTGAAGTATTTGACATTTTGTTGCAAGTTCTTGACGACGGGCGTTTAACTGATGGCCAGGGTAGAACGGTTGATTTTCGCAATGTAATTCTTATCATGACCTCAAACCTTGGATCTCAATTTTTGATCGACCAAGATGTGTCAATTGAGGAACGTAAAGCGGCCGTGATGAATGTCGTTCGACAAAAGTTTCGACCTGAGTTTCTGAATCGACTGGACGCGATGGTCACCTTTGATCCACTGGATAAAGAAGAGTTAGCCAGGATCACCAAGATTCAAATTGAACTATTGCAAAAGCGGTTGGTCGACCGCAGAATCATCCTTGACCTGCAACCGGCGGCGCTTACCTGGTTGGTTGATCGCGGGTTTGACCCGGCCTACGGTGCGCGTCCCTTGCGCAGGCTGGTTCAAACTGCCGTTGGTGACACATTGGCCAGAGCGATATTAAGTGGCGAGTTGTCCGACGGCTCAACATGTGTAATCACTGTCGCTCCCGACGGCGAGTCCCTCGTAATTCTTTAAGAGATGGTTCGCATTCGCTCGATGGCTTCTGCAAGAACTTCGGTCTTCTTGCAGAAAGCCCATCGGACATATTCCTTGAAGTCCTGACCCGAATCGGTAAATACCTGATGGGGGATGGCAACAACCCTGCATTGATTTGCCAACATGCGAGCGAACTCAAGACCATCGGTGTAACCGAGGGGTGAAATATCCGTTGTCACGAAGTAAGTTCCTTCAGTTGGAATCACTCTCATTCCCAGTTGGGTCAAACCGGCGCTGAGCTGATCACGCTTAACACTGAGGTCGCGTCGACATTGCGTAAAATATTGATCGGGTAAGGCCAGCCCTTTGGCAATGGCCAGTTGAAATGGCCCGCCCGAAACGTAACTCAAATGTTGCCGCACTGATTTAACCGCTGCAATCAAATGCTTTGGACCACTTGCCCAGCCAACTTTCCAGCCGGTGAAGGAGAATGATTTCCCACCTGATCCAATTGTGACGCACCGTTGGAACATACCTGGCAAAGTTGAAATCGGGATATGAACATTCGAGTCAAACCACAAATGCTCATACGCTTCATCAGAAATCACAATGAGGTCGTGGGCAATGGCCAACTCGGCGATCGTCCTGAGTTCCTCTTGATTGAACACGGTGCCACTTGGATTGTGCGGCGAGTTAAGGAGCAGCAGTTTCGTGGCAGGAGTGATTGCCTCGGCTAGTGCTTGAATATCTGGTCGCAAATCCGGTTTGGTAAGGGGAACACCAACCGGCTTGGCTCCGCTGAGATCAATTACTGCCCGGTAGACGTCAAATGCTGGATCAAAAAAAATGACTTCATCGCCTGTTTCAACGAGTGCAAGCAGGCTAGCTGCGAGCGCTTCACTGGCACCCGTGGTTGCGACGACCTCAGTGTCTGGATCGATGTCGAGATTGTAGAAACGTTTCTGGTGCGCCGAGATTGCCGAGCGTAATTCGGGAAAACCATGCGGCGGCGGGTATTGATTTCCGCGTCCACTGTTGATGCATGAAATTGCTTCGTCTTTGAGTTCCTGTGGGCCATCTGTGTCCGGGAAACCCTGTCCCAAATTTACTGAATTAGTCTCTAAGGCAAGTTGTGACATCTCGGCAAAGATGGAGACCGCGTGTGGGCGCATTTTGGGGACTAAGAAGTTTTCTTGCACGGGCCAACCTTAGGCCTGCAACGAGAATGTTTTCGTGATTAGGTAGAGGGGTGGTGCAGCAACTCATTCAACCGGGGGCGGAATTGACCCCTGAGATTTATTCGGCCCTTGCCGTGATTGCTCAGAGCGCCCAGGTCAGTGAGCAATTAGGGGTTCCCCGCAGCCATATTGATCTGCTCGCAACCGTCGGCGCCCACGGAACCGCACAAGAAGTTTCACAGCAACGTGAGCTCACTGAACAACTCGCGGGAGCGGACGCCAGCACTTGGTTTTGCTGGACCCAGCATCAGACTCCGCTGAACACGATGGTCGCCGGCGGAAATCAAAGCGCGAGTACGGAACTGTCGCAGCGGTGGTTAGAGGGAATGCAGAGTGGAACACTTTTGGCCGCTGTCGCGTTCGCGCATGTACGCAGGGGTGGGCCACCGAACCCAGTAGCGACGAAAGTACTTGACGGTTGGGAGCTCACGGGAACCCTTGATTGGATTACGAGTTGGGATATTGCCGATGTCCTGATGCTGATAGCCGCGGCAGAAGACAAGTCACAGTTCGTGATTTTTTATCTGCCCATTGAAGGTTTTGCGGAGCGCTTTGATTCCTGTGTTGTGGGTGAGCCATTAAATTTACTGGCCATGTCGGGGACCCACAGCAGACCGATCTCTTTTGATCACACTTTTGTTAGCAGTGACTTCGTATTCAGCATCATCGATCCACAGGACTGGTTAAACGTTGACTCCGGGAAAACTGTGCTACCTAGCCCGGCGGCACTCGGTGTTGCTCGCGCCGCAATCGAGCAACTCAATGAAGTATCAATTGCCCGAGACCAAGAAGCCGGGCAAATGGCGGCCAGAAATTTAGCCCAGGAGTTCGAACGCTTACGTGCGCAGGCCTATGCGGAAATCGACAACCCTCAAACTCCGCGATCTGAACTGGTCGACCTGCGGGTACGAGTCCTCGAATTTGCCGTCACCTGCACCGTGGCTGTGATAACCGCTAGTTCAGGTGGATCAATGCTGTCCGGTGGTGCGGCAGAGCGGCGGGTGCGCGAAGCCATGTTCCTGCAGATCCAAGCCCAAACACTGGAAACACGAAATGCGGCATTGACCCGGCTGTCATTGACGCCGAATCACTTTCTCGCTTGAGTCGGCTGAACCAGCATCGGTGACAATACGAATGAGGCACTGATACCGGCTTTGAGTGAGGTTTCGAACAATTGCCGAGTCACCTATCACGCGCGCAGAGCGAGTGGCCCCTGAACCGGCTGGGTAGCAAATCACTCTTTCGGTTCTTATCGGTGAACTATTTGCCACAGAGGGTGTCAGATTAAATTTTGCACTAGTCCGCGTGAATTTGGTGGACTTAATTTCTCCGGCAATTGGTTGATCGCTGGGGACCGCAATCACAGGGGCTGAAGCCGGTGAATTTCCAGCTTCGTTGGCCGAGATCGCGGTAACCGCGTATTGCGCTCCGGTGAGCAGGCCGGTGATCGCACACGAGCCGTCAGTACTTCGTTTTGTCGGGGATGCAAAACAATTCAGCGTTTGAGTACTTGTTGGGTTCGCGGGGTCAGGGCCAATCACAGTTGCCGCATACTGAGTTACTGCGGCGTCACCTTGACCCATACCTATGGTGATTCTCAACTCACCTAAAAGTGGAATCACTGAAACGGTGGGTGGGACTGTCGGAACCGAAATGGGCATGGCCCCGGAGTCTTGTAAAAATGCACTGAGTGCGCTCACGCGAGCGTAAACCCCTGGATACTTACTCGCACAATCCTCACCCCAGCTGACAACACCGACAAGTCGTGGTCCCGCGCTACCCGTTGCAACCATGGGACCGCCGGAATCTCCTTGGCAGGCGTCAACAATCTCCTTACTCGAATTAACGCCAGCGGCGCAAAGCATGAGATCGTCATTCACGTCGCGATTGGAAAATCCGTTAAAGGTGATTCCATTAACGATATTTCTTTTTCCGCCACCGCAAGAAGAGTTTGGAAAGACAACGAGGTCACCTACTTGGAACGTGGTCGGGTACTTATTTCCAGAAGCGAGAATGTTGCCCCAACCGGCAACTTGTGCAGCATTTCCCGCGGCCGTGTACTCAGCGGCCAGCTCAGGAACCAGCGGGCTCAAAACCGGGATATCAGTCACCGGTGTCGCAAGCGTGAGTACCGCAATATCGTTTTCAGAGGTTTCGATGTCGTATCCCGGGTGCACAATAACGTCGGTGATGCGAACAATTCGAATATTCGGCGAATCCAGATTTCGGGCGAATCCAGCACTAATTTCGTCGGCGAGCGTTTTCTCACCGGTTTTCTGGTCAACCACGCAATGGGCGGCGGTAACCAATGTGGTGGGGCTGGTCAGTGTTGCCCCGCAGAACTGGGCTTGAAATGCGCCGTCCTGTTCGAAGTCCGTTGTAAAAAGTAAGGCGGCAAGAAACGGAAATTGCCCCGCTTTGGCATCAATCCCATTAATAACCCGTGGAGAAATCGCGCTCCGGAGGTTGTTCACGCCCTGGACGTTTGCGAGTGGAAAGCTGACTAATGCTGCGGTGATGAATCCGACCAGCGCTGCCCCAGCTTTATTTCTCACCCCCTAACGGTAAGCCATGTCCTCGCGGGAATCCCGTTGAGAGCCACGGCACCCTTTCATTAAGGAAAATAATTCTCGATGAATCGGGCGAATTCGGGAAGGGTTGTGAATTCCTGGATTGTGATGCCTCGGAGGGTGGTTTCCCTGGGAATAGTTGATCCCGTTGGGAAATAGGCCGTTACCGGCGACTGCGGCCAACTTTCGGTAAATGGCGGGAGCACCGGCTGCAATAACTGGTAACCCAAAATAGCCCTCCCGGTTGCACGCTGGGCCAAGGCGATCGCAGGGAGTTGATCGCAAGCGCTACCGGTGGCAATCATGACGAGATTCTTACTGGACGTAGCCTGAGCGATCCGTTGGCAGGTCCGGGCTGGGTCTGGGTCTACCAAGATGTTGACGCAACGGGTCTGGTGTGATTTAGCGAATAGATCGGCCAAATCCAGAGGTGTTTCGTCATTCACGAGGTGTATCAGTGTTACTTCATTCATTGGGATCAGCATATTGGCACTTGATTAAGATGTGATTATGTCCCGAAGCCCCGAATGGAATGCATTACGCCAACAAATTTTAGACAAAGCTGTGGTTCGCGGAAAGGTGATTCTTTCCAGTGGGCAAGAAGCGGACTACTACGTGGACCTCCGGCGGGTGACATTGGACGCTGAAGCAGCGCCACTGGTGGGTGCGGTGATGCGACAGGTCAATAGTGGTTGTGATTACGCGGCCGTGGGTGGACTGACCCTTGGCGCCGACCCGGTAGCGACTGCAATGATGCACAACGCTGCGGGTGAGGGTGTTCTCCTCAATTCATTTGTTGTCCGCAAAAGTGAGAAGCAGCATGGTTTGCAGAGAAGAATTGAAGGCCCCGACGTCACGGGTGTTCGTGTTCTCGCAGTGGAAGACACCTCAACCACCGGCTCATCTGTTTTAGCAGCGGTTGAAGCGCTTTTGATTGACGGCGCTGTGATCGCGGGCGTAAGCGTGATTGTTGATCGTGGCGCAAAATCAAAAGTCGAAGAGGCAGGCTACGACTACACCGCCGCTTACACTCTCGCCGATCTCGGACTTGAGTAGGTTTCACTAGTGGATCAGGATGCGACAGAAGTAGGTGTCGGTCCATGGGAAGGTGAATATCCGGTCGGTGTCCAATGGGACAGCGAACTCCTTACCAATGGTGATCGGCGTAATGTCATCGATAAATATCGATACTGGAGCCTTGAAGCGATCGTTGCAGACCTTGACGCTTCTCGACACACATTACATATTGCGATAGAAAACCTTGAACATGATTTTAATATCGGTTCAATTGTTCGCACAGCTAACGCATTTCTCGTCAAGGAAGTTCATATTGTGGGCCGAAAGCGCTGGAATCGGCGCGGTGCAATGGTGACGGACAAATATCAACATATTCGTCACCACCCTGATCCAGTTTCATTCGGTGAGTGGGCGACACAAGCCCTAATTCCGATTATCGGCGTTGACAACATGGATGGCTCGGTCCCCATCGAGACATTTAGTTTCCCGAAAGAGTGCGTTTTAGTCGTTGGTCAAGAGGGAACAGGATTGTCCGACGGCATGCGGGAGCAGTGCCAAACCTTGGTGGATATTGCCCAATTCGGTTCAACCCGTTCCATAAATGTTGGTGCAGCAGCGGCAATTGCCATGCATGGGTGGATTCGGCAACACACAATCCGCTGACCGAATGTGATCGGTTTACTCCTTGAAAGGGGAGCGTGGAACAATACGGTTTGACAACCGGTCCCGTGAACGAGCGGGCAAATATTTTGGAGCCCACATGCCTATCGCATCCCCAGAGGTCTACCGCGAAATGCTTGACCGTGCAAAGGCTGGGAAATTTGCTTATCCCGCCATTAATACGTCTTCGTCCCAAACAATCGTTGCCGCGATTCGCGGATTTGCCGAAGCAGAGAGTGATGGAATCGTTCAAGTTTCATGGGGCGGCGCCGAGTTCGCTACGGGTCAAGGCGTGAAGGACATGGTGACGGGTGCGGTCGCTCTCGCGGAGTTCGCATATGTTGTTGCAGATAAATATGACGTCAATATTGCACTGCACACCGACCACTGTCCCAAAGACAAATTGTCTGGATTCATGGAACCACTGGTTGTTATCTCTCAGGAGCGTGTTGCACAAGGTCTTGCACCACTTTTTCAATCCCACATGTGGGATGGCTCGGCCGTGCCCCTCGCGGAAAATATGGAAATCTCTGAGCGAATGCTTGACGCATGCGCCAAAGCAAACATTGTTTTGGAAATTGAGATCGGTGTAGTGGGTGGCGAAGAAGACGGAATCGAAGCCTCCCATGACGCAAAACTTTTTTCAACGGTCGAAGACGGACTCGAGACAGCCAAGAGACTTGGTCTGGGTGAGCGCGGTCGCTACATGGTTGCTGCAACATTTGGCAATGTCCATGGTGTTTATAAACCAGGGAATGTCGTTTTGACCCCGTCAATACTCAAGGAGATCCAAGACGCTGTCGGTAAGGAATACGGGGTTGACAGACCATTTGACTTGGTATTTCACGGTGGTTCAGGTTCGCTGCTCAGTGAGATCCGTGAATCCCTCGACTACGGGGTGGTGAAAATGAATATTGACACCGACACGCAATACGCATTCACCCGTCCCATCGCGGATCATATGTTTGTCAACTACGACGGTGTCCTCAAAATTGATGGCGACGTAGGAAATAAGAAAATGTATGACCCGCGTGCTTACGGAAAAGCCGCTGAAGCCGGAATGGCCGACCGCGTCAAGCTCGCTTGTGAAGACCTACGCTCGGCCGGAACGAGGATGAAATAAACATGAATTCAGATAACTTGCTAGGTGGGCCCAACCCAACACTCCTACCCGTTGGGGACCTCGCGCAAGCCGCGTTAGCAACTGGTGGCGACCCACGAACGGTCGTTGCGCAATACCCAACCAGTTCACTCGCGTGGGCGATGCTCAGTGACCAGGCGTGGGATCAAAATGATGTCATCGGTTCTTATGCGTTCGCGCGCGTCGGTTACCACCGGGGCCTTGACTCGCTTCGCAAAAATGGTTGGAAGGGATACGGCCCCGTCCCATGGAGCCATGAACCCAACCAAGGTTTTCTTCGATGCCTGCAGAATCTCGGTCGTGCAGCGGGTGACATAAATGAGAGCGATGAACAAGTTCGGATCGCTGATTTCATTATTGAATGTGATCCATCACTTGGCTAAACCTGTTCTCATTGCTGGCGCAGGAATCACTGGGGTGTCCTGCGCTATCGCACTGCGCGAAGCGGGTGTTCCTTTTCGAATTGTGAACAAGGGATACCGAATCGGTGGCCGGATGGCTTCACGTCCCGTTCATGATTCCGGAACGCCATTTGACGGCAGGGTTTTTGACACGGGCGCTTCTTATTTCACAGTGAGTGACCCTGATTTTGCTTCGGTTGTCTCTGAATTGGAGAGCGCCGGGGTTGTGCAACCATGGACGGACACTTTTCATTTCACCCAGTCTGAAGGAATAGCCGGAGTCAAGATGGGCCCGATGCGCTATCGAGCTGAATTGGGAATTCGTAGTGTCGTTGAATATTTGGCGCGCGATCTGGTGATTGAAGAAGGTGAAGTCACCGAGTTGCCAACGAATGAAAGACTGGCACTGTGTATGCCGACACCACAGGCAGTGCGGGTCTTTCCGCAAGCGAGTGAGCTCAGCACGGCTGTCTGGGAGCCGGTGATTTCTGTTGCACTCTTGTTTGACCAGGTGTACTGGGCGGCATTTGACGGCATCTTTGTCAATCAGGACGCCCACGTCACGTGGATCGCCAATGACGGTGCCAGGCGTGGAGATCATGCACCTGCACTCGTTGTTCACATGAGCCCGGTTCTCTCTGCGGGTCATCTGGTGAATCCAGCGGAGGTAACTCCCATGGCACTCGCTGCAGCGCAGCGAATTATGGGCTTTGACGCCGATCCAGTTTGGACACATGCCCAGCGGTGGACATTCGCCAAGCCCATCGAAGGAACTACAACGGGTGAACCAAACTTTGTTCTCGGCGAGGTTTCACGTGCAGGTGATGAATTCAGTGACCGGCCTCGGGTTGAGGCTGGCTGGTTAAGTGGACGCGATCTCGGACGGGCACTCGCTGGCTTAGCGTAATTTTCCACGCCAAGCCGAGAAGGATTTCACTGATTGACCATGTGGCTTTTTCAACCACGGGTAGGGGTGAATCTCGGCCAAATTTGCGAACTTTTTAAAACTGGGAACCGGTGCGTACGTTACGGCGACTCGATTCTCGCGGGCGAAGTCATATGGGTCACCCAAAAATAGCCGGACATCCCGCCGTTGTGCCAAGTCCTGCAGTGTCTCGAGGTAAAAGTACATGCGCTTTGATGAAAGTTGTAACTTCGCTAGAGCTGTTTCATTAAATACAAAGGCAACCGGCAGAGTTGGATTAGCGACCAGTGCTGGATCCTGATCACCCATCGAATCAATGGTGAGTAACACAAACTGCGGGTTACTGTTTTTCACGGCAATCGAAGGACCTGCGGTTGTAACGGGATCAGGGTCAGAAGCGAGTAACGGGTCAGTTGGTGCAGCATCAAGTGCACGCTCATCAGGGAATTGTTTAATGGGACAGTTGCTCTTGAGGGCACAACCACCACATAACTGTGGTGCTCGTTTCTGCACCTGCCACTGGGAAAGCCCATATGGCTTTCCATTGCCTGAACCAACAACCCACTGCCAGCCGGTCAAATTTGCGGCCCGGGACCCGTCGATCAACTCGCGATACATGCGCTCTTGACCGTGCAACCAGCCAACTTCGTTTCGAACAGTCCACTGTGATGCCAGCCACATGCGGGTTTGATTCACGAGCCAACCGTCACGGCCTAATTCTTCAACGGCGAAATCAATACAGGCCATGCTTTTTTCACCCTGGGGCCAACCGTCTCCTGTGGTATCTCGCACCTGCTCGAATCGAAGGTTATGAAATAAACGGGTACCTAACCGTGCGTAAAGGTGTCGTGAATATTCCTGCCACAGAAGTTCGTCGCGGTACTTCTCCCGATCGGCAAAGGGTGCCTTCGCTACCCGGTTCCACACCCTTTCAAGGGTTAACAGATTGTGCCGGATATATGGCGAGAGCACAGTTGCGCCACGTGCATTGACCGGCAAGACCTCAGAGCGATCCCGCGCGTATCCGGCGATATTTAATTCGGTTAAGGCAAGATCCGCCGCGCTCTGACCACCAGCGATCGAACTTCGCCCTTCACCGGAATACAAGCCGGTGAAATGGTCGGCGAGCAGTTTTTCATCGTCTAATTGGATGTCTAGGCTTTTCACGCAAATCCTCGCTTAGTAAGTGAACTCTTAGGCTACCGAAAACTAGTTGCTTCACAACTCGCACAAACAACGGTCACTCTTAGGGGCTCATATCTAGTCCGGTAGCCTTTCGCAGTGCCCGCAATAGTTCTCCTTGGCTCCCAATGGGGGGATGAAGGCAAAGGCAAGGCAACGGATCTCCTAGGTGATCGAGTTGATTACGTAGTTCGGTACCAAGGCGGCAATAACGCCGGCCATACGGTGGTCATCGGAGATAAAAAATTCGCACTTCATCTGCTTCCCAGCGGGATCTTGACCCCTGAAGTAATTCCCGTGATCGCCAACGGAGTCGTGATTGACCCCGCAGTTTTATTAGCCGAAATTGCCGGCCTCAATGATCGAGGGATTAATACCTCCAAATTGCTGATCAGTGCGAATGCGCATTTGATCACGAGTTATCACGTGACTTTGGACAAGGTCACTGAGCGATTCCTGGGCAAGGCCCAAATCGGAACTACTGGCCGAGGCATTGGTCCTACTTACAGCGACAAGATCGGACGCGTTGGTATCCGAGTTCAGGATTTATTCGACGAGTCAATTTTGCGACAAAAAGTCGAGAGCGCGCTCACAAGTAAGAACCAGGTTCTGGTCAAAGTGTTTAACCGACGCGAAATTGATATCGACGCAGTGGTTACTGATCTGCTGCAATTCGCTGAAATCCTGCGACCAATGGTTCGCGACACTTCACTTATTCTTAACAAAGCTCTCGACGAAGGCAAAGTTGTTCTCCTTGAAGGTGGACAGGGAACACTGCTTGATGTTGACCATGGGACATATCCGTTTGTGACTTCAAGTAATCCAACGGCCGGTGGCGCATGCACAGGAAGTGGCATTGGGCCAACTCGCATTGACCGGGTGGTGGGAATTCTCAAGGCTTACACAACCCGTGTTGGCTCGGGCCCCTTCCCAACCGAACTTTTTGACGAAGACGGCGAGAAGTTGCGCACTATCGGTGGTGAGCGTGGAGTCACAACAGGTCGCCCGCGTCGTTGCGGTTGGTTTGATGTCCCGATTGCTCGTTATGCGACCCGGATCAATGGACTAACGGACACTTTCTTGACCAAACTCGATGTCCTCACTGGCTGGGATCAGATCCCGGTGTGTGTCGCTTATGACATTGATGGTGAGCGAAGTGAAGAAATTCCGATGACCCAAACAGAATTTCACCACGCCAAGCCGGTCTATGAAATGCTCCCGGGTTGGAGTGAAGATATCTCCGGGGCAAAGACACTCGCGGACCTGCCAAAGAATGCACGCGACTACGTCGATTTCCTTGAAGAAAAATCAGGAACTCGAATCAGTGCAATCGGTGTCGGTCAAGATCGCAACGCAACCATTGCAATTAATGACCTCATTGGCTCATGAGCGAGAAGCTCACTGCGGAGTACGAACCGCAATTTGAGATTGATTCGCAAGGAAACCCAGTTGGTTTCTCAGTGACAAACGACCTAACACCGCGACTTCCGCGTGGTGAATTAATCGGTACGTGTGCGAGGCTAGAACCACTTAACGCCGATAAGCACGTATCTGATCTGTTCACCGCATTTTCTGGCGCAGATCACCTGTGGACCTACCTGCCCCACGGCCCTTTCCTCACCGAAAATGAATATCGAGTGTGGGTTGAATCAAAGCAGGGTGATCACGACCCATATTTCTATTCGATTGTGGACCGGCAGAGTGGGAAGGCTTTGGGTGTTGCAAGTTACCTGAGGATTGATCCGGGTGCTCGCAGCATTGAAGTCGGTTGGATCACCTACTCACCGCTTTTGCAAAGGTCGCGAATCGCAACCGAGGCAATGTTTCTCATGATGAAAAATGCATTTGACCTCGGCTATCGAAGATACGAGTGGAAATGCAATGCGCTCAATGCGTCCTCGATGCGGGCTGCGCAGCGTCTCGGCATGACCTACGAAGGGACTTTTCGGCAAGCGACTGTGGTAAAAGGCCGTAATCGCGACACAGCCTGGTTTGCCATCTTGGACGGCGACTGGCCCACCATGAGACAGGCTTTTGAGAGATGGCTGGATCCGGCCAACTTTGATTCCGCAGGAAATCAATTGGCTTCGCTGGATTTCCTTAGGTCATCGAATCTGGGATAACCGGGGCCTTTTGTCGCGACTTTGCGCAGTTGGTTCTAGAGTTCTCGTATGACGGATATTGATGCTGCTGAAGGTGCCCGCGTTTATGATTTGGATCGCGAATATGTCTTTCATTCCTGGAGTGCGCAAAAAGCACTGAAGCCAATGTGTATCGCTGGGGCCGAAGGTAGTTATTTCTGGGATTACGACGGAAATAAGTTTTTGGATTTTTCGTCACAACTCGTCAACGTCAATATTGGTCACCAGCACCCAAAGGTTGTCGCCGCAATTGTTGAGCAGGCCGAAAAGCTCGCGACTGTTGCACCCCAGCACGCCAATGACAAGCGTGGAGAAGCCGCACAACGGATTGTTGAAGTTGCTGGCGGAAAGGCTGACAAAGTCTTCTTCACCAACGGTGGAGCCGATGCAATTGAAAACGCAATCCGCATGGCGAGACTGCACACCCACAAGCACAAGATCCTCTCCGCATACCGTTCTTATCACGGCAATACGGGTTCAGCGATTGCGGCGACAGGTGATCCGCGACGTTGGCCAAATGAGTACTCGGCCCAACACGTTCATTTCTTTGGCCCGTACTTCTACCGCAGCGAGTTCTGGTCGACCACTCCTGAGCAGGAAGCCGAGCGCGCGCTAACCCACCTTGAGCACACAATTCAATTTGAGGGACCCAACACTGTTGGTGCGGTTCTTCTTGAATCAGTAGTTGGTACGGCCGGAGTCTTGGTGCCACCACCCGGCTACCTCGAAGGTGTTCGGGCGTTGTGCGACAAGTACGAGATCGTCATGATCCTCGACGAAACAATGTCAGGATTTGGTCGCACGGGTAAATGGTTCGCCTACCAGAACTGGAACGTGGAACCTGATTTGGTTGTTTTCGCTAAGGGTTCCAACTCGGGTTATGTACCCGTTGGCGGTGTCATTATTTCTAAGGCCATCGCGGCGACATTTGATGAAAGAGTTTTCCCAGGAGGGCTGACCTACTCGGGTCACCCACTCGCTGCAGCTTCTATCGTGGGCTCAATTGACGCAATGAAGGAAGAAAAAATCATCGAAAACGCCGCATCAATTGGTGAAAATATTTTAGGGCCAGGGCTGCGCGCACTTGCGGAGAAGCATCCGGTCATCGGTGAGGTTCGGGGACTCGGGGTTTTCTGGGCACTTGATCTGGTGACTAACCGCGAGACGCGTGAACCACTTGCACCCTACGGTGGAACATCACAGGCCATGGCCGACCTAGTTACCGGTTGCAAGTCCCGGGGCCTCATGCCCTTTGTTAACTTCAACAGATTGCATGTTGTCCCACCGTGTGTTGTCACAGAGGCCCAGGCGCGTGAAGGTCTGGAAATACTTGACCAAGCATTTGGTGACATTGACTCGTATTACCAAGGCTGATTTTTCTTGAAGATCCTCGTTATTGGGTCGGGCGCACGCGAACACGTTATTACTGCTGCTCTATTGCGTGACCCGGAAGTTGAATCCGTGGTTGTTGCTCCCGGAAACGCAGGAATAGCAGCGCTTGTTCAGTGCATTCCCATTGATGTCACAGATGCGAAATCAATTGGTGAAGTTGCTACGGAACTTCACGTCGATCTGGTTGTTGTCGGTCCTGAGGTACCGCTTATGGCCGGTGCCGCCAATGAATTGAATGCCCGCGGTATTCCTTGTTTTGGGCCAACGCGTGAAGCGGCGTTGATCGAAGGCAGCAAAGCTTTCTGCAAAGAAGTTATGGCGCAAGCGGGAATTGCAACTGCATTAGCCCATGTATGTTCCAACTCAACTGAAGCAGAAAACGCATTAGACGCGTTTGGTTCCCCGTACGTTGTGAAAGACGACGGACTGGCAGCGGGTAAAGGTGTTGTCGTCACTTTAGATCGCAGTGAGGCCCTCGCCCATGCGACCAGTTGTTTTGAAGTTGGGGGAACCGTTGTCATAGAAGAATTTTTGGATGGGCCCGAAGTTTCCATTTTTGGTATTTCTGATGGCACCACGGTAGTTGCACTGCAACCGGCGCAGGACTTCAAGCGTGTCGGTGACAATGACGAAGGGCCCAATACGGGTGGCATGGGCGCCTACTCACCTCTTCCATGGCTTGATGAAAGCGTGGTGGCTGAAGCCACCGAGCGGGTTTTGCAACCAATGGCTGACGAAATGAAAAGGCGGGGAACCCCATTTGTTGGGGTGCTGTACGCCGGACTGGCCATGACGGCACGTGGAATTCGAGTAATTGAGTTCAATGCGCGATTTGGTGATCCTGAAACCCAGGTAGTGCTCTCGCGGTTAGTGACGCCCCTTGGAAAATTTCTCTATGCAGCGGCAACAGGTCAACTAAATGACTTTGCCAAACTTGAGTGGAATCCGGGGTACGCGGTCAATGTTGTTATTGCCGCCCAGGGTTACCCAGAAAATCCGGTGCTGGGGACCCCGATCTCGGGGGTGGAACGCGCCGAGGTGGACCCAGACCTCACTGTTTTCCACGCGGGAACTGAACTGGTCGGTGCCGAGTTGGTTACCTCGGGTGGGCGGGTGCTCTCGGTGTGCGCTCAGGCCCCCACCTTGACCCAGGCGAAGGACCGCGCATATGCCGGTGTGGCCCAGATTGTGATTGCCGGTTCTCATTTTCGCAGCGATATTGCTCGAAATGCTTGCACTACCGACTCCTGAATCGGTCACATGAAAGAATACGGCCGTGGGTAGCCGAGCGAATTCAATTGATAACGTCCTCGCCTCACGCTATGCGTCAGCTTCCATGGTGGATCTGTGGGCTCCTGAGGCAAAAATTCGGCTCGAACGGCAACTGTGGATCGCGGTGATGCGCGCCCAACAGGAATTGGGAATCACCATCCCGGTTGGAGTCCCAGAGAAATACGAAGCCGTGATTGACACGATCAACCTTGAGTCAATTGCCGAGCGCGAGCGGGTCACTAAACACGACGTCAAGGCACGGATTGAAGAGTTCAACGAGCTGGCCGGCGAGGAATACATCCATCTCGGGATGACATCACGGGACCTCACCGAAAATGTTGAGCAACTCCAGATTCGGTTGAGTTTGATATTGGTGCGGGACAAATCCGTCGCGGCACTGGACAGACTAAGTGGACTCGCTGTTGCTTACTCGGAACTCGCCATGGCTGGGCGTTCACACAATGTTGCAGCGCAGATCACAACTCTTGGTAAGCGCATGGCAACTTTTGCCGAAGAACTTCTCTTCGCAGTTGAAAGACTTGAAGAACTAATTGACGCATACCCACTGCGGGGAATCAAGGGACCGGTGGGAACGGCTCAAGACATGTTGACATTGCTGGACGGAAATGAACAAGCACTGAGCCAATTAGAAACACGGATAGCCAATCACCTTGACTTTGACAACCTCTTGACCAGTGTTGGTCAAATTTATCCGCGTTCACTTGATTTCGAGGTGACGTCCCTGCTCGTCCAGATCGCTTCTGGTCCATCAAATTTTGCAACAACAGTGCGCTTGATGGCTGGGCAGGAGCTTGCAACCGAAGGTTTCTTGCCGGGTCAGGTTGGCTCATCTGCGATGCCACACAAAATGAATGCCCGTTCCTGTGAACGCATTAATGGTTTTCATGTGATTCTGCGCGGCTACATGAATATGTGCGCCGATCTTTCTGGACAACAGTGGAATGAAGGTGACGTAGCCTGTTCGGTTGTTCGTCGAGTCGCGCTCCCTGATTCTTTTTATGCAATCGATGGCCTGATGGAAACATTCCTCACCGTGCTTGATGCTTTCGGTGCATTCCCCGCAATGATTGACCGCGAGCTTGATCGCTTCCTACCGTTTCTGGCAACAACAAAGATCTTGATGGCTGCGGTTCAATCAGGTATTGGACGCGAGACCGCTCACGAGGTAATCAAGGAGCATGCGGTTGCAACAGCATTAGCTATGCGAGAGGATCCTGATGCAAATAATGATCTCTTGGAAAAACTCGCTGCTGATTCACGGTTGGACTTCACCGTTGCGCAGTTGAATTCGCTGCTGGCGGAACCAATTGAATTCACCGGTGCTGCCCAACACCAAGTCCGGGTTCTGGCAGACCGAGTCAAAATCCTCACCGCGCGTTATCCGGATGCCGCGGGCTATCAACCAGGCGGCATTCTGTGACCCAAGCGCTTTCCCACAATTACGACCTCCCCGAAGACTACGTGCACATCTATTCGGGCAAGGTCCGAGATATTTTCCGTACCCCGCAAGACCGGCTTCTCATGGTGACCAGCGATCGAATCTCAGCGTATGACTGGATACTTCCGACGGAAATCCCGGACAAGGGGCGGATCCTCACCGCAATTTCACAGTGGTGGTTTGGACAACTACAAGGTCTAGTCTTTAACCACACGACGACTTCCAAAGTCCCTAAGTCGGTTGCTGGTCGCGCGGTTGTCTGCCAGCCACTTGAAATGTTTCCGGTCGAGTGTGTGGTGCGCGGCTATCTTGCCGGTAGTGGATACTCCGATTATTTGGCAACACGAAAAATCTCAGGTAACGGTTTACCACCCGGTTTGAAAGACGGCGCGTTGTTACCAAAACCACTATTCACGCCGGCGACCAAGGCACCCCTTGGCGAACATGACATGAACATCACATATGACGACGTCATTGTTGAACTTGGACAAGAGGAAGCCCAGGAACTAAAACGGCTGTCAACATCCATTTATGAATATGCAGCCGACAGGGTAAGTCGTAAAGGTTTAATTCTTGCGGACACTAAATTTGAGTTCGGTATTGCCCTCGGCGGTAAGTACCAAGGTCAAATAATTTTGGGTGACGAAGCATTAACACCTGACTCGTCTCGTTATTGGGAAAAGGCATTGTGGAACCCAGGTGGTCCACAAGCTTCATTTGATAAACAGTTCGTGCGCGACTGGTTGACCTCACCAGAATCTGGTTGGGACAAGAACTCGGGTGAAGCACCACCACCGTTGCCCGAGGAAATTGTCGAAAAAACACGCACCAAATACATTGAAGCTTATGAGCGCATCACGGGTGAGACCTTTCAGTGAGCACGTGGTTAATTACCGGGGGTGCGGGCTATATTGGCTCGCATGTTGTCCGTGAATTGCAACTTGCAGGTATCCAACCGGTAGTTTTCGACAACTTTTCAGCTGGATTGCATTCGCGTATCCCCGAAGGAGTCACCGTTGTAGACGCTGACGTAGCTGACAGTGATGCACTTCGAGTCGCGTTACGCGAATTTGAGGCGGTCGGGGTTATCCACCTTGCGGCTAAGAAAGCTGCCGGTGAGTCAGTTGATGTTCCGTTGTACTACTACCAAGAAAATGTTATTGGTTTACAAAGTGTTCTAAGTGCGATGGTTGATACGGAGATCAAGAATTTTGTTTATTCTTCCTCCGCGGCGGTGTATGGAACCCCACAATCAAATCCGGTAAAGGAAAGTGAACCACTCAATCCTGAGTCTCCTTACGGGGAAACGAAGGTAATTGGTGAATGGTTGGCTAAGGACTTGGAAACGAGTATCGGGCTGAACTGGGTGGCCCTGCGCTACTTCAACGTTGCTGGTGCCGCAGCCGACCACTTGGGAGACAATAGCGTGAACAACCTGATCCCCATGGTGTTCTCCGCCCTTGAAAAAGGTGCACCCCCCAAGATTTTTGGAGATGACTACCCAACCCCGGACGGAACGTGTATTCGCGACTACATCCACGTTGTTGACTTAGCAGGGGCACATTTAGCGGCGGTACAAAAGTGTGAGGCAGGACCGGTGAATCGGGCTATCAATGTGGGCCGAGGAAGTGGGGTCAGTGTCCGTGAGGTGATGAACTCCATTTCGGCGGTTGTCGGTCGTGATATTGCCCCGGAAGTTGCCCCTCGCAGAGCCGGCGATCCACCTGCCACCTTTGCTGACGTACGACGCAGTGAAGAAGAGTTGAATTGGACTGCAAAGCGAGATCTCACGGACATGGTTTCTTCAGCGTGGAGCGCTTGGGAATTCTCGCACCGGTAGGCTTTAGGTCTTCCACCGAAATCAGGAGAGCCAGTGGCCCGCGTCGTTGTAAACGTTGCACTTAAACCCGAAATTCTTGACCCGCAAGGTCGTGCGGTCCAAGGCGCACTGGGTCGACTTGGGCTCAGTGGGGTGATTGACGTCCGGCAGGGTAAACAGTTCATAATCGATCTGGAAGGTGAACTTGAGGGTGATCGAGCTGAACTTATGGACAAACTCGCAGGCGAGTTGCTGAGTAATCCGGTTATCGAAGACTTCACACTCACGGTTGAGAATTAATTGTGAGCGCACGGATCGGTGTAGTTACTTTCCCTGGGTCACTCGATGACGCAGATGCAGCTCGTGCAATTCGCATAGCCGGTGCAACACCGGTAGCCCTATGGCATGGTGACGCAAACCTTCATGACGTTGACGCGGTTGTACTCCCCGGTGGTTTTTCATATGGGGACTACCTCCGCTGCGGAGCGATCGCAAAGTTCGCCCCCGTAATGTCACTCATTATTGAAAAAGCACAGGTTGGCCTCCCTGTCTTGGGAATCTGTAATGGATTCCAGATCCTGTGTGAAAGCCACTTACTTCCCGGCGCCTTAACCCGCAATGACCATCAACATTTTATCTGCGTTGACCAGAAACTTCAGATTGAAAGCACGCAAACGTTGTGGACAGGGGATTTCTTACCCGGTCAGGAGATCGTTATCCCATTGAAAAATGGTGAGGGTGGCTACGTTGCGAGTGAAGCGACATTAGATGAACTTTTCGCAGAGAACCGGGTGGTCGCGACCTATGTTGGTACAAACCCCAACGGTAGCTACCGCAATATCGCCGGGATCTCGAATAAGGCTGGAAATGTTGTTGGCCTGATGCCACACCCCGAACATGCCGTCGAGGCGTTAACCGGTCCCACCACCGATGGAATCCCTTTCTTCACCAGCGTTTTGAAGTCACTCGTTGGTGCCTCATGATCGATTCGGTAGACACGGCAAAAGTCAACCCAGATACCTCACAGCCGTGGGCTGAACTTGGGCTTAAACAGGACGAGTACGAAAGTATCAAGCAGATACTTGGCAGGCGACCAACAAGTAGTGAACTGGCCATGTACTCGGTGATGTGGAGTGAGCATTGCTCATATAAATCCAGCAAAGTTCATCTGCGTCAGTTTGCTGATAAAGCACCAAAGACTGATGCCCTGCTCGTTGGTATCGGTGAAAACGCTGGTGTTGTTGACATCGGTGCTGGTTGGGCGGTCACATTCAAAGTAGAAAGCCACAATCACCCTTCCTATGTTGAGCCCTACCAAGGTGCTGCGACCGGAGTGGGTGGAATTGTTCGAGACATTATTTCCATGGGCGCCAGGCCGATTGCAGTGATGGATCCACTGCGTTTTGGTCCAGCAGATGCCCCCGACACCCGGCGAGTGTTACCCGGTGTTGTTGCCGGTATCGGTGGCTACGGAAACTGCTTGGGCCTACCAAACATTGGCGGGGAACTTGTCTTTGATGAAAGCTACGCGGGAAACCCGCTGGTTAATGCACTGTGTATCGGCTCGATGAAGCATGAAGACATTCACCTTGCCAGCGCAAAAGGTGTTGGCAACCTTGTGGTTCTTTATGGTGCTCGTACCGGTGGAGACGGAATTGGTGGCGTGTCTGTGCTCGCTTCCGAGACATTTGATGCCGACGGCCCGGCCAAGCGACCCAGTGTTCAAGTGGGCGACCCCTTCATGGAAAAACTTTTGATCGAGGCAACCCTGGAAGTGCTGCACGCTGGATTGGTCGAAGGTATTCAAGATCTTGGCGGGGCTGGCATTTCTTGCGCGACCAGTGAGCTGGCATCAAATGGTGAGGGTGGAATGCACGTCTACCTGGATCGAGTTCTTTTACGAGATGCGTCACTTTCGCCAGAAGAAATCTTGATGAGCGAATCACAAGAACGTATGTGTGCTGTTGTGACTCCGGAGAAGATTGACGAGTTCATGGCATTGTGCAAGAAGTGGGATGTCGAAGCCGTCGTCATTGGTGAGGTGACCGACACCGGTCGCTTGGTAATTGAATGGCACGGCGAAATGATCGTTGATGTCCCACCTCGTTCGGTGGCCCATGACGGTCCCGTGTACGAGCGCCCATTCCACCGGCCGAGCTGGCAGGACGCATTGCAGGCTGACGCACCAACTCCTGAACGCCTTAATCGTCCGTCAACCCCTGATGACATCAAGCAAACCTTGATGGACCTGATCACTTCACCGAATTTGGCATCAAAGAGTTGGGTCACTTCGCAGTACGACCGCTATGTCATGGGTAACACAATTCTTGCCCAACCAGAAGACGCCGGCATGATTCGTATTGATGAGGAAACTGGTCTTGGCGTCGCGATCTCAACTGACTGTAATTCACGTTTTGCCAAACTTGATCCGTACGCTGGTGCGCAATTAGCACTGGTGGAGTCCTACCGAAACATTAGTGTTGCGGGAGCAAAACCGCTCGCGGTTACCAACTGTTTGAACTTTGGTTCACCAGAGGATCCCGAAGTAATGTGGCAATTCGCCCAAGCAACTACCGGTTTGGCCGACGCGTGTCTTGAACTTGGTATTCCCGTGACGGGTGGCAACGTTTCCTTCTACAACCAGACGGGTGACACCCCGATTAACCCAACCCCAGTGGTCGGAGTTCTTGGCGTAATCGACGACGTTGATCGCCGAACCCCGATGGCCTGGGACGAAGACGGCGACTTGATTTACATCTTGGGTGAAACATTTGACGAATTCGCCGGAGGTGAATGGGCTTACCTTCAGGGCCATCTCGGTGGGCTTCCACCCAAAGTCAACTTTCCCATGGAACGACTACTTAGTGAAATCATGGTTGCGGCCTCCCGTGATGGCATGATTACCGCGGCCCACGACGTCTCCGACGGTGGGGTTGGGGTTGCCATAACCGAGATGGCGCTGCGTGCAAATAAGGGCGCCCGATTCTGGATTCCAGACAATATAGATCCATTTGTATTCTTGTTCTCTGAAAGCACTGCACGAGCAATTGCGGTGATTGCGCGAACTGAGGAACTCCGTTTCACGGAAATGTGTGCCGCGCGAGGGATGAGTGCGACTCGGTTTGGTGTGGTGGATTCGGGGCTTGGCGCTGACAGTGGTCATCCGGGTGAGCAGGTAATAGTCATCGATTCACTGTTCACTTTTACGGTTGAGGCATTACGCGGGGCCAATGAAGCAACACTTCCCGCACTTTTCGGGGGCTAGTCATGCTGAGTCCGACTGAGCGGGAACTCTTGGAGTCAATTGCGAGCCAGGCCGACCAAGTTGAAAAAGAAGACACCAGACTGGCCGTGAAGGCCATAATGCGTGAGCTCACCGATATTGCACCAGGCCGCAGCGTTGAATTGCGCGTACCACCATTTGCCGCGACCCAAATAGTCGAGGGCCATACCCACCGCAGGGGAACTCCGGCAGCGGTCGTTGAACTCAATGCCGCGACCTTGTGCCAACTTGCAATTGGGCAGCATTCGTGGGCCGAGCTGGTCAAAGAGGGCATGATCCTGGCGAGTGGTGAGCGATCAGATTTGAGTTTGCTGTTCCCCCTGCCCAACTGATGTCCTTGGGTTTTTGCGTGGAATAAATGGTGGCAAAAACACCCTTGACCGCACGGTAAACGAAACACGTGATGCGCGTAGACTGCGAATGTGCCCCGCGGTGATGGTCTCCTCAACCACAACCTCCTCTCCGAGGATGTCGGACCACAAGATGCTTGTGGTGTTTTTGGTGTGTGGGCCCCAGGCGAGGAAGTATCAAAACTTACGTACTTTGGACTGTATGCATTGCAACACCGTGGTCAAGAATCAGCGGGTATCGCTGTCAGTGATGGTTCCCGGATTGTGGTTTTCAAAGACATGGGGTTGGTTTCCCAAGTTTTCAATGAAGGCGCCCTTGAGTCGCTACAGGGCCATGTCGCGATCGGACACACGCGCTATTCAACAACTGGTGCAAGTATTTGGGAGAACGCCCAGCCAACATTTCGAACTACGGCTACCGGCCACCTGGCATTGGGTCACAACGGTAATCTGACAAATACAGGTGAGTTGCGAAAGCGGATTGCTGAATTACACAGTGGATCGGGGGAGCTGCCCTTTCACACGACCATGGCGGCAACCACCGACACTGAAATCTTGACCGCCTTACTTGCCGCCCACCCTGATCTGTCCCTCGAAGAAGCAGCAATCAAAGAGCTCCCTGCGGTCAAGGGGGCATTTTCAGTGGTGTTCATGGACGAGAACTCGCTCTATGCGGCCCGGGATCCGCAGGGAATCAGGCCGTTGGTACTGGGTCGGCTTGAGAGTGGCTGGGTAATCGCCAGTGAGTCGGCGGCCCTTGACATTGTTGGAGCCTCAATTGTTCGCGAGGTTGAACCCGGTGAACTAATTGTTGTGGATTCGCAAGGATTACGCACCCACCGATTCGCACCCGCGGAACCAAAAGGATGTCTTTTCGAGTACGTGTACTTGGCCCGCCCCGATACTTCCATTGCCCAGCGTTCAGTGCAGGCAACACGAGTTGACACTGGGCGTCGACTCGCCAGGGAGCATCCGATTGAAGCGGACCTCGTTATCCCTGTCCCCGAGTCTGGTCGCTACGCCGCAATCGGTTATGCCCAAGAATCCGGAATCCCTTTTGCCGAAGGACTTGTTAAGAATTCGTATGTTGGTCGAACTTTTATTCAACCCTCACAAACGATTCGCCAATTGGGTATCCGACTTAAATTAAATCCACTCAAAGAAGTAATTGCGGGTCAAAGACTGATTGTGGTTGACGACTCAATTGTTCGCGGAAACACCCAACGTGCACTGGTGCGCATGTTGCGTGAAGCCGGAGCGCTCGAAGTACACGTTCGAATTTCTAGCCCGCCAGTTAAGTGGCCGTGTTTTTATGGGATTGATTTTGCAACGCGAGCGGAGCTCATCGCGAATGGACTGAGCGTTGAAGAGATTTGTGCATCAATTGGGGCAGATTCACTCGCATTCATTGAACTTGATGCGCTCATCGAGGCGACCCAGATTCCGAAAAACAATTTATGTCGGGCCTGCTTCGACGGGGTTTATCCGGTTGAACTCTCAGAAGAGCACAAAGTGAACCTGGAAATATTTGAGGGAATTGAACGCAGGGTCTCCGAATCCGAACAACTGCTCGTTGATCCACTAGCACTTGATGCACTGAAGCGCCCATGAGTCAGCAGGGCGCAACGTATGCGCAAGCCGGTGTTGACGTCGAATCGGGTGAGCGTGCTGTCGAACTAATGCGAGCGTCTATCGCCGCAAGTACGCGACCAGAAGTCGTCGGAGACTTCGGTGGATTCGCTGGACTTTTTGACATTTCAGCTGCGAGGCACATGCGCAGGCCACTTTTGGCAACATCAACCGATGGAGTGGGAACCAAGATCGCAGTTGCGCGGGCACTCGACATTCACCACACGGTTGGGTTGGACTTGGTAGCAATGGTGGTTGACGACCTGGTTGTATGTGGCGCCGAACCACTGTTCATGACCGACTACATCGCGGTTGGTTCAGTCAACCCCGAACGCGTCGCCAGCATCGTGTCAGGAATTGCTCGCGGGTGTGAACTTGCCGGCTGCTCACTCGTGGGTGGGGAGACAGCCGAGCACCCCGGGCTAATGGCACCTGATGAATATGACATTGCTGGGGCCGGAACAGGAATTGTTGACGCGGAAAATCTTTTGGGTCCAGCGAAAGTGGGCGCGGGAGACGTTGTTATTGCTATGAAGTCTTCCGGGTTGCACTCAAACGGTTACTCCCTTGCCCGGTACGTGCTTTTGGGTGAAGGAAAGTTGGGTCTGGATGCCTACAGTGAAGTACTTGGTCGCACTGTTGGTGAGGAACTCTTAGAGCCAACACATATATATGCACTCGACGCCCTCGCACTGATTCGGCAGTCGCAGGTTCACGCTTTTAGCCATGTCACCGGTGGTGGAATTGCTGCGAACTTGGCGCGAGTGTTGCCGCAGAATCTTGCGGCTGATGTTTATCGACAGACGTGGGCGCCCGCGGAAATATTTAACTTAATTTGCAGCGAAGGGAATGTCCCGCAGGCTGACGCTGAAAAAACGTTCAATATGGGAATCGGCATGTTCGCCATTGTCCCCACGGAGCAGGTTGATTCGTGCCTGCAAATTTTGGGAGAGCGTGAACTTGATGCTTGGGTGTGCGGCTCAATACGCGATCGAAATCCTGGTGAGCAAGGAGACGCACCTGCTAAAGGGGGCGGTGGGGGATCCGTGAATCTTGTGGGGACCTACGAAAAGTAAGTCTCTCAACTATTTCGCGGCTTCGTCTTCACTATCTTCGTAGTATTTTGCGTACGGGTCCTCTTCCGAGTCCGCTTCTGCAGCGACTTCTTCAACGTAAACGGGTGCGGGCTGACCACTCAACTCAGCTTGTAACCGATCAAAGTCGGTTTGAGGCCCGCCGTATTTTAGTTCGCGCGCAACTTTTGTTTGCTTGGCTTTCGCTCGGCCGCGTCCCATGACTCGACCCCCTCTTCCCGTAAACACCGGTAGCTAGTGGACTAATAGTTGTGATGGGATCACCTTCGACCACCATTTGGCCAATACTACCGTCCACGCCTTGACCGCGCGGATGCACCAATGGAACTAGGCGTTTATGCGGTTCCACGCCTTGGCTTCAGCCGCTGCTACCGGGGTTATTTGGGCGATTTTGGCCGATTCGAGGACTTCGAGGGTGGTTTGGTACACCTTCATCACCTGAGCACGTGCCCGAGCAACATCTGCCCCAACCAACTCCTCAGCCACCTGAATCACGCCACCGCAATTGACCATGAAGTCAGGAGCGTACAAAATTCCGGCAGCCGCGAGGAGATCCCCAACCCCGGTCTCGGCCAGTTGGTTATTGGCCCCACCGCAGACCAGTGACACCCCGGCAGCGGTTAAACCGGGGATCAGCCCCGAGGTGATGAAACCGCCCATGGCATTGGGGGAAATAATCGATGGCCGAGCGGCCAACATTTCCTCAAAGGTGTCAACAAAAATGACATCCGGGTACTGGGCGCCGATCTCGGCACGAATACTTGCAAGTGGATCCATTGCTATCACTTTGGCTCCACCGGATTCGACCAGGTGTGAAATAAGGCGCCCACCAACTTTTCCGGCACCAATCACACCGACAGTTGACCTCGACAGGTCGTTGCCCCCGCTCATAAATTCAACGGCGGCCTGCATGCCCTGCCAGATTCCTAAAGCCGTCAAAATCGCTGAGTCACCAACCCCCCCATTTTCTGGCGACCTACCGGTGACGTATTGGCTGGACTCACCTACGACATCCATGTCGGCCACCTGCATGCCTACGTCGCCGGCGGTGACATATTTCCCGCCCAATGACTCAACCAGGAGCCCATAGTTAAGTAATTCTTGGCGGGACTTATTCGCGGGATCGGCGATGAGAACGGCCTTACCTCCCCCATGGTTGAGCCCGGCGAGTGCATTTTTGAGTGTCATTGCCCGGGCGAGCCGGAGCGCGTCGGTGTAGGCGGCCGCATGGGGGTCGGTGTGCCCTGAGTAGAGCGCCATTCGGGTACCGCCTAGGGCCGGCCCCAACTTCGTGGAGTGAATCGCGACAACGGCCCGCAAACCGGTCTGCGGGTCTTGGCTGATCACCACTTCCTCGTGGTCGGAGAACTGGGCCCAAGGATCGCTGGTCATCTGCATTCCTTGAGAGTAACCCTTGCGGAATATGAAATGAGGGGATGTGTGGGTTTAATTAACTTGCATATTCGGCAAACAGGGCTACCGTTAGGAAATTCGTCAGCGGGGTACTCCGTTTTTACCCCGATGTAATGGGCGAGTACGACAAGGGGAGTTGAATAAAAAGTGAACTCGCTGAATTCACGACCGTTAGGAAGCGCTGCGCAGCAGCCTGCCTCCAGCGCGGTGACCACTAATTCACAGCAGTCACGTGTAAATCCGATTCCTGAGACCGAACACTTGATGACACCCGGTGAGGTGGCCTCTCTTTTCCGGGTTGACCCCAAAACCGTTACGCGTTGGGCCAAGGCTGGGAAGTTAACCAGTATTCGCACTCTGGGTGGGCATCGCCGTTACCGGTCCTCCGAAGTACGTTCGCTACTGGAAAGAAGTGGTGCTCGGATAGGGGAGGGATTTTAGCGGTCCAACTTCCGGTTACCTCGGCGAGGTAGTCTTGTGGCGTGGCTGATCCGTTCTATCAATCAATAATTCTCATTGCCAAAGGAGCCTTTGCCGGGCTGGGTCTCAAGATCGATGTTGCTGGTGAAGAAAATATTCCACTCAGCGGTGGCGTGCTCCTTGCAATCAACCACACGAGTTATTTAGATTTTGCTCTCGGTGGAATTCCCGCTCACATGCGTGGACGCAGACTCGTTCGCTTCATGGCGAAGGATTCTATCTTCAAGCACAAAATTGCTGGGCCTCTCATGCGTGGCATGAAACACATTCCCGTGGACCGTGATGCGGGTTCCCAAGCTTTTCGCGACGCTGTCGCTGATTTAAAAAAAGGTGAAATTGTCGGGGTTTTTCCCGAGGCCACAATGAGTAGATCCTTGGATATCAAGGACGTAAAAAGTGGAACCATCCGAATGGCAAAAATTGCCAAAGTGCCTGTGCTTCCCATGATCATTTTTGGCGGACATCGGATTTTCTCTTATGCGGGTAGAGACTTAACCCGCGGTCGTCCCATCGTGATTATGGTAGGAAAACCGCTCGATATCTCAGGTGATGCGGAAGACGCGAATGATCGACTACGTGAAGCACTGCGGGAACTTTTAGCCGAAGCGATTGGTCGCTACCCCGACAATGTGGCGGGTGCCCCATGGATTCCGGCTCGCTTTGGTGGCGGCGCCCCCACACTGGAAGAAGCTGAAGTTATCGAAGTGAGAGTACGAGCTGAGCGCGCTGAAAAGAAATCCCAAAAAAAGAAGTAGCTAGCGCTATCTACAGGTTTCAATGCTCCTTGCTAGAACCTTTATTGGCTGAGTGGGGCTAGTTGGTGGGATAAATTCTCCATCGAAACATTTGGTGTGAACCTTGTGCTGCAGGGGCGGTGAACTCCTCAACCACCATACCCCCGTTGTTGATAATGACTTTTTGAGAGGCGATGTTGTCCAGGGTCGTTGTGAGTTCGACAAAGGGCAATCCAGCCTCCCAAGCAAGTAGGAGTATTTTTGAAAGCGCGGACGTTGCGTATCCCCGGCCCTGACGCACTGTGACCACCCCGTACCCAATGTGCCCAAGCACGTAGGCCGGAAGTTCGGTGGTTCCTTTTTGCCAGCGGACATTAATACTTCCAGCAAACTCGCCGTCCCACATCCAGCGCATGACCGACGGTAAACGTGGAACCGGCGCACCGTTGGGAAGAGTCACCGTTCCTGAATGGCCCCCATTCAGGGTTTGCACTAAAAGATCGGGTGAATTTCGCGCAAGATCGAGAGCTTTTTCGACACCCCCGGTGAAAAAGGCATCAAATGTCCAGCCAGCCTCAAGGGCGCTTAGATACGAAGGGACATGTTCCACGGAGGGTTCAACAATTTCCACTTCCTCAGACTAATCCGGTGGCCCATCACCCGCCCCAGAGTGACAACGCAATCTAACGGCATGACAGGGTACGGCCATGGCTGACGCAACGGGGGAGAACCCCACACACTTGAATAACCACCACCTAGACACTCTCTCGGCAATCTATTCGCACCCGGCCGGTCACAATATTCGTTGGGTTGACGTACTGCACCTGCTCGAGGCAGCAGGAACAGTTGAAGAGAAGCACGACGGAAAGTTCACCGTCACCCTCGGTGAGGAAACCGAAGTTTTCGAACGTCCACATGACAAGGACATCGACACTCAAATGGTTGTGGATCTTCGCCGCATGCTTAAAAACGCAGGTTTTGACCCTCGTCCCGAAGGTCAGGAAGTTTAATATGGAGAACAAAACGGATGTAGTAATTCTTCGTGGCAAGATCGCTGTCGCGGCGGTTGACTTTCATAGCACTCGCATTTATGCACTCGATCAAGATTCACGTGAGCGCCCAGAGACCGTAACGGCGGAGGATCCAAAGAATTACTACCACAATGTGTACCACCGCGCGGGTAACCCTAACGGTACCTACGAAGCCGATAGTGACGCGTATTGGAAATTGCTCTGCGAATCACTCCATGATGCAAATGGGATTGTTTTGCTCACCAATGGGACCGGTAAAGCAAACGCTGGACACCATTTCTCGGCTTATGCTGAAAAGCATTTCTCTGATGTAGCAGCAAAAATCCTTGGTGAAGTGCGCTGTGACATTAGTGACCTCACCGATGCCCAGCTGCTCAGGATCGGTCAAGATTTTGTTGGCATTCACCCCAAGCGTGATCACGCCGACTCACGTCGTGGAGCTTAACAACTGATTTCTTAGCGGGTCTGCACCTTGGCACTCTTCACTTTAAAGCGCTGAACCAAGTTGGGATCCCCATTGGGATCTTGCAGGAAGTTTCCACCGATTCGTATTTCTTTCAGCACTGCGCCGGCCGGCACCTGTGGCAGGCAAAGATCATGCATGTTGTCATCCATTGCGTTGGTGCTGTGATCTGCAAGGTCTGCAACCGCCAGTGGCCGAACGTTAATTACCTTGCCATTAGGCAACGAGAAGAGTGCGCGGTATGACTTAACCGCTGCCTCTCCTACCTCTGCTCCACCGGGGTAGGCGGTCATGCCGTTTGACCACACAACGCGCACGAAGGTTTTGCCGACGGTGCATGCGTTCTTATCCCCTTTCAGCATTGCGGGTGTGAGTCTCCAGGCGTCAGAAATATCTGGTCCTGCTTCGATCTGCACGATCGTTTGGGTAAGCCCCGGGGTGATTGGGCGCCACTGCGAAGCGAGAGGTGGCCGACCCTCAAGTGCACCAACTACGGTCACGCTCTGAGGCCGAACGCCAGTTGGGTCCCCGAAGTTACCAATTAAATTCACGGTCTGAATTTCGTTAGCTTCATTGGGTGGGAACTGGAGAGCGCACGTGGGGGTGACGGTCGTGCCGTCGGTTCGGGTGATCACAAAATCAGTGACGGCGATTGTGGTCGGATTGATAAACCAATTGAATGTCACCGGAATGTTGTCCAAACCTTTTTCACCTGTTGGGCAAGCATTGGCATTGTTCAGGCCCCATGCGGCACTGAGAATTTTGGGGGAAACAATCGAGGGGGCAGCCACTGCCATGGGCGTGATTGCAATAGCCGATACAGCCGCGATGGAAAGTGCTACCCGTGATGCAGTGCGAGTCCGTAACACTTATAACTCTCAAGGTGAGAAGTGAAGATCACTCCTTGCCGTAATCGCACTATCGCACGGGCTCAATACTTCATTGGGGTTGCCCCGCGACAAGTTACTTGTTCGGACTCTTTTTGCGCGCCAGCTCTCGAATCTTGGGCTATCGGGTCTAACTCGGTATACATTTACGCTGAAATTCGAACTTCGATGTCTCACTAAAAAATTTTTCTCTGGAGGTCTCAATGTTCCGTGTCTCACTCACTGCCGTTCTGGCTACCGTTGTGTTGACTTCCGCAGGCGCCGCTCATGGCGCTCCACTTCAGACCACCCCACCCGATCTTGGTGGGCAGTGGAAAACAGTGTCGCTCACACAAAATCTAATCGGTTACGAGGTGAACCTTAAAAAATCCGGTGCCGGCAATGACGCTTACGAGGGCACTTTGCAGTTTCGGCATCGCGACGGTCGCAAGACCAAGTCCACCAAGGTGGGTGTTGCCGTTGGGAAACAATCACAAGGTAGTTACCGCGTCACTATCGTTATGCCAGGTGGTTCGCTCGCTACCGGAAAATCAACAGTGACCGGTCGATTGTCCAAGACCGACGGATCAATGTACTTTCCCAAGTGCTCTCAAATATGGCCACTCGCTATGAAAGGTGAAGAAGACACTGATTGTCTTTTCCGTGAAATCCCGAGTTAGTTTTTTAGTTGGGTCATTGCTCTCGAAGGTCTCATGTGGCGCTCATGTTTGCAAGGTGTGCTTGTTCATGTCCTGTTAATTAAATTTTCCTCGCAGGATCATGGGGAATTTTAGGTTTTGCAACTTGTTACTGGGTTGTTATCGCGCGTTAATTAGCAATTCGCTAACGCGACTCATAACGTTCTGTGGTGCACTCGCATGTGTTCATGCGAATGCTGTTTATTTCCTCTCGTAACAAAACATCACATCGAAATCGAGAGGAATGTAATGCGACAAATGAAATTGATAGCTCCGCTGTTGGTCTCAGCAGCACTAGTTCTTTCAGCATGTTCATCGACAGAATCAACCACAGATGCAACCTCAGCTTCGGCCGACGCTTCAAGCTCAGCTACGTCAACCGAAGCTGCAGCAGGTGCACCAGTTTGTGGAACTACAGTTGAGGAAATTGCAGCTAGTGCTGTCGCTGAGGGCAAAGTTAACCTAATTGCGCTCCCAGACACATGGGCCAACTACAAGGGAATTCTTGATTCATTCAAGGCAACCTATGGTATCGAGGCTCCTGTGGCTAACCCCAATGCATCGTCAGCTGATGAATTGACCGCTGTCAAAACTCTTGCCGATCAGCCAGACATGCCAGATGCTCTTGACATCGGCCCATCTTTCATCCAGCAAGCACAAGACGAAGGTCTTATCACTTCATATAAGACAACAAACTGGGATGAAATCCCTGACAATCTCAAGGGTGCAAATGGAGAATGGATTGGTTCCTACTACGGGATCATGGCCATTGCTTCCAACAAAACGTTGGTAGAAAATGCCCCACGTACCTGGGCAGATCTCAAAAAACCAGAATATAAGGGAATGGTCACTCTCAACGGTGATCCACGCGAAGCTGGTGCATCATTCGCAGCAGTCGTTGCAGCTTCCCTTGCAAATGGTGGCTCCTACGACGACATCATGCCCGGTATCCAGTACTTCGCTGACCTCAAGTCCAGCGGCAACCTGCAAGTTATCGATGTAACCGAGGCTGCACTGCTCTCCGGCGATGTTCCCATCGCACTGGACTGGACATACAACTTCCCAGGTCTGCAAGCACAACTTGCTGAAGTTGGGTTCGAGATGGAAGTTGTTACTCCAGCCGACGGTCTATATGGCGCCTATTACGCTCAAATGCCAGTAGCTGCCGGTCCACACCCTTGTGCCGCACAACTGTGGATGGAACACATCACCGGGAATGAAGGCGCACTTGGCTACCTAGAAGGTGGAGCCATCCCAGCTCGTCTCGCCACGATGATTGAAGCAGGTGTGGTGACAGAAGAGCAACTAGCAAAACTGCCATCAGCCGAAGACATTGCCAAAATCACATTCCCCACGGCCGAACAGACCGAAGCCATGAAGACCCAGCTCACGGAGAACTGGGGATCGATGGTTGCTGACGCTTAACAAAACGAATTGGGGGCAGCACGGGAGTGCTGCCCCCAATTCACTTCTGGAATGAGGTTGTGGCAATTGTTTTCTCGTGCAAACACAGACACGCGAATTGGCATTTATGTGGCGATTCCCTTTTTCCTTTTCATGGCACTTTTTCTTATTTACCCCACTGTCGCAATTGTTGGATCCGCTCTTAGCCCGGGTGACTCCGGCTTCTCATTTAGTGGATTGGGTAATGCGCTCTCAGGGTCCTACCGTCAAGGCTTTCTCAATTCCACCGCATTGGCAGCCACGACCGCACTTATCGGTGGCATCCTTGGATTGACTCTGGCTGCGATTATGCGCAGCCTTGATCGACCACGTTGGCTTCACGGAACTCTTGACTCCTGGTCTGCGGTAGCTTCGCAATTGGGCGGTGTCCCACTCGCATTCGCATTTATTGCAGCCATCGGTACCCAGGGTCTTCTCACGAAATTATTTGGTCAGCTGGGAATAAATATCAATGACTTTGGAATTTCACCCACTGGTTTTTGGGGTCTAGTTGTGGTTTACCTCTACTTCCAAATCCCACTCATGTTTTTGGTGTCACTCCCTGCATTAAACGGACTTCGAAAGACGTGGCGAGAGGCAGCAGCGTTGATGGGAGCTTCACCGACCCGATACTGGTTGCAAATAGGCATCCCAATCCTTACCCCGGCTGCACTCGGCGGAATGCTGCTTCTTTTTGTGAATTCCTTCGCCGCCTACGCGACTGCGTACGTCCTTGACCCAGGCGGAGCACTCGTTCCGTTACAGATTCGGTTCCTGCTTCAAGGAAATGTGATCTCAGGTGAAGAGGATCTAGGTTATGCAATAGTGACATGGGTAATCACACTACTTTTAGCCAGCTTGTTTCTTTTGACGTATTTGCAGCGGCGCACGCTGAGATGGACGCGATCATGACCAAATTTTTCAAATGGGGCTTCCTGATCCTGCTCGCGCTGTTTTTCGTGGTTCCGCTTTTGGCGATGGCACGTTTCGCTTTTCAATCTGTCCCCGTTGCGCTGCTAACCGGCGAGACCTGGTTAAAAGGTTGGTCGATTGATCCGATTATCACTGCATCCACAGATCCAGCAATGTGGTCTGCTGCGAAGACTTCAGTGCTTCTCGCCGTGTTCACAAGCGTTTTGACTCTTGTGCTACTCATGCCGCTCGCAATTGTTACAGAAATAAAGGCACCCAGAATGCGGCCGTGGTTAACCGCGCTGACACTTCTCCCTTGGGTAGTACCACCGATCGCACTGGTGGTTGGAGTGTCAGTCACCTTTCGCACGGGGGCGCCATGGTTTCTTGCGAGTGTGTTCTCTCTGGTTCCCTTTTACGCATTGTGGGCGATGCCGTTCACGTATAGGGCCCTTGATGCTGGTCTTCAGGCGATAAATGCACGAACACTCTATGAAGCGGCGCGAAGCACCGGGGCATCTTTCCCAACCATCATCTTGAGGGTGATTCTCCCAAACATGAAGGCATCCATCGTTGCTGCTGCTGCGCTCACTACGGCTTTAGTGCTTGGTGAATTTGCATTTGCTTCATTGCTATTGAAAGAGACACTTCCCACTTTTATGGTCAACTTTCAACAAAGCCAAGCCCGGGCAGGTTTAGCGCTCGCACTGATCATTCTGATATTCACGGCACTCGCGATCGGCATCGTTGTTAGAACTTTGCGACGTCGCGGTCTCAATGTCCAGACCACCGGACTCTAGAAGTCAAACCAGGAGGAATAAATGACTTTGGTAGTAATGCGCAATATCAGAAAATTTTTTGGTGAGTCCCGAGCTCTCACGGACTTTTCCCTCACCGTGGAATCCGGTGAGCTGGTGTGTTTGTTAGGCCCAAGTGGTTGCGGAAAAACAACCGCACTTCGCATTCTTGCTGGTTTTGAGAAGGCCGATGCCGGAACCATAGAAGTTGACTCCGAAAGCATTGGTTCTGTGCCCGTTGAGAAACGAAATTTTGGCATGGTCTTTCAGGACTACAGCCTGTTTCCTAATATGACAGCACGCCAGAATATTGAATTTGGTTTGAAATCACGAAAGGTTTCCGCGACGCAGCGTCGAGCAACGATTGACCGGATGCTTCAAGTCACTGATCTTGGTGATCAAGCAGACAAGTTCCCCCATCAGATGTCGGGAGGGCAGAAACAACGGGTTGCATTGGCTCGGGCAATTGCCACATCCCCCCGAGTTCTCCTCCTTGATGAACCCCTGTCAGCCCTCGACGCCAAAGTCCGCGAGTCCTTGCGAGAAGAGATCCGGCACCTCCAGCGCGAAGTGGGTGTCACAACTGTTTTTGTCACCCATGATCAGCAAGAAGCACTCGCAATCGCCGACAGGGTTGGAGTCATGAGTAACGGTCAACTTGAACAGATTGCGACACCCAGAGATTTGTATCAAAACCCGAAGAATTCATTCGTGGCAAAGTTCATCGGATCAATTAATCGAATCCCAGCCACTTCGCGCACCGATGGCCTGTGGAACGTTCTCGACGCGATCCTTACCGGAAGTCGCGCAGGAACAGAATTGGAGCATGCCGATGCCGGGATTCGCCCCGAGGACATCACGGTTTCAGCAACCCACCGAGAATCTGCCAACGCTATAATTGAAGATAGTTCATTCCTCGGTGCCATCACCCGAGTGAAGTTGATGCTCAATGGAGTCACAACTATTTACGCCGACCTTATGAGCATTAACGCAACACCCTTTATTCCCGGTCAACCCGTTCTCGTCGGGGTCCGGTCTGACCTTGAGACGACCATCATTTTCTGATGAGAGGAACTGTATGAACCATCCACTCACTAACACACGCCGAATCAAACGTGGTAATAGTAATTCCCTGGGTTGGCGAGACCTTGAATTCGCTGAAGGAGAATCGCATGTTGGTGACGTCTCTGAGGGCAATGTGATCGGGTGCTTGTGGCATTTGACAGACCTTCATTTGTGTGACGCCGAATCACCGGCTCGCATCGAGTACCTGGATCGATATGCAGATCCTGATTCGCCGATGAAGGAGGAGTTCGAAGAGATTGGCACCTATCGACCTAATGAATTTCTGACCGTGCAGGTTGCTGCATCAATGGTGGACACGGTGAATCACATCTCTGTCGGCCCAGTAACTGGTGCACGGGTTGATGCAGTTTTGATTACCGGTGACGTGACCGACAATGCTCAGGTCAACGAATTAGATTGGTATCAAACTTTGATCCGCGGCGGGACAATCACCCCGGGCAGTGGCGGGGCTAATAGCAGTTGGGTTGGCGTATCGAACTCAGATTTCTGGGATGAGCGGTACTGGCATCCAGATGGACCCCCGCCGGGTCATGGTGCAGATCGACCTGCTCGATTGTTTGGTTTCCCCGTAATGCCGGGCCTGATTGAGGCGGCTCGGGAGCCAGTTCACTCGCCTGGACTTTCTTACCCTGTGCTAAGCGTGCATGGAAATCATGATGCACTTCTGCAGGGAACTGTTGTACCAACTGAAGAGATGCGAACATTTGCGATCGGTGATCAAGCGGTAACGCGACTCAGTGAACCTGTTGATCCGGCTGCCATCACTCGAGCGGTAGCCGCCCATGGACCCGCCGAATATGTCTCCGAACTCGATGCACCGCTAAGAAGAATCACGCCAGATTTTCAACGAACCTTGGTCACCCCAGGGTCGTTTGCGAGAGCTGCGGATCGTGAAAACAACTATTGGGCCGAAGATGTCAGTCAGTTGCGGTTGGTTTGTCTGGACACGGTTAATCCATTTGGTGGTTGGCAGGGTTCACTCGACGGCAAACAATTCGATTGGCTTAAAAGCGAACTCGACGCAAATCTCGATCGTTTCATTGTGATTTCTTCCCATCATCCATCACCAACTATGACAAATGATTATTCAACCGATGGCAGTGTTCGAATCTTGGGGCCGTCGGTTGTTGACCTCCTCTTGGACTACCCCAAAGTGATCCTGTGGATTGCCGGGCATGTTCACTTCAACGCAGCAATTGAGCATCGGCGTAAAGACAACAATTTTTGGGAAATCACAACTTCATCATTAATCGACTGGCCGCAGCAAGGTCGGATCCTTGAGTTTGTTGATACTGGCGAGCACATTGAAATAATCAGCACCGTGGCAGACCACAATTCTCCCCTGATCTACGACCCGCAACTGCCATTAGACATTAGGCACATGGCTGGCATTTCTCGTCTTCTTGCAGCAAATGATTATCAACGTAGGTCCCTGACTCCACTGAATGAATTGCGTGAGGGGCAACCAGAGGCAAGGAATGTGGTCTGGACCAGCAGCCGCTGACTGTTTTGGGCTGAAGCAGACATCGACTGTCTTTTCCGTGAAATCCCGAATTGACTAATTACTCGGAAACGGTGACGCCTTTCCAGAAGGCGTAATAGCCGGCAATATTGCTGGCCGCCTCCTTGGGCTCGGGGTAATACCAAACTGCATCGGTGTTTGTTTGGCCATCCACCACGATATTGGAATACGCCGCGGTCCCTTTCCACGGACACACGGTACGAGTGGCGGATTCAGTAAGTAGATCCGCTCGCACGGTATTCGGTGGAAAGTAGTGATTACCTTCGACAACTATTGTGTCGGGGCTCTCCGCAATAATTGTGCCATTCCACGATGCTTTCATTGTTTGCCTTCCTGTGCAGTGAGTGCGGCTTCAACAAGTGTGTGCCAAGTAACCGTACCCAGCTGCTCGCCGCGATCATTTTCAATTCTCACTGAATCTGCGCCTTCGCGCAGCATTAAAGTCAGTGCATCGTGGGCTGATGCGGTAAAACTGAGAGTCGGCTCGTGAAGTGAATCAGCACTGATCGGATTAATTGCGTTAATCACTGGAGTCACGGCCAAGGCGCGAAGCACGCGGTCCTCGCCGAGGAATTGCTCAACTGCAAGTGATTCCGGTCGCCCGAGAACTTCAAGTGGTGTGCCGATCTGTTCAATCCGGCATCGATCGCCCAAGATGGCGATTCTGTCTGCAAGGAGAACTGCTTCGTCAACATCATGGGTGACGAAAATAACCATGGTGCCAAGTACGTGTACCCATTGGCGAAACTCGTACTGCAGTTGTCGGCGAACAATTGGGTCTAGTGCACCGAATGGTTCATCCATGAGCAAGGTTGCCGGTGCACTTGCCAAGGCACGCGCTACCCCCACACGTTGTTGTTGACCCCCAGATAGTTCGTGTGGGTAACGACTCGCATAAACATTGGGGTCTAAATCAACAAGACGAAGCATTTTGTTGACCCGATCGCGGGTGCGATCGCGACTCCAGCCGAGAAGATTGCACACGGTGCCGATGTTTTCGGCAACGGTTCGGTGCGGAAACAAACCAATTTGTTGAATGACATAACCAATGCTTCGACGTAATTCGACCGGGTCGATTGCCTTTATATCGGTTCCTTCGAGGGAAATGGTTCCACCATCGAGCTCTAAAAGCCGATTAACTAATTGCAGTGTGGTGGATTTTCCGCAACCGCTGGGACCAAGAAGAACAAAAATTTCTCCCGATCTAATGGTGAGGGATAAGTCTTCGACCACGACGAGGCCATCAAACTTGCGATGCACAGATGTGAGCACGAGGTGGTCGGAGTCCATATGCTGCACGTGTGCGCTCCCCTTTCAATGGTTCGAATCCGTGGATCAGTATGGACTATCTCACCAGTTCGTGGAGTGAGTTGGCGGCTGCCTTGGTTGAACATATTGCTATCACCATGGCTGCCGTTGTACTGGCAACGGCTATCGCGATCCCGTTGGCGATTCTTGCTGTGCGCACTCGTTGGCTCGCAACTCCAACTTTGATTGTGGGCGCATTGCTTTACACAATTCCTTCGCTCGCATTGATCACGGGTCTTTGGCCAGTTTTTGGGCTGTCGGCGACCACGGTCATTGTTGCCCTTGCTTTATATGCGTTACTCGTGATTCTGCGAAACACGATTGTTGGCTTATAAGGCATTCCGGAGCACATTCGGACAGCCGGGCTCGGGATGGGCTACAGCGAGATTGCACTCCTGATTCGGGTGGGCTTGCCCATGGCCTTACCCGCGATTATGGCCGGGGTTAGGTTAGCTGCTGTTTCAACTGTGGGGCTGGTCATGGTGGGCGCCCTAGTCGGTCACGGCGGGCTTGGTTTGATTGTGTTAAACGGATTTACGAATAATTTCTACCGGGCGCCGATTCTGGCCGGCACCGTGTTGGCCGTGATTTTGGGATTATTTATTGAATGGCTTCTCGTGCGACTAGAGCGTCGATTGAGTCCTTGGGCGGCCAGATGAACGTAATCCAGTGGTTAACTGATTCGGCAAATTGGAGCGGGGCGAATGGAATACCGGCTCGCCTTGTCGAACAACTGGTGATTACTGGTTTCGCGGTACTTATTGCGGCGGCACTCGCGTTGCCGGTGGGAATCATCACGGGACATATTGGTCGGTGGAGCGCTCTGGTGACGAGTATCGCCAACATAGGGAGAGCCATTCCCACATTCGCCCTCCTGCTTTTACTCGCGACGATGGGTGGCGTCGGTGTGCAAGCGGCAATCTGTGCCCTAGCGCTCTTTGCTATTCCACCAATTCTGACCAATGCGAATATCGCAATCTCAGGCGTTGATCTTCAAGTGCGAACTGCTGGACGCGCCATGGGATTTACCGGCGGTCAGTCGTTGTGGAGAATTGAATTGCCATTGGCAGCACCTTTGATTTTCGCGGGACTGCGAACGGCAACAGTTCAAGTTACTGCGACCGCAACACTCGCTGCACTTGTTGGTGGTGGTGGATTCGGTCGTTACATTCTTGATGGATTTGGGTTACAAGACACCACCGTGGTTTTAGCCGGGGTGGTGTTGGTTGCGATCTTGACGGTCACCATGGAAGCGGGACTAGCCATTGCCCAAGCAGTTGTTGCGCTCCGAATTGGCAGGGCACCAGGGGCAGTGAAATCAGGTTTTCTGCGGGTTTTACGCACGGGCTAAAAAGCAACGTTTTCCATAAAAATCAGCATTTCCGATACTCATTCACAGTGCCTTTTTTCATTCCTCTGCCATGCTTAGCCATTGCGCATTCGCCTTGCCTTTGGGCTCGCCCTGTCCGCAGTTGCCTTGGCAGCTTGTTCCTCCGATTTGGGGGGTGAGTCGATAACCATCGGTGCCTTTAACTTCACTGAGAGTCAGATTTTGGCGGAGGTGTACAGCGGTGCCCTATCGGCAAATGGATATTCCAGCTCAATTATTCAGTCCACGAACCGAGAGGTTCTCGAACCGGCATTAGAAGCCGGTGAGGTGCAAATGGTTCCGGAGTACTTGGGAACATTCACTGAGTTCTTGAACATTAAAGAGAACGGCCCAGACGCACCGCCGCTAGCCAGCGGTGACCTCGATGCCACCTATGCGCAGACGCAGCTGCTTGCCGAGAAAGTTGGAATCACGGTACTCACTCCATCTTTGGCCGCTGACCAGAATGCATTTGCCGTCCGTGGTGATTTCGCGCGGGAAAACGGTCTGACCTCGTTATCTGATTTGGCGGCGCTCAGTGCAACGACCGGTCTCCGGTTAGGCGGTCCACCCGAGTGTCCCAAACGTTCCTTCTGCCAGCCAGGGCTTGAAGGAACCTACGGCATGAAGTTTGCTGAGTTCGTGCCACTCGATGCTGGTGGTCCACTCACAAAGGAAGCACTTTCCCAAGGAGCCATAGATGTGGGTTTGATCTTTAGTTCCGACGGCGGCGTTGCTGCCAATGATTTCGTGGTCCTCGTTGACGACTTAAAATTGCAACAGGTGGACAACATCGCCCCTGCATTGATTAGTTCATCTGTGACACCAGAGTTGACCAAAATCCTGAATGCTGTTTCCGCTGCCATGACAACAGATGACTTGGTTGCCATGAACAAGGCCGTTGATCTCGATCGACGAAAGGCAAAGGATGTTGCCGCCGAATTCCTTGCCGCCAAGGGTCTGGCCTAACTGTTAGAGATTGTGGTAGTCAAAGGGGTTTGGATCAAGCTTGTGATACCACTTTTGGTATTAATACGACACGGTTATGACACTGCGGCTTCCGGCTGAGGATCCCGCTGCACTTGCCCGGACCGCTGAGATGGAACAACGCTCGCAGCACGACGTCATCATTGCCGCGCTCCGGGAGTACATCGAGCGTTCGAGTCGCGGAACCACTCCTCACTAGCCAACATAGGGTTCGACTCACTTGGCATGTCTGTCGCTTAACTTCACTTGGTGTGGGCACAATTCAACTATGAAACTCTCGTCGATGTTCAAACTGTGGTCAGTGTGGCGCACGGCTCGGGTAATCACATCCCTATTCATCCTGATGGTTGCTGCCTACTACCTCGTGGTTGGCTTTGACAACATCACCAATCCAACGAATCCCAATGCGAGTAACTGGCCATTTATCCAGGGTGTTCTCAGTGGTGACGGCGTTCCAGCGGATAGCGGATTCGAATGGCGTTTCATTGATGCAACCTGGTTCCAGGCCGCCTCGTACATCGCAGTGATGGTTTGTGAAACGCTCACCGGCATCCTCTTACTCATTGCCGGAATTCTGGGATTGCGGGCGTCGGCCAGCAGTGAACGGTGGAATCATGCTCAGAAGCTGACTTTCCTCGGAGGCTTTCTTGGACTAGCGGTCTTCTTCTTTGGATTCATGGTTGTCGGTGGAAACTGGTTCATCATGTATTTAAATTCAAAGTGGAATGGACTTGAGCCAGCATTCCAAAACTCCGCCATGACAGTCACCATGCTGATACTGACGGTTGGGGTCATGGTTGGTGGTCACCTTATGAAGGACAATGACACCAGCGACAAGTAGTTAATCGGCCTGGAAGGAAATCATGTCCGTCACTTTGCGTACCACTTCACCTGTCTGGGTCCTAGACCTTGGGGAGGACGAGAACCGCTTTTCACAACGGTTCCTTTCTGACGTTGATCAAGCATTGACCACAATCACCGATAGTTCTGAACCTGCAGCGCTAATGATCACGGCGACCGGAAAGTTTTTCTCAAATGGGCTCGATTTGGATTGGGTTGCGGCCAACCCTGGGGAGTGGGGTACGCATGTGGCAAGTGTGCAATCTATGTTTGCCCGAGTGCTCACCTTGCCCGTTCCAACCGTGTGTGCAATCAATGGTCACTGTTTCGCTGCGGGTGCAATGCTCGCCTTGGCCTGCGACTATCGCGTGATGCGCACCGAGAAAGGCTTTTACTCGCTCCCCGCAATTGATATCAAAATCCCACTCGCTATCGGGATGACTTCACTGATTCAGGCGAAGCTCACGCCTCGCACCGCACTTGATGTGATGACGACAGGGTGGCGCTATGACGCGCCCGCGGCCCTGAATGCGGGAATCGTCGATTCGATCTGTGATGTTGATGAGCTAACGGACGTTGCCAAAGACATGGTTGCCACCCTTGCCGGCAAGGATCGTCACACGCTGGGCACGATCAAGTCCACCATATATAGGAATGTCGTTGCTGATTTGGCGAAGCCGATGGCCTGATTTCAGTCGCGACCGGTTGTTTTGATTTTGGAAACCCAATGTTCGAGGACATCAAGACTTAATTCGCCTGCAGCAACTTCAGAAATAGTTCTGTAAATTTCAACTTGATCTGCCACGAGATCCCACCCATTGAGGTCCGCGAAGTTGACCGCACAGACCCAACTCAAACGCTTATTCCCATCTACGAGCGAGTGATTACGATTGATTCCCTCAATAAGTGCTGCGCATTTTTGATCAAAGGTTGAGTAAATATCCTCACCAAAAGCGGTAGTACTTGGACGAGCGGTTGCGGATGCCAAAAGGCCTGCATCTCGAATGAGGAAGCCCATCTGGTTAGCGATCGCGATCGAATCTTCCGTGCTGAGGTACTCGGTCACTCGGAGAGCAATCGAAGTGCATCCGCATCACGCACCATGACGTAATCAGTGGTTTGACGAATGCGCTCGGCTCGATCCATCTTTCCTATTCGGTCAAGTACAGCCAAACGCGCCACTTCATGCATGGAACGGTGCTCACGTTCAGCTTGTTGGCGGAGCGCCTCGGTCTCTTCTTCGGTCAGTCTTAGTGTCATAGCCATGGTCAAATGGTACCACTGTGATACCAATGTGATATCAAGATGGCCTCTGAGTGACCCCCTGCTTCACAAGCAGGTAACTCCGACTTTCTTGGCGGCTGTGATCAAAGCCCGATCAAGTGTTGCAAGGGGGTCACCGGTAATCATCGCGAGGTGTAGATACGTGGCGTCATAGGCCGAGAGGCTGTGGGTGACTGCGAGGGAAACGATCAGCTCAGGATCGCCTTCATCCAATGTCCCGAAGGGCACCTGCATGATGTCGTTGAGGATCATCGCGCTTGTTGCGGAAGAGATGTCTCCTCGTCGCAGCCAGGTGGTGACCACGTTCATCACCTCGAAGCGCCAAAGCGCAGGAACGAGAGCTACGTGATCGTCGAGAAGGCCACGTCGGGCCAATGCCTTGGGTGATGCGTCTGCAGAAAACCATTCGAGGGCAATGGAGGCGTCAAGAATAAAAGACTTCACTTTCTTCCGGCCTCGATGTCTGCCCTGATGGACGTTCCGGGGGTAAGGGTTACCAGTCGCGTATCGACCTTCGCCCAGAAGGCCGACCAGTCACGGCTCAAGGGCGTCTCCGCAACTGGGACCAATCTGGCGACCGGCCTGCCGTGCTTAGTGATCGTGACCTCCTCACCCCCTTCGACTCTTGCTAGAAGTTCGGAAAGGTGCGTTTTGGCCTCGAATGCCCCCACGGTGACTGTCATAACTGGATTATAAGGTTGATCCAACCAGTTAACAACTAGTTTACTTAAATCCTACGACTCTCCACGCTTGCGACCCACCAGATGCTGCTCAAGAAATGGATGCCGCCAACGGCAAGGATTGTCAAGTATTAGGGATGATGAACTCCATCATCCACAGGAATGTCTTTGATGTGGTGAATCCACTCGTCTGAAGCACTAAGAAGTGCAACGGCGAGCTATGTGGAGATGCGAGTACTATCGGGTCGAAAACTTGGTGGTTTTGCATAGTGGAGCGCAATCAAGGCAATCATAAGTACATGGAGAGATTTCAATGCAGAATCACAATCCCCGCAAAGGCGACCGTTATTGGGTCGCAATGATCCCTCGGCTCTTGTTGGCACTTGTCCTGACCGGCGGTTGGGCAATGATTGCGGTTGGATTGCCAGCCCAAGCTGCAAATATCTCCGCGGAGGAGGACCCGGCACCGGCCGATGAACCGGGTGGCGCACCGGCTGATGAGCCAAGTGATGCACCGGCCGATAAACCGGCTGACAAGCCAAGTAGCTCTCCGAGTGACAACGTCGATGAGCCAAGTGATGCACCGGTTGATGAGCAGGGTGATCCGTTAGTTGATGAGCAGGGTGATCCGTTAGTTGATGAGCAGGGTGATCCGTTAGTTGATG
>JBBARV010000008.1:9788-20396 GCA_040399625.1 Candidatus Nanopelagicales bacterium | reverse complement strand
GATCCGTTAGTTGATGAGCAGGGTGATCCGTTAGTTGATGAGCAGGGCGATCCACTAGCTGAGGCCAGCACAGCCCAGTTGTCAATCTCAATCGATGCCGAGATCGGGGCGACTGCAAGTGGCGCTCGCGTTACCGTCGAAGCCAGTGGCTTACTTCCCGGCAGTCGAGCGACTCTGCTTATCTTTTCCGCGCCGCGCGTTATTGGCGACGCGACTGTTGATGCTGGTGGTTTTCTTGCAATGTCAGTGACATTGCCTGGTGACCTTGAAATTGGTGATCACACGTTTTTACTTAATGCGCTGGACTCTGAAGGTAATCCAACGCAACAGGCGACTGGTGTCACCATCGCTGCAGATGGCACTATCGCTGCTATCAATGAAAATGCATCAACGGCCGGTCTTGAAATTCCGGTTATTTCCAATAACCCAAAGGTGCCCGCCTATCCGGCAGTAGTCCCTCTCGATACGCCAACCGCAGTTGTTGCAACGGCTATCGCCGGGTTGACAATCGCTACTGTTGTAAGTGTTGGTCTCGGTGGCTCACTCGGCACTTCCCGAGGTGCTTCAGGTGGGCCGCAGGGTGGCGGCATCGATACCGCGGTGCGTGGTCGTGTCGATGAACTTGACGAGATTTATGGACTGGATCAGTCACGGCGTGCTGGTGCAGTTTTGGCTATCACTGGCGCAGGAAGTGCTGTCGCCAAAGTCAGCCCGCTCCTGAGCCGAACCTTCACCGATGCTGCGCCGTTGCGCGCATTCACCGGTAGTTTTAGTCTGCTTCTGCCCTTGGTGTCATTAGTTCTCGGTATTTCCGCGGCAATAAGTGTCGGTGGTCTGGCCGAGCCTGCCGCGCTCGCATTCATGATCCCACTGCTCGTACTCGGAATATTCGATGCACTCGCCGGACTTATCGGGGCGGTTGCATTTGCCGTTGTGGTTGCACTATCGGGTGGGATAGTTGACGCCTCAAGTGTGAGAACTTTGCTGGGCGTCAGTTTGATTATGGTGGGTCCCGGCCTAATCGCTGGAAGTTTCCGCGATATTCGTCGCAGGCGAACCAGTGGTAGTGCGGCGGCATGGGAACGGCTAACTGACCTCGTGGTTGTGCCACTGGTCGGCGCATGGACAACCATTGCGATTATTGAAGCGCTACCAAGTTTGGGTGCGCTTAAATTTCCAATTGCGGACCAAGCCAGATTGCTCGGGCTTGTCGCGCTGATTGCACTGCTTGCGAAAGTGCTGCTGGAGGAAGCCGCGGCTCGCAAGGTGCCCGGGCGGATGCGCGCACTTTCGCTCACCGGCCTACCCGATCCCAGCGCTACTCAGCAGGTAATTTCGGCCTTCTTGCGCACCGGTACCTTCTTGTTTATTGCCGCAGCATTTGTTGGGAACGTCTGGCAACTATGGGTCGCGGCCCTTTTCTTCCTGCTCCCTGGGTTACTAGCGTTGTTAGCGCACCGGTTTAAGAACTCGCCCGCCTTATGGCAAGTGATCCCGGAAGGTATCCCGCTGTTTGTGACAATGCTGGTATTCGGTTTGGTCGTTGCGGCGATCTTGCGCAACGCATTAGGTGATGTACCTGATTTCGCCCAACTGGAATTCCTCTGGATGGCGGTGCCTGGTTTCTTGCTTGCACTTTTAGGGCTATTTGCGCGTGAGCCAAAAGACGGTGACACCCGTTGGTATGCCAGGGCGTCAATGACCATGGTGTATCGCGTTGGCGGTGTGATCATGCTGGGTGCCGCCTGCGTATTAGCAATTCAGGTGTGAACTAATTGACGAAGAAGAAACTTACTTTGTAGCGCGTGGCAGATAGTGGCTTCAAAATCATCTCGCCCGAAACCCCGGAGTACTTCCCTGTACCGCCGATGATCGCGTGCGCGATGGTTGTGGTTGGCGAGGTGCCGGCATTGGCGGTGACCAGGGCCGTCGTGTATACCGCGCTATCGCCGAGGGTGATGCTGAGGTCGGTCTTGCGATTCTGCCGGCCGCCGGGGACAAGTATTAACGCGGTTATCTGCGAGGTCGAGTATGTGCCGACAGCCTTACCGCCGCGTACCTCACTGACGTTGCCACTCGTCACGGTGATATCGCCGTGACTATCGCCCTGCGTACCGACGTCGACCACCTCGCGGAAGGTGCGATCGAAATACCAAACCAAATCGGCCTTGGCAGCGCTCGCGCTCGGCGCGGCAATGAGAATGGAGCCGGCAGCGAGGAGTCCAGCCGTGGTGAACGCGATGAGCTTGCGGTAAGTCGTTGTCGTGGTCATGGCGCGATTATAGGTTCAGGTGACGTCAGTTCATCAGGTGCCACGAGCGGATTGCTCCCACAGGGTTGCAGAAACCAATTCCGCATCGAGGTGGTAGGCACAAATGGTTACTGGCCCTGGTGTTGTATCGATTTGTAGTGAGGCGAGTTTGAGTGCGCGCTCCCATGGGCCTTGTGTCATGTGAACTGATTGGGTTCGAGCATGGGGGATCACCATCAGATGTCGAGTGATTCGGCCACGACGTGCAGCGAATGAATCCGCATTCCAACCCATTGCGAGATTGCGCCACTGAATCGGGGATCGTCTGATTGCTCGTTTCGGAGCGTAGTGCCATTGAATTTCTGAAATATCAACCTGGGGTAGGACCCTGGCCACGAGCTCCTGAGCAATCTTTTTCTCAGCCACGGGAAGGAGCAGGGTTTCCTTTGCCTTATTCGAGGAACCCTGGGACGTCGAACCGACACCGGCAATATTGATGACCACTCGAGTCCAACCTCGATTGCGCCACAGCCACGGCTCGACATAATCAATTGCCTGCACTCGGCCCTCCGGAATTGTGCGGTTCTCAGTCTTGAGAAGCCCGTAGCGCAGCCTTAATCCCTCGGGTGAATCGAAGACGGTGAATCCGTAATAGGTAATGAATTCGGTGATAACAATCAGGATCGGGACGCCACCTGTCACTAAGGCGAATGTCATTCCGGCCCAGCCTTCTGTCAGGTAGCTAACAACCAGAATGGCGATTGTTGCTGCGAGTAATAGCACTGTTGATGTGCGGAGCAATAATGCGAGAGCAAGATCTCGACTTGGGAGTCTAAACAAAACCGATGCGTCATTGCCGGCTGGATCAGATCGCACACCCGATGCAAGTTCCAGAAGTCTCTGCCGAATTTCGCGGGCGTCGGTCAAAGTCAAGAAACGAAATGAAACTCGGGAATTGTCTTGTCCAGCTACTTCCACTACGACGGTTGCCATCGAAAATAGCCTGGCGACATATGGTTGAACGACATCAACGGTTTGAAGTCGAGAGAGTTGCACCCTGCGTTCATTACGAATAAATACTCCGGATCGGACTCGTAGATCACCGTCTTCGTCGATCCAAAACGAAAATGCCCGCCAGCTGAAGTACTGGAAAACGGCAACAACAATTGCTAGTGCCAGACTCGCCAGACCGATTGCGAGAAACGCTGCAATAAATAGAAGTAAGTCGGGGAAATATTTGGTGAAACTAAATCCCGAGGGTGCAAATAGGGCAATCGCGATGCCGATCATTGCCGGGAATACTGAGATGGCATGTAACAAAGGTGAGAGTGGGTGCAATTTTTGGCGACCGTCGAAGTCGGTTAACCCACCTCCGGGTAGTGGTACCCCGAAATCGTCACCGATAGTCGTCATTACAGGCCTGCCGCACGTGATTCACCACGTTGGGCAAGTCGATCCCGCACAGCAGCTGCGATATCCGGGATCAACCCTGGAATAGCGGCACCTGTCGTTGCCGCGGCTGTGTGGATCTGCACCGTAGTCACTCCGAAGGCCCGATCGATTGGTCCTGCTGTGACGTCCACTAACTGCATACGTCCGTAGGGAACAATCACCAACCGTCGGAACAGAATCCCGCTGGTTACCAGCAAGTCCGATTCCCGCTCGCAATACGCGTATGACCGCACTCGTCGACCAATTAACCACCACAGCCAGATTAGAGACACTAATCCAAGAACGACGACAGTCCACCCGAAGATATTCGGGACGGCGGGAATTAAAAACAGTGCAGCCACAATGGCTAGCACGGGCAATTCACCGAGAACCAACACGACTCGGCGGGCTGCAATCAACTTGGTCGAAACGCGAACCCAATTGTCAGCGGAAGTAAATGCGATATCAGTTTCCATGCCCTCATTCAACCAAGTCCGCACTATTAATATCCCGGCGAGAGCAGAACAGAATCAAGTTCAGGATTTCACCTACGATCTTCCCTCCCGTTATGGAATGGGTGAAACCCTGGAACCGGAGCTCTCCCGGGGTGAATCAACTTTGAAGAGAATCGGAAGGCTTGCAATTGAGGCTCAATTGTTAGCGCCGTTTGCGGGCATCCGGCATGGTATTCAGTGCGCGGATGTGTGCATTGAACTTGCCCATGCGGACCTGTTTCAGGGTTGTCTTCTCGAGTACCTCACGCATTGCGCCACGTAGGGCAATCCAGACTTCTCCCAAGTTCTCCGACGGGCCTTCGTAGAGAAGATTTTCGGGTTTAGAGCCTCGAACCTCTGCGAGCGGACCGTCGATAGCACGGATGACATCGGCGACGGAGATATCCGCAGGGTCACGTTCGAGGCGGTATCCGCCGCTACTGCCACGCTGCGCTTCTACCATGCCTGAAAGGCGGAGCTGCCGCAAGATTCCTTCGAGGAACTTCAGTGGGATGTCTTCGGCTTCAGAAATGGTTTCGGCTTTTACAAAAGTCGAAATAGCTTTGCCATCATCAGTGGTCAGCTGCAGCAAAGAACGCATTGCGTAGTCAACTTTCGCAGGCACACGCATGGCCGCATTATGTCAGTTAATTGGTACTCACAACACCCAATGCGACACGGCCGACACAAATGGAGTTGACACAGGTGCGAATAAAGCATATGTTTCCTACCAGTTTACTAGAGAAAGAGTCAAAAAATGATTATCACCACTGGTATCCGAACTTTCGTGGCCCTCCTGGCTGGATCCCTCGCGCTTGCCGGTTGTGGCGGCTCGAGCAATGAAGCGTCATCGATAGCAGGCAATGGTGACCAGGCTGCTGCTGAGATTTCAACGCTCCGCTTGGGTTACTTTCCCAACTTGACACACGCACCGGCGCTCATCGGCGTGCAACAGGGTCTCTTCAAGTCGGCCCTGGCGGAACTTGGTATCACCGTGACGCCGACTGTTCTCAACGCTGGCCCTGATGCTGTGACGGCATTGTTTGCAGATTCATTGGACTGTAGCTACATCGGACCTAATCCCGCTGTCAATGCCTACGTGCAATCTGGTGGCGAAGCCATTCGTGTCGTTTCCGGCGCAGCCTCAGCGGGAGCGTCACTAGTCGTTCGCCCCGAAATTAACTCGGTGGCTGACATGGTCGGTAAGGCTTTTGCAACTCCTCAACTTGGAAATACCCAAGACGTGGCCTTTAGATACTGGCTCAAGGAACAGGGTTTTGAAACGACCGTTGAGGGCGGTGGAGAGATTTCCATCCAGCCTCAAGCCAACGCAGAGGGGCTCGCTGCGTATGGATCGGGTGCCATTGATGGCGCCTGGGTGCCAGAACCATGGGTATCTGAATACCTTGCACAGGGCGCCAAGGTTCTCGTGGACGAGGCAACGTTGTGGCCCAGCGGAAACTTTGTCACTACAGTCATCGTTTGCAGGACTGCCTTCCTCGAGCAGCACCCAGAGGCTGTAGCCGCGCTTTTGAGGGGTCACTTGGCTTCCCTTGATTCCATTGAGTCTGACCCAACCGCGGCAAAGGAATCCTTCACACTCAACTTGACGGCGCTTACTGGTAGCAGCCCGAAGCCTGAGATCTTGGATCGTGCATGGGATCAAGTGCGGTTTACCTACGACCCGCTTCCAGCAACGCTTGTGAAATCCGCCAAGGATGCCGTAGCCGTAGGACTGCTTGACCAATCGGCGGTTGATGGATCGGGAGGGCTGCCGGGAACTCTCTTTGATCTCACAATCCTCGACACAGTGCTCGCGGAGGCCGGCAAACCGGCGGTCGTCAAATGACTGAGGCCGTATCGATTAAAAACGTTGGCATGATCTTTCGTAGTACTTCGGGTGAAACTGAAGCACTACGGGATGTCAACCTAAGCGTCAACGACGGTGAGTTTGTGACTGTCGTTGGCGCCTCTGGTTGTGGGAAGTCAACATTGCTGAATCTCATCGCTGGATTGGACAGGTCATCAAGCGGTGAAATCACTGTCGGTCATAAGACGGCGCTGATGTTTCAAGATGCAACGCTTCTGCCTTGGTTAACTGCGCGTGGCAACGTCGAACTCGCACTCAAACTCAATGGCGTACCCAAAAACCAGCGTCGCAAGCGAGCACAAGAACTTCTTGACGTAGTTCGTCTGGGCGAGTGGGTCGACAAACGACCACATGAACTTTCAGGTGGCATGCGCCAGCGAGTTGCTCTCGCTCGATGTTTGGCGCAGGACGCGCGGATTGTTTTAATGGACGAGCCGCTGGGTGCCCTAGATGCTATGACCCGCGATCACCTACATGATGAAATCGAAGCTCTTGTCAAAGAACGCGGGCTAACCGTCATCTTCGTTACTCACAACATGCGTGAAGCTGTGCGTCTGGGTGATCGAGTTATTCTCATGGGTAGCCATCCCGGGCGAATTGTGCATGAACAGTTGGTTGAGTTGCCCCACCCACGAGTAATGGACTCCGCAGAAGTCGCGACGCGCGCCGCGGACCTCACCACGCGCCTGAAGGCGCAACAGCCACAATTGCTAGGAGCAGATTCATGACGGTTCTCACTCCAAATGTTGAAGTTCAGGCCTCCGTTGCTCGCGGTGCATCAGTTGGTGTTCGGATTTGGGCTTGGTGGTGGCCCAAACTCTTGGCCATTGTGATTGTGCTTGCCTTTTGGCAGGTCATTTACTGGTCTGGTTGGCGCCCACCGTACGTCTTCCCATCCCCGCTGGAAGTTCTACAAGAACTGGGAACGATGATCGGCACGGAGCGTTTCTGGTCCGCCCTTTGGACGACATTGACTAGAGCTCTGATGGGTTTTGGCATTGCACTGATCATCGGCACTCTCGTGGGCATCCTTGTTGCACGTATCGCACCATTGCGACTTGCGATTGGAAGCTTGATCACAGGTTTGCAAACTATGCCCTCGATCGCTTGGTTCCCATTTGCAATTCTGGTTTTCGGTATCAACGAACAAGCGATCTTGTTTGTTGTGGTCCTGGGTGCAGCACCGTCGATTGCGAACGGAGTAATTTCAGGAATCGATCAAGTTCCGCCAGCTTTCACTCGCCTTGGTCGTGTGCTGGGCGCAGGACCTATTGCGCTGTATCGCGATGTTGTTTTGCCTGCTGCGCTTCCCAGTTACGTGAGCGGCTTGAATCAAGGTTGGGCATTTGCTTGGCGCAGCCTTATGGCTGGTGAGTTGCTGGTGATCATCGCCACGAAACCGTCCCTGGGTGCACAACTTGAATTTGCACGTCAATTCTCCGCAGCTCCCTTGTTGCTTGCAACGATGCTGGTCATCTTGATCCTCGGAATGGTGGTCGACAGCCTTTTTGCCACATTCTCTAAAAAAATGCGAACCAAACGCGGATTGACTCTGGACTGACGACTTTCTCTCCTGATGGGGGCGAAGAGAACAATTCCTATTCGAATGAAATCGCCTGCATGGGGCAAACATCGACAGCACTTTCAAGATCTTCTTGGCGGTCATCGGATACGTTTTGGACAAAGTGGATTTTGCCGTCATCGTCGAGGGAAAAAATATCTTCAGCTTCGAAAACACACTGTCCATAATGCTGGCACTTGTCCATATCGATGGAAATAGTGAGCATTACAACTCTTCAACGGTAGATGGGTAAAGGTCCTTCGACGGAGTTCGAATTCCGCGGAATTCCCAGTCCCCACCCTGGGCTGTTGAAATGACTTCTTCACTCTCAGTTGGTTGGGCACCGACATCAGTTCGAATGGGAGTGGGTCCCTCAACAATTGTGTTTGTCAGCGTGCCCAAGCCCTCGACTTCGACGTGAACTACATCGCCTGGATAGACGGTGCGTGAATTCGCCGGCGTTCCTGTGAAAATCAGGTCTCCTGGCACCAGAGTGATTGTGCGGGCAAGGTCCGCAACGAGGTAGGACATATCCCACTCCATTTCGGCGGTTGTGGAGTCCTGTTTCACGACACCGTTAACGATTGTTCGAATTCGCTTATTGCGCGGATCCCAATCAGTGACGATTCCAGGGCCTATCGGAGCCAGAGTGTCTGCTCCCTTAACCCGTAGCATGGAGCCTGCATCGGTATCCCTGAAATCATGGAGCCCGTAGTCATTGCCGATTGTGTAACCTGCAATGTATTCATGAGCCTGTTCGGGTGAAACATTTCGACACAGCTTCCCAATGACAATTACGATCTCACCCTCGTAGTTCAACCATTTGCAACCTTGTGGGCGCACGACAGCCGCATCATGCGAGTTTAGAGCTGTGATCGGTTTGTGAAAATAGGTAGGAGTGGAAGGAAGTTTGGTCATGAACTCCGCAGTGCGAGATGCGTAGTTCAAGTGCACCGCAATAATCTTTGTTGGTTCGCAGGGTGGTAGGTGGATGGCATCCGCGATGGGCACGCGACGGCCATCTCCTGCGACCAGTTCGTCACCTTCACGAACTACATCTGCTGGATAACCCTCAAGCAAGATTCTTCGAGTTTCCGTCATGTGACTACTTCCTGCGAGGACCAACCGGCTTCAGGCCGATCAAACCAGATGTGAACTTGACCGGTACCAATCGAATTCTCATACTCACCATATTGCCGCCCTGGGGCAGTTACCTTCTCCTCGCCCAGTGCCCCGATCATCATGAGGTAATGGGCGAAACGTGCCTCTGGCTTGTATTTCATGAACTCAGGCATTGTGTCAAGGACTTGCTTGTGGTCACCATTTTTAAACCATTCGATTCGATCCAAATCTGCCGCGTAGGCTTCAGGAGTAAAAATATGCTTGGTGTCTGCTGCTTCATGGTTACGCAATTCACGCAATGGCCAAAATGTGTGTGAGAGGGCACCAGATGCGATGAGAAGTACCTTGCGATCCGATTTCCGGACCGCCTCTCCGATGGCACGTCCGGCTCGAAGAAAGTCTTCGGTGTCTCCTGTCTGACAAACACTCACTGAAATCCAGCGCTTGTCTTTGAGTCCCTCACCGAGAAACTTCCAGAGGTTGATGGTCGCGTAGTAAATAGGCAGAAAGTGGTCATCATTTGCAATGATCCAAGTTCCAGCTCCTTCACCTTCGGCGGCGATGCCGCGAGCCAGGTCTGGGTCACCCGGAAAATCGTAGGGGATACGGCACATTCCCCGTGGAAGTTCTTCGGAGGTGAACAGGCCAGCGCGACGATCCTGGGCAGTGACAACGAATTCGACGGTTGTTGCCCAATGCGAATCAAGCACGATCACCGTGTCGTAGTCTGCAGTGGTAAAGACTTCTTCACGCAATTGATGTAATCCAGGCACCAAAGAAAAATCTTGACCGTTGTTGAGCTCCCTCCGAATTTTTTCAGGAAGCATGATGGTCGGAACATGCGCCAAGATTCCCGCGCCCACAAATTCACCCATGACTAACCTTGCCCTTCCCGCCAACCGTTAGGTGCAAACACCGTGTTCTTGACATCAGCATAGAAATCAAATGACCACGTTCCACCTTCGCGTCCTACCCCTGATTTTTTCGACCCACCGAAAGGTGCGGCAAGATCCCGCACATAGAAACAATTCACCCAAATAGTTCCAGCCACCAGGAATTCAGTGAATTCCTCGGCCCTTTTCTTATCTCCCGTTATAACGACCGCTGCCAGACCGAATTCGGTGCCATTGGCCATTTCCAACGCTTCGGCATCTGTGCTGAACGTTTGCATCGTCAAGACGGGCCCAAAAATTTCATCGGTCAAAATTTCACTCCCGGGCTGGGAGTCACTAATAAGAGTCGGGGAGAAATAGAGGCCACCAAGCTCTGCATTGGGTGTTCCTCCGAAAAGGATTGAGGAGCCCGCATCGCGCGCACGCTCCACATAACCCTGAATTTTGTCGAATTGCCTCTGATGGATTTGCGGTCCAATCTGGGTGTCCACATCACGTGGATCACCCTGGACAATGGCTTGCGCCCGATCCCGGAACCGGGCGATGAATTCAGAAGCAATGTTTTCTTGCACGAGCAACCGAGTTCCGGCAAGACACACCTGGCCTGCATTGTCGAACTGTTCTGTCGCAATCGTCACCGCAAGATCTAAGTCAGCATCATCAAAAATAATTGTTGGACTTTTTCCACCCAACTCGAAGGAACACGGAGTGAGGTTGTCTGCAGCAGCTTTGGCAACGAGTTTGGCGGTCGGCACCGACCCGGTGAACGAAATTCGGGAAACACCCGGGTGTGAGACGAGTGCGTTTCCTGCCTCAGAACCGAGTCCGTGAACAACATTGAAAACTCCGTCGGGAAGGCCGGCTTTCTTAGTGAGCTCAGCAAAAAAGTTTGCCGTCAGCGGGCTCCACTCTGCAGGTTTGAGGACAACGGTGTCGCCGGCCGCAAGGGCTGGAGCAATTTTCCAGGTGGCTAGCATCAGAGGTGC
>JBBARV010000008.1:0-9688 GCA_040399625.1 Candidatus Nanopelagicales bacterium | reverse complement strand
GCAGCTACAGCGCGGTCAATCTCGGTGGCACCGCCTCGGCTGATGTTTGCCAGATGAGAACCGTCAATGGGAGAGGTGTCTTCGAACGTTTCAGCCGAATCAACCCATGTTCCGTTAATCCAATGCCGCGTGTCAACCGATGCCCCTGAAATATCAACTAGGCTCAATTCAGCACTCTTTTCCAATGAGTCTTTTCAACAAGATATATCGTTCGTATCCTAACGGTATTGTTGTAACAGCGCTAGCCCTTTTGAGGGATGGGAGACAAGATGAGCCACGGACCCAGGCCACGTATTGCCGTTCTCGGACGGTTCACGGAATCGGCCAGTGCAATTCGATACAAGGGGGTTCTCGCGGCTCGTGAGTTGCTTGAGTTGGTGTGGGCCGCTGGTGGCGAGCCGATTCAGTATTTACCGGTTCAGGGGCCAGCTCGCGATTGGGACCGTGAAATCAGCCGGGTCGAGGGGGTTTTATTGCCCGGCGGTGGCGATATTGACCCTTCGCTCTACGGAGGAACTCAGCGTCCCGAGGTATATGACGTCGACCCACTTCAAGATGCAGAAGATTTGAGGATCGCCCGAGTGGCGCTTGATGTTGGGATTCCAACATTGGGTGTCTGTCGCGGGCTGCATGTTCTGAACGTCTCGCGAGGCGGCTCACTCATCGAACACATGCCTGAGCCACACAGGCATAAGTTGCAGACGCTCACCATCCCAGCGTCAGCGGACTTGGGGGTATCGGGGCCACTTGAAGTGTCGTGTTTTCATCATCAGGCAATTAAAGAGCTGGGCGAGGGAATTGAAGTCACGGTTCGAGCAAACGATGGAACTATCGAGGCGGTAAGTGTTACTGCGCGTGGCTGGTGCCGCGGTATTCAGTGGCACCCGGAGGATACCTGGCGATCAGATTCCGCACAGTTGGATTTGATGAAAGAATTTATCCGTCAAACCCAAGATGAATGTTCAAACTGACGGCTACTTGCTCTTGTCAAATGGTGTGACCGCCAAACAGATGCTACGAAGCATGTCAGCGGCATTAGCACGTTGATTCTTGTGAATACGGGAAACAACCGTGCGCTCTTCCTCGTTAAATTTAGGGAACAGTTTCTTCATTAATCTGCGACCCACCGGTGTAAGACGAACCATGACCAACCGACCGTCAGTTGTTGATTTTTCCCGCGTGACCAAATTGCGACCCTCGAGTGTTGTGAGCACCCCTGAAAGGGTCGCCTTGCTGAACCCTGCCTCTGCGGCGATTGTTCGAGTTTCAATCGGTTCCCAAATCCAGGTAACCCAAAGAACAACGAAGGCGGTCCAGGTCAGGTCATGGGGTGCCAGAACAGTACGTTCCATGTGATTGCGAACGGCGTTAGCCGCTCTGAAAAGGTTTGAAGCGATGGCCATCGCCTCAAAATCCAAGACCAGTCCGTTCAATTTTTGGGCAACAGCGGATTCGGTTTCAGTGAGTGTGTGTTCCCCGGCCACGAGTTCTCCTTATTCCATGGAAGCTTTAGCGTGCATTATGGACTATTTCACCATTTGGCTTGACCCAGTCTATGTTTGGAGAGGAGGATCGTGAAACAATTCGTACCCGAACGATTATTTTCCTAATATGAGAGGTCCCGATGCGCACAGTCCAAGACATTCAACTTGCTGACTTGGATCTATTTGAATCAGGGCCACCTTGGGAAACGTTCGACGAATTACGAGCGGGGGATCCAGTCCACTGGGATGCAGAATTTGATGGCGGGAAAGGCTTCTGGTCCGTTACTCGCTACCGCGACATCGTTAATGTCTTAAGAGACACAGAAACGTTCTCCTCCCAGGTGGGCACTGCCAACCTTGAGGAACTCGATCAAGGGCAAATGGAGATTCGCCGTTCCATGCTGGAAACAGACGGTACGCGTCACAGAACGCTGAGAAAATTGATGCAGCCTGAGTTCACTCCACGGGCTGTTGCCGGCTACGAAACCTTCTTGAGAGGCCTGACGGCGACGACACTTGATACTGCATTTGACAAAGGATCCTTCGATTTCGTCGCCGATGTCAGTGCAGACTTTCCTATTCGCGTCCTTGCGCGAATGCTCGACGTCCCAGACGAAGACACCCCCAAACTCATTGCTTGGGGAAACAGAATGGTGGGCAACACCGATCCCGAGCATGCGGATGTACTCGCGAGTAGTCCTGAAAGCGAGCAATATCGAAATCTTCCATTTCGATCGCCGGCTGCCCTCGAAGTATTTGATTATGGCTTTGCTCTGGCTAATCAGCGGCGTGGCAAGGACGGTAAAGACCTAGTTTCGACTCTGGTTAACGCTGTACCAGTTGACGGAATCCCCATTGACGATCGTGATTTCCGAAACTATTTCCTGCTGTTAGTTGTTGCAGGAAATGAAACGACGCGTCACACAATTAGCCATGCAATGAAAGCACTCATGGACCACCCAGATCAATTGCGACGACTGCAGGAAAATCCCGAGTTGATTCCATGGGCCGTCGAAGAATTTTTGCGCTACGCAAGTCCGGTTTATCATTTCCGGCGCACAGCAACGAAGGATGTTGAATTACAAGGAAAGAATCTGCGTGAAGGTGACAAGGTTGTCACATGGTTTGCTTCAGGAAACAGAGATTCGGAGGTATTTGCAAACCCCTATGAGTTCGACGTCACTCGGAATCCCAATGAGCACATGACATTTGGTCGTGGTGGCCCACATATGTGTTTAGGGAATGCGCTAGCTCGACTGGAAATTAAAGTTATGTTTGAGGATTTAGTCCATCGTATTGATTCTATGGAGCATACGGGGCCTGTTCGTCGATTGCGCTCAAACTTTGTTAACGGAATTAAAGAATTTCCCGTCAAAGTCAATTTGCGTTAAACATAGTTGTCAATAAAGTAATCAACCAAATCATTGGCTCGGTTCGTGGATGTGCCATCCAGCGACAGCGTGTGCTCGATCAGGATGTCAGGATCTTGTCCATCGCGTTCTACCTGCTTGCGGCCGCCCAAATTTATCCAGTCCATGAGAGTTTGTCCGACAACCTCAGGGTGAAATTGCAATGCAAGGTTTTTTCGCAGCGAAAAGGCTTGTGAAGCGCGAGAGTTTCGAGCAAGTTCTGCTGCCTCAGGGGGAGTTTCCCACCGATCAGAATGGAACTGGAACCATGGGCCGGACAATTGCGGAACCGCCGACCAGACTGTCGACCAGCCGATTTCCGGGCGTGGAGCTGGCGCAACGCTTCCTCCATGGGCTCGGGCTAGTAGCTGCCCGCCAAAACAGATTCCTAAGACGGGTATTTCTTGGCTGTCGGCGTGACGCAGCCATTCAATTTCGGGCAGTAGCCAATTCCCAATTGTTTGATCGTCCCATGCTCCCCAGGGTGCACCCATAGGAACGATCACATCAAAATCGCAGGGATCAGGAAATTCAAACCCGACATTCGGTGACATGAATCGATCGGGGGGCACAACAACTTTTTCAATTACTTCGTAACCACGTTGACGGAATCGATCAGCCACAGGACCTGGCGGACTCACATGGTCGTGCTCCAAAAAAAGTGCGCGCATTTGACTCCCTTGGCGTGAAACTTTCAAGTATCGTTGCCTAATAAATCGTTGGTACCCTAACGATCTTACTGACAGGAAAGAAAAGATACTGCAATTGCCCGCAATTGCTCAACCAAGGAGCGCCCATGCAACACGATCTTTCTGAGATTCGGATTAGCCTGCAAGAACAGGGAATAGACATTCTCCGGCTGGTATTTGCAGACGTACTTGGTATCACGCGCTCGAAGGACCTCATGGTTTCTCAACTTGAAAAGTCCGCACACAGAGGGCCAGCATTTTGCCAAGGGATCTGGGTCACAACCACTCAGGGTGGCGTTCTTGATGGACACGGCAGCACCTCGGATGGATTGCCCGACTTTGTTTCCAAGCTCGTTCCCGAAACGATTCGCCCTGTTCCTTGGGAACCAGGGCTTGCCATCGCGGTGGTGGATGCTTTCGAGCCAAGTGGACAAGCGAGTCCGGTGGCACCGCGTTCGATTCTCACAGAAGTGCTGGAGCAATACCGCGAGTTGAATCTCGTACCGATTGTGGGACCAGAACTTGAGTTTTATCTGGCTCGACATACAGACGATGGCTATGGTCGGGTTATTAACAAGGCCGGTCGGGCCTACACCACAGGTTCACAGGTCGACCCCGATGGAACTTTCCTTCACATGATGCGAATGGTTGATCAACTCAACATTGGTGCATTTGCCGGTAACCACGAGTTCTCTCCCTCACAGTATGAAATCAACCTGTGGCACGGCGAAGCAATGTCAGCGGCTGACCGAACCTTCTTGTTCAAATACGCGGTGCAAGACATTGCTGCCAAGGCAGGAGTGTTGGCAACGTTTATGGGTAAGCCTTGGAACGACGAGGGTGGCAGTGGCTTTCATCTGCATTTCTCCGTCACCGATGCATCCGGTGAGAACCAGATGCATGACGGCGGCCAAAACCTCAGTGAGGTGTGCAAGCACATGATCGCTGGCGTGATCACTCATGCCGATGCTCTATCAGCATTGTGCAATCCAACGGTGAATGCATTCAAGCGTCTTGGGCCAGACACGCTCGCCCCCTATCGATCCAATTGGGGCTGGGACAATCGAAGCACCATGATTCGGATACCACCGGAGCGAGGTAGTGGTACCCGCATTGAGCTGCGCATCGGTGATGGAGCCGCTAATCCCTACGTTGCGATTGCAGCCGTCTTGGCGGCCGCTTTGGACGGTATCAAAAATAAAATGGTTGCCCCTGCGCCCGCAGATGGTTGGGCCTATCAAGATGAATCAACGAATGTTCTTCCGATGACTCTGGAAGCTGCTCTGGATGCACTTGAAGCAGATTCGACTCTGAGAGGATATTTAGGGGCTACCTTCATTGAAACGTTCATGACTCTTAAGCGAGACGAAGTTGAGAGATACCTTGCCGCATTAGACGGCAAAGATACGCGGGACGTGACCGATTGGGAGATTGATGAATACATTGAGGATTACTAACGGTATGTGCAACTAATAGGTGGTATTTAGACGGCCTTGGAGCGATCTTCAATCAGTCTGCCGCCGTTGAAAGTCACGCCCACTTCGCGGTAGTAACCAGAGATTATTTCCTCAACGGGAAGTAGCGTGGCAGGTTCATCCCATGGGGAGTTATGTAGATCCAGGGTGGCATCTGCTTTCCACGCTTGTCCTAGATCGGCATCAACGCCGCCCATCGTGACTAATTGCCACAGTGATTGAGATTGCTCATTGGGGTCAAGGGATGGCATAACACGGTGATGGAGCATTGGGTGGGAATTGACAAAACCGTTGGTATCACTGGGCTCGGTCAATGTCCATTGTGCACTGGCTAATCGATGGTCGTAGGCGGCGAGGCTGGCGCCCAATTTGGCACCGGGTTCAACCCGCGGTGCGGCCTTGCCGTGGTTCATAACCCGGGTCATGTGAATGCTGCCGAGTTTTTTCGGATAGCCCTGAAAGATCCCGCGACCAATAGCAAAGTCAGTGGTCACCCAAATCAGTGCGCACCGGCTGTATGTGACGCCCTCATAAGCGCAACGAACTACTGCGAAGGCTTCGAGGTACTGGCTGCGTGCGGGATCGAGGAGTTCTTCTCCGCCCGTACTGCAGGACTGCCAGTCCGCCCAAATAAAGGCGACAGCTCCCGGATCTTCAGGAGCAAGGTCAAGCTCAGGTGGTAACAGCGCGCGAACGTTATCCGGATTGGTGAGATATTCCACCGTGAGCAGCGTTCCTGAGTAGTACCACGGCATATTTGGGATCAGTGCGGATCGCCCAGAAGGGCTAAAGGGCGGTAAAAAACCAGACATAGTGAAAGTCTAGGGCACAAACGTAAATCGTTTGTATCCGAATGGTCACAATTTCCCGTTATTGCCATGAATTTCTCAAAAGCGCTTGACTGATGGTCGAAAACTGGGAAATCTTTGGCTTGCGTGTTGGCGCATTCGGCGCCCAGATTGATGGGAGAGACATGTCCAATCTTCAAGCCGGTCCCCCGGAGACCGAAAGCACATCACTAGGTCGTGGACGACTTGGCGTCTTTGGGATTGTTTTCTTTGTTGTTGCAGCAGCAGCACCATTGGTAGGAATGACGGGGGCCGTTCCAGTTGCGATCGTTCTTGGAAACGGAGCAGCCGTTCCAGGTACGTACCTCATGGTCGGACTTATTTTGTTGCTGTTCAGCGTCGGCTACGCAACCATGAGTCACTATGTGACAAACACGGGTGCATTCTTTGCATTCATTGGTCGGGGCCTAGGCACCGCTATTGGAGTCGGATCAGCGTTTGTGTCACTCGTTGCATACCTTGCGGTCCAGTTGGCAATTTTCGGATTCTTTGGTGTGGTCATGGCGGGTGAAATGGCTGCCCGCTTTGGTATTGAAGCGGAGTGGTGGGTTTGGGTTCTCCTCGCTTGGGCACTCGTGTTTGTCCTTGCATGGTTTAGCGTGGACGTTGGTGCCAAGTTGCTTGGCATCCTGTTGATCTTGGAATTGATCTCACTTGCCACCGTCGGGCTAGCTGTTCTGTTCTCAGGTGGAGGACCTGACGGACTGCAGTTGGGAGAATCGTTCCTTCCTTCAGCTATCTTCGCTGGAGCCCCCGGTATTGCCTTCGCATTTGCCTTCGCATCTTTCATTGGCTTCGAAGCAACCGCCATTTATGGTGAGGAAGCAAAGGATCCAAAGCGCACCGTCCCCAGAGCGACCTATCTCGCAATTCTTCTCATCACGATTCTCTTCGCGGTAGTGAGTTGGGCAATGGTGAGCGGACTTGGCAGCTTGTCGATTATTGAAGAAACCGTCGGCATCACAGGTGAACTGGCAGATCCTGCCGCGCTGCTGTGGGCTGTCTCCGATCAGTATGTTGGTAGTTGGCTTACCGAGGTCATGAAGGTATTGGTTTTGACCAGCCTTTTTGCAGGATTGCTCGCTTTCCAAAACTCAGCGGGTCGATACTTTTTCTCAATGGGACGCGCGGGAATCCTTCCGCAGGCTTTGGATCGGGTGAACAAGTTCCGGGCACCCTCGGCCGGTTCAATTGCAACTTCGGTAATCACCGGAATTGTGATTGTTTGGTTCATAATTCAGGGCCTGGACCCATTCGCGAATCTATTCTCATGGTTTAGTGCACTCGCAGTTGTTGCAATTGTGCTGGTGGAGATGCTTGTGTGCATTGCGATCATTGCTTACTTCAGAAGGACCAAAGAAGACACTCGTCCATGGAACACCGTGATTGCGCCGATCCTGGCGCTTATCGGACTGACCGCTGGCGAGTATCTGCTGATTGCGAAATTTGCGTTGCTAGCCGGAACAGCAGCAGACGGCAGTGACCCAACTATTGATTCATTTGCGCTGAATACAACTGGTTGGATCCTTGTCTTGCTTCCGTTCGTGATCCTTGTTCTGGGCGCCATTTGGGGTAAAACTCGAATGGCCAAGGAAAACGAGGATCTGGTTAAGGATTTCGTCAGTTAAGAATCAAGAAACACAAAGTTAGTGACAGGGTCGAATCTTGAGCTGCGGCCCTGTCAAATGTGACGAGTCGGTCGACTTGCGCTCTTCTTAGATGAAATGGCCAGACGCAATGGCGGCAAAGTTCTGGCGCCAGCGACCGATCGACTAGGTGACTACGTGATTAGTGACTTCATGCGTTCACGTAACCGAGCGCACTGACTCCAAAAAGAAACAGATAAATGGCGCATCCAATTGCTGTCGCATTCCACTTGACCGACTCAACACCAGAAACACCCTGAACCACTTTGTAGATTCCAATCCCCAAAAAAATGGCCGCAATTATTGCACCTTGAAGTGGCACTAGCAGCAGATAGCCGTCAAACATGGGAAAAACCCCTCACCATTAAGCGGTATTTCGGGCGAGGTTACATCGGCTCTAACAAAGGCGCATGGCGAGCAGGGAAGAAAATGATGCCTATAACTTTAAATTCGACTTCGTCTGGGTGGATGCTGGATTTGGGGGAGGATGAGAATCGTTTTACTCCCAGGTTTCTCACCGAAATTGACCAAACTCTGGACTCAATCACGGGGAGTTTTGAACCGGCAGCACTTGATGTCATGACAACCGGATGACGCTATGACGCACCAGCCGCGCGTGAGGCTGGAATCGTCGATGCGATCTGTGATGCGAAAAATTTACTTCACGTCGCCAGAAGAATGGTTGTTGACCTTGCCAACAAGGATTGTCAAACACTGGGCAAGATTAAATCCACAGTGTGTGCAAGGCTTGGGTCCGATTTAGTTGAACCGCTTTCCTGAAGGGATAGGTCTGCCTGTGGCCGTGGAAGAGTTACAGGCTGTAATCCAGTCCGGCGGAGTACTTGTTCTCAGTGGTGCCGGAATTTCAACGGGTTCTGGTATTCCGGATTACCGCGGTCCCAATGGTGCTTACGCCCGTGGGCATCAGCCAATGACCTATCAGGACTTCCTTCGTAATGAGGCTGCCCGGCGTCGATATTGGGCTCGCAGCCATGCTGGTTGGACTACGTTTTCACGCGCGAAACCAAATGCTGCTCACGCTGCCATAGCTCACATGGAACAGGGTGGATTTGTTGATGCAGTCATTACCCAAAATGTTGACAGACTCCACCAAAGTGCCGGGTCCGATCATGTTGTCGACCTTCATGGGCGTTTAGATCAAGTTATTTGCTTGACTTGTGGCGCAATGCAGGATCGCAAAGAAGTTCATGAACGCCTAGTCGAAGTCAACCCTGATCTCTCTACACATGTCGAGGGAATCAACCCAGATGGGGACCACGAGATCTCTGATGAGCAGTTAGCAAACTTCCACATAGTTTCTTGCTCAAAGTGTGGTGGAATTTTGAAACCGGATGTTGTGTATTTCGGAGAAAGTGTTCCGGTGCCACGCGTTAATACTGCATTTGAATTGGTAAACCAGTCTTCAACGTTGTTGGTGCTTGGTTCCTCACTAATGGTCTATTCGGGTCGCAGATTTGTCGAGCTCGCTCACAAAAATGGCAAAACGATTGTGATTATTAATCAAGGTGAAACAAGGTGTGATCACATCGCTGACATCCGTATTGCTGGTGATCTGGTGCAACTTTTGCCAACATTGATGCCCTTGCAATATTGATGCACTTACAATGCTGTCGTAAACATCGCCATCAAATGTGAGTCTCCCCGATGTACACCTGATCGCAATTTCCCAAACCGACGTTGCAGACACATAGAGGAGGATCGTGGTACGGCGGGACTGACCCGAGTTTGGTTGACAGGTTGACCTGCTGCCGGAGTTAGGACAACTCCTCTCGTGGTGGCCAGGGACGGGATCGAACCGTCGACCTTCCGATTTTCAGTCGGACGCTCGTACCAACTGAGCTACCTGGCCAACAAGTCCGGATCTCTCCGAACTAAGCGACCCCGACCGGGCTCGAACCGGCGACCTCCGCCGTGACAGGGCGGCGCGCTAACCAACTGCGCTACGGGGCCAAACTTGTAATCTCCAGAGTACAGAAACCGTATCCCCAGCGGGGTTCGAACCCGCGTTACCGCCGTGAAAGGGCAGCGTCCTAGGCCACTAGACGATGGGGACCTGGTACAACTCGGAAAGTGTAGGGGAGTGACCTGAGTGAGAGGTAGCCGGCCTCACATGTGA
>JBBARV010000007.1:91866-98291 GCA_040399625.1 Candidatus Nanopelagicales bacterium | reverse complement strand
AATCCCCGAACCAATCGCTGTTAATGAACCGGTGGCTTTCGCTTCAGCGGACAAGGTTAAACCTCCCAATTTCGACAGGGGATTGTGAATTGGAGCAGTTTATCATGGTCAACACGGGTAAGTTAAGGCTTGCGTCTGTGACCAATTGAGAGGAAACACCAGTGAAAAAACTTCTAGGGGTTATTGCGGCAAGTGCTTTCGTTATTGGTGTTGCAGCACCGGCTGTGGCCATGGGCTCAGGAGATGCCTATGAAAATATGCAGGTAGGTGTGACCTACACGGTCTACCAACCATCTTTTACCGCAGGATTAAAAGCCCGACATGTTGGTGGCAATGATCTTTGCCCCAAGGGCACGGAAGAAAACTTAAATGCGCAATACGGCAAAGGAAATACTCGCAACTTCACCATCACTGAAGGTAACCCCATGTGTTCCGACATCGGGAATGGAGTGACAGTGCTGAAAACCACAATAAATGGTTCCCCGGCGTCTGTTCAGGCCTATTGTGATCCAGCATCGACAAAGAAGTGCACCAAGGCAGATGTAATTAAATTCGGTGGGCACCTAGAAGTGACCCTGCCCGCTGCAAACGGGTTGCGCTCAACTCGAATCTGGATTGAAACATTTGGTGGGAAAAATGTATCCGCACAGCAACTAGTGCAGATCGCCAAAAGCTTATCCCCTGTCGGGGGTTAATTTAGAACAAAAGTTTGGCCATTTCTCCTCGGTGTGCATCCAACTGTGGTTTGCTGTTCGTATCCAAACTTCGGAGGATTCATGTCTACAACCACGCCTTTAGCACCGGTAGCCAAGGCACCTAAATTAATTGCTCTGGCTGTGCCGTTCTTAGGAATCATGGCGGCGATCCAAGGCAGTTCACCCAATATCAACAGCACTGCACTCGTGAGTTTGACGCGTGACCTCAACATGTCGGGCGGCCAAGTTGCCCTTGCGGCAAGCATTCAAACGATTGCGATTGCGGCATCGGTCATCACCACCGGACTTTTGGCTGATCGCATAGGGCGTCGCAAGGTCCTCCTCGTTGGTCTCCTAATGGGAGCGGCTGGAGCTGCACTTTCTGGACTGGCACCTGTTTCTGCCCCTTACCTTCTTGGCCAAGCTGTTGTCGGAGTTGGGTTGGGTACCGTGTATGGAGCCTCATTCGCCTACATTCATGCGGTCGCCAAGCCAGGGAAACTTCCAGCAGCGCTCGGTGTATTCGGTGCAATGGTCGCGTTTTCGACCCTGATCCTCACTTTTATTGGCGGTCTTTTAGTCGGTATCGATTGGCGTTTAGCATTCTTTGTCTTAACAGTTGCTTCGGTTATTTGTTTTTTCCTCGTGCCATTTGTATTGCCAGAGCAGCCAAAACTGAAATCAGAAAATTTGGATATTGGCGGTCAGATTCTGCTGGCTCTTGGAATCGTCGCGTTCCTATTTGGCGTCAGTCAGCTAGGAAAGAGCCTCACGGCACCGTCAACACTCATCCCATTAATTGCGGGTGTCGTTGTGCTGGCATTGTTTTTCTTATTTGAGTCGAAGAACAAAGAAGCTTTTTACCCGGTCCGCCTGTTTAAGTCCCCTGTGTTCCTTGCTGCAGTGCTCATCGGGTTCGTGTACAACTATGGAACTGCTGTTGCTTTTCTGCAGACAACAAACCTGTGGCAGTACGTCACCGATGTTCCAACCAAGGAAGTTGCCCTATGGCAGGTGCCTCTCGTGGCCGCAGGAATCGTTGGCGCTCTCGTCATGGGTCGCCTCATGTCCAAGGGCATGTCAAATCGGACCGCCATTTTGATTGGAACACTTTTAGCAGTGGTTGGTTTTGTGTTGCTCGCATTGGTCAGTGAGCAGAAGTCCTTCATTGCCTTCCTGCCGGGAACCATCATCGCCGGCGCTGGTGTTGTAATGGTGTCGATTCCATTCGGCAACTTGATTATTCGCGAGGCGCCTCCGGCCCAATTTGGTCCGGTAACTAGCTCGCGCACCACAATCGGGCAGTTCTTTTACTCCATTGGATTCGCTGTTGCCACAGTAATGGTGGATCGATTAACAATCGGCGGCGTGACCCAAAAGTTAATCGATACTGGTGTGCAACCAGACTCAATCGGAACGGCTGTCACGTCCATTAATATGTATGTGAAATCAGGCGATGACCCAACCACCAAGTTGGGCAAACAAGCCCTCGCCGAAGCTGCCACCAGCTACAGCTCCGCTTTCACCAGCGTTATGTTGTTATCGGCGGCACTGATGTTTGTTGCCGGACTCGTGGCGTTCTGGTTGATGAGGAACTACACGGAGCCTGTAAAGGAAACAGCAACCACAGATCCTTCCGGTGGCGATACTTCGAGTCCAGAATCCAAGACAGAAACCTCCCAGTAACGAATACAACCTCTAAGTAAGGAATACGAATATGTGCACAAACTTTAAGTACCCAACAGCAACTGACGGCACCGTGTGCGTAGGTCGCACAATGGAGTTTCCCAACGTACTTCCTTGGCAACTTGGTGTTCTGGCAGTAAATCAGGACGCCCAAAGTGAAGTAGTCCCTAACGGTAAGAAGTGGACCAGCAAGTATGGGGTGGTTGGTTTCTCAGGCTTTAGCAATCCGCAGTGGTACGCCGACGCGATGAACACGGCTGGGTTATCGGCGCATGCGCTCTACATGCCGGGTCACTGCACTTATTACGATCCAAAAAACGACGGTTCAGATATTGGGATCATGGATGTTATTGCTTTCGTACTGGGAACGTGTTCGACCACGGCGGAAGCTAAGGCTGCGTTGGCAACCTGCAATGTTGTAAACGTCACCCCCAAAGAAATCCCGATCTCCCTTCCGTTGCACATTGTTATTCATGACAAAGACTCCTGTGTTGTCGCTGAGTTTCACGCCGAGGGCATGCGGGTGGTCGACAATCCTGTGCAGGTGGCAACAAATTCCCCTTATCTGGACTGGCATCTGACGAATGTGGCCAATTATTTGAGTCTTTCTCCAGAAAACCCCGCGCCGATACAGGTGGGCGGGACCACTTTCGCCCCATTCGCACAGGGACAGGGTTTCCGTGGGCTTCCCGCCGACGGAACATCACCTAGCCGTTTCATTCGCGCTCTCACCATGGTGCGATTTGCTAAAACGCCTGCAGACCAGCAGGAAGCGGAGTTAGGTGCCATCCGCCTTCTTCATGGTTTCGACATCGTTCCGGGGACTGTCGATGAAAAACCTGATGGAAGCGAGCCTGAGTTGACCATGTGGTCCACGGTCAGTGATCTCACGGCCAACCGATACCTCGTCAACACATACAGCGATCCGCAATGGTTCGTCATTGACCTCGCGACCACGGATTTCAGCAAGTCACGGAACCTGGCATTGCCTACCGGCGGTGGCCCACAGCCGCTCACTGTTTAAGCAACCCGCTAGTCAAAGGACTGACATGGCAGCAAACGTAGTTGTTAAAGCATCCAGCATCATCACCATGGATGAATCAAACCCGCGGGCTGAGGCCATAGCGATTGACGTTTCCACCGGCAAGATCGTGGCTGTGGGTTCCTTGGCAGACTGTCAAGCGGCTGCTCCCAATGCAGCGCTCACTGATCTGGGTTCCACTGTGCTCATGCCCGGATTCATTGAGGCACACAGCCACCCATTTCTCAGTGGGATGATCACTCAAGCACCGGCGTATTGGATCGCTCCCTACATGGGGTACCCAACCTTCAGTGATGTTCAAGCTCTGTGGACAAAGGTGAACGCCGAGTTACCAGCGGATCAGCCAGTTGTCTTTCAAGGTTTGGACCGAATGCTGCAACAGGCCGCGATGCCAACAAATACTGACCTGGACAAGTTCTTCCCAACACGTCGCGCGATTGTCTTGGACAACTCTGGGCACATGGCTTATTTCAACTCTGCCGTCATCAAATTTAATAATTGGATTGATAGTAAGCCGCCTGCAGACCCACAGGGTGCACGTTTTGGTCGCAACACCGATGGCACATCTAATGGCGTCGCGTATGAGACCGCAGCCATCCTGGAAGCTGTGATGCTAACGGTGACGGATGCGATACCGAACCCCCTTGAATCAGCGGCGCGCTGGCTTCAATACATGTCAGGCTATGGCATCACTTCGACCTCTGAAATGACTTACTCCACATCCATGCTTAAAGGTTATGAGGCACTGACAACGCGACCTGATTCGCCATTGCGCATGTCGCTTTACCACATGTCAATCGATGCTGACGCTGGAGTGCAGGTGGACTCGCCTGATCCTTCCATGCTGCGTAAACAGGGAATCAAACTGTGGGCCGACGGTTCACCTTGGGTGGGTTCTATTGCATCTTCATTCCCGTACTTGGACACTCCAGCTGTTCAGAATGCGGAGATTCCCCTCGGACCGGGTGGTACAGCTATGATGAATTACACCCGTGTTGAACTTGATGCGATCATTGCCAAGTACGCGCCGATGGGTTGGCAAATGTCCTTTCACGTCAATGGCGATGTCGGCCTTGACGTGGTACTTGATACCTACGAAGAAGCGTTGATCAACAACAAGCTCATGGGGACTGACCACCGCTGGCGAGTCGAGCACTGCGGTGGGTGTCGCGGTGATCAGTTCCAACGTGCTGTGGACATGGGTGTCACCATTTCGTTGGGACCATTTCAATTCATCTATTGGGGTGACCTTCTCGACGGCACGATGTTTCCCTCTGAGATCGGATCTCAGTGGATGCGGTGGGGCGACGCAGTGCGTGCCGGTGCACATATTTCTTTTCACAATGACGGACCGGTGAGTCCACCGATTCCGCTTTTGAATATTCAGACGGCCATCACCCGTGCAACCGACTCAGGCAAAGTGCATGGAGCCAACCAGATCATCAGTATCGAAGACGCTCTTAAGGCTGAGACGACAGGTGCGGCCTACATGCTTCACCGAGATAACGAGATCGGATCACTGGCTGTCGGGATGTATGCGGATCTAGTCGAGTTGTCCATGGATCCCTATCTCGCGGATCCAACAACGCTTGCAACCCAGGTCAAAGTGCAAGGTACTTGGCTGTCGGGCAAGAAGGTTGATCTGGATTCCTTCATGACGCAGATTCAAGCGGTCGAGGCAGCCGGGGAGCACCCCGTTGACCACACCGCCGTCGTGGCTTCACATACCTGCTGACCAACAGTGCACCTTGGGGCACTTCACCATTTAAAGTCTTTGTGCCTCTGATTTAAGAGCTGAAAAGCCTGTATTCGGGTTTCAAAGGGTGAATGGCGAAGGTATCGTTTAACCTTTGGTCATGAGAACACGAGTCAGCGCCGGTGCCCTCGCACTGTGCCTTTCACTCGCACCGGTTTCTACCCTGCACGCGGCAGATCCTGGACCATCGACACCTACATCTGCACCTTCATCTGCACCTGCATCTAAACCGTCGGTTGCCGTTGATGAGTTGGCGAAGAGTCGTTCGCTTATTGCAGCGAAAAATTACTCGCAGGCCTTGGTGGAACTAAAGCGGGTTGACCGAGTTATGGCAAATAACGCTGACGTGAAGAACTTATTGGGTTTCACTTCCCGGAAGTTGGGCCAATACAGCCAAGCAGGTGCGTATTACGTGAAGGCGCTACAAATCGATCCGAAGCATTTAGGAGCGCTTGAATACCAGGGTGAGCTCTATATTCTTCAAAAGAAAATGGCTTCAGCGAACCGCAACTTGGCAACGTTAAAGCGGCTGTGCGGTACTTCCTGCGAAGAATATGAAGACCTTGCGGATGCGATTACTGCCTCTGCTGAAAAGGGCTAATCAGGCACCCATCCGGCCGGTGGAATCCCAACTGGCCAGATTGAGCGCCGTGATTTTGACTGCGACTTCTTTATCCAATCGAGTGGCTAACCATTGACTGAGATCGGATTCAGCGACGCCTTGGGATTTCTTGATGAGTCGGTGTAGCACTATGCCCGCCAGCTCAGGGTGGATGCTTGCAACACCGGTGCCGCGGACCCTTCTGTAGGGGGCAAGATTCCCGGAAACTTCGAACCCAATCTCGCTATTAACTGTCAGCCGTTTTACGAGATTTGAACTTGCTTAGGTAGCGCACCACAGAGTATCGTCACCAGAGCCAAACCACGGTAATTGAACAATAATGCCGGCCGCAGTGGTCCACAGCCGCTCACTGTTTAAGCACTACGACGCCTCACTCATGGGCTGAAAGCCCGTATTCGGATTTCAGAAGGCGAGTTGCGAGCGCATCGTCTACCCTACTGCCCATGAGAGTTCAAGCCAGCGCCTGTGCCCTTGCCCTTTGCCTCTCGCTCGCTCCGATTTCTTCCCTGCACGCGGCGGATCCTCGACCAACTGCACCCGCACCTGCGCCGACGCCTGCGTCCACTCCGGCGCCGACGCCTGCGTCCACTCCGGCGCCGACGCCTGCGTATACATCTGCACCCG
>JBBARV010000007.1:89002-91766 GCA_040399625.1 Candidatus Nanopelagicales bacterium | reverse complement strand
CACCTGCGTCCACTCCGGCTCCGACGCCTGCGTATACATCTGCACCCGCACCTGCGTCCACTCCGGCTCCGACGCCTGCGTATACATCTGCACCCGCACCTGCATCTAAGCCATCGGTTGCTGTTGATGAGTTGGTGAAGAGTCGTTCGCTGATTACGGCGAAGAATTACTCGCAGGCCTTGGTGGAACTAAAGCGGGTTGACCGAGTTATGGCAAATAACGCTGACGTGAAGAACTTATTGGGTTTCACTTCCCGGAAGTTGGGCCAATACAGCCAAGCGGGTGGGTATTACGCGAGGGCGCTACAAATCGATCCGAAGCATTTAGGAGCGCTTGAATACCAGGGTGAGCTTTTTATTCTTCAAAAGAAAGTGGCGCTAGCGAAGCGAAACTTGGCAACGTTAAAGCGCCTGTGCGGCACTTCCTGCGAGGAATATGTAGACCTGCGGGACGCCATTGGTGTCGCTACAAAGAAGGGCTGAAGGATTCAACGGGTAGATCCCGTTCGCCATCTTTGATAGCCGAAACAATTCGTGCCGCAACCATGTCGGGATCAAGTCCGGTGGGTAGTTTTGGCGCCACTCCGGCCAGGGGACGGGTCGCTAATCCGGTTTCGGTGTGGGGCGGGCGCACATCAATCACGTCAATCTGCTGGCGGCGCAACTCGCGAGTCGCCGCAACCATCGCTCCCCAGACCGCCGCCTTTGAGGCGCTGTAGGCAGCCATACCAGCCATGGGGACTAGGGCAACGACAGCCGAGATATTTAGGAAAAAACCACCCTGGCTGATGTGAGGAGCGCTTTCGCGCAGCATGACGATCGGCGCGATGGAGTTGATAGCAAATAGTTGCGTCAATGTGTGATCATCAAGGTCCAATACATTGCCAAATGCAACTGTGCCAGCAGCGTTAATAACTCCATCAAAGGGTGCGAGCTCGGTGAATGCCGCGCGAAGTGCTTCGGTGTCAGTGATATCGGCAATTGCGTACCGGGAGGTACTCGTTGCATCAAGGCGCGTGCCGTCGCGCACGATCGCACTCACCTGCGCACCACCGTCGCTGAGCTGTGTTGCGAGTTTGCTGCCCAGAACCCCTGATGCCCCCACGATGACAATATGCATTCCTTGGATATCACGCGCCATGACGGACCAACTCTCTTTTGAGAACTTCTAGAGCGCAAGCCCACCACGATTACTCGAGGGCTGCAACTTATTGCGCACCGCAATCGACTGTTCACCTTTTGAGCCAGTGATCGTAGAGATTACGACTTAAACTTCGAACAATATAAATTTTACGGATAGGAAACGAACTAATTAATAACAAGGCCCAAGTTACTGAACTAATCGGTGTTTATGATGCAGACGCCACAATAATTGGCGAGCTCTCTTACTGGCTGGGTGCTCGCTTTGGTGTGAGACATTGCAGCTTGTGCGACATCACGCACTCGCTTTTTCGCAGGAGATCTGAGTGGTTAGAGGTGATGAACTCAATAAAGAGTGACTTTGGTATTTCGTTCAAATTTTTTCACCGTAATGATCAACCAGATGAAATTCGTCAGGTCATTGGTGGCGCCTACCCGGCCGTTGTGGCTCGATACGAAAATAAGGAATTGCACCTGTTTATGAGTGAAGGTGAGATCAGTAGTTGCGGTAAATCACCGATGGTATTTCAGCAGGCCATTTATAAAAAGCTGGCACTCCGACTTATCTAGACTCACCCATGCGGCCGGTGAAATCCCAGCTAACCAGAGTGAGGGCAGTAATTTTGACCGCGACTTCTTTGTCCAATCGAGTGAGTAACCACCTGCTGAGATCGGATTCGGCGTCGCCTTGATATTTCTTGATGAGTCGGTGCAGCACTTCGCCAGCCAGCTCAGGGTGGATGCTTGCCATGCCAGTGCCGCGCACTCCGCTGTAGGGGGCAATGTCTCCGGAAACTTCGAACCCAATCTCATTATTGGCCGTGAGCCGTTTCACGAGGATTGAACTTGCTTGGGTGGCGCACCACAGAGCGTCGTCATCAAAGTCAAACCACAATGATTGCACAATCGGACCGCGTGAACCCGATGAGGCAACCCGAATCGGAATTTCGGCTTGGTTGAGAAAAGTTGATGTCCGGGCATAGTCCCAAGGTCCGCTTACGTCAATCTGAATACTCACCGTAGAAGCCTAGGGAGTCTCTGGTGCACGGAACAGCAAATACCAAATGTAGAAAACGGCTAAGGCCGGGCCGAGCACAATCATGAGGAAGGGCACCAGCCCACCGACACCGTCACCGATGTAAGTGACCCCTTGGAAGACCAGACCAATCGCGATGGCAATAAAGGCCGCGCTGAGCGCCAATTTGCCTGCGCTCCGGTTCTCTCGGGCCGGTTTTGCTGAGCCACCTGTCGTGGTCGTGGTCGTGGAGTCACTCTCGGTCATTATGGATCCCTTCACCCTTGAATTTTTTGTTATTAATTCTCATTGTTGTCACCCACCTTTTGAGATGCGCACTCGTGAATAATAACAGTTTTAGCGGTTTCGGTGCACGAGAAGTTTTGTGACTGACCTGCGGTGCGAGAGGGCAGCCCGGGTTAATCTTCTTTAATGACCTCACTGCGGAGTTGCCTCCTCATTCCTGTATTAGGCCTGATTGCATCCTTGGGAATAGGAATTGCTCCCGCGCAAGCAGCCCCTTTACTTGGCACAGGCTTGGTGCGAATCGATGCTAATTGGGCAACCGTCAAAACGTTGCCAAGTGGAGAGAGGGTTCTTACCCTAGATA
>JBBARV010000007.1:62650-88902 GCA_040399625.1 Candidatus Nanopelagicales bacterium | reverse complement strand
AATTGGGCAACCGTCAAAACGTTGCCAAGTGGAGAGAGGGTTCTTACCCTAGATAAGGAAGCCAGTGGGCAATGGATGGGTGAAATCGGTCGATCTGTGAAACCGGTTGTCCGTGATATTGATGACCGTAATCTGGTGAAAGCTTGGGATGTGCTCGGCCATGATTCCGGTGTTGGAGTGGAATCAACGTTGACCTGGAATTCATTGAAAAATTTCCAACCCGAAAAACTGGGTGACCCTGTCCTGACGCCACGTGGACACCTGAGATTTGTCCTTGAGCCAGCCAAGGATTCGACCGCGAGTGAGTTGCCGGCGCGTTTGGAGAAGGTCAGTGTGAATATCACTCGAGCAAGTGCACTCCAAAGTAAAAGTTTTCCGGTCTCACAAAATTTTCAACTTACTTCTACAGCGATAGTGCAAACGACAAATACATATGCTTATGAGGCTTCTATGATGTTCGTCAATTCAGCCTTGAATTGCTACTCGGCAACTCTGGTTCAGGCGGCGCCATCGGGTTCGTTGCCCGCAAATCTTTTCTGTGGATCCACCCTGACCTTCTCCTCGGGAACCCTCACGATGTCTCTGCCGTTGCCTACCGGCGCCAACGGATATGTTGTTTTAAATACCAACATGATCGCTTCTGGGAGCCAGTTCTCTTATTACGGAATAATCGCTCAATGGTCCCAAACAGGTAATTAGATTTAGGCCTTCAATCGGGTTTACAACTGTCGCGGTTGACCTTTGGCACCTACTATGAGGAGGTGTCCTACATTGCCGCTGCTCACGCAGTGGTCGGCCCGTACGGGTACTCCCAAGAAGAGATCATTGAGGCCTTCACGGCCGTCGTTTCTCCCCATGGATCACACCGACAGGTCATTGAGCGAATTCATATCGCTACTGGAGTAAAGCACCGCAATTTGGCTATCCCGTTAGAGGACTACGTCAAACTCGCTGACTTCGGCGAAGCAAATGATGCTTTCATTCGGGTTGGATTAGATCTTGGCGCTGCCGCTATTTCAGGAGCACTCGCTGCTGCCAACTTGGAGGCCGCTGATGTTGACATGATCATGTCAACATCCGTTACGGGTATTGCCGCCCCTTCCCTTGAAGCCAGGCTCGTGCCGCGGTTGGGGTTGCGCGAGGACGTTAAGCGGGTGCCCATATTTGGTCTTGGGTGTGTTGCGGGTGCGGCTGGTATTGCGCGACTGCACGACTACCTGGTCGGTCACCCCGATGAAGTTGCCGTCCTGCTCTCCGTTGAGTTGTGTTCCTTGACCGTGCAACGTGATGACGTCTCGATGCCCAACATTGTGGCAAGTGGTTTGTTCGGTGACGGTGCGGCGGCAGTCGTGATGGTCGGGGAAAACCGAGCAGCCCGCATGGGGATCAGCGGACCCAAAGTCATTGCGTCGCGTGGTCGGATTTACCCGGACACGGAACGGACCATGGGGTGGGATATTGGTGGGAGTGGTTTTCGCATTGTGCTCTCCGCCGGTGTTGCCGACATCATTAATCAATACCTGGGAGATGACGTCAGTGACTTCCTGAGTGACCACGACCTCAAAATCCCCGATATCAAAACGTGGGTGTGCCACCCCGGTGGCCCTCGGGTGCTCGAAGCAATGGAGTCGGCCCTTGACCTACATGAAGGCGAATTGGACGTAACGTGGCGCTCACTGGCTGCGATTGGAAACCTTTCGTCTGCCTCTGTTCTCCATGTTCTTTGTGACACGTTGTATGGCTATGGCGTGCCAGTGCCCGAACCGGGCACCCCGGCCATGTTGACGGCTATGGGTCCGGGGTTCTGTGCTGAATTGGTTTTACTGGAATGGTGAATCAATGACAGGTTTTGTCCTTTTCACGATCCTGATTGCACTGGTTGGTGTTGAAAGAGTTGTTGAACTTATTGTTTCCAAACGCAACCTTCGTTGGAGCGCGGAGCATGGGGGAGTCGAATTCGGTCGATCCCATTACCCGTACATGGTTGCTCTGCACGTGTTTTTGTTGGTCGGCGCACTCGTTGAAGTGTGGGTGTGGCAAAAGCCGATGGTCCCAGTTCTTGCGTGGACCATGTTTGCACTCGTCGTTGCATCACAAGCATTGCGTTGGTGGTGCATCACAACTCTGGGTAGGCGTTGGAACACACTCGTTGTCATTGTTCCCGGGATGCCACGCGTCACCGGTGGCCCGTATCGCTGGTTGAGTCACCCCAACTACGTCGCAGTCGTTATCGAGGGAATCGCGCTTCCCATGGTTGGCTTCGCTTGGGTGACCGCGGTGATCTTCACGCTATTGAACATTCCACTTCTGGCCACACGACTTCGAATTGAAAACGTGGCATTAGGGACCCTGCCCAAATGATCGATCTCATTGTTGCTGGTGGTGGCCCGGTTGGCTTGATGACCGCTATTCGTGCACGCCTGGCTGGACTTGACGTCACCGTTGTTGAACAACGATCGGGGCCGATCGACAAAGCGTGCGGTGAGGGACTGATGCCTGATGCACTGTCGGCGTTGCAGTTCGTCGGTGTTGACCCGGCGGGGTACGACTTCCACGGAATTCGTTACATCTCTGGCGGGAATGTTGCCCAAGCGCGATTTCGATCAGGACCGGGTCGAGGTGTGCGACGACTAGTTTTGCATGCTGCAATGTATGAGCGGGCAAAAGAACTTGGTGTCGAAATGGTTACCGGTCGCGTTGACACGATTACCGCAGACGATGGTTTCATTGAAGTAGGTGACCTGCGCGCACGTTATCTTGTCGGCGCTGACGGACTGCATTCCAATGTGCGGCGAATCCTTGGTTTGGGCGAGGTCGCATCCGGTCTGCAACGTTTTGGTATCCGCCAACATTTTGGCATTGCGCCGTGGAGTGATCTGGTTGAGGTGTACTGGCTTGACGACTCAGAAATCTATGTGACGCCCGTGGGTGGGGACACTGTCGGTGTAGCCGTCCTTGGTCGATCGGTGTTGAATTTGGATGAGGCAATTGCGCGGGTACCCGAGCTAACTGCGCGACTTGATTGCGTTCCTCGGGTGAGTGAGTTGCGGGGGGCTGGTCCACTTATGCAACGCGTGAGTGCGCGATCCGCCGACCGAGTGATGTTGGTAGGAGATGCTTCAGGTTATATCGATGCACTCACCGGGGAGGGTTTGCGTTTAGGTTTTGCTGAGGCGCAAGCCGCGGTGAATGCGGTCCTCGCTGATCAAGTGGACCAATATGAACGCGATTGGCGCAAGGTCACGAGGTCTTACCGGTTAATGACCGGCGGGCTGCTGTGGGCGTCATCTCGCCGTAGTTTGCGACCAATGATCGTGCCGGCTGCGCGAGCATTGCCAAAGGTTTTCAACCGGATTGTTGATTCCTTGGCCGCCTAGCTAATGGCTGTGACAATCACGAGTGCGGCAACATCAACTACAACCATTGCAATGAGGGCATAAAACATTGCCTTGCGGTGGTGTAAGCGTGAACCAATGACCACTGCGAAGACGAAGGCAACACAAATGAGAAGTGCGAGCCAAGGGCTTTTAGCAAAACTCACCTCGGCCAAGATGCCGCTACCAAGTGCAAGAAGTAACCAACACACAACAACTGAACGGCGAGCGCCCAATTGGATGACGAGTCCACCCACACCTGCAGCAGCGTCAGACTCGGCGTCGGGGATTGCATTGGCCAGGTGGGCGCTCACACCGATGATCGCGAACACGGCGACCGACCAAAGGGTCGGGGGTTCATCGTTTAATCCAAATGAGAGGAAGGCGGGCATCACGCCGAACGCGAGGGCGTAGGGGAGCCAGGACCACACCGTGCGTGAGAGCTTTATGTTATATAGCCAGGCCATCAGGATTGCAAAGATGTGGAATGAGCCGCCTAGCCAACCGGCAACCGCCCAACTGAGCACGATTGCGGCGAGTAAAGCGGTGAACGCTGCTATCCACAGTGCTTGAGCAGATATGTCTTGGGCGACCGTTGGTTTGGTTGTGCGTCCAATGCGAGCATCAAGGTTTGCGTCGTGGGCGTCATTGCTCCAGCCAACGGATAACTGGCCGACCAAGATCGTGATGAACACGGCGAGCAGTGGCAATTCGGTCCAACCCAGACTCCAGCCGAATGCACTGATGATCAGGGAGACGGCGATCGTGGGCAATGGATGGCTGGCTTTAATGAACCCGAGAACTACTCGCATGGAGTGACCGTAGGGGATGCCGGGTGTCTAGCTTTCCCCGCGATGCAAATATTGGTTTAACGCCTTGGCATGATTGCGTAATGACTTCCAGCCGCTTTGGTGCAATTGCCGTCCATTTCATTGCAGCCATTGGCGTGGTTTTCTGGGTTGTGACATTTGCCAGAACCGCATTGGGACAAATTGATGCTCCGGTCGTTCAAGTGGGACTCTTGGCGCTGGTCCTGGGCGGTGCCCATGTGCTTATTTCGATTTCAACGACCAGAGGTTCGGTGGCCGCCCTGTGGCTGAGCGCTTTCGTCTTTGTTTCGGACTCGCTGCTGGGAATATTTGTGAATCCAATGGCATTTCTCCTCGCCGGATTCACGGTTGTCCTTTTTCTCGCGGTGATGCTCTCGCGTAAAACCCCTCTACGGTAGGTCTAACCCGTCAGATTGAGCTTTTGCCACTACTTTATGCACATGCGCAGATTTGTTGAACTCTCACGATATGTGGTTATTTTGCCGGCCTTTGGTTCACTCTTGGGTGCATTCGTTTTGATGCTGATCGGTGTCTGGGAAGTTTTCACTTCCATTTGGGGAATTTTTAATTCTTCATCGCCACTCAAGGACACCGTTGTTGGAATTCTGACAGCCGTGGATACGTTGCTATTAGCAACAGTGCTCTTGGTGATTGGTTACGGGCTCTATGAACTGTTTGTTGACTCTGAGGTGCAACTTCCACCATGGCTGGAGATCAGAGACCTTGATGACCTGAAGAACAAACTCATTGGTGTTGTTGTTGCGATTATTGCGGTTGTTTTTCTTGGACAGCTGGTTGACAACAACTCAAGCAACGAAGTTTTCCTTGCCGGCGCTGGCTCGGGCGCTCTTGTGCTCGGCTTAGCCGCATTTACATTTGCAACGAAAAAAACTAAACCCTAGATTGGGTAGGGATCGGGTTGGCCTCTGCCCGCTCAACAAGATGTCTGGCCATAGGTGGGAAGACAAATGCGTGAAATGGTGCAACCGACCACCAGTACACGTGTCCAATGAGGGATTTCGGCCAGTAGACGGCCCGCTGGGTGAGAGTGGAGCCGCCGTTTTCTCCTTCGGTCACGGTAAATTCGAGCCATGCTCGTCCGGGCATTTTCATTTCTGCCCGAAGTCGAAGCAGTTCGGGTGCTTGCCTTTCCTCAACCCGCCAAAAGTCAACGGTTTCTCCGATATGAAGCACATGGGGGTCGCGACGACCACGCCGAAGCCCAACGCCACCAACCATGCGGTCAATAAAGCCGCGAACTTCCCACAGTAATTTTGCGGAATACCAGCCGTTGTCACCGCCGATGCAATCAACCGCGGCCCATAATTCTTGCGGGGTGGCTTTAGTACTGAGTACTCGAATGTCTTCATAAAGTGTTCCGCCGGCCCAGTCGGGATCACTGGGGAGCGGTTGACTCGGAGCGCCAGGTGTACTGGCATTCGCCCAGCGCGTTGTTACCTGGGCATCTTGAATTCGAGTGAGGGCCAATGCAACGGCCTGATCGAATGGGAGCAGGCCCTCGGGTGGATCGGGAATAAAGTTTTTGATATCGCTTTCCAAACACACGGCTGGGTACCGTAGTGACAGTACGAGTGGTCGTGCGATTGCGCGCGGCACCGGTGTGACCAGCCCCACCCAGTGACTGGAGAGTTTTGGGGTCAAAATATTAATCGGCAAAATCAATCGCCGTGGAAGCCCCGCAACTTTTGCATATCGCTGCATCATGTCTTGGTAGGCCAATACGTCAGGACCGCCAATATCAAAGGTCCGACTTACTTCCGGTGGTAATTCGGCGGACAAAACCAAATAGCGCAGGACGTCCCTCACCGAAATTGGTTGCGTCTGTGTTCGCACCCAACGGGGGGTGATCATGGCGGGGAGGCGCTCGGTGAGGTAGCGGAGCATCTCAAATGATGCCGAGCCTGAACCAATAATTACCGCTGCGCGCAATTCAATTGTGGGGATACCAGAGTCATGCAGGATCCGACCGACCTGCACGCGGGATCGCATATGGGGGGACATTTCCGCAATCGGAAGGTCAGGGGCGAGCCCACCCAAGTACACAATTCTTTTGATGTCTGCCTTCTTCGCGCACTGGGCGAAGTTCTCGGCGATTCGGTTCTCTTCGAACTCAAGGTCTTTACCTTCTTGGAGTGAGTGCAGCAGATAGTAGGCAACACTTACACCTTGCATTGCCGCACCCAATGACTCTGGATCACCGGCATCACCCGCGGCGACTTCGATCTGATCAAACCACGGGAAGTCTCTGAGTCGTTCGGGATAGCGGGCGAGCGCACGAACCCGTAAACCACGCTGTACGAGCTCCCGGATCAGTCGGCCACCGACGTACCCGGTTGAACCGGTTACCAAATAGATCGGTCGAACATCAGTGACCACACTTTCGTTACTCATGATCGTATTGTCGCCTGTTTTGTCAGATTATGCGCTGAGAAAGACTTGTGATCATGAAGTTTTCACGATTGGGATCGACTCTGCCCGAAGCCGCTGATCAAAACGTGACACGAACCACATGTGGGGGACGGTCAAACCCCAGACGATTGCAAGACCAATCCAAAGGACAGTGCCGCTCAGTGAATCATTACCGAGGAAAATGGTGACTCCGGCGAGGATCGCGATAAATCCCAGCAGAGAGGGAATCCCAATTTTCGTGACGGAAGCAAGTGAACGCAGGGTGATCACACCCGTTGTCGCCTGGGCTAAGCGTGCCGTGTGTCGGGTTGCGTGCCAAAAACCAAAATAAACAGCAAAAGCGATAAATGGAGAAACGACCAGGCCGAGAACGGCTAGCGTGAATAACTCAAAAGCACCGCGAAGGGCGCCCCGAGAAATGAGTGCCACGATGGAGACAACAATTAAAACAAGCACAACACCGCGAACAATTGCCGTCACAGAAGTGGAATAAATCACCGAGAGTGCCGGCTCGAGCCAAACAACAGTGCTTAAGGCGGCAGATGATGTCAGTGGTAGTAAAACCGGTGCGCTACCCAGGGCTAATGCATAAACAATTCTGAATTTTCCGGTGACAGGTGTTTCACCTTCAAGTTCGGCGGTTGCCTGCACATCACCCGTACCAAAATGCCACACGGTCATTGCGATTACGGCAATAAATCCAAACACCGGGAGAGTAATGATTAATAGTGCTGCGGCTGTAGCAATAGACACATAGACAACGCCTAGACGAATCCAGCCCCGCCACGAAAGCGCGTTGACCAAAGTCAGGTTGTCAGCTGCACCGTGGGGAATGCCCAATGCCAAAGCGATGAGAGCTAGTACAGCGGGGATCGGGCCAATATCTGTTGTTGAGGCAGTTACCTGGGTAATCAGGCTCCCGATAATTGCGATCCAGGCAACAATCGGTCCAAGGTTTTCAACAACCCGCGCGAGGTTTCGGTTGTGGACGAGCCGTCCTCGTGCGCGGGTAATCGAAACGCTCATAGGTCAATTCTGACGGGTAGGCGGTATTCCCATCACGTCAACGTCCCACTTTGGCAAATGTCCAAATGCGTGGCGATTTCCCGGTCTCTTGGTGGATTGACTGTAACTGTCCTCCTTGCGCTGGAGACTCGTCTTCCCACACCGCTTTCGCATAATCACTGGCACCGGGATTATTGGTTGGTGAAATTAATGTGTTCATGAACCACCATTCCATTGGGCATTAGTTCGTTCCGGGCTTACTTCTTGTGAACCGCATCCTTGATGTCATCAATAACTTCGTTGGCTTTGTCTGCAACGTCTTTCACAACGTTTTTAGCATCACCGACCATTTGATCGGTCTTGCCCTCAGTTTTTAGTTTGTCATCGTCGGTAAGGATTCCGGCAGCTTCTTTGAGTTTGCCTTTGGCTTGATCGCTATTCATATTCAATTTGTCTCCCTTTATTGGTGCATCACATGGACTATCGGGTGAATTAAATTGGTTGTGAGTTAGTAGTAAGTCCTTCGACCACCGACGCCTCGGCCAAGCGAACCAAAAATTGTGAGAACGGCTCCGATGACGAGAAGAATGATTCCTAGAGTGATCATTTCGCGCCCCCTTTGAGTTTGTAACAGTTGTTTAATTCATTAAGTCCCTCTTGCGGATGTTTGTCAAGGCAGGACGAGCAAAACAACGATGTGTGACCGAACAGTCATGGTGGACACGAATATTGAATTACGAGGGTAGGAATATTCCCGGGCGCTTCACGCTCACCGAGCAGCGTGCACCGGGTGCGCGGGTTATGTGGGTTGGTTCACGCAATTTAACAACAAGGCCGCTATCCATGCGGACACTGATCATTGAGTCGTGTCCATGAAAAAGTGAATCGATGATGTTTGCATTAGGGGTGTTGTTTTCATCTATTGCAATGTCTTCTGGTCGCACGATCAATGTGCCCGACGTCCCGGGATTGAGTCCACCGGAATCTTGGGTGAGATTGAGTCCAAAATCGGTACGAACACTGTCACCCGTCTCAACAACTGCGGGAATGACGTTGGTCTCACCCAGGAGTTGGGCTACCGCTATCGATTCGGGATTGTGGTAGAGCGATAGCGGGACACCGTAAGCAATGAGTTGACCACCTTGCATGATGGCTAGTTGGTCGGCGGTTGCCAAAGCTTCCTCTTGATCATGGGTAACCATGATTGCGGTGGTGGAGGTCAAGGTGAGAATGCTCTGAATGTCCTCACGCATTTGTGCTCGTAGTGAAGTATCTAGGGCAGTAAACGGCTCATCAAGCAAAATCAATTTAGGTGTGGGCGCTAATGCCCGGGCAATGGCGACCCTTTGCTGTTGCCCACCGCTGAGTTCTTGGGGTCTGGTGTGGGCAAATTCCTTCATGCCGATGATCTCGAGGAGTTCGTCAACTCGCGCTCGTGCATCCGGATTGCGTTTAATGCCAAAACCAATGTTTGCACTGACGTCAAGGTGCGGGAACAGGGAACCTTCTTGCGGGACCAATCCGATATTGCGTTTTTCTGGTGGAATGTGCGATTTGGGGCTGGACACCAGCACACCGTCGAGGGTGATTGATCCCGTCATTGGCGTGAGAAATCCTGCGATGGTTTTCAGTAGGGTGGACTTGCCCGAGCCACTTGGACCCAAAATAGCCAAAAGTTGTTTTTCGGCCAGCTCGAAAGTGATGTCATTGATGACCGCTTCGCCACTGTAACCGGCGCTAAGTCCTTGGATTGAAATGGCGCTCACGCCGACACCATAGTTTCTTTTTCACTCGTTAGGAAACCACGTGAGAGGGCAAACGAGGGAATCGCAGCGAGCAGGATGAGGGCCAGGGCGTAGGGGGCAGCTGCCCCGAAAGCTGCGAGTTCGGTGCGACTCCACAGTTCCGTCGCCAAAGTGTCAAATCCGGTTGGTCGAAGCATCAGGGTTGCCGGGAGTTCTTTCATCGCGGTCAACATAACGAGAAGCCCACCTGCAGCGATACCTGGCAGGGAAATACGACCACTGGTGGACAGCCAGGCGCGTAGCGGTGAGTATCCCAATGTCTGGGCCACCTGCCCTAACGCTGGCGGGACCGTTTCTAGTGAACTGCGAGAGGCACCGAGTGATTTGGGGAGGAAAAGCACCGCATAGGCGAAAGCGAGTAACACGAAACTTTGGTAGAGAAATGGCACCGTGTTGAGGGAGAGGTAAACAAGGGAGAGTCCGATCACGATTCCGGGCAGAGCCAAACCGGAGTAGGAGATGGATTCGATTGTGCTGGTGCTCTTTCTATGAAACTGCGAAGTCAGTGTTGCAATGGGAAGTGCTAACAGGACCGCGATTACAGCTCCCAAGGCAGAAATCCAGGCTGTATTCACCACAGCGTTCATCAACTCAGCCCAGTCAAGTGCTCGTAGCGTTCCTTCTGCAAGCCTGATCAGTAATGAAGTGATCGGGATACCAAGGGTGATCACCGCGATGGCGAAGAACCACAGTGAACTCAGTGCAGATAAAACGGGAGTGAGGGGCCTGGCGACGGTGATTGAGGAGACACCTTTATCAGCTCGAAATTTGAGTGAACGTCCCCGAGCTTTGCGTTCAAGTGAAATTAGGATTACGGCGAGAATCACCAACATGCCGGCAAGAACTGCGGCGGTATTGCGATCAAAACTTGCCCGGTAGGAGGTGTAGATCACCCGAGTGAATGCATCAACTCGAAGCAGTGCCACCGCACCGAAATCGGAGAGAACATAAAGGGCTACAAGTAGTGAACCGGCTGCTGCTGCGGGAATGCTGTGGCGAAATGTCGTTGAAAAAAACGCCGCCGTAGGTTTTCCCCCCAGCGACCTTGCGACTTGTTCAAGTCCCATGTCAGCGGATCGAAGTGAAACTAGAAGTGGCAAGAGAACATAGGGGAAACTGACGGCGGTTAACACCAGTGCTGCAGCCCAGAAGCCGTTCATCCCAGGAATGAGTGCAACCCACGCGTACGCAGCAACATAGGAGGGAATTGCAAGTGGAAGCGCCACGGTTGTGAACCAGAATCGGCGAAGTGGCAGTTGTGTCCGCGTAAGTAAAAGTGCCGTGGGGTAACTAATGAGCAAGCAAGCTGTGACAACAACTATTGCTAACCCAACACTGATACCAACCGTCTCCCAGGTTCGAAGGCGAGAAAGAATTGAAATAATTTCATTGAAGCCAGCCCCGCCAATTCGAATTGCTAAATACACCAGTGGAATCGCAGCGATGCACGCGCAAAGCGCCGCCCCCCAGAAAAGGAGGGGCGGCGCCTTAGCGTTGTCTTTATTGCGCATAGTTGAATTTACAGTAGGCCAACGTCTTGCAGCATTGCCAGCGTTCCCGGCAGGTCAGCAAGTTGTGCGAGTTTGATATCTGGTCCTGCGAGTGTGTCAAGGGCAGGAAGGTTTGGCGCAGCCGCGATCCCTGCCATCAGTGGGTATTCGAATGTGTTGGTAACGAACCACTCTTGGGTGGTGGGTGAGAGCAACCATTGAACGAACTCGATAGCTGCCGGATTCTCTGACGCTCCATTAAGAATTCCCACACCGGCAACGTTGACCAATGATCCCGGGTCTTTTGGCGCCATAAAGGAAATCTGAGCGCGCATATTTTCTTCACCGACCTCTGCCGCTTTTTGATACCAGTAGTAGTGGTTGATCAGACCTAATTTAACTTGTCCACTGTCCACTGCATCGAGAATCAATGCATTTTTTTCATATGACTGAACATCGTTATTAACCAAACCGGTCAGCCACTCTTTTGTGACTTCTTCACCCTGCGTCATCCGCATGGCGGTCACAAATGATTGGAAGGAAGCGTTGGTCGGTGCAATTGCAACTTGACCGCGCCATTTTTCGTCGGTGAGTTCAAACACGGATTGCGGTACCTGATCCGCCGGAACATTTTGAGCGTCGTAGGCAATCACACGGGCGCGCCCAGTGACACCCGTCCACGTGTTGTTAACCGCCCGGTACTGCTCGGCCACAAGACTGGTCACACTTTCAGGCAATGTGCTAAGAAGTTCTTCAACTGAACCCAATGCGCCTGCATCTTGGGAGAAGTAAACCTGAGCAGGTGATCGGTCGCCTTCTTCGAGCATTTGCGCAGCTAACTCTGCGCTGTCGCCGTAACGGGCTGAAATAGTAATTCCGGTGGCTTTGGTGAACTCGGCAAAAAGTGGTCCTACGAGTTCTTCACTGCGGCCGGAGTAGACCACCAGGTCACCCGAGTCCGCGGAGTCGGTGCTGGCGTCTGTGCTGGCGCTCGAGCTGGATCCACTCGAGCAGGCGGCTAAAACGGGGAGGAGGAGCGCTGCGGCAGCAACCGCGCTCAATTGCGCGCGATAATTGCTACGGGAGCTGGAAGACCGTGGATTTCGGCGAAGCAGTGACATGGGTCCCTTTCAAAGGTTAGGTTAGGGTTGCCTAACCAATATAGGGGAGCACGGATTTCAGCCGGCATGCGGGGTGGGTATCGTTTTTCTATGACCCGCGCGGCGCAGACAAAAAATGGATTTCCCCCCAAAACTTGTGCCGCATGTGGCCGCCCATTCGAGTGGCGTAAGAAATGGGCTCGCGATTGGGACCAGGTGAAATACTGCTCGGAGAAATGCAAACGCCAGTAACCATCTCACCCCGGTTGTGATCGGAGTCGATATTCGGTTGATATCGGAGGGTGTGACCCATAGCATCAGTTTGATTGATCCAATCCCTTTCTGGAATGAGAAGTCGCATGAATGAATTACGGGAACCAAAATTTGCGGGCGAAGGCAGTAGCGACTACGAGGTTTATATCCGAACGGATGAACTTCTCACACTTCAACCTGAACCCGAAACGTGGAAGCATCGTGATGAACTGCTCTTCACTGTTGTCCATCAATCATCTGAATTGTGGCTCAAACTGGCAATTGCTGAAATCGATTACGCGGTCCTTAATATTTCACAAGACGCCATCCAAGCTGCATCACGTTATCTACTACGAGCCCGCGACTGCATTAATTACACAACTGCGCAATTGCCGATGCTAGAAAAGATGACACCGTGGGACTACCAGCTTGTTCGCACAGCGCTAGGTCACGGCTCCGGTTTTGATTCCCCCGGTTTTCGAAATTTGCGAGACAGCCTCAAAGAACTCGTTGAAAGTGTTCAAGCTGCATTGCAGCGGTCGAATCTTTCATTGGAGAAGTTGTATCTCAATGTTGAGGATAACGAGGCTTTGTATTCGTTGGTCGAACTACTCGTTGACATCGATGAAGCTTTAATGATCTGGCGAAGTGTCCATGTCAAAGTAATTGAACGAACGATAGGCGCAACCGTTAATGGGACCCAGGGAACGCCGGTTGAGGTCGTTCGGAATTTGCGTGACCGTTCAATCATGGAAGAACTATGGGAAGTTCGGGTTGACCTGACCGACCGAGCAGATCGGGAACTTGCCGGAGATTCATAGCTGAAAAGAATTGGTTGCCGGCAGGCGTTGCTTGCCCTGAAGTGGCAACTTGCGCGCAAACCGCAATGATTAGTCCATGAAATCTGCTAGCGAAGTGTTGTTCACGGACGCTCACACGACCTATTCCTTCACGAATGAAACAGTCACTGATACCGAACTGACCCAGATCTACGATCTGGTCAAATTTGCACCAACACCGATGAACTCACAGGCGCTACGCGTTCATTTTGTTCGCACCGCCGAGGGCAAAGATCGACTGTTGCCATTGCTCAATGAAGGCAATCGCGATAAAAGTGCCAGCGCAGCTGCGGTGGCCATACTTGCTTTTGATACCGAGTTCAATGAATTACTGCCCGAACATTTCCCACAGATCCCTAACGCTCGTGACTTCTTTCAAAAACCAGAAAAAAGATTATCAAGTGCTCGCGAGATCGCGATATTACAAGCGGGCTATTTCATACTGGCTGTGCGAACGGTTGGACTCGACGTGGGACCCATGGCTGGATTTGATCACGACGGCGTTGACTCCGAATTCTTTTCTGGGAGTACTTGGCGTTCGCTGTACGTTGTCAATATTGGGTACACCGATCCAGAGGGCCAGCGGCCTCGCAATCAGCGCTTGAGCGCTGACCGCGCGATTGAATGGAGCTAGTGATCCAGTTCGAGCTCGGAAATTAATTCGATCACCTGGCCGCGAATTTCGTCTCGAATAGCTCGTACTGACTCAATTCCCTGCCCTGCTGGATCTTCGAGTTTCCAATCTTCATATCTTTTCCCCGGGTAGAACTTGCAGGCATCACCACAGCCCATGGTGATCACGACGTCGGCTGACTCCACTGATTCATCAGTGAGGAGTTTGGGTTGCGCGCCACTTATGTCGATTCCCTCTTCGAGCATCGCCGCGACCGCAGTTGGGTTAATCGCGTCGGCTGGAATTGACCCGGCGGAATAGATTTCAACTCGATCATCTGCGAGGTGCTTTAGGTAACCGGCGGCCATTTGGGAACGACCAGCATTATGAACACAGACGAATAGGACCGTTGGTTTTTTGGTCATAGTTGTTCCTTCCAAGTCCACCTGCGCCGAAGCCACAGTGAGACGTACACGAGTGCGACCAGTGCTGGAACTTCAATGAGTGGGCCGATTACTCCGGCCAAGGCTTGACCCGAGGTAACCCCCCAAACACCGATACTTACCGCGATAGCCAATTCAAAGTTGTTGCCGGCTGAGGTGAAAGCCACCGTCGCTGAACGCGCGTAGCTCAGACCTATTGCGTGGGCGGCGCCCATAGCGGTGAACCACATGATGATGAAATAGATCATGAGGGGCACGGCGATGAGTACGACACTCACGGGATCCGAAGTAATGGCTTCGCCTTGAAGTGCGAAGAGAACAACGATCGTGAAGAGCAGCCCCCAAAGCGCAATCGGCGCAATCTTCGGTGCGAATTTGGTGTCGTACCACTCTCGGCCCTTTTTGGCGACACCGATTTGACGGGTGAAGAAGCCCAAGGCAAGTGGTATGCCTAAGAAGATGAGAACAGCTTTTGTGATTCCCCAAGTGGAAAATGCAACGTCCTGACTCTCGAGACCGAGCCAGCCGGGAAGGATCGCAAGATAGAACGTACCGAGGAGTGCATAAGCCAGGATTTGGAAAATTGAATTTATGGCAACGAGTAGTGCGCCAGCTTCACGGTCACCACAAGCTAGGTCGTTCCAAATAAGGACCATGGCAATGCAGCGAGCAAGACCAATGACAATCAATCCGGTCCGAAACTCGGGGTAATCCGCGAGGAAAATCCAAGCGAGGGCAAACATGAGAAGCGGGCCGACCAACCAGTTCAGAACGAGTGAGAGCCACAGCAATTTGCGATCACCCGCAAGGTGACCGATCTCCTCGTATTTCACCCGCGCTAAAACCGGGTACATCATGGCAAACAGCCCGATTGCGATCAGGACGCTTGTGTTGTCAATCGTGAACGAATCCAGTGCGCTTTGAAGCCCCGGGATCCCACGACCCAGTAAAAGCCCCAAGGCCATTGCCAAAACAATCCACAGGGGAAGGAAGCGATCCAATGTCGAAAGATTGGCGATTACCTGTTGTTCACTTTTTTTGGTCTGCTGTTGTGAGTTCATCAAGGTGTACTATGTCAGACTAGATAGATGAACGTCAATATGGTTGAAGCCAAACTAGTGAAAAAGATGGTGAACAATTTATGGCAAACACAGATCTCCAGAACAAAACCCGGTTACGGGGACCAGCGTGCTGCCCTAGTGGAATTGGCAAGCCGATAAATCGAAAATCTGCAGAGGCACTTGCCGAACTACTCAAGGCGGTTGCCGACCCGACCCGACTCCAACTCATCTCGCTGATCCGAGATAGTGATCAATGCACTGCCTGTGTTGGAGACCTCACCGAAGCAGTTGGTCTGAGTCAACCCACGGTGAGTCATCACTTGCGAGTATTAGTTGATGCCGGGATCCTGAGCAAGGAAAAAGATGGATATTGGACCTGGTACACGCTGAACATGGACCGATTAGGTGAATTGGCTGCCGTTCTCAGCTAGAACTGACCAAGCGATCGATTTAAGGGGGAATTTCCGCGGAAATGCCCTTGTTGGGGGGCGGTGCACAAGCGCGCGAGGGGCCAGAGGACATTATTACCAGTGGGCGCAGCCCGGTCTTCGTGCCGAGGGTGCCTGCTGTACGAAGGGCACGTTGCCCCTCGTGTTTTACGTTAGGGAGAAAAAGCAACATGGCAACAGGAACAGTAAAATGGTTTAACTCGGAAAAAGGCTTCGGCTTTATCGAGCAGGCTGACGGCGGACCAGACGTTTTCGTTCACTACTCAGCAATTGACTCAAGTGGATACCGTTCACTCGATGAAAATCAAGCTGTCGAATTCGACATCACCCAGGGCCCAAAGGGACCTCAGGCTGACAAGGTTCGCATCGTCTAATTACAGACTTCTTAGATTGGCCCTCGGCATTACGCCGGGGGTCATTCTTTTTGTAAAAAAGGGCTATTTTGCCAAAAATAAAAAGAAATAACTGGTATTTATCCGCAAATGCTGTTAAATTCCTCTCCTTATGGCTGAAATACGGATTTCTGATGCCGCTTCGATGCTCGGAGTCTCCGATGACACGGTCCGTCGTTGGATTGAGCTCGGCAAGCTCAGTGCGGGTGCTCCCGGTAACGGTCCCCGGACGGTCAGCCCGGAAAGTCTCGCCCTCTACATGTCGGCCGCATCCCGGGTGGAAAACACGCAAGTGAGCGCCTCCGCTCGAAATCGGTTTCCGGGAATCGTGACGCGGGTGGAAAAAGATGGCGTGATGGCTTTGGTTGAAATCCAGGCCGGTCCGCATCGGGTAACTTCGTTGATGAGCCGCGAGTCGGCCGAAGAACTTGGATTGGCGCCGGGGGTAAGAGCCACGGGGGTTGTTAAATCAACAAATGTGGTGATCGAGTTGGAGTCGAACTCATGAACAAAGTCTTACGCGTATTCGTGGCGGTTGCTTTAGTAGTTGGGTTAGGTGCACTCTTCCCTGGTGCAGCTGGAGCGGCGACTAAGCCCAACACGGAACTGACCGTCTCGGCTGCGGCTTCACTCACCGACGTATTCCCCGTGATCGCTGATGCATTCACCAAACGATATCCGGACACGGAAATAAAATTTAACTTTGCTGGCAGTTCAACGATTATGAATCAAGTGCTCGCCGGCGCCCCCGTTGACGTAATTGCAACCGCGTCAGAGCCAACAATGCAGATCGGGGTTGAATCACAACGGGTCCTTCGTCCACTGCTTTTTGCCAAGAACACTATGACGATTGCAGTACCGGCAGGGAATCCGGCGAAGATAAAAAATGCGGCAGACCTTCAGCGAAGTGGTCTACTTCTGGGAGTGTGTGATCCTGTGGCCCCTTGTGGCGCTGCCGCAGTGGAGTTTTTTGCTAAGAACAAGCTCAAAGTTACGCCGGTCACGCGGGAACTAGATGTTCGTTCACTGTTGGGCAAAGTAATTTCTGGTGACCTCGACGCGGGAATTGTTTATCTAACCGATGTCAAGGCCGCGGGCAGCAAAGTGGAATTTGTCGAGATCCCGCTCAAGGAAAATGTCATGACCACGTATCCGATCGCAACGGTCACGGACATGAAAAACAACGAGCTCTCCAATCGATTCGTGAATTTTGTGCGATTTAGCACTACCGCGCAATCAATTTTGCGCGCATACGGTTTCGCGAAGCCTTGGTAAGCACGTAAATAAATTGAACCGTCAACGATCACCGCTGTTTCTTTTGATCCCCGGGATTGTCGCGTTAATTTTTTTACTGATTCCCCTTATCGCCCTGATTGCACAAACGCCGTGGGAGTCTTTCCCAAAAATTATCTCTTCACCCGAAGCACTGGAAGCACTACGACTCTCCTTGATCACCTCACTTGCGGCTACCGGACTTGCCGCAGTCTTTGGGATCCCCATGGCGTGGCTTCTCGCGCGAGAAGCGCTCCCGTTCACGGGTCTATTGCGCGCATTGGTGATAGTGCCCCTGTTACTTCCCCCGGTCGTTTCCGGTGTTGCGTTACTCGAGGCTTTGGGCCGACGAGGTCTCGTCGGTGGATTTCTGTATGACAACTTTGGCATCACGTTTCCATTCACCACCGTGGGTGTGGTTATTGCGACAACTTTTGTGGCAATGCCGTTTCTGATTATCACGCTGGAAGGTGGTTTTCGTTCCCTTCACCAGCGTTATGAAGATGCTGCTGCAACCCTTGGCGCTAGTCACAAGCGAATCTTTTTTAGAGTAACGATGCCCATGGTGGCTCCTGCTGCTATCGCCGGACTCGTATTGTGTTGGGCCAGGGCATTAGGTGAATTTGGAGCCACAATTACATTTGCCGGAAACTTCCCCGGAGTGACACAAACAATGCCACTAGCGATTTACACCGCACTGGAATCTGACCGTTCTGTTGCTATCGCGCTCTCGTTAGTGTTACTAGTGGTCAGCGTTGGGGTGCTCGTCGCATTGCGCGGTAGGTACTTGCAAACGAGGGCATCATGAAAATTATTGCGAACTGCACGGCATCCCGAGGTGACTTCACCCTCGATATTGACACGACCATCACTGCGGGAACAGTCACTGCGGTGCTTGGTCCCAATGGCTCGGGTAAGTCCACACTGTTACGAACACTTGCCGGCCTGCAAGGTATTGACTCGGGGGAGATTCATTTTGGCGACCGGTTAGTTAATGCGGCTCCGTCAATTCACGTTTCCCCCCAAGAACGTTCCGTTGGTGTCGTGTTTCAAGACTATGCACTTTTTCCCCATCTGAGCGTTGAGCAAAATATTGCCTTTGGGCCACGATCCATGGGGGCGTCTAAAAAAGAAGCGCAAACGCAGTCCCGAGCACAGATGAATTCATTGGGGATCATCGAATTGGCGAACCGGAAGCCCGGTCAAATTTCGGGGGGACAAGGCCAACGGGTGGCGCTCGCCCGGGCACTGGCAACGAAACCCGATGTTCTCTTGCTTGACGAGCCGTTAGCCGCACTCGACGCCCAAACTCGGGAGAGTGTGCGAAGTGAACTGGACCGGCAGATTAAGGCATTTGCGGGCTGCGTAGTTTTTGTCACCCACGATCCACTTGACGCAATGTTGCTGGCTGATCGCGTTATTGTGCTCGAAAACGGAGTGATCACCCAAGAGGGAACACCCGGTGAACTTGCAGCCAGACCCGCGACCGGTTATGTCGCAACATTGATGGGAGTTAACCTTATCCGCGGTAATGCGCACGCTGGTGTATTACACGTCGAGGGTGGTGGGGTGCTGCAAATACCTAATCGCACTCTCGAGGGTGAAGTATTGGCTGTGTTGCGACCCGAGGCGATCACCCTACATATCAATGAACCCGTAGGAAGTGCCCGCAATGTGTGGAAGGGAACCGTGAGTGGGCTTGCACCAATGCATGACCGAATTCGGGTGAGTGTTGCAGCTTCCCCGCCCGTTGTTGCCACAATTACCCACGCATCCCTCGCGGACTTGAAGTTGACCGTGGGCTCTCCGATCTGGATTAGTGCCAAGACTTTGTCCATCGAGGCGTTCACCAAGTAATTGCTTTCCTGCAGAAACTGCATTCACTCAGGAACCGGTGAAATTACCTTCGCGCCTTTCGAGGAAACTATTGACACCTTCTGCGGCATCTTGGCTTTCTAAAATTCCGGGGAGAATTTGACGTAAATGTTCAATTGCGGCCTCTTCGCCTGACTCCCGAACCACACGTGCGTTGGCGAGTGTTCCGTAGACGCCTAGGGGTGCTTGTTTGGCAATCAATTCCGCTATTTCGATCGCCCGTTGGGTGTCTTCTCCAACCGGAGTGATTTCCTGAACAAGTCCGATCCGCAACGCCTCTTGCGCGCCGAACTCTTCACCGGTGAGGAGGAATCGCATTGCGTTACCCCAGCCCAGTTGCTCGGTGGCCCGAATAGTGGCACCACCAAAAGGAATAATTCCACGACCGACCTCAAGTTGGCGAAAGCGAGTATCTTCGGCGGCGATCACAATGTCACTGGCCAATGCCAGTTCGATGCTGATGGTAAATGAAATTCCATGAAGGGCCATCACGATTGGCTTACTTACTTTTGAACCCCAAATTCCATAAGGGTCGACATGCGAGTTACCGGAAAGTGCGTCTGGGCCACGCCGTGTAACTTCGGCACCAACCTCGGCGAGGTCAAGGCCTGCACTGAAGTGATTACCGTGGGCGAAAACGACTCCTACTCGCAAGTTGGGGGAGTCCTCAAGGAGTTGATAAGCCTTGGCCAACTGGTCAATTGCCTCAAGATTCATGGCATTGTATTTATCGGGGCGATTGAGTCCAATGAGGAGAATGTGACCCTGCTCTTGGACCGTGATGACACTTTCAACGGGTGAAGTCATGTGTGAATGCTAGTCCTTGGTGTTAGATTCCCTGAATGGGAAATGAGCCTTCGATTTCATATTCAATAACTCCGGCGAATCGGTCGTGGACCGCGACCAAAGTTGTGGCGATCATCGTCGCAATTGTTTCTGGGCTCTACATGCTTCCGTGGGCGATTGCGACGTTGCGCGATGTGAAGCACTGGGGAGTTTTTTGGTTGAATCTATTACTAGGTTGGACCATTATCGGTTGGATCATTGCATTGGTTTTGGCGCTTCGTTCGCAGGATCGAGTCGTTATCGTGGTTACGGACACCTCAGGTGAGTAGTGCTGTTCCCTCCCGCGCTCTCGCTGTGCGCGACGAAGACTCACTCGACCTTGAGGCACTACTTAAATGGGCCAATGAAAGTGGCGTAGGCCTTCACGGACCATTGGAGTTGTTGCAGTTCCAAGGTGGTGCGAGCAACTTGACCTATTTGGTCACGGACTCGGTTGGCACGTCTTATGTGTTACGCAAACCGCCACACGGTGTGAAGGCGGCGAGTGCCCATGACATGGGGCGTGAAGCGCGCGTGCTGAGCGCACTGAGTCCAGTGTTGCCGGCCGCACCCAATGTGATTGCGTATTGCGAAGATGCAGAAGTTCTCGGGACACCTTTTTATTTGATGGAATACATCAAGGGTTATATCTTGAGTACGTCTATTCCCCTTGAGTTAGATGCCAGCGAGAGTGCTGTCCGCGTTCTATGCGAGTCCATGGTTGACGCTTTCGCCCAACTTCACCAAATCAATGTCTCCGACGTGGGACTGACTGAACTTGATCGTGGAAATGGGTATGTTGCCCGGCAAGTTTCTGGTTGGTCCAAGCGTTATCGTGATGCGTGCACAGCAGACGTCCCCGACGCAGAGGGCCTCATGGCTTGGCTTTCCAGCAACCAACCGCCTGATGTTGAGCACGCCCTAATCCACGGGGATTGGCGCCTAGACAATCTGGTACTCGATTCACGCGGTGAATTGATTGGAATTCTTGATTGGGAGATGTCCACCGTGGGTGACCCATGTATGGACTTGGGTGCGGCTATGTCTTACTGGGTTCAAGCTGATGACGACCCGGAGTTTTCCAGTTTTCGAATGCAACCCTCAGATGCCCCTGGAATGCTGACCAGGTCAGAGATTGTTGAACGTTACGCGGCACTCATGGGAGGTGAGGTTGCGCAATCATTACGAGTCCATTGGAAATTTTATGAAATTTTTGGATTATTCAGACTGGCTGTGATCATCCAGCAGATTTGGGCGAGGTACCAGTCTGGGGCATCAACGAATTTGAGATTCGCTGGATTTGGCCAGGTGGTCAATATGTTGATGTCGCGCGCACAAAACCAACTAACGAACCCGAATGCATGAATAAAACTGCCGGTGTCTAGTATTTGGGCATGGACTTCACTTCAACTTTGGCGCAGGCGGGAACGAATTTAGTCTCAGTACCGGTACTGGCATTTTTGCTCGGTCTCATCTCGGTCGGGTTAAAAGCTGATCTCCGTCTGCCTGACGCTGTCTATCAGGCAACTTCGATGTACCTGCTGTTTGCGATTGGTCTTAAAGGTGGTGTTGCCCTTCGCGCCTCCGACCCCGCGGAAGTACTCGCCCCTATTGGAGCCGCCTTGATTCTGGGCATGCTCATCCCGCTCATCGTCTTTGCTGTATTGAAATACGTAACCAAACTCAATCCGGTGGACCGAGGGGCGATGGCGGCCCACTACGGCTCGACTTCCTTGGTGACATTTACCGCAGCAATCGTGTTCCTTGAAAGTGTTGACATTGCATTTGAAGGGTTCATGCCGACCCTGCTCACCGTTTTGGAAATACCCGGAATCATTGTTGGTTTGTTACTCGCGGGCCGCTATCTCAGTCGCGGTGAAACGGGTTTACAACAGCATGGCTGGGTCCGCGAGATTGTCTTTGGAAAATCGATCCTTCTGCTCGGGGGAGGGCTCGTTATTGGATTGCTGACCGGTGCGCAAGGCTATGAACGGGTTGAGCCATTCTTTGGTTCCTTGTTCACCGGCGTTCTTGCGCTGTTCCTCCTCGAGCTCGGAGTACTGGCGGGCCGTCGAATTGGTTCGGTGCGCGAAGCGGGTATCGGGCTGATCGCTTTCGCCATCGTGTTCCCACTATTCGCAGGGACTCTGGGAATTATCGGTGGCTATCTCTCCGGTCTTTCAGTTGGTGGTGCAATGATTCTCGGAGTCTTATGCGCAAGTGCTTCTTACATTGCGGCACCGGCAGCGGTTCGATTAGCGTTGCCAACCGCAAATCCAGGTATTACATTGACGACAAGTTTGGGCATCACTTTCCCATTCAATTTGATCCTGGGAATACCGATCTACCTATTTATTGCTCAATCACTGGAGGGGTGGTTTGCGTGAGCGAGAACCTAAAGAACGTAACCCTGTTAACGATTGTGGCCGAGTCGCTGATTGAGGCTCGACTCATTGAGGACCTCGTTGCGTGTGGAGTAATGGGGTGGACGCTCACACCCGCTCGTGGAGCGGGACCGGCAAATAGACGATTGAGTGAAGTCGAAGGCGGTAACGTAAAAATTGAAGTTCTGGCTTCGCAGCAAGTCGCCGATGCAGCGTGGGACCTGTTAACCAGCAAGTACTTCCCACACTACGCCGTGACCGCATGGCAGAGTTCGGCACTTGTCTCACGCTCAGACAGGTACCTAAGCGACTAAGGAGCTAAAGTCCCGGCAAAAATCTGCCATGCCAAGAGACTCTTGGCAATCAGGCTGAGGAAAATATAGGCGCGTTCTCCGTACCGGTAATTGGCCCACTTACCCACCTGCTTGTACTGCAGGTATTGAACCAAAGCGAATGAGTTGAAGAACAGGAAAAGCGAAGCAATAATGCCGTACACAAACACGGGTGGTTCTGCTCCAGAAGTTGATCCTGGGGCAACGACATAGATCGTCACAATGATCCACGGCACGATCCCGGTAACACAACCGAAAACAAAGGGAAGCATCCCGCCGCTTCCTGGCTGTTCATATTTCTCCTGGAGCCATCCGAAGAGAATCATTGAAGCATTGACACCAAAAATAGCGATTAATGCTGCTATGTCAGCGATTCCAGTGATTTGGGCGATCAAAACAATCATGATTGATGAACTGATTGAGTACTCAACCCACCGGAAGTAATTGTGTTGCAGGTTCAACCCGGCAATGTACCTCTTGAAAAACAGTGGGCTTGCAACGAGAAAGTGGAAGAAAGCGGACAGCGCGAAAAATAATGCGACACCCCAAGCAATCGGGGAGTCAAACAGCGTGACAGTGTCACTGGGAGTTGTGCCGGGTGGGCCTTCCAAGTACGTGGCTGTCACGGGCAACGTGAAGTCATTGGCTAAGACCAAAATAATTAGGAGTTGAACCAGATGCGCGAATCCGGCAATTAGATTCCAGCGCCGCAAGCTTTGATCGGTAATATTCATGATTCCTTTTTCCAAGGTCGCGATCGCTTTTTAACAGATTTTACCGGCACGGTTAACTCATCAGATGGCACATCGAAACGCAAATGTCGCAATTCCACGATGCTACTTGCCATAGCAACTATTGGGACCGCGAGTAGTGCACCAGCCACACCAAAGAGTGCGGCACCCAGCAGGACCGAGGCGAAGGCAACGGCCGGGTGGACATTGACAGCGCGCGCACTAATCCTTGGTTCAATAGTGAGATTCTCAACCTGCTGGTAAAGGATCCCCCAGACCAGGGCAATGACGCCGATCCAAGGATTTCCGCTGAGTAAACCAATGAGAACGGGGAGCGCGATCGCAATGTAGGTGCCGATTGTTGGTACAAATTGGGAAACGAGTCCGGTCCAGATCGCCAGCGCCAACCACGAAGGCATGCCAATCGCGAGGAAAACTACTGCCGTTGTGCTGCCATTTATGAGGGCAAGGACAACGCGCGCGGCCACGTAACTGCCCGTCTTTTCTGCAGTAACACCCCACACCTGATCCGCGAGTGGTTGAAACTTCGGGGAGAACAGTGATTGGAGGTAGCGGCGAAATCTTGGCGCGTCCGCTGAAAGGTAGAAAGTAAATAGGCCAATTGTGAAGAGACCAAAAAAACCTAGTGCGAGCGAACCCAGTAATCCAAGGACACCCTGGAGTACCGCCGAGGCGTATTCCGCTGATTTTTCTGGAGTGAGATTGAGCTGCTCCCAGAGATCTACAATTTCATAACTCGAATTTGTGCGCTGGTTAAACCACGCGAGTGCGCTGTCAAGGATTGCCGGCAGGCTTTCGATCAGATCCGCAATCTGATTGATGAGCAGGTTTCCGAAAACGGCACTGAAAACGACAAAGAAAATAATGACGGAAAGCATCACTGTTGCGGTGGCGAATCCACGCTTCATGTGTCGTGCGAGTCGGCTGACCGCAGGCTCCATTGCGATTGAGGCAAACCAAGCCATCAGGATAATGAAAATTACGCCGCCACCATCTTCTAGCAGAAACTGCAGAAGGAGTGCGATGGCAATTACGGCAAGAACGATAAAACTGGTTCGCCAGACATTCCTTGAGTCAAAAACAATCGTTCTCGGATCACTCATGGGGACAGGGTAGCCCCCACCCCCACTCGCTGACCCCAATCCCGCAGAGGAACTTGTCTAAATGGCCAACTGTGCTTAGGGTGTTGCAATGCGTCATTTCGTTGCGGTGATATTTGCGGTCATGTTGCTGGGGAGTTTCCCCACGTCATCGGGAACAGCCCAGGTGCTGGCGGAGAGCCTCGCCTCTATTGACGCGCGTGCGCAGGAAGCGAAGAAGCAACGTAAAGGAAAAGTTTGCCCCACTAAAAACTTTTGGTTGGGTGCCGGTTGGGGGGCTGATCGAGGCAAGCGATCGCACAAGGGAATGGACATGGGGGGTAAACGCGGTACCCCAATATTTGCTGTTGAAGCTGGTCGGATCAACCGAACTAAGCGCCAATCAAATGGTGCACTGCAGATTGTGATGCGCGGTAAAAGTGGGTCAAAGTATTACTACGGACACATGGACAAGGTCACGATCAAGGGCGGACAGAAAGTTAAAAAGGGCCAGGTCATTGGGAAAATGGGTGACTCGGGTTCTCCCGGTGCGGTGCATCTGCATTTCGAGTATTGGAAGAGTGGCCGGGAATCCGCGGCCATAAATCCCATCAAATTTCTCAAGCGAGCGTGTAAAAGCATTTAGTAATTGTGGGTCATCACATGACATGGGTGATTACTAGAACGACGGCGGTAACCAGCAGCAAAATACCCGAAGCCATGAGAATCAGTCGGTAGGTCTGGGTATTCATTCGGTGACGACTCGCTGCAAGTGCGAACACGATCGCAACCTTGGCGCCAACCAGAGCCAAGTAAAAAGTGAAAAGAAAGATGACGGCTTGGGCGGGACTCACACGCCAAAATGCAATCAAAATTGTTGATCCAGCCGTAATCCAAAAAATCCAAGGCGCCGGATTAACAAAGTTGATCAATGCTCCTTGAACTACGACCGGAAGTTTCATCAGTTTTGTTGGCTTCTGGCTTCCTAGGTCAAGTTCGGAGTTGCCCATCTTGTATGCGGACCAAAGAATTTCAATTCCGAATGCTGCAACAACAATTGCCCCCACAATTCCTAGAATCGTGATTGCGCCATCGGGCAATTGGGATACGAGTGTCAGTGACAGCACAATAATCACCGAGTCAGAGATCAAGGGAGCTATTGCAATTCGCAGGCCCGCCCCAAGTCCACTTCGAAGCGTGGTTGAGATTGCCATTCCGGTGAGTGGGCCGGGCGCTACACCTGAACCCAGCCCAATGCTCAGACCTGCAAAAAGTGCGGTCAGCATGCGCTCGTAGTCCCCATCATTGGATCAGTATGTCGAACGGAAACTAAATCCAAGTGGGCATCCACATGCGAAGTGTCCACTGGTTATAGGGAATGACTTCACCGGTCCAGATTGGATAAAACCACCAAGCGGCGGCAATGACACCGATGAGGCACAGCGCAATCAGTGCGATCACCCAATGTTGACGACGAACAGAACTTCTTCGACTGCTGTGCAAGAGTTTCATAATGGTCATTGCGATTGCCATGACGACGAATGGAACGTAGATCACCGTATAGAAGGTGAAGATTGTGCGGTTGAGGTACAGCATCCACGGCAGCCAGCCGGCAACAATTCCGGCAAGGAGTGCACCGGAACGCCAATC
>JBBARV010000007.1:0-62550 GCA_040399625.1 Candidatus Nanopelagicales bacterium | reverse complement strand
AGGGTTCCTAAAACAGCGAGCGCAAATCGCCATCCAAATGGGGAGACACCGAAAAGATATTCACCCGATGCGATTACCCATTTACCGGTTGGCGGGTGAACAACAAATGATCCTTGATCGGTGAATCCCGCAACGGTACGCCAGTTATCACCGGCAGTGAGCATGATTGGGTCGTGCTCTTCTACCGCCTTGTACTCAACACCAAATCGGAGCAATGCCCAGGCGTCTTTGGCGTAATAAGTTTCGTCAAATACGACCGCATTCGGAGTCCCTAAATTAACGAAACGCAGAATGCCAGCGAAGATTGCAATCACAATCGGTGCAATCCACGTCTTTATTCCTGTCGCGGGAAAAGCCGGATATAGTCGATCGGCGATTGTGGCGATACTTCGATCAGGCGCTGACGAGCCGTCGAATCGCTCGCGAAGTGTGGGGGACACGGCCTCATATTAAGTCGTGATGCACTATTGCGGGATGGACGCGAAGGATTTAGGCGAATCCGCCGGTAAATTGGTATTTGCCGCGACGCCCATGGGAAATGTTGGCGACGCCTCAACCCGCCTGATCACTGCAATTGAACAGGCAGATGTAATCGCGGCTGAGGACACCCGCAAATTTATGAACCTCTGTTCACGGCTAGGTATTCGCTATGAAGCGAAGCTGGTTTCCCACTTTGAGGCTAATGAAGCAGCTCGGGTGGAGCAGCTACTTGAGGCGGTCAATAGCGGGAGCGCTGTACTCGTTGTGAGTGATGCCGGCATGCCTTCAGTGAGTGACCCCGGTTACCGACTCGCGGTCGCTGCGATTGAAGCGGGAATTAACTACCAAGTGTTGCCGGGACCTTCTGCTGTCCTGACCGCGCTTTTACTGTCGGGTCTACCGGCGGACCGGTTTTGTTTTGAAGGTTTTCTCTCGCGTAAAAGTGGGGATCGGATCCGCACACTTGCCCAGTTAGTCCATGAGCCGCGAACCATGATTTTTTTCGAAGCTCCCCATCGCCTTGAAAAAACACTCAATGACATGGCAGAGGTTTTTGGCTCTCTTCGGCGAGGAGCGATCGCCCGAGAAATGACCAAGACTTATGAGGAAGTGATCCGAGGGTCAATGCAGGAACTCAAGGACTGGGCAACGGGTGAGATTAAAGGTGAGATCACCCTTGTTATCGCAGGGAGTGAGACAACTGCGGGCAGCGGGGTATCTCTGGAGGAATTGGTTGAATTGGCGCAAGGTCGGGTCGCCGAGGGTCAATCAACAAAGGATGCGGCTGCCGAGGTTGCCAGCAAGTTTGGACGCACCAAGCGAGAGGTCTATGAAGCGGTAATTGCCGCAAAGTCCGTTGCCCCGCGCAAAGACTAGGATTCGGTTATGAATCCGGTGGCCAAATCCTTTTATGTGACCACGCCCATTTACTACGTCAACGATGCACCCCATATTGGTCACGCCTACACGAGCACGGCCGGTGACGTACTTACCCGTTGGCACCGGCAACGCGGTGAAAAAGTGTGGTTTTTGACCGGTGTAGACGAACACGGGACCAAAGTTGAGCGTGCAGCCGAACAGGGTGGCGTTACCCCGCAGGAGTGGGTTGACGCTTTGGTCAGCGACTCGTGGAAGCCAGTCCTTGAAACAATCGATGCGAAAAATGATGATTTTATTCGGACCACCGAAGTTCGCCATGTTGAGCGGGTACGCAAGTTTTGGGAAAAAGTAAAAGAAAACGGATATGTTTATTCGGATTCCTATGACGGTCCGTATTGCGTTGGCTGCGAGGAATTCAAATTCCCAGCAGATTTAGTGCCAGGAACCGGTGAATTCGAAGGATCACAGGTTTGTGCGGTTCATGGGCGACCCCCCGAGGAGTTAAGCGAAGACAACTGGTTTTTCAAACTTTCAGACTTCACCCAACCCCTCATTGACCGTTATGAAGCCAACCCCAATGCGGTTCGGCCTGCGAGTGCCTACAACGAGGTGATGGCTTTCCTCCGTGGTGGTTTAGTTGACATCTCGATGTCACGATCAAGTGTGAAATGGGGGATCCCGCTTTCTTGGGATGAGTCCCAAGTGGTCTACGTGTGGTTTGACGCATTGTTGAACTACATAACAGCGGTCGGCTACGGAGCTGAACCTGCAACCAACGAAGCGGAACTTTTCGAACGCGTCTGGCCAGCCGATGTTCATTTAGTGGGCAAAGACATTTTGCGTTTTCATGCGGTGTACTGGCCAGCGATGCTAATGGCAGCGGGCTTGGAGCCACCCAAACAAGTTTTTGCCCACGGCTGGTTGCTCGTCGGTGGAGAAAAAATGTCGAAGACCAAACTCACTGGAATTGCCCCTGAGCTGATCATCGATCATTTCGGTTCTGATGCATTCCGTTACTACTTCATGCGTGCAATTGCTTTCGGTCAAGACGGTTCCTTCTCATGGGAGGACATGAGTGCTCGTTACACCTCCGAATTAGCCAACGGATTGGGCAACCTTGTTTCTCGGGCAACCGCGATGGTGGGTAAGTATTTTGAAGGTGCACTGCCAGCAGAGGGACCCATCAGTGATGTCGAAAAAACGATTCACGCATTGCTCACCAAGACTGTGGTTGATGCGAACGCATGCATCGATGAACTTGATTTTGCCGGTGCAATCGGTCAAGTGCGAACTTTTATCGAACACATCAATGGCTACGTCACCGAACAGGAGCCGTGGGTGCTCGCAAAAAGTGAAGAGACATATGGAGCACTTGCAACGGTGCTGTACACGGTCTGTGAATCCCTGCGGGCAATCGCTGTTCTCTACAACCCGGTAATGCCGAAGTCCATGGAGGAGATGTGGTCAAATATTGGTGCGCGCGAAGCCCTCGGCGAGCTCTGCGATCAAAGGGTTGACAGCGCGGGAACCTGGGGCCAGTTGACTGCTGGAGTTCGCGTTCACAAAGGTGAATCGCTCTTCCCGCGTCTCGAGGACCCTGAAAGCATCTAATGGGTGAGGCATCAAATTGGCCAACTGCCCCCCAGCCACTTGTGGGAACCGTAATTGATTCGCATACCCATTTAGACGTTCACGACAATTCACTCCACGGTGCACATGCGCCAGACCCACAACAATTACTTGACCGGGCACGTGAAGTGGGGGTTGATCGAGTCGTTCAAGTTGGGTGTGACGTTGCCTCATCCCGGTGGGCGGTTGAAGCCGCGACTCGCTTTCCTTCAGTGATTGCAACCGTTGCCCTGCACCCCAATGAAGCGCCGCGACTAGCGGAAAAAGGTGGGCTGTGGAGTGCCCTTGAGCAAATCGCGGAATTAGCACTTTTGCCCCAGGTTCGCGGAATCGGTGAAACAGGGTTGGACTACTACCGAACGGGTGAAAGTGGCCGCCCGGCGCAACATGAGTCATTTCGCTTTCATATTGACCTTGCCAAGCAGGTGAACAAAACGCTGGTGATCCATGACCGTGACTCCCATGAGGACGTCATCTCGATTCTCCTGGAACAAGGCACGCCGCAGACCGTGGTTTTCCATTGCTTCAGCGGTGATGCAGACATGGCAAGAATTTGTGCGGAACACGGTTGGTACATGTCTTTTGCTGGAGTGATCACTTTTAAAAACTCGGTGGCGTTGCGTGAGGCTTTGATGGTCGCCCCATCGGATTTGATTTTGGTAGAAACCGATGCGCCGTATTTAACCCCGGTACCAAATCGAGGCAAAGTAAATGCCAGTTATCTCATGCCCTACACGGTGCGAACAATTGCAGAACTTCGAGGGCTCTCCGAATTAGAAGCTACACAACTCCTGACCCAGAACACAATTCGCGCATTTGGGAGTTGGTGATTGTGGGTGCCGCACTTGGCGCAGGAGCAATCCGTGAACTAGCTGCTCGAGTCGGGATTATTCCGACTAAGAAACTTGGGCAAAACTTTGTTATTGACCCAAATACCGTTCGCTACATTGTTGAGCAATCAAAAATTGATTCACACAGTGTTGTTGTAGAAGTAGGACCTGGCTTGGGGAGTTTGACCCTTCGTTTGCTTGAGGTTTCAGCGCATGTGTCAGCGATTGAAATTGACGCCAGACTGGCCGACCAGCTACCGATAACGGTTGAAGAAATGTGTCCAGAACTAATGGGCAAAATCAGTGTTCTTAATCGAGACGCTATGCAGGTCCAGTCGAGTGAACTGACACCCCAACCAACGGCACTAATTGCCAATCTCCCGTACAACGTTGCGGTCCCCGTACTCCTCCATTTTCTGGCGGAGTTTCCGACCCTGACCAGTGTTTTGGTTATGGTGCAAAAGGAAGTTGCTGACCGACTGTGTGCTGGACCTGGTTCGCGAACCTATGGAATCCCGAGCGTGAAGATTCAGTGGTTTGGTAAGGCGGAAGCGGCAGGAAACATCGGAAAAAATGTTTTTTGGCCTGCCCCCAATGTGGATTCAGGTCTTGTTCGCATTCACGTCACCCACCCGCAGAGTCAGATTGAGGAAGACCGTCGCGAGGTGTTTCAGGTCATTGACGCAGCGTTTGCGCACCGCCGGAAAACATTACGAGCCGGACTTGCGGACTTCATTGGCAGCGCACCATTAGCCGAGCAAGTGTTAATGCAGGCCGAGATTGACCCGGGAGCGCGCGCGGAGACCCTTGAATTGTCATCTTTTATCCGGCTCTCCGCAGCGATCAAAGCGCAGCGACTTTCCTCGCAATAGACTTTGCGTGTTATGCGAAATGACCCTGTAGTCGTCGAAGTCCCGGCAAAAATAAATCTTTCATTAGGCGTTGCACCACTTGGTGCAGACAATTTCCATGAACTCATCACGGTTTTTCACGCAATCTCGCTTTTCGACACGGTCACCGCGACACCAAGCTCAAGCGGTGTAACGCTTACTGTTACAGGAGAGGGTGCTCAGTGGTTGCCGATCAATGAATCCAACCTGGCGGTAAAGGCTGCCAAGCTTTTAGCGCAGCATCATGGAATAGAGCCACTGGTTGATCTGCACATTGAAAAGCGAATCCCAGTTTCGGGTGGAATGGCTGGTGGTTCAGCCGATGCAGCAGGTGCACTCATTGCATGTGATCGATTATGGGAAACGAACACATCACGTGATGAATTAGAGAGCTTGGCCGCACAATTGGGTTCTGACGTTACTTTTTCATTGCACGGCGGAACAGCGCTGGGAAGTGGTCGCGGTCAATTGGTGACCAGTGTGATTACAACCGGTGAGTACCACTGGGTGATCGCTCTCGCCGAAGGTGGTTTGTCAACACCAAAGGTGTACGCCGAATTCGATCGAATGCAAAGCGTGCTGCGCCCTGCGCCGCCGTTTGTCCCTACGCTGTTATTACTTGCCCTGCGTGCCGGTGATTCACGTGAACTGGGAGCAGAATTGAGCAACGACCTTGAACCTGCAGCAATGGCTTTGATGCCGAGTCTGCGTAAAACACTTGATACCGGACGTGACTTGGGCGCTGTCGGAGCCATGGTCTCTGGCAGCGGTCCGACCTGTATTTTCCTGGCGCGAAGCCAAGATGATGCCGTGAACCTTGCGGCGAGCCTTTCGGGTGCCGGTGTGTGTCGCAGCGTGCGAGTTGCCACTGGTCCTGCAATTACCCGAATAATTAGTGACTAAAGCCGATCCAATAAGCCGCGAAGTAAGTCGGCAAGTTGGGCCTGATCAGATGCACTTAATCCGCCTAAGGCAACTTTTTCCCGTTCCAATAAGTCTTTGAGCGCACCATCAACGGCGCGTTGACCCTCCGTGGTGAGCGCAATGAGAACCCCTCGTCGGTCATTTTCGTCAGGGAATCGGGTGACAAATCCACGTTCAAGGAGCCGGTCCACCCGGGTGGTCATGGTGCCACTTGTGACGTGGGTTTGGGTGGCAAGTGTTCCCGCCGACAGGGTGAATGGAGGTCCGGTTCGGCGAAGTGCGGCTAAAACGTCAAATTCCCATGAATCTAAATTGTGATCGCGAAATGCTTGTGATCGAGCGGTATCTAATTGAGCCGAAACGCGAGACAGTCGGGAGAGAACGTGCAGTGGGGAGACATCAAGGTCTGGCCGTTGCACCTGCCAAGCGGCAACAATCTGATCAACGTCATCGGGCCGGGCCATATCAACATCTTATGTCAAGAATCTTGATGTCAAGAATCTTGAGAGTTTAGGGCTTCTTTTTTGGAGTTAATGTTGGTTTGGGGTCGAGGTGCTTGAGTCCGTTCCAAGCCAGGTTAACCACGTGGGCCACGACATCTTCCTTTTTGGGTTTGCGCACATCAAGCCACCATTGACCGGTGAATGCCACCATGCCGACCAGCATCTGGGAATACATCGGGGCGAATTTGTCATTTATGCCATGCGCCTTGAATTCTGCGGCCAATACATCTTCTACCTGGGTTGCAATGTCCACCATCAGACTGGCAAAAGAACCCGTTTGCGCGGTGACGGGTGAGTCACGCACCAAGATCCGAAACCCTTGTGGATTGGAATCAATGTAATCAAATAGGGCAAGCCCAGCTTGCTCAACAAGTTCGCGGGCACTGGCGCCATTACTGCGTGATCCGGCGAGTGCCTGGCTAATCGAATCGAGCAGGAAATTCGTTTCACGGTCAACGACAACCGCGTACAGGCCCTCTTTCCCACCGAAGTGTTCATAGACGACCGGCTTTGAGACGCCGGCTTTGGCCGCGATCTCTTCAACCGTAACGGTTTCGAATCCTTTTTCAGAGAAAAGTTTTCGCCCTACATTAAGTAGTTGTTCCCGGCGTTGCTGTCCCGTCATGCGCACTTTCGCGCCACTTGGTTTGCGGGCGGCGGGGACTGGTGCGGTTCTTAATTCGGTGACAGTGGCAAGGTTCAGCTCACCGTCACTGGGTTCACCTTCGAGTGCCTCAGACATGATCTATGCGCCGGTGTAACCACGAATGCGGAAACGGTCATTGGGGTCCTTTAGTTTTTTGACCAAGCGCTCTGGCTTTGACCACCGAACGTCCGTCACCAAACCTGTTTTCTCCATGCCCTTGATAAAACTGGCCGAGATATCGATTTGACCTTTCATAACACCGTGTCGCGCTGCCGTTGGGTCAACGTGGTGCAAGTTGTGCCATGACTCACCCAGTGATGGAATCGCAAGCCATGCGACATTGCTGGAAAGATCACGGGAAGTAAATGGCCGGTTGCCAAAAACGTGGCAAATACTATTGATTGACCAAGTGACGTGATGCACGAAAGCCACCCGAACTACGCCGGCCCAAAAGAATGCGGTCACAGCGCCCATCCAGGACCACGTGATCAGGCCACCGAGAACTGCGGGAAGCAGCAGGCTGGAAATGACAAACACTGAAAAGTGCTTGGAGATCCAGTTGAGGTCTTTGTCAGCCGCAATGTCGGGTGCGTACTTATCAATACCTGTGTTGTCGTCGTCGAACAGCCAGCCGACGTGCGCGTAAAGCAGGCCTTTGCCGATTGCTTTCTTAGAAGTGCCGAAGCGCCATGGTGAATGAGGGTCACCCACTTCATCAGAGAATTTATGATGCTTGCGGTGGTCGGCAACCCATTGATCAAGGGATCCTTCAATTGCAAGGGATCCGAAAACGGCCAACATTATTTTGACCCCGCGATTGGCTTTGAACGAACCGTGCGTGAAGTACCGGTGGTAACCGACCGTAATACCGCCGGCGGTGAGTATCCAAAGTCCAATGGCGAGTGTGATGTCGAGCCAGGTGAGCCAGCCACCCCACGCGAGGGGGAGGGCAAATGCAACAGCAATAAGCGGAATCACCACGAATGCGCCGATAACAATGCGCATCGTTAAACCAAGGTAGACAAGATCTTGGGCGCTTTCGTCTACCGCTGGTTCACGATCGAGGACCTCTTGGTTCATAACACTCACGCGGACTCCCTTATCAATTCGACTGTTTACAATCAGAAACTTTTAAACTTACGGAAGCGTAACCTACGGTCGCGTAACCTGCAACAGGTGCCACCGGTGAAGGCAGAAAGTAGGCTCACGCAGTGGCCTAACTCGGAACGCCATAAGGTAATGCCCGCACGATCCCGGGTCGTCTAGCGGCAGGACAGCGGACTTTGAATCCGTCAACGGAGGTTCGATCCCTCCCCCGGGAGCTCGAAATTTTCACAGTATTTTTCGATGATCCCCGAGCCACAATCTCGACAAACTAGGCTAATGCCGTGCGCGCTCCCATTGTGATCATTCTTGCGGCTGGGCAGGGAACCCGGATGAAGTCAGCCACCCCCAAGGTTTTGCATGAGATCGCTGGCCGCAGTTTGTTGGGCCACGTAATTGAGGCCGCGGCAACCCTCGAGCCAGAACACCTCGTTGTCGTGGTGGGGAGTGGCAAGGATCAGGTGATCGCGCACCTTGATGAAGTTGCTCCTTGGGTTGTGACCGTTGAACAAGAACAACGCAATGGAACCGGTCACGCGGTTCGGATCGCACTCGAGTTTCTGCACGGCCGCGGAGTTTCCGCAAGTGAATCACCCGTTGTGGTGCTCACCGGAGACACGCCACTTCTCACAGGTTCATCATTAATGAATCTTCTGAAGAGCCACGTAGATCGCCAAGCGCAAGCCACGGTGTTGACGGCCAATTTTGTTGACCCCTTTGGTTATGGTCGCATAATCCGATCGGGTGACCAAGTTGTGGGAATCGTTGAAGAAAAAGATGCAACCCCGGAGCAAGGCGAAATCACGGAAATCAACTCGGGCATGTATGCATTTGACGGTGCGGCACTGCATACCGCGGTTACTGGGCTGAGTTCCCAAAATTCACAAGGGGAGGAATACCTCACCGACGTGATTGGAATCATTACTGCGGGCGGGGGAGCCGTCATCGGAGTCAGTTCACAAGACACCAACGACATTATGGGGATCAATGACCGAGCCCAACTCGCGAATGCTTCGGCAATCATGCGAGATCGAATTAATGCGAAATGGATGCAAGCCGGCGTCACAATGCTCGACCCAGCATCCACGTGGATTGATATTGATGCGGAATTGGAAGCTGATGTAACCCTGCTCCCACAAACGATCCTGCGTGGACCTACCGCCATTGCCGCTGGTGCACAGATTGGACCAGGAACAACTCTGATTTCAGCTGAAGTGGGTGCAAATGCCATCGTTCGTCACACCTGGGCGGAACTAGTTGTCATTGGAGCTGGGGCGACCGTTGGCCCATACACCTATTTGCGCCCGGGCACGGTGATCGGTGACGCAGGTAAAGCGGGTGCATTCGTTGAAATGAAAAATGCCCAACTGGGCGCTGGATCGAAAGTGCCACATTTGTCTTATGTTGGTGACGCAACTATCGGTGAGGGCACCAATATCGGTGCAGGAACAGTTTTTGTGAACTACGACGGTATCGAGAAACATCACACAACAGTGGGGAATCACGTCAGAGTTGGGTCAGACAACATGTTGATTGCTCCGATTGTGATCGGTGACGGCGCCTATACTGCGGCCGGTTCGGTTATCACCGAGGACGTCCCTGCTGGGTCAATGGCGGTTGGCCGGGCGCGACAGCGCAACATCCTTAATTGGGTACTGCGAAAAAGACCAGGGACGGGCTCAGCCAAGGCGGCCGAGAGGGCGCTTGAAACCGGGCAATAGCCACATGGAAAGGTTCGGGTAAGAAACCCTCCCTTCCTCTCACCAAAATACAACTCAAAAGGTTCTATTTTGAAATAGAACGCCAACAGCAAAGGTGGAGCAGTGGCCGAGAAGTCAGTCCCAACCCAAAAGCATCTCCTGCTGCTCTCTGGCCGGGCGCACCCGGAGTTGGCGGACCAGGTAGCGGCGCATTTGGGGATTGAGCTCACTCCCGTCACCGCACACGACTTTGCCAACGGTGAGATCTTCGTTCGTTTTCGTGAATCTGTCCGCGGCGGTGACGCATTCGTTCTACAAAGCCACACCACACCAATTAACAAGTGGATCATGGAACAACTGATCATGGTCGATGCACTCAAGCGCGCTTCCGCAAAACGCATCACGGTCGTTGTGCCCTTCTACGGGTATGCACGTCAAGACAAGAAGCACCGCGGCCGCGAACCAATCTCAGCACGATTGATGGCAGACCTATTCAAAGCTGCCGGCGCCAATCGCCTGATGACGGTTGATTTGCACACCTCGCAGATCCAAGGGTTTTTTGATGGACCCGTTGACCACCTGTTTGCGCTGCCATTGTTGGCCGCTCATGTTGCCGCAAAGGTAGACACCAGCAAGATCACGGTTATTTCCCCTGATGCTGGTCGGGTGCGCGTTGCCGAGCGTTGGACCGACGTACTGGGGGCACCCCTAGCAATTATTCATAAGCGTCGCGACCCCGATATTCCCAATCAGGTGCGGGTGCTCGAAGTTGTCGGTGACGTGAAAGACCGTATCTGCGTTGTCGTTGACGACATGATTGACACCGGTGGCACGATTGTGAAAGCGTCTGAGACCCTTTTTGAAAACGGGGCTTCCCAAGTTATCGTGGCCGCAACCCATGCAATTTTGAGTGACCCGGCACGTGAGCGCCTCCAGAACTCAAGTATCTCCGAAGTTATCGTGACCGACACGCTACCTATTCCAGAAGATCGCAGATTCGAGAAACTTACGGTTCTCTCGATCGCGCCTTTGCTGGCACAAGCCATCAATGAAGTCTTCACCGACGGCTCGGTTACCCGAATGTTTGAAGACGACGAATCGGGTCGGCACACCTCGTCGCACTGATGAAAGGGTTCGACCATTGATGAGATCAATGAATCGCGGCACGGTTAGACGGGTGTTGGTTGTTTGCGTCTCGACGATGCTGTTCCTTTTCGCGCCGGGTGGTCCAGTCGCCCCGGCTTCTGCCACCGAACTGCCCACAATCACCGCGACCTTCAGTGTCGGTGACACCCCCAACGACCTCGCTATTAGCCCCGATGGCACCCAATTAGTGACGACAAATGGTGTGGGTAATTCTGCGAGCATTATTGATTTGCGAACAAGCACCGTGATAGCGGTCTCGACTGGCACTCAACCTGAGGGCGTTGCAATAACCCCTGACGGCACGCAGGCCTATATTTCAAATTATTTGTCGGCAAATGTCTCTGTCGCAGAGCTCGCGTCGGGCACAATTCTTTCAACGGTTGCCGTTGGCTTGCGTCCAGGCAAGGGAGCGTTCACGGGGAACGGAGCAAACGCGATTATCCCAAATGGTGGTCTCGGAGCTAACACAATCTCAAGTATCGACGTCGCGACGCGTGTAGTCACCAGCACGACCGGTGCAACCTTGCCAGGGTGCTTAACGGCTAGCCCCGATGGAACCAAATTCGTCGTTTGCCAAAACACGACACTGTCGATTGGTTTTTTCCAGTCGGGGGATGCCACAGTTACTTCCGTGGCAGTGGGATCGGGCGGAACTTGCGTTTCTCCCTCTTATGAATCCGATGGCCGTACCCTCTATGTGGCTTGCTTTGGTAGCAATTACGTCGCTCAGATTGATACGGTCACAAATACTGTCGTGCGCAATATCACGGTCGGTTCTGGCCCGACTGCGACCGCGATGAACCCATCAGGTTCACGGCTATTTGTTCTTCGACGAACCGCTCAAACGGTTTCAGCAATCGAAATAGGAGGCAGCGTGGTGGCGCTCACATCCCTTGTGGGCACGCCCTTAAGCCTCGCTGTATCAAATGACGGTCAGTATGTTTTAGTAGCAACCCAAGAAGGATCATTGATTGTGCTTGACTCAAGTGGAACCCAAGTGCTTCAAACCCTCGCACTGGGTGGCGTTCCCAGCAGTCTCCGGGTCTCAAAAACGGGTGATTTCGCAGCGATTTCACTCAGTGATACAGATCAGGTTGTCATCGTTAACCTGCCCCCGGCAGCTGCAACCGGACCCGGTGTGCCAACTGCGTCAATCCAGCAATACTCCTTGCTTGCCGGCGCGCGGTGTGGGGAAAACCCTCCTACCGCCGTTGATTTCCCCGGACTTATTGGCATGCGCAATGACGGGTGGAGCACCAGCTGGGCCAACTGGCCCAACGACGGTCGAGGTGGCACCGTGTGTACCCGACAGCCGTTTTACACGACTACCGGGACGTGGGGAGTGCGTTAATCACTGAAATCCTTGGTTATTCACAGGGGTGTCGGCGGCTGGGAATTGGTCTCGGCTAGTATTCGGGAGTTCCTCGGCGAGGGTGCACCTTCAGTGTGACACCGTTATCGACGTGTTAGGGCTTTGGCCCCTCTCCTTGGCGCGAAATTGCCCCTCCCCAAACGTGCCGATTTACTACAAGGAGACCTCGTGACTAACGTCAACATCACCGCTTCCCCCCGCTCAGAATTCGGTAAGGGTGCTTCCCGCCGAATTCGTCGTGGTGGTCAAATCCCTGCAGTCTTGTATGGCACCGACACCGCACTTATGCACGTCACCTTGCCCGAACATGAACTCAACCTCGCCCTGCGCAAGCCACGCGTTGTCCTGAACATCGCATTTGACGGACAGACCTTTCTCACCAAGCCGCGAGATATCCAACGCGATCCAGTTCGCCTGAACCTCGAGCATCTTGATCTGCTGGTAATTTCCAAGCAGGAAGCGGCCCTTCGTAGTGATTACGCAGATGCAGTCGCTCAGGTACGCGAGGCAGCCGAAGAAGCTGGTCTTGACTTCTCGATGGTTATGCAGTCATGGGAAGAATCCGTTGCAAATGGTGAGTTGCCACTTGATGCAGTCGGCCACGCAGTTGCTGACGCAAAGGAAAAGGCAATTGAGCAGGCGACTGCAGCGGCAGCCGCAGGTGTGAGCGAAGATGCGGCAGCCGCAGCAGGCGCACTGGCCGCAGTTACCCCAACTGAGCCCGCCGCCGCCGAGTAGTGACCTTAGTTATCGCGGGGCTGGGAAATCCTGGCCCCGCATACGCTGGCACCAGGCACAACATTGGTGCAATGGTGGTTGCCGAACTCGCGGCAAACCTGTCGGTCAAATTATCTCGGCACAAAAAAGCATTTGCCGCTGTTGGACAAAGTCACATTGGACTCCCCGGTTCCCAAACCAGCGTGGTGTTGGCAATTCCTTTATGTTTCATGAACGAGAGTGGCGGACCGATCAAATCGATTCTGGATTTCTATGACGTTCCACCTGAGAATCTGATCGTGGTCCACGACGAACTTGATATTGATTTTGCCGCCATCCGCCTGAAGTTTGGTGGGGGTGACAACGGGCACAATGGACTCAAGAGCATAAAAAAATCAGTGGGAACAGGTGAGTACTACCGCGCCAGAGTGGGAATTGGTAGGCCGGTTAGCCGTCAGGATCCAGCGGATTTTGTGCTTTCCCCATTTAGTTCAGGCGAGCGCAAGGAGTTACCTGAGCTCATCGGGCGCGCTTGTGATGCAATTGAAACACTGATTACCCAAGGCTTAGACACGGCACAAAGTAAATTCAATAGTTAACACCAACGAAAGTGGTCTGATGTCAGAGAACAATGATGCAGAGCTCTCACGCGAGGTTGCACAAGAGGCTGGGCAACTTTTGCTGAAGCTTCGAGCAGATTTTTTCCTCGCTCACCCGATTGACACAATTGACAAAACTTTGAGTAATCAACTCCGGGATCAAGCCGACCGTGCTGCCCACCTGTTCATCATGGAAAAACTTTCAACTGCCCGACCACTTGACGCAATTCTCAGTGAAGAAGGCAAAGACAACTCTGATCGATTAGAAGCAGATCGAGTCTGGATTGTTGACCCACTAGATGGCACGTGGGAATATGGACAGAATAGAAAAGACTTCGCCGTCCACATTGCTCTCTGGGATGCGCGAGAACGCAAACTGAGTGCTGGAACGGTAGATCTGCCCGAACAGGGCATGACGCGTAGTGTCCTTGATTCCGTCGAAGTGTTTGTAGCTGCAGATTCCGTGATTCGCGTGGTTGCATCGCGATCGCGGCCACCGGCAAATTTGGGTGAGATAGTTGCACGACTGGGTGAATTGCTCACCGAAGCTGGTATCTCACATAGCAGCGTTGAAATTGTCGACGTCGGGTCCGTTGGAGCGAAGGTCAACGAGATTTTGTGTGGTCGCGCTGACATTTACCTACACAACACCGGCTTCTACGAGTGGGATGTTGCGGCGCCGTACATAGTTGCCGAGCACTACGGTCTCATTGCCTCTCACATGAACGGCGACCCAACCACTTTCAATCACATGCCGCCTTATGTCACCGATCTCGTGGTGTCTCGAGCAGATCTCTATCCGCATGTTTTGCGGGCCATTAAGGAAACCCAGGGAGCGTGAGCACGACACAACCACTTGCTGGGCTACTTGATTTAATAAAAGCCGATCCGGCTTTCATGGCTATTGCCGAGTGCTCGGGGATTGCAAACACGGTTGATCTTGTTGGTCCGAGTGTGATCTACCCGCTCGTAATTGCCAAAATTGCGAGTGAGCAGGAGTCGGGAATCAAATTAGTCCTGACAACAACGGGCCGAGCAGCCGACGAATTGGCCGCCGATCTCAGTGCTTATTTGCCCAGTGAGGGAATAGTGGTTTTCCCGAGTTGGGAGACGCTGCCCCATGAGCGCCTTTCACCTTCGGCTGACACAGTTGGAAAGCGCATGGCCGTGCTGAGGCGACTGGCGCACCCAATTGTGGGAAGTGTGCACGCACCTCCCATCAAAGTCTTAATCACTTCCGTTCGCGCTGCGTTGCAACCAATAGTTGCCGACCTCGGGGATCAGGATCCGGTTGAATTGAAAGTTGGCGACAAGGCATCACTCACCGAGACGGTGACTGGGCTGGTTGCGCTCGGATACGAGCGAGTCGACCTAGTTGATCGCCGCGGTCAAATTGCCGTGCGCGGAGGAATCCTTGATGTTTTCCCACCAACTCAAGAGCACCCAATCCGGATTGAGTTCTGGGGGGATGACGTTGAGGAACTTCGGTATTTCGCGGTCGCTGATCAGCGTTCATTAGAAGTTGCCGAGCATGGACTTTGGGCACCTCCGGTCCGCGAACTCCTACTCACCGAAGAAGTTAAAGCAAAAGCCCAACTCCTGGGAGCCGCCCACGTGGAAGTGGCGGCAATGTGTGAGCAGATCGCTAATGGAATGGCTGTTGAAGGAATGGAGTCTTTATCTGCGGCGCTCGCTGGCGAGATGAAACCATTACATGAACTCTTACCACCGGAGTCATCATTAATCTTGATGGAACCGGAACGCATCAACTCGCGGGCACTTGATGTTGTCAAAACAGCGGAGGAGTTTTTAACAGCTGGTTGGCATAGCGCCGCAGTTGGTGGAGCAACACCCATTGATTTTGCCGGTTCCATGTTTACAAGCTTGTCCGAGGTCGTGGATCGGGTTCGTGGGCGCAACGGCTCCGTGTGGAATCTCACCCAGCTTCCCCGCGACCTTGATGAGGCCGTGATTCATCTTGATGCGCGGGCAATTAGCGGGTATCGCGGTGACGCGGAAATCGCCGGAAAAGATATTGCCCAGGCACTGGATGCGGGCTCCACCGTTGTCATCACTGCCTTGGGGCACGGGTCAATTGATCGCATCGCCGAAGAATTCGGTAATCAAGGAATCAGTTTGGTCAAAGCTGATTCTGTTTCAATCCCTGCTGCACCCAAAGTTGCTCAACTGATTGCCGCCTCCGTCGATAATGGTTTTCAGTTGGCGAGTTCCCAGCTTTGGGTTCTCAGTGAATCCGATTTGATGGGCGCAAAGTCACTGTCCAAAGATGTGAAAAAAATGCCGAGTCGCCGCCGTGGTGGCGTTGACCCATTGACTCTCAACTCGGGTGACTACATTGTTCATGAACACCATGGGGTCGGCCGTTACGTTGAAATGATCACTCGAACAATCGGTGGAGCAGAACGCGAGTATTTGATTATCGAGTACGCACCGAGTAAGCGCGGTCAGCCAGCGGATCGACTTTTTGTGCCCATGGATCAACTTGATTTGATTACGCGTTACGTTGGTGGTGAAGCTCCTAGTGTTCACCGACTTGGTGGTGCGGACTGGCAAAAAACTAAGGGTCGGGCCCGAAAGGCCGTCAAGGAAATTGCCGGTGAACTTATTAGGCTCTATGCGGCCCGTCAGTCGTCCCAGGGTTACGCGTTTGGTGCTGACACGCCGTGGCAAGCCGAACTGGAAGACGCTTTTGCCTACGTTGAAACACCGGATCAACTCAGCACGATCGACGAAGTTAAGCGAGACATGGAGAGACAAGTACCCATGGACCGTTTGGTGTGTGGCGACGTTGGGTTTGGCAAGACCGAAATTGCTGTGCGTGCGGCGTTCAAAGCGGTGCAAGATGGAAAGCAAGTGGCTTTACTTGTTCCCACAACCCTGTTGGTCCAACAGCACTTCACAACTTTCTCCGAGCGCTACCGGGCATTCCCCGTCACCGTTGCCGCGCTTTCCAGGTTTACTCCTGCCGCTCAGGTTAAGGAAACACTTGCTGGACTAGCGCAAGGAAGTGTCGACATCGTGATTGGTACCCACCGCCTACTGACACCCTCGGTGAAGTTCAAAGATTTGGGATTAGTGATCGTCGATGAAGAACAACGTTTTGGTGTCGAACACAAAGAGCACCTGAAGGCACTGCGAACCAACGTCGATGTGTTGGCCATGAGTGCAACACCTATCCCTCGAACCCTCGAGATGGCGGTTACGGGAATTCGGGAGATGTCGGTGATCCAAACACCACCTGAGGAGCGGCATCCGGTCCTTACTTTCGTTGGCCCATACGACGAGAAACAAATCACCGCGGCGATTCACCGAGAACTTTTGCGTGATGGTCAAATATTTTTTATCCACAATCGGGTCGAGTCAATTGATCGAGTTGCAGCAAGAATCCGGACGTTGGTACCAGAGGCACGCATTGCGGTTGCGCATGGACAAATGAGTGAAGGCGCCCTTGAATCGGTGATTGTTCAATTTTGGGAGAAAGAAATTGATGTGCTCGTTTGTACAACCATTGTTGAGTCTGGGATTGATATTCCCAACGCTAATACTTTGATTGTGGATCGAGCTGACAAGTTTGGTTTGTCGCAGATGCACCAATTACGGGGCCGAGTGGGTCGTGGCCGCGAGCGCGCCTACTCATATTTCCTGTATGACCCCAACAAGCCACTCACCGAAACGGCCCATGAGCGCCTCGCCACAATTGCACAGCGGACCGACCTTGGTTCAGGAATGCAAATTGCACTCAAAGACCTTGAAATTCGCGGTGCTGGCAACATGCTGGGTGGCGAACAAAGCGGCCATATTGCCGACGTTGGTTTTGACCTTTACCTGCGGCTCGTCGGTGAGGCGCTCTCCGAATACAAAAATGAACCGGCCAAAGAGGTCAATGACGTCCGGGTTGAATTGCCGATTGACGCCAGTATTCCAACGGACTACGTGCCCCAGGAAAGGTTGCGCCTCGAGGCGTATAGACGTTTAGCCGACGCCAGCACCAATGAAGCCGTCGACGAAGTTGGTGCAGAACTCGTTGACCGCTACGGTGCTATGCCCAGCGAACTTGAGGCACTGATCGGGGTAGCGCGTTTCCGGGTTGCCGCGAAGGCAGCGGGGGTGCAGGAGGTTATTGCTGCGGGCAAGGCAATCCGGATATCGCCGGTGACGCTGCCAGAGTCACGAGCGATGCGCGTCCAGCGGATTTACGCGGGGACCACGATCAAGGAGGCAGCGCACATTTTGCTCGTGCCCAAGCCCACTTCGGGTACAGGGATTGGTGCTCCTGAGCTAAGAGACACCCAACTCCTAGAATGGCTTCACGAACTTTTTAACATCTTATTTGCCAACCCCTGAAGATCCGGAGATCCTGTGTCCCACGTGAACGTCAAGTCCAAGCGCCACCGGCTAGTTGCGATTATTGGCATCGGGGTAATCGCTGCAACTCTGGGACTCAGTGGGTGCAGTACCCCAACAGCCGGTGCTGCCGCGGTCGTGGGGGATCAGCGGATCAGCGAAGCCACCCTCAACTCAGAAGTCCAGGCTGTCCTTTCTCTGCAGGGGCTGCCCTCTACTGATTCATCAAATGAATTGATCACCAGCACCCTTGATCAGATGATCACCACAATCTTGATTGATGAATTAGCCGCCCGAGAAAAAATTGAAGTGACCCAAGGTGAGATCGACGACCTGCGACTCCAATACGTCGCCCAAGCTGGTGGAGCGGAAGCTTTTGAATCTCAAATCAGTCAACAAGGCATCGCAATTGCAGATGTTGACTCAATCATTCGCGTAAATATTCAAGTTTCTAAATTGGGTGACGTGTTGGCTCCCAACTCCGAACCTGATGCCAAGAGCGCAGCGGTATTTACTGCAATCTCCGAGCTGAGTTCGGAAATCGGCACGGAGGTTTCGCCGCGCTTTGGCACCTGGGATCCCGAGAATTTGACCGTGGGCCCAATTGCCAATTCGCTTTCAGAGCCGCAAAGTGTTGACCTCGGTTCGGAATAATCCGTGAGAGGGAGTCACTTCACCGAATTGGTGGCTGTTCTTGACCAACTGAGATCCCCCGGTGGTTGCCAGTGGGATGCGGAACAAACCCACCAAAGCCTGGTCGAGTATTTGATCGAGGAAGCCTATGAAAGTGTCGAGGCAATTGATGCAAATGACCGAGAAGCTATATGTGAAGAGTTGGGCGACCTGCTCCTCCAAGTTGTCTTTCATGCGCGAATTTCCCAAGAGCAGCCGGGCGGCTGGGATATCGACACGGTCATTGACGGCATTACTGCAAAACTGATTCGCCGGCACCCACACGTATTCGCCAATGAGTCCGAGGAGCACGCGAACTCAGTGGTCAACGCAGCCGATGTTGAACTAAATTGGCACCAACGCAAGGCGAAGGAAAAGAAGCGAGATTCGGTCACCGAGGGAATCCCTGAAGCTTTGCCAGCGCTCATGCGTGCGGAAAAACTCATCTCACGGAGTAAGTCCGTTGCCGCGCCAGACCCGGCATATTTGACGCAAACACGTCAGCTCATTGAGAACCTTCAGACCGAGGAGCAATTGGGTGATTACCTTTTTGCACTGGTGAGTTCAGCAAATTCACAGGGTCTCGACTCTGAAGCCGCCGTGAGAAAAGCAGTCCTGCGCCGAATGCAGGTGATTCAATCCCATGAGTAGTGCGCAACAGGAATTTAATTTGATCGCTTCGCAGGTAATTCGGGACTCATTCCAGATGAACCCCGTTAGCGCCACCTGGATGGGTGAGCATTCATTCGATTCAGAACTACCCGACTTCACCACAATGGGTCAGAGCCAATTCGCCCACCGGATTGAGGGCTATCTCACCGCCCTCGATGCAATCGATGACGTTGAACTTGAGTTACCTGATCTGGTGGACCTAGAAATCCTGCGCGCATTTCTTACTAAAACACATTTTGATATTCAACACCTCGCGGCTCACACGTGGAATCCCATGCTGTGGAATCCGGGTACGGCAATTCACTTGCTGCTGGCACGTGACTTCGCCCCACTGGATGAACGCTTGGCCAACGTTGCGGCGCGCAGTGCGAAAATTCCAGCTTTTTTTGAGCAAGCCCGGGCAACCCTTCGCGAGATGCCAGCCATCCATTGCGAAACGGCAATCGATCAACTTGAAGGAACCCGGGTTTTACTTGTTTCCATCGATTGTGATCCGAGCGTCACGGACTCCGTTGTTCAACAGATTGCATGGCTCAAGGAGCAGTTACCGCTAGCGCAGAGAAGTCCGCGGATGGGCGCTGAAACCTATGCTGGAATTTTGTGGCACAGCCTTGATGCCGAAAGCAGTGTGCAGGAACTACTCGCTGACGCGAACCAACACCTTGATCACGTCAATGAGCGGATGCTTCGAGTGGCCCGCGAATACCTCGTCGAAACTGGCGTCGAAATGTCGGGTGAACCAATTGAATCGGCACTTGCACACATAGCCCACAACGCACCTGTGACTGACTCAACCCTCCTTGTCGAGGTTACCTCAGCCATGGCAGCCGCTAAAGCATTCACCATTGAGCACGATCTCGTTACGGTTCCTGCAATTGATGTCGAAGTAATTGAGATGCCAGAGATTCACAGGGGAGTGGCGGTTGCATATTGCGATTCGCCAGGACCGTTAGAGACTGCGAATGTCCCGACATTTGTCGCTGTTGCATCAACGCCGGAAAATTGGACGGTTGAGCGCAAGGAAAGTTTTTACCGCGAGTACAACGCTGTTCAAATTCACGACCTGACCATCCACGAAGCAATCCCCGGACATGTTCTGCAATTGGCGGTTGCCAATCATGGGAGCCAGCAGAGTCTCACGCGAAGATTTGGATTCAGCGGAACTTTTGTTGAGGGCTGGGCGGTCTACGCGGAGGAGCTGCTGATCACACATGGATATTCACCTGATGGAACCAAGCAGAGCGAGTTTGCAATCACGCTGCAGCAACTAAAAATGCAGGCCAGAATGACAATCAACACGATCCTTGACATTGGCGTTCACACCCAAGACATGAGCGAAGAACAAGCAATGGACCTAATGGTCAAACGAGGATTCCAAGAGCAAAGTGAGGCTGCCGGTAAGTGGCGGCGTGCACTTCTCACCGCTGGCCAGCTCCCTACCTATTTTGTGGGCTACCGGGAGATTTCTAGTGTGATTGGTGATCTACGACTGCTACACCCAGATTGGTCGCGGAGGCAGGTGCACGATCTGATTCTGCAATTCGGGTCGCCTTCGCCACGCCATTTGCGCACGCTCTTAGGTCTGTGAACCTCCCCGTGTTTCAATGCTGTGGTGCATAAACAACTCATAGCCATTGCCCTCGCCCTTCCCCTCCTGATCAGCGCCTGCTCGGCACAAAATTCACCACTGAGTGACTTGAATCTTTCGTCAGAACCAGCAGTAAGCGACACCGCGGTTGAATCTGCGAACCCACAATCGAGCGCCGCGGCAAGTGATGCCTGCGCTGTGCTTGACCAAATGCAATCTTCACTGTCCACCGCGGTGACTGATCTGATTGCAAACCCAGATCTTGTTTCGACCTTTGACACGGAGTTTGATAACCAAGTCGTCCTGCTCAATGACCTGATTGAATCACTACAGGGCGACTCGGCTGAACAACAAAAATTTCAGGCCGACCTTGATGCAGCAGTTCTTGCAAAAGAGGAGGCGGTGAAAACTTTCAATGACGCCCAGTTAGAAGAAAATGTTTTCTCTAAGACTCTCGGCATGGCTGATGCTGCGCTGTTGGCGCGTGACGCTGTGACCGCTGCGGAACAGGTTTTAGTTGACCTAAATGGGCAACTGCAGTGTCCTTAGCAGAGCTTCGTAAATAACACTTTTGTAATTCAACTTGATTCCTAAAATGTCAGACCCCTCGATCAAGATGAGTGCATTCGACGCGAGTTGAATTCGGTCACGTTGGGGGGAAGGCCGAGGGTGCGCCAGTGATTAATTTCGCTGGCGCACTCGCTTTAGAACTGTGCGAATGAGCCCGAAGACGATCACGATTGCGATCAAAGCCACGATGAATGGCACGAGAAATCCGGCAAAGGTAATGATCGCAGCGAATGTGTTTATCAGCGCGTTCCACCCATCGAGTATTCCTTGGACAAAGTTGGGTGAGTCGGTAGTTGCGGCGGGATCAGCCGAGATGCTGATGTAGACGGTGGACAGGTCAACCTGATCCTGTAGGAATTCACGTTGCGCCACGAGTGAGTCCCGCTCAGCTGTGCGAGCCGTCAATTCTGCTTCCACGGCGACAAGGTCTGCAACGGAAGTGGCATCTGCTTGAAGTGTGGTGAGAGTTGCGATAGAGGTGTTTAGTGTGTCAATACGACTATCAAGATCAATCACGGTAGTTGTCACATCGAGGGTTGAAGTACTGAGAAAAGTCACTTCTCCCACAGTTGCAAGTTGATCCAGGTACGACTCAAGTTCGGCGTCAGGCACGCGAACCGTAAGAGTGGAGTAGCTCAACTCGCCTTCGTTGCGAATATCTTGTTGGGAGATCACTCCGGCGAATTCGGTTGTAATTGAAAGGACGTCGCTGGTCATTCCGCTTACATCTGATCCTTGCAGGGAAATACTCGAATTGCGGGTGAGGTATTGATCGGCGGCTTTTTGGTCGAATGAGCCTGATGACACTGACTCACTGGATACTGCCCCGGAGTCCATTGAACCGACATTCATTGGCTCAGACATGCCGTCGGTGTCGGTGTTGCCGCAGCCGGCCAGCGCTATCGCCGCGAGCCCCATTCCAGCGAGGACTGTCGCTCTGGATCTACGCATGTTCTGCTCCTTCAATTCATGAGGCGTTCTGCTGACTGGGTCTTGGATGTGTAGTCCTGCCCTTAGGTTTCCCTATTTTGATCTCAATTTCGCATCGGAGGGAAATTCCAGCGCATCCGCTCACTATGTAGACTCACCGTCATGGCGATCATTGAAGCAGTAATTGCCCGCGAAATTCTTGACTCGCGGGGAAATCCAACCGTAGAAGTTGAGGTTCTCCTTGATGACGACACCGTATCTCGTGCAGCCGTGCCCTCGGGTGCATCAACAGGAGCCTTCGAAGCAGCCGAGAAGCGGGATGAGGATTCACGTTACGGCGGTAAAGGTGTGCTGCTAGCTGTTGCAGCCGTCGAGGGTGAAATAGCCGATTGCATTATTGGCCTGTCAGCCGATGACCAGCGGACTGTCGATCAGGTCATGATCGACCTTGACGGAACACCCAATAAGAGTCGACTAGGAGCAAATGCAATCCTGGGTGCCTCCCTTGCAGTTGCAAAAGCTGCGGCACTCTCGGCCGAATTGCCACTATTTAGATACTTGGGTGGTCCCAATGCTCACCTGCTCCCCGTACCCATGCTAAACATCCTCAACGGTGGCGCGCACGCTGACACGGGAGTTGACATTCAGGAGTTCATGATCGCGCCAATCGGGGCAGCAACGTTTAGCGAAGCATTGCGCACCGGGACTGAGGTGTATCACTCACTCAAGTCAGTACTGAAAAAGAACGGTTACGCAACTGGTCTTGGCGACGAGGGCGGCTTTGCACCCGACCTCCCCAACAATCGCGCGGCCCTTGAACTTATTGTGACTGCGATTGAGGCGGCCGGTTTCACGGTAGGTACAGACATCGCACTTGCACTTGATGTTGCATCGACCGAGTTTTACGCTAATGGCGTTTACACATTTGAAGGCGCCAGCCGTTCTTCCGAGTGGATGACGGCTTATTACGAGTCACTCTTGGCTGACTTCCCGCTGGTCTCAATTGAAGATCCTCTGGCCGAAGACGATTGGGCCGGTTGGATTCATGCGACCGATGCAATCGGTGACCGGGTGCAACTTGTGGGTGACGACCTATTTGTCACTAATCCTGAGCGGTTGGCGCGTGGAATTGCAGAAGGCGCTGCAAATTCACTGTTAGTGAAAGTGAATCAAATTGGATCGCTGACCGAAACACTAGATGCAGTCGCGATGGCAACCCGAAATGGCTACACCTCCATGATGTCGCATCGATCGGGTGAGACCGAAGATACGACCATTGCTGACCTTGCTGTCGCGGTGAATTGCGGTCAGATCAAAACGGGTGCTCCGGCCCGAAGTGAGCGGGTTGCAAAATACAACCAACTTCTTCGGATCGAAGAAGAACTCGATGACAGTGCTCGCTATGCGGGCAGCACCGCATTCCCGCGTTTTGGCGGCGGTGCCTAAGCGCTTTTGCGCTTGGACCGTGTGACTATTGACTCGTGGCTCTCAATAAGGATCGCTTGAACGGCTCGTTAACGGGCCGGGCTCTGTTGCTCCTTCTTACCGTCGGATTCGTCGGCGTAATCCTGGCTGTACCTGCAAGGAACTATTTTGGTCAGCGAGCCGAAATAGCCGCCCTTGAGGCCCAAATTCAGGTGACCCAGGAAAACGTTGATCGCTTAAAACTTGAACAACAGCGCTGGGCTGATCCCGCATACATTGCAGCTGAAGCTCGCCGCCGTTTGCTTTTTGTTATGCCAGGTGAAACCGGTTACGTATCCCTTGGCGCTGACGGACGACCTGCAGCTGAAACCATTTCCGAACAGGTTTCCGAGAGTGAGCCCAACTGGTACGGCAAATTGTGGGGCGCTTTAGCCGAAGCCGATGACTCGGTTGAGCCTGGCAGTGTCAACATTGAGTGAGATTTCACCGGCGGATCTAGAGATAGTTGGCGAACAACTGGGTCGGTTCCCGCGTGGTTGTCGCCGCGTGGCTGCGCGGTGTGAATGTACGGGACCACTTGTTGTCCAAACATCTCCTCGCCTGCCCGACGGCACCCCTTTCCCGACCACCTATTACCTCACGTGTCCCCGACTTGCCGGGGCTATTGGCACGCTGGAAAGCACTGGGCTAATGCGAGAGATGGAGGCGGAGTTAGCACAAGATCCAGAGTTGGCGGCCCAATATCGGGCTGCACATGATCGCTATCTAATCGACCGCGAAAAATTAGGTGCCGTCCCCGAGCTTGAAGGTATTAGTGCTGGTGGAATGCCCAATCGGGTCAAGTGTCTGCACGTATTAATCGCACAATCCCTTGCCTGCGGTCCAGGTGTCAACCCATTGGGTGACCGCGCCCTGGCCATGATCTCACCTTGGTGGAATCCGACCTCATGTCTGGCTTAACCCCCAAATCTTCAGCGCCTATTTTTGTTGCAATAGATTGCGGTACCAACGCGATCAGATTACTCATTGCACGGGTTGACGGGGATCACGCCACTGATCTGGTTCGGGAAATGCGAACAGTCCGATTGGGTGAAGGTGTTGACACCACTGGCCAGTTCAGCGAAGCAGCACTTGAGCGCACCTTCGCTGCCGCTCGTGAATATGCCGGGTTGCTAAAAAACTATGAGGTGAAAAAAATGCGTTTTATCGCCACCTCGGCATCGCGTGATGTAACTAACCGCGATGCCTTTAGCTCTGGGATCAAAACAATTCTTGGAATTGAACCCGAAGTAATCAGCGGTGAAGAAGAAGCCGAGTTGTCGTATCACGGCGCACTTTCTGGACTTGATATAGAGGGAACGGTGTTGGTAGTTGACATTGGTGGGGGATCAACTGAGTTTGTCACTGCGCTCTCCGACGGATCATTAGTTTCGCGCAGCGTAAATATTGGGTGCGTCCGCATGACCGAGCGGCACTTGCACTCCGATCCGCCGACCCAACAGGAAATCACCAGCACCGTCAGTGACATCAATAACCAAATCGAAGATATCAAAAGAACTGTCCCGATCAAGCCTGAAACAACATTTATTGGACTTGCTGGATCGGTGACAACCGTGGCGGCAATGGCATTGGGGCTAAGTGAGTACGACGCCAACAGGATTCACGGTTCAATAGTGAGTCTTGAGCAGGTTGAATCGGTGACGGATGATTTGCTCCAGATGACCCACAAGCAACGCGCAAATCTTGGGTTTATGCACCCGGGTCGAGTCGATGTAATCGGTGGTGGCGCCTTGGTGCTTCGCGAGTCAATGCGCCTACTTGGCTTTGATCAAGTGTTGGTGAGTGAAAAAGATTTACTTGACGGAGTTGTTTTGTCCTTATACAAACAGACGTCCATGTGAAAGACTTTCCTTATGAAAAAGTCAACTAAAAACATTATTGGAATCGCATCAATGGCGCTACTCTCACCATTCGTTATTCCCGCGGCGGCTCAGGCAGCCGAGATGCCAAAACCGAGTAACTCGGTGTGCTCAGAGGGCACGTCCAACAAGGATTACGCGTGTATGGCAGTTAATGACAATAAAGTTCCTTCCGGGGACCCGGCAATTTTTACCGGCAGCTTGAGTACTAAAGCTCAGAAAGCTCTCGCGAGCTGGACCAACGGCGACAATATTGTCTGCCTGACCCGGTACAAAACCACACCAGCAGCGGATGGTTCCTGGCCACGGCAAGTACTCGATTCCGCTTGCACGACCGTGCGGAAAAATGGTGGTTTCACCATCGAGGCCGAGTTTGGTCAAAAGGGTACGTACTACTACGGGCTTGAAATGGGTCCATGCCGCTCACAGAACAAGGGCGAATGCGGCAACGCAGATCCGGGCCTCGTTGGTCTTTACAACAAAGGCGACAAGGCGCTTCAGCTAAAGACCTCCTGATCTAATCAGCCCACCCATTGCTGGTATCTACGTTGGCGACCGCCAAGGGGTGGGCTGAGTTTCTAGGTCGCCGCAGGATTGGCATTACCGGTTGATTCACTGGCGTGGAGAAACTCACCAATAGATAGGGTTACGCCCGAGAGGGGAGACCTTCTCGTCCCCGTAGTCCAATCGGCAGAGACACCCGGCTTAAACCCGGCACAGTGTGGGTTCAAATCCCACCGGGGACACATATTTGTGCGGGGACATACACATGTTGTTCATTTCCTGATTATTTGTTACCATCAAATATGTCCTCACGATTCTCACAGACCACAAATCCAATTCTGAAGCGCTATGAATCGCCCGCAAAGGGTGACGGCTTCGCCTACGCCGAGGGCCAGTCGGCCTTCACCCAAGCAGCCGGTGGCTCAGCGGGTGTGCAGGAGCAATTCGACACAATCACTGCCGGTGGCGGGGCTCGCCTGACATTTGCTGACGTTGTCGTCAAAAGCACGATTCTTTTCGTCATTACAGTGGTTATGGCCTTCGTTGGCTGGGCGCTCGTTCCGAGCATGCCGGCAATTTTGTGGATTGGATTAGGCGGTTCATTGGTCTTTGGTCTGATCAGTGCGTTCAAAAAAGCAGTCTCACCGGCTCTGGTGCTGCTTTATGCAACCTTCGCCGGGCTCATGCTGGGATCAATCAGTTGGGCATATGACCAAATGGCACTTGCTCAGAACTACCAAGGCTTGGTCAGCCAAGCAATCATTGGCACAATGACCGCATTTGGAGTGATGCTGTTCCTCTACGGAACCGGGATCGTCAAGGTCAACGGTAAGTTCATGCGGATCTTCATGGCAGCCATGATCAGTTACTTCATCATCGCGATGGCATCCTTTGTGGGCGCGCTATTCGGCGTTGGTGGCGGGTGGGGCTTCTACGGTGTTGGTATCTGGGGCTTGCTCCTGTGCGCCGCAGGCGTGCTGCTGGCGTCCTTTGCCTTGATGCTTGACTTTGAGGCGATCAAACAGGGTATTGCCATGGGGTTGCCAGAGCGGGAGTCATGGAGATTGTCCTTCGGTCTGCTCGTTACCCTCGTATGGCTCTACCTGGAAATTTTGCGCTTCCTGTCAATACTTGTTGGTCGCGACTAGGGAAGTGCCTGCCGCAACTCGGTAAGGGCTGCGGCAGCATTAGGTTCCCCGTCGTGGTTGCTCGCTAGTAAATCTCGAGTCAAAACCGTGAGTTGCGCGGCGTAAGCGGTTGGTCCAACCTTGGGCAGTTCATGTTCAAGGACCACGTCCTTCGTCGCGCGCCGTGTTTGAGTCGCGCGAAGTATCCGGCTCGCGCAGTGAAAAACCGGTTCATCCATTGCGGCTAGTCGCTCGGGATTTAGACCGGCCAACCTAATTGTGATGCGATCGAGTTCACGCAGCATTTCCTCCCTGACTGATTCCACACGGACCGATTCCATGATCCCAGCATATGCATAACACCATTAATTGATAGTGACACGCAATAAAGTGTTGGTGAGCAGGCTCATGCGGTAGGGAAAAAAAACTCACGTAAGGTTATGCCGTGCAGATTTATGACTCGGTCGTTGAATTAATCGGTAACACACCTTTGGTGAGGTTGAACAGGGTAATCAAGGGAATAGTTCCTGAGGGTGTCACCGTCGTGGCCAAGGTTGAATACGTCAACCCCGGTGGTTCGGTTAAAGATCGAATCGCGGAACGCATGATCGACGCGGCAGAAAAAGATGGCTCATTGCAGCCCGGTGGAACAATCGTCGAACCAACCAGTGGGAACACCGGTGTTGGCTTGGCGTTGATCGCCCAGCAACGCGGCTACAAGTGCATTTTTGTGTGCCCGGACAAAGTCTCCGAGGACAAACGCAATGTGTTGAAAGCTTATGGTGCTCAGGTTGTTGTGTGCCCGACTGCCGTTGATCCTGAGGATCCACGTTCTTATTACAGTGTCAGTGATCGGCTCTCAACGGAGCCCGGTGCTTGGAAGCCGGACCAGTATTCCAATCCAAACAATCCCCGTTCACACTATGAAACCACGGGACCAGAAATTTGGGACCAAACAGATGGAACCGTCACCCACTTTGTTGCGGGTGTGGGAACGGGAGGCACCATCTCGGGTACCGGTCGCTACTTGAAAGAAGCGAGTAATGGCAAAGTCAAAGTAATTGGCGCGGACCCCGAAGGCTCGGTCTACTCAGGTGGGACCGGTCGCCCCTACCTGGTCGAAGGCGTCGGTGAAGATTTCTGGCCAACCGCCTATGACCCCGCAGTCGCTGACGAAATCATTGCCGTCTCCGATAAAGACTCATTTGAGATGACCCGTCGAATGGCACGCGAAGAAGGCCTACTCATCGGTGGCTCATGTGGCATGGCGGTTGTTGCAGCGCTCCGGGTTGCCGCTAAAGCCGAGCCAGGGTCTTTGATTGTTGTTTTGTTGCCCGACTCCGGTCGCGGTTATCTTTCGAAGGTATTCAACGACGATTGGATGTCGACTTACGGATTTATGCAGGCGGACACAGACCAGACAATTGGTAATGTTTTGAAGGCCAAATCCCTTGACGGTACCCTGCCTGATTTCATCCACACCCACCCGACGGAGTCCGTTGCCGACGCTATCGCGATCTTGAAAGAATATGGTGTTTCGCAAATTCCGGTTGTGCGGGCAGAGCCCCCAATCATGACCGCTGAAGTCTCCGGAGCTGTCATTGAGCGGGTAGTGCTCGACGCACTATTCCACGGAACAGTTCACCTCTCCGATCCGGTTGAATCGGTTATGAGCCCAACATTGCCCATGGTCGGTGCCGGTGAATCGGTTTCGGTGGCAATGGCAGCCCTTGCCGACGCTGATGCATTGATTGTGGTCGACGATGGTAAGCCAGCTGGTGTGATTACCCGCCAAGATGTACTTGCATTCCTAGCAACCTAAATCAGTGGCCTAACGCGGAAATGCGACACCGGTATTGGCGTGACAGCGGTACCCGTTGGGGTTTTTATACAGGTACTGCTGGTGTGAGTCTTGGGCTAAGTAATAAGTGAAGTCACCAGCTGGTGCAATTTGGGTTGTGATCGGATTTAATCCACGCGCAGTGAGCACCGATTCGTATTGTTGCGCTGTTTCTTTAACAACCAATTCCTGCGCGGGTGTGGTCCAAAAGATTGCAGATCGGTATTGGGTACCAACGTCATTTCCTTGACGGTCGCCTTGGGTGGGGTCGTGGTTTTCCCAAAAGTTGATCAGAATCTCGCGCGTGGAAATAACCTCCGGGTTGTAAACCACCAGCGTGGTTTCAGTGTGACCCGTTAGGCCGGTGCATGTTTCTTCATAGGTTGGGTGGGTGGTGAATCCGCCCATGAAACCGACGCTGGTGTTGATCACACCAGGTGTTTTCCAGTAGATCTCTTCAACACCCCAGTAACAACCGGCGCCCAGATAGATCACCTCGGAGCCTTCTGACCACGGACCTTCGAGGGCAGAGCCGAGAACAGCGTTTTTTTCACCGACCGGTAACGGGCGAGAGTCGCGCCCCGGTAAGGCTGACTCTGGAGTGACCATGGAGGGCTTTCCAAATCCAAACACGACTCCAATGTAATACCAATAGTTGACCTCTGCTCTGGCGCTCTGATCAATGCGCCATAGGCTGAAGCCATGGACGGCTTTAATACACGCGCAATTCACGCAGGACAAGAACCAGATCCCTTAACCGGTGCGGTCGTGCCGCCGATTTATCAGGTCTCGACTTACGCCCAAGACGGTGTGGGTGGCCTGCGAAACGGCTACGAGTACTCCCGTAGCGGCAATCCAACGCGGACAGCTTTGCAGGAATGTATGGCGGCCCTCGAAGCGCCAGGGATTGACACAGCGCGCGGTTTAGCGTTCGCCTCGGGACTAGCAGCCGAAGACACGGTGATCCGTACGGTTCTCAAGCCCGGCGACCACGTGGTAATCCCCAATGACGCTTACGGCGGTACCTACCGACTGTTCAAAAAAGTTGCGGAGCCGTGGGGGATTGATCACACAACGGCAGCTGTGACAGACCTTGATGCAATCGCTGCGGCCATGACCCCAAAAACCAAGTTGATCTGGATTGAGACGCCAACAAATCCGCTGCTTAACATCGGGGACATCGCGGCAATTGCTGAAATCGCACACGCGGGTGGTGCACTTCTGGTCATCGACAACACTTTTGCATCGCCTTATTTGCAACAGCCACTCCTTTTGGGTGCCGACATTGTCGTGCACAGCACAACCAAATACCTTGGTGGTCACAGTGACGTTGTTGGTGGTGCACTCGTGGTAGGTGACGCTGAGCTGGGCGAGCAATTGGCTTACCACCAAAATGCAATGGGTGCCATTGCCGGACCATTTGATTCATGGCTGGTTATGCGTGGCATAAAAACTCTGGGCGTGCGCATGGATCGTCATAATGACAACGCAGGGAAAGTTGTTGAACTTCTCGAAGGTCACGCAGCGGTAGGTAAGGTGTTCTACCCCGGACTGGCACACCACCCCAATCACGAAGTTGCCAAAAAGCAGATGCGCGGATTTGGTGGCATGGTGTCTTTCCGGGTTAAAGCTGGTGAACAAGCAGCCCTCGATATTTGCTCTAAAACAACAATCTTCACCTTGGGTGAGTCCCTTGGCGGGGTTGAGTCTTTGATCGAACACCCAGGTCGCATGACCCACGCCTCGGTGAGTGGAAGTCCGCTCGAAGTTCCTAATGACCTAGTTCGGCTTAGTGTCGGTATCGAAGAAGCAGACGACCTTCTGGTCGACTTGGAGAAGGCGCTGGGATAGAGGCGTTTTCCCTCGTAACTAATTCAGTGTTAATTCGAAACGGTTGCAAGTGGAATGGTAAGGGAATCTGCAGTGCGGCAACTATCTCCCGAACATCTGCTGAGTTGCTTGAGTTGCGCCGACAAACTCGCAAGGAGTAGTGGGTCCGCAGTTTTCACCAAATTAACCATTTCGTAGGGATCATTTTCTTGGTCGTACAGGGTTTTGGACCCATCAGCGTATTCAACGTAGAGCCATTTTTCGCTGCGTAATGCGAAATATTGGGGCGGTGCATTTTTTTGGTAGTCGGGGTCAAGAGGCGTTGAAACTCCGAGGCTTTCAGAGAGGGCCGCATTGCGCCACCCCTGCGGTGTTTCACCCCTCGCTAAGAAACCGACGAGTGATCGACCGTCAACCCAATTGGGCGCCGTTGCACCAAGAATCTCTGCAAAAGTGGGACCAAGATCAATCGTGCTGGTCATGGCATCAACGCCCACCCCCATGGGAATACCCGGTCCCATAACGATCATGGGGACAACCGTGTCAGACGCGTAGGGCGTGCGCTTTCCTTTGAACATGCGCCGCTCGGCTACGTGGTAGCCGTTGTCGGTTGTCAGGACCACAAGGGTGTCTTTGTCGTGGCCGGTTTCTTTGAGTTTTGTTGTGATTGCATCAATTGAGTCTCCAATTGATTCAGCTGAGCGCGCCCGTTTGCGCCAAGTCATGTCAGCTTTTACGAGCTGACCCGGCGTGAGCTGCTTGATGTCTCTCATCCAGGCTGGCTCGTCAATGCCATAGGAGTTGTACGTTGGATTGCGCGGAGCAAGAGTCGTAGCGTGTTTGAAGGCGTTTCTCGTTGCAACGGGGGCTGGTTTGTGCGGGCTGTACGTTGACAGTTGAAGGTAAAAGGGAGAAGTGGCGGTTCCGATGAAATCAGTAGCTTTTTTAGTGATTACATCGTTAAGAAAATCTGTCGGCTTATTTCCGTAGCGAACCAGAGTCCCATTGTCATTCATGGTGTAGTTGTATCCCGAATACGAATCAGCTCGGGAAATAGGAACGCCCCATTCATCCCAACCGGGTGGGATATAGGTGGTTTCAGTTGGCTTGGAAGGAAAGTCGTTCAGGTACTTTCCAAATAGGGCGGTTGTGACGCCTGCGTTATCCAGCCACACAGGAAGGCAGTCCTGCTCTTCCTGGCGGTCACGAAAGGTCGGCCAGCCGCCGCCGGTCTCCTTAACATTTGAGATCACTTTGTGATTGTGAATGTATTGCCCCCGCATGATCGAAACCCGCGAGGGGCAACATAGGGAGTCGGTGACGGTTTGGTTTGTGAATGTGATCCCTTGGTCCTTCAACGCTGTGAGACGTGGAATCTGATTGAAAAGATTCCAATCGAGGTCATCAACGAGAACGAAGACCACGTTCTTGACATCGGCTAAATCTCCGACCGTGTTCAGCGGGGCTTCTGACTCACCCACTTGACTTTGAAGCAAGGGATCAATGACGCTCGCGGGGTCTTGGGCAGCGTCAGCCTGAGCGGGTGTCGAGCGAACCGAGTCCACGAAAAAAACTGCGCCAACAGCCACCAGAATAAATGAGGTTCCAGCGGCGACCAATTTGTTAACGAGCACACGGTTCCTTTGGGAGGGGGCAGTTTCGGTCACTTGGTGTCGAGTTCCTTACGGGGAGCGTCCTTACGGAATGGAGGAAATCAAGGCTGGGCAGATTTCACAGACTACGTTACGCCCGAACGTTTGAGGGTTTCGGGCATGCGGATCACGAGGAAAATGGGCAAAACGGCTAAAACTGCTCCAAATGCGAAAGCCCACTCAAAGTCAAAAAGGTCAACCAGAAGCCCGGCCGCTAGCGGTCCAAGAACGGCACCGATGTCACTCATCATCTGGAAGGTCGCCACCACAATCCCACCTTTTTTGCCACCCATGACGTCCCCGATGACCGCGGAAGGTGCAGAGCCGAGGAAGGCGGCCCCAAATCCTTGAATTGCCATGCTGATCAAAAACAGAATCGTCCCGATCATTCCCGCTTGGCCCAGACCATTGACGGCGACATCGGCGAGGGTGAGAAAGACCAGTCCGATTGCTGTTGCAATTGTGCCGAAAAGTAACGCTTTGCGGCGTCCTTGTGTGTCGGCCATCCGACCGGCGGGCAACAGAACGAGTGCCTGTACCGCGGCGGCCGCAAGGAAACCGAATCCAGACAAGGAGGCCCCGCGCTGCAAACCTTCAACAACAAAAAGTGGCACAACTGAACTTCGCAGCCCAAATGTAACAAATCCGGAGATTAGGTTTGTCCCCAACGCGGCTTGGTAGGCCTTATCACGGAGTGCGGTGCGTAATTCCTCCAATTTATCACTCTGACCGCGTGAAACCTCTTCCTCTCGCTCACGGAGTTGCGCACGAGTGAGGAAGATCATGGTCACCAGGGCAGCTGCAAAAAGTGAGGCAGCATAAACAAAAAATGGTGCACGAATTGAAATTGCAACAACAATTCCACCAACGGCTGGTCCGGCAACGCCACCGAGGAGGAAACCACCCTGAAAAGCACTGGCAGCGCGTCCACGTTGGCTTGAATCAACAACTCGGAGCAGGAGTGCAAGTGCTGAGACGGTGAACATACATGAGCCAATTCCACCGATTCCGCGGAAAGCGACAAGTTGTAGGTACGTTTGTGAGAAGCCGGCAATGGCGCTTGAGGTGGCGACAATAAGTAGCCCAGAAGTCAAAACAATTCGTTCACCGAGTCGGTCAACAAGTATTCCTGCGATGGGTGCAAATAGAAAACGCATCAGGGCGAACACTGAGATCACAGCGCTGGCTTGTAGTGCAGTTACGTCAAATGACTTGGCAAAGATGGGGAGTGCGGGTGCCAAGATTCCGAATCCGATAGCGACGAAAAAGGCAATCGCCGAAAGGACCGCAACTTCCTTGGGTAAACCGTGTAAGAGCGGGGTCCGCCTGATCGCACCTCCGAGCCGGTGGGTGCGGGAGGGATTATTGGAGTGTCCTTCTCCATCGGTCGGTGTTTCGGACACGTTTTTCCTTTAACTCGGTATTGAGGGCAGCCCGACTCTACTTGCGTGGTGATCCCCAGGCCAAAGGAACCTCTTTCGCGACCTGCAGGTGGCACGGCAAGATAGCCGCATGGCCACGTCCGCGGGAGCACGAGCGACTGACGTGCAAAGGGCCAAGGTTTACGCCGCTGAAGATCAATTTTCAAGCCTGATGAACCGCGGTGGAGTGGTTGAATTCTTTGGGTCAAAACTTGATATCCCGGAACAAAAGCGGTTCGCAAACATTGACTCGATCAGGGTTTACGTGCGGGTGCTTTTTGCCCAACTCCACCTAAATGTCATTCCGCCCAGCGTTCGTGAACGCAAAGGGTGCGCAAAAGCCCATTATGAATATGAAAATTCGGTGATTGCGGTGCCCGTTTATGGGGAGTCGGCGCGCTGGGCATTACGCGAGGCCATAATTCTGCATGAATGTGCACACCACTTGGCAGCGAAGCTGGCGCCTGGGGGTCAACCGGCTCATGGGTCGATATTTACTTCATGCATGTTGTATTTGGTTCAGGTAGCACTGGGAGAGCAAGCCCGGCTCCTGCTCTCTGCCGGTTACCTTGAACTGGGAGTCAACGTGGAGGATCATCAAAAAATATTTTCACTCGAGGTCCCGAAATGAAACTTGAACGAATCGCAGCACTACTCGCTAAAGCAGAGAGAACCGATAACGAAGCCGAAGCCGATGCCTATTTAACAAAAGCACAAATGTTGGCGACACTTGCCAGCATTGACCTGGCAACCGCGCGCAATCACACAAAAAAGACTGAGACGTTGACACCTTTGAGTCGAACGGTGACGATCGGTGTCAAGGGGAAGCGAGCCAACACACATTTAGTCAATCTCTTCGTTACCGTTGCGCATTCAAATAGTGCTCATGTTGATGTTGCCCGCGATTCAACCTATGTCATCAGCTACGGGATGCCCGGTGACTTAGATTCAATTGAGACGCTGTTCTCATCTTTGGCGGTCCAAATGACAACGCACGGGAATCACTATGTCAATGCTGGCTCCTGGCGCGGTGAGCAATTTGATGGCCGGGTTCGCGTTGCAGGTGGTTATCGTCGCCGGCGTATTAAATTTACAGCGCAAACGGCACGTGCTGCATTTTATCGGGCCTACATTCTTCGAATTGGTGAACGTTTGCAGCAGGGCAGAACCGAAGCCATCCGTGAAAGCGATTCACGCGCAAAACAGCCCGGTGCTGTTTCCGGGGCGCTCGTTTTGGCCGACCGAGAAAAGCAAGTGAGTTCATTCCACCGCAAGAATTCACAGGCCCGAGGAAGTTGGGGTGGTTACTCCGGCGCAGCAATGACGAATTCAGGCTCGGCGGCAAATGCTGGCCGCAGGGCAGCATCAGGTGCCAATCTCGGGGATCACACCCAACTTCCAGGAAGTCGGCGAGAGTTGTCCCACTGATTTATTGCAACCTTCCGCATTTCACCCTCGGACTGACATGATGGGTTGGTGCCCCGGCAAATTGATCACATCAAGCCCGAAGTCACTTTGTTGGATATGGAAGCGGCCAGGGAACGACTCGCCGGAGTGATATCGGAAATTCCTGTTGCGAATGCTCGTTGGCTGACCGAACGTGTTGGCGGACCGGTGTATTTAATCCCGGAAAATCTGCAACGAGCGGGTTCATTCAAAATACGCGGTGCTTACAACCGGCTTGCGAAGTTGACCAAAGAGGAACGGGACTGTGGAGTCGTTGCTGCTAGTGCAGGAAATCACGCTCAGGGAGTCGCGCTCGCCGCACGGATGTTAGGAATCAAAGCAACGGTGTACATGCCACTTGGTGCAACGATTCCAAAAGTTGAAGCGACTAAGGGCTACGGTGCGGAAGTCAAGCTCGCAGGTGCCAATGTTGACGAAACACTGGTGCACGCTCGAGCCTTCGCGAGTAGTACCGGAGCAATCTTGGTCCATCCGTTTGACCATCAAGACGTTATTGCGGGGCAAGGAACACTTGGTCTGGAAATCTTGCAGAAGATCCCTGACGTCAAAACGGTGGTTGTCTGCACCGGTGGGGGTGGGCTTCTGGCTGGAGTCGCCCTAGCAATTAAGTTGCAAAATCCTGATGTAACGGTTGTCGGGGTTCAGGCAGCAAATGCCGCGGCCTACCCCGCTTCACTTTCAGCCGGGTCACCACAAAAACTTGAGCAGATGTCGACCATGGCTGACGGGATTGCAGTCGGACGGCCGGGCGATATTCCATTCGAGATTGTGCAGCAATTCGTCGACGAGATCATCACAGTTTCTGAAGACCAGCTTTCTAGTGCCGTGCTGTTGCTGCTGGAGCGGGCGAAGATGGTGGTAGAGCCGGCTGGCGCTGCTGCCACCGCGGCGGTCCTCGCGTGGCCGGAAAAGTTCGAAGCACCGGTCGCCGTAATACTTTCGGGCGGCAATGTCGACTCATTGTTGTTGCTGCGCATTATTCGACACGGAATGGCAGCCAGCGGCCGCTATCTGACCATGAAGGTCCGGGTTCTGGACTCACCGGGAATGCTTGCCGAAATTCTTCTGGCAATCCAGCAAGCGCGAGCAAATATTGTTGAAGTGGACCATAACCGAATGGATCCCTCATTGGGGGTCGACGAAGTCGAAGTTCATATTCAAGTTGAAACCCGTGGACGTGATCACACGCAAGAAGTCCTGGCCAGTCTGGCAAGCCAAGGATTTAACGTTACGGAACTCTAGGTATAAAGTTCGGCGCATGGCAAAAGAGGATGCGGTTCATGCTGAAGGCTTGGTAAAAGAATTTGGTGACGTTAAAGCCCTTGACGGGCTTGACCTTGTGGTCCCTCGCGGAAAAGTGGTCGGCCTGCTCGGCCCTAATGGCTCGGGTAAGACCACGACGGTTCGCATTCTGGCAACCTTGCTCAAGCCGACCAAAGGCGTGGCTTATGTAAATGGCTACAACGTGGAAAAACAGTCCGACCAAGTCCGTCACAGTATTGGTCTCACCGGGCAGTACGCGGCGGTCGATGAATTCCTAACCGGTCGTGAGAATCTGCGCATGTTCGGTGATCTCTACCACCTCGCCCCGTCCTACGTTAAGGATCGCTCCGAGGAACTCCTCGAGTGGTTTGACCTCAGTGAGGCAGCAGATCGTCCCGCAAAAACTTATTCCGGTGGGATGCGAAGGCGCCTTGATCTCGCGTCAAGTCTGATTGCAAAACCCAGTATTTTATTTCTCGATGAACCTACGACCGGTCTTGACCCACGCTCACGACTAGGACTGTGGGGCGTAATTGAGAGTCTCGTTGCCGAGGGAACCACGGTGCTGCTGACAACCCAGTACCTCGAAGAGGCTGACAAGCTCGCTGACGACATCGTTGTGATTGATCACGGTCGCGTAATTGCCCACGGAAGCGCTGAGGTACTGAAAGACCAAATTGGTGGCGACCGAATTGAAGTGAGAGTTGCTGACATTGATCGCGTCCGAGATGCGCAAGTCGTTCTTGGCCCTGTCTTTGGCGGTGAATCCTTGATTAATGAGAACCTTGTCTCGGGTCCGGTTTCGGGTGGTTCCACGGTACTCGTTGATGTCGTTCGGTTACTTGATTCACAAGACATCGCGATCGCTGACTTGGCGTTGCGCAGGCCAACACTCGATGACGTTTTTCTTTCACTGACGGGACATAGCGCTGAAGACGAAACCACGGGGAAACCAACAGGCCGGTCAAAGAAAGGACGCAATTAATCATGAGTCAAGTGAAAACTTTGAGCACTTCAGTACCCGTGGCACTTTCGCGCCCATTACTCGGATGGACTGTTCACGACTCGATCGTTATTGCCCGTAGCACAATTCTGGCGTCATTTCGAATCCCGGAAGCACTGTTTTTTCAACTCATTCAACCCGTCATTTTTGTATTGCTTTTTGCTTACGTTTTTGGTGGAGCGATTCCTATCCCGGGAGCAGACCCAGGAAGTGCGGCTGATTCGAGTCTGTACCGCCAATACTTAATGCCCGGTATTTTCGGTCAGACTGTTGCGTTTGCGGCTGCCGCCAGCACCGTGGGCTTAGCCGAAGCAATGCAAAAAGGAATTATCGACCGTTACAAGGCGTTGCCGATGTCGCAGTCAGCGGCTTTGATTGGCAACACGCTTGCTAATGCATTGAGGCAAATTTTGGTGCTCACTGTTTTGAGTATCACCGGTTACATCGTTGGATGGCGAATCAACGACGGAGTCCTTAACGCAATTTATGCATACTTGCTTCTTCTACTTTTTGCCTACACGGTCACGTGGGTTGGCGCATTCGTCGGCCTGTCCGTGCCCAATACCGAAACCGCGAATACCGCTGGACTAATTTGGATCTTCCCGCTGACATTTTTGTCCAATGCATTTGTGCCGATTGATTCGCTTCCCAGCGTTCTCAAGGTATTTGCGGCGTTCAACCCAGTTTCGTCTCTGGTCTTGGCTACGCGTGAACTTTTTGGCAACCCGACGGGATACGCGCCGGGGGCAGACCCGGGATTTTGGTCGTTACAGCACCCGGTTGCCTACACGATTATTTCCTGCACGATCGTGATTGGAATTTTTGCTCCGTTGGCGATCCGCAAATACCGCAACGTGAGCCGGCGCTAACGTCAGACGTAGTCCTCAACATTGAGAATTTCAACGGACATCTCTTTTCCATTAGCAAGTTGATAACGGGTCTTGTCGCCAATGCGCTTTCCCAGTACTGCAGCCCCCAAAGGTGAGGTGGGGGAGTACACATCAATTGATGCATGCGCTGCTTCCTCGCGTGAGCCGAGCAAAAAGCGTTCCACTTCGTCAAAATCAATGAGGCGAACCGAAATCACTTTGCCGTGACTGACTTCCCCTTCAGCGGCTTCTGGCACACCGATCTGTGAGTTTTCCAACAACTGCCGCAGTTGACGGATCCGCGCTTCGTTTTTCCCTTGTTCCTCGCGGGCGGCGTGGTAACCACCGTTTTCCTTGAGGTCACCCTCCTCTCGGGCGGCCTCAATTTTCTTGGTAATGTCAACGCGCATCGGACCTTGGCGGTTTTCGTATTCGGCCGTGAGACGGTCGTGGGCATCTTGGGTCAACCAGGTAATTTCGGTCATAACGTGAAACCCTAATACTTTTTCTCGGTTTGTGGACGGGTGCGCCCCATTCAAGACTAAGAAACGGGTGTCCACGGTTGGGGCGGTGGGGCAACTCCAGCGGGGAACTGAGGTCCGGGCACCCGGGTCGGTTCACCGGATTTGACACAGGTGAGCACCTCAACCACGAAGGCCGGTGCCAGGGTTCTGAGGGAGTAGTTCACTTCCTCGAGGTCGTTACCGCTGGGAATCGTGATAACCGCGTACCCCACGTCAACTCGTTTGGAATCCTGGGCCCGAATGACACAATCAAGTGCGTCGCTGCCAATCCGCCGAACCTCAAAGACTAAATCAATTCGCTCCGGGCTCACCACACTCCATGTGAGGAGCTTGTATTGAATGGTTTTCTGGGACATCGAAAAAGTAGCGAATCCGACCCCAATTGCAAAAATTACGGTCACTAGCGCAATTACGGCCGTGCGTAAACGATTACTGCGGTTGAACCCATACCGCTCTTGCATCTCTGGGCTGAGTTGATCTTTGCGAAAGGGGCTTGACACCCTCCCAGACTAACGAGGGTCACGAGTGGGAGTGAGAGGATGCTCTAGTGCAAAATTCAACCACCGGACCTGCGTTGCGGTTAATGGCGATTCACGCCCACCCGGACGACGAATCAAGTAAAGGCGCAGCCACCACGGCCAAATACGTCGATGAAGGCATTGAAGTGATGGTGGTCTCTTGCACCGGTGGCGAGCGGGGAGACGTGCTTAATGTGCAAGCCCAAGAGGAAGTCGACCTGTATGGGATCCATGAAGTGCGTCAGAGAGAAATGGCTGAAGCAGCAAGAATCCTCGGGGTGCAACACGAGTGGCTTGGTTTTATGGATTCGGGTTTCACCGAAGGTGAGCCATTACCCGAAGACGCATTCGCCCTTGTCCCACTTGAGGTAAGTGTCCCACCACTTGTCAAACTGCTGCGCAAATTCCGCCCACAGGTTGTCACAACCTACGACGAAAACGGCGGATACCCACACCCCGATCACATACAAACCCACGTGATCACCATGGCTGCAATCACTGCTGCTGCGGATCCGAATATCTACCAAGAATTTGGACCGGCACACCAAGTTCAGAAGGTCTATTACAACCAGCAGTTTCATAAGGCGCGCATCGTCGCTATGCATAACTTGCTATTGGAGCAGGAAATTGATTCACCCTACGTTGAATGGTTAGACAAGTGGGAAGACAAACCAGAGGATGCGGAAAGAATTACTACGAGCATCGAATGCGCCAAGTACTTTCCCATCAGAGATGCTGCCCTCAAAGCCCATGCGACTCAAATTGAACCCGATGGCCGTTGGTTCCTCGTCTCAACAGAGCTGCAACAGAGCGCTTGGCCAACGGAGGAATTCCAGCTAGCCTCCAGTTTGGTGACCACGACCCTGCCTGAAAGTGACCTTTTTGCCGGCCTGCGCTAGAAAGTCAGCAACAGATTAGAGTGGAACCACTATGGACAACGAAACGAATCTCAGCGAAACCATTGCAGGGGCCGGCCCAATCGCTGGATTCACTGTGCTACTTGTCGGTATTGCTTTGGTCCTGCTGTGGCTGAACATGAATCGTCAAATGAAGCGAATTGATCCGAACCTCCCCCGTGGACGAAGCCAGGTTCGCATTGAGCAGGAAACGAATGCCATAGCGCAGATGGAAGAGAGCGCCGAGCAAGATCCCGATGCCGCCAAGCAGTAATTTCCGGACGCGGGCTAAAACACCGGCATCTATTTTGGCGATTCTGTCACTGATCCTCGTGTGTGTGCTTTTCTTCTTTCTCGGCAAATGGCAGTGGGACCGCACCCAGGACATTTTGGACGCCGAAAGAGCAGCCGCAATGGCAGCGGTGCCGGTCAGTGAAATTGATCAACCATTGGATCCGCAGGACTACGGAAGAACAGTGACGGCTACCGGCTCCTTTGTTAATGCAGACCAAGTCCGAATCGGAAGCAGGCTTTCGCGGGAGTCGGTTTCAGGGGATTGGATTGTTTCAGCGCTGCAGACCCAGACGGGGCAGTTAATTGCAGTTGTTCGCGGCTGGGTGCCGGAAGGACAACTGTTCACAACCCCAGAGGGAGCAGTAAGTATTGAAGGGGTTTTGCAACCGAGTGATGCTTTTTACCAAACGGGAAGTGATTCTGGTGGCGAAGTGGTAGCCATTGACTCGCAGCAATTATCAGAGCTGTGGAACACGCCGCTGCTTGACGGATACATTGTTATGCAGTCCCAGTTGCCATTGGAAGCCAATTCACCCGAGAGCGTGCCTCCCACAATTTCAACCGCAGAAGTTGCGTTCCCACTTCAGAACTTCTTTTACGCGATTCAGTGGTGGGTTTTTGCCCTCTTCGCGGTCACGATCTACATTCGTTGGCTGGTTGTTGGCGTTAAGTTACGCAAATGATTCAGGTCATGGGTGAGGCCCTGATTGACATCATTGTTTCCCCCGTTGGAGAGATCGATTCTGTTGTGGGTGGCGGTCCCTTCAATACTGCACGAACGATTGCGCGTCTTGGCACAGATGTTTCCTTTATCGGTGGTATTTCCCAAGATGCATTGGGACAACGAATCCGTCGCCTACTTGAGAGTGACGGAGTCAGTTGCGCAATTGAACAGGATTGTGCTGCCCCAACAACTCTGGCAATTGCTTCACTCAATCATGAAGGTGTGGCAACGTATCGATTTCTCATTGAGGGAACTTCGTCACTTTCCGTTACCCCTGAGATAGCACTGAAAGCATTGGACAACAAGGCCACAGCGCTTCATATTGGGACACTCGCATTTGTTTGTGCACCACTGTCACAGGCTACGCGAGCCGTAGTAGCGGCATTGGATGAAAATCAAATATTGATGATAGATCCGAATGCTCGACCGAGTGTGATGCAAGACCCTTCGCAATTTTGGGAAACTTTTAATAGTTCCCTTGAGCGCGCTGATGTAATCAAGTTCAGTGGTGATGACCTCAACTACATGTTCCCTGATCTGAGCAACAACACGGCTGCGCGAGATATTTGTAGCCGATCACAGGCCGTTGTGCTGCTTACCGATGGGCCGAAGGGTGTGCATGTGTTCATGCGCACTGAGGAATTTGAGGTTAACGTCCCTGAAGTCCAGGTCGTCGACACGGTGGGGGCGGGTGACGCACTAAGCGGTGGGTTCCTCTCCTATTGGGATAAGCACAACTTGTACCGAGGCGAGCTACAGGATGCAGAGAAAGTCCGCGCCGCCGTTGAATTCGGAATCACGGTCGCGGGATTGACCTGCCAGCGCGCAGGGGCCATGCCACCGTTCGCGCACGAATTAGACTGAACGTAGGCTGCCGCTATGAACAAGATTTCGACGGCGCTGCTCGCATTTCGCATTATGGCGTGGGTTACAGGAGTGGTACTCGCTACGGCTTCGGTGTGGGCGCTCTACGGCTATCTGTTTTTAAATTACGGAACAGAAGGCGGAAAGCCGTTTCTCTACAGCATCCTGTGGATTGCCCACGGCTGGTTGTATTTCGCTTACCTTATTGCGGCTGTGAATCTAGCGTTTCTTTTGCGCTTCCCAATCCTGAAAACTCTGGCTTTGCTACTTGCAGGAACAATTCCTTTTGCATCTTTTTATGCGGACTTTGTTATGCATCGGTACGTGGCAGCATTACCCGACAAGAGTATTAAGCCAGATCCCAGTCAATAGGGGCGAGGCCTTGTTGCCGTAGAAATTCATTTGTGCGACTAAAAGGTTTGCTTCCAAAAAAGCCACGCCGTGCTGATAGCGGACTCGGGTGTGGGCTCGAAATGACAAATCGCGAATCAAAATCGTTGCCATAATTTTGAGCATCTTTCCCCCAGAGAATCGCCACGGGGGAACCCTCCGGTCGATTGATTAGCGCTGCGATTACCGCACTCGTGACGGGCTCCCAGCCTTTGCCCCGGTGACTACCACTCTGACCACTGCCTACGGTTAACGCGGAGTTGAGTAGCAACACTCCCTGTTCGGCCCATGGAGTGAGGTCACCACTTGCGGGGGCACCAACGCCTAGGTCGGACTGCAACTCTCTAAAAATATTCCCCAAACTGCGAGGAAGGGCAACCCCGGGAGCAACACTGAAGGCGAGGCCAACACTGTGACCGGGAGTCGGGTACGGATCCTGTCCCAGAATGACAACTTGCACTTGATCTAAGGGAATGGTAAGCGCGCGCAATACCTGTGCAGGTTTGGGTAACCAATGGCGGCCAGCTGCCGTCTCGTCTTCAAGGAAACCGCGCAAAGTCGCAATTTCAGCCGAACGGCCTTCGAAAACGGGCAACCAACTTGGGTGCACGGAAGCCTGGACATCTAGCAGCATGGAAAAAGATTAGGGGATCAGTGCTGCAGACCTATACCCCTGCCAAAGCGCCAATTCGGTATTACAGTTAAAACATGATCTGGTTCTGGGGATTAACGGCTGGTATTGCACTGGGCCTGGAGTTCGCCACAACCACGTTGTACTTCGGGCTATTTGCCATTGGTGCGGCCGGTGGGCTTGCCACGGCTGCCGTGGGGGTTCCTGTCGTTGTCCAAGTCTTGGTAGCAGCCGCCGTCACATTATTTGGAATCCTCGCGATTCGCCCACTCGCAATGAAAAGGTTTGCCAGGGCTCCGATCGGTACTCGCACTGGAATTGATGCTCTGATCGGTGCTGAGGCTCTAACACTGTTGACTGTCACAGCCCATGAAGGCCAAGTGAAACTCAAGGGGGAAACGTGGAGTGCCCGGCTTGACCCAGACCTTACTTTTGATCCAATTGGGCCCAATGTTCGAGTTTCTGTCTCACGCATTGACGGCGCAACAGCTTTGATTTTTCCACTCGACTAATTGTTATGAAGGAGTTGTCATGGACGTTTTTGGAGTAATCGCCGGTGTCGTTGGGGTGCTCGCAGTGTTGCTGCTGATGCTGTCGCGAACCATTGTGATTGTGAACCAAGCAAGTACAGCGGTGGTAGAGCGATTAGGTCGGTTCCAACGCACTCTCACGCCGGGCTTGACCGTTCTCATTCCCTTCGTTGATCGGATTCGCGAGCGCGTTGACATGCGGGAGCAGGTGGCCTCCTTCCCTCCGCAGCCCGTGATCACTGAAGATAACTTGGTTGTCTCAATCGATACGGTTGTGTATTTTCAAGTAACCGACCCCAAGGCAGCCACTTATGAAATCTCAAGTTTCATCCTGGGCATCGAACAACTCACCGTCACGACCCTGCGTAATGTCATTGGGTCCATGGACCTTGAAGAGACACTCACATCCCGAGATTCAATCAATGGGCAGTTGCGTGGAGTGTTGGACGAAGCAACCGGCAAGTGGGGGATTCGGGTGAATCGGGTGGAACTAAAGGCCATTGACCCACCCAAGTCGGTGCAGGAATCGATGGAAAAGCAACTGAAAGCCGAGCGTGAGCGTCGAGCCACCATTTTGATTGCTGAGGGTCAAAAGCAAAGTTCAATCCTTACCGCAGAGGGAGAGAAGCAGAGCGCGATTCTCATGGCGGAAGGGTTCGCCCAGGCCGAGGTTGTTCGTGCCAGTGCCGAGGCGCAAGCACAAATCCTTCGGGCCGAAGGTGAAGCTGTGGCACTGGAGAAGGTGTACAGCGCGATTCACGAGGCCAATCCCAGCGCTGCTGCCCTTGCCCACCGTTACCTAGAAACACTTCCCGTAATGGCCCAAGGTGATGCAAATAAAATGTGGATTATTCCGAGTGAGTTGACCGGAGCAATGGAAGTTCTAAAAAAAGGATTTACGAAAGAATGACCAGCAGCGCAACCGCAATTGCAGTTGCGCCAAGAACCATTACCGCGGTGAGAGCCCGTGAAGGGCGCCAACCTGTCGAAGAAGTCTTTTGATTGGCTAACTGACCCAAGGTGGCATTGCGATTAATCGCTTGATCGTATTCTTTCTTCGCTGCTTCAAACACGTTTACTCCTTTAGTGCTCCTATCCTCGCACATCTGCATTTGCCAATTCAGATACGCTTAAAACTGTGAATCGACTCGGGCAATCTACTTCGCCGTACCTGTTGCAGCATGCAGACAATCCAGTTGATTGGTGGGAGTGGACGCCGGAGTCATTTGTTGAGGCTCGCAATCGTGATGTACCCATATTCCTGAGCATCGGTTATTCAGCCTGCCATTGGTGTCACGTTATGGCCCATGAGTCATTTGAGGATCCGGCAGTTGCGAAATTCCTCAACGAACATTTTGTGAACATCAAAGTCGACCGTGAAGAGCGGCCCGACATTGATTCGATTTACATGGAAGCCACGGTTGCCATGACGGGCCACGGGGGTTGGCCGATGTCAGTTTTCCTCGATCATGAAGGCCGTCCGTTTTATACGGGAACTTATTTTCCTCCCACGCCGCGACACGGGATGCCCAGTTTTGGTCAATTAATCGAATCTATTTCAGACACCTGGGTGCAACGCAGGCCAGAGATTCTGCAGGCGGGTGAACGAATAATCGCTGCACTGGAAAGTCGAAGTGAAGGATTTGACTCAACCGACGTCGCAGCGATGAATAAGGATCAGTTCGGGGAATATTTGCGCGGCGCGGTTACTGGACTGCAGAAGTCTTTTGATCAGGAAAATGCTGGTTTTGGTCGTGCTCCAAAATTTCCACCATCTATGGTCCTCGAGTTTTTGTTGCGTATGGCCCTGGACTCTGAGGTGGGCGAGCAGGCCGAGCGCATGGCATCTGCGACCCTTGAAGCGATGGCTCGCGGTGGGATTTACGACCAAATTGGTGGTGGTTTCGCACGGTACAGTGTTGATAGAGCATGGGTGGTCCCACACTTTGAAAAAATGTTGTACGACAATGCATTACTCATTCGGGTATACACCCATTGGTGGCGACTTACTGGGAATCCTCTTGCCGAGCGCGTCGTGCATGAAAGTATTGAATTTCTCTTGCGAGAAATGCGCACGCCACAAGGTGCATTTGCTTCCGCATTGGACGCCGACAGTGAAGGTGTCGAAGGCAAGTTCTACGCATGGACTCCGAGCGAGGTTGCTGAAGCCGTTGGCGCTGAATTCGCAGATGCTGCCTGTGAAATGTTTGAAGTTACCCAATCGGGAACTTTCGAGCACGGTAACTCGACATTACAATTGCTCACTGACCCTCAGGACCTCGATTTATGGTCAAGGATCCGAACACAGTTATTCACAGAGCGGAGTAAGCGGATCCGACCTGGGCAAGACGACAAGATTGTTGCGTCGTGGAACGGATTGATTATTTCGGCGTTGGCCGAAGCGGGAATTATTTTTGGCAAACCGGAATGGATCGAGGCCGCTGAAGCGGCAGCTGATTGCGTGATCAGTGTGCATTTTGGGGCGGGGGAGCGGGCTCGCAGTATGTCGCGCACATCGCGTAATGGTGTCCCTGGAAAAAATTCTGGAGTACTCGACGATTATGCGAATATGTCGGAGGGTTTACTCACGCTGTATGGAGTGACGGGAGCGCCTGAGTGGCTTTCACTGGCCCGATCACTACTGGAAACTGCACTCGAGGGTTTTGACGACGGCGAAGGTGGATTCTTCGACACTGCGATTGATGCGGAGAAGTTGATTCGTCGGCCGCGTGAGTTTGCCGACAATGCAGAGCCATCCGGGTGGCTCGCAATAGCAAATCTTCTTGTTCGATTCAGTGCACTTGCACCCAGTGATTATCTGCAACTGCGAACAAGGGCCGAACTCGCATTGGGGGTAGTTCCCAAGTACGCATTGAGCGCTCCGAGATCGGTGGGCTGGGGGCTCGTGGCGCTTTGGTCCTTGGCGCAAGGTCCATGGGAAGTTGAAGTGAGCGGACCCGAAAGTACGCAATTTGCGCGGATAGCAATGTTATCTCCGAAATGTCCCGACATCCGTTGGTCACCTGGGGCTACCAACCACGCGCAGGTGTGCAGATTCACTGTTTGTGAATTACCGACGAACAACCCAGGTGAACTTGCTAAATTCTTGGGCCTTAACCCTCATCTTCTCCCTTAAATTACTGCACTGGAGTAATCTAGGGTTTTGAATTCGGTTCAGATCGCGATTTACGGAAGGACGGGATGCAGGTGGGTCTCAAGGATCTCGTTTACGGTGTCTATGAACGCAATCTTGCGGCCCAAATTCCGGCAGATCGGATGCCACGCCACGTTGGTGTGATCCTTGATGGCAATCGCCGGTGGGCTACCGCTCAAGGGTCAACCTCGACGCAAGGCCACGAGGCCGGAGCGGCGAAAATAGTCGACTTCCTCGGGTGGTGTGATGAATCGGGTGTTGAAGTTGTCACGCTGTGGCTTTTGTCGACAGATAATTTGAACCGCCCAGAAGTTGAACTGGAAAAACTGATGACAATCATCGAGTCAACGGTGAGCAACTTGGTCACCCAGGCGCGTTGGCGGATTCACCCCGTTGGTGCCCTTGATCTACTCCCGGCTCAGACGGCCAATCTGCTGAAAGAAAGTGCTGAGGCTACGGCGGATATTGATGGATCACTCGTTAACGTGGCGGTGGGTTACGGCGGTCGCAGGGAAGTAGTGGACGCCGTGCGATCTCTCCTCGCTGATCACGCGAGTCAAGGAACCAGCCTTGATGAACTTGCCCAGCTCATTGACGTTGACCATATTGCTGAGCACTTGTACACAAAAGGCCAGCCAGATCCGGATCTTGTTATTCGTACATCCGGTGAGCAGAGATTGTCCGGGTTTTTGCTGTGGCAAAGCGCTCATTCCGAGTTCTATTTCTGTGAAGCATTTTGGCCAGACTTCCGTCGGATTGATTTCTTGCGAGCGGTACGCGCCTATGCGGAACGAAATCGTCGCTACGGGGCTTAAATAGCCCGGTCAGTTGGGGTGCAAACTGTCTACCTGTTGTTCGCTTTGTTGTCTTGTTGGGGCGGCGTGTCGGTGAATAATTCAAGGAAGTCAGGCCTAGCGTTAGGTAATTCGCAGGCCCGACCGGCACCCGAAAGCCAACTGGGCAGACAGGAGCCCATCGCGTGTCCAATTCGGTCTCAGCCCGCAAAACATATGTAATTGACACTTCAGTTTTACTCTCAGATCCCAAGGCAATCCTGAGATTTGATGAACATGATGTTGTCATTCCTATTGTTGTTGTCACTGAACTGGAAGCTAAACGCAGCCATCCGGAGTTGGGTTATTTCGCGCGTAATGCACTTCGTCTTTTGGACGACTTTCGAGTTGAACATGGGCGCCTTGATGCTCCGTTACCGATCGGATCCAACGGGGGAAGTGTTCGCATTGAGTTGAACCACACCAACGTTGACGTGCTTCCCAGTGGACTTCGGCTAGGAGACAACGACACTCGGATTTTGGCGTTAGCAAAAAATTTAAGCCTGGAAGGGCTCGACGTCGTTTTGGTGAGTAAAGACTTACCCATGCGGGTCAAGGCGAGCGCCGTGGGTATCGCTGCGGAGGAATATAAAGCAGAACTGGTTTTTGAATCCGGGTACACGGGAATGGCAGAAGTGGAAGTCGAGAATTATGAGTTAGACGAACTTTTTGAGCAGGGGGTTCTCGAACACGATATTGCCTTTGACTACCCGTGTCATTGCGGTTTGGTTCTACTGTCCGACCGGGGCAGTGCACTTGCTCGGGTGAGCGCCGACAAAACCCTCAAACTGGTGCGCGGGGATCGTGAAGCATTTGGAATTCGAGGCCGCAGCGCCGAGCAGCGGGTCGCCCTCGACATTTTGCTTGATCCTGGCGTGGGAATAGTCTCCCTGGGTGGTCGAGCAGGGACGGGGAAAAGTGCACTGGCACTCTGTGCCGGTTTGGAGTCGGTAATGGAGCGCCAAGCCCACAAAAAAGTGATCGTATTTCGCCCCCTTTACGCGGTGGGTGGTCAGGAGCTTGGCTACCTTCCCGGATCAGAGTCGGAGAAAATGAACCCCTGGGGTCAGGCAGTCTTCGACACGCTTGGGGCTATTACCACCTCGAATGTTATTGACGAGATCGTGGATCGAGGGATGCTTGAGGTTTTGCCACTCACGCATATCCGCGGTCGCAGTCTGCATGACGCTTATGTAATTGTGGAAGAAGCCCAGTCGCTGGAGCGCAACGTGCTGCTCACGGTTCTCTCTCGGATTGGCAAGGACTCGAGGGTTGTCTTGACGCATGACATCGCGCAGCGTGACAATTTACGAGTAGGTCGATTTGACGGGATCGTTGCGGTTGTTGAGAAGCTGAAAGGCCATCCACTTTTTGCACATGTCACCCTGACCAGAAGTGAACGCTCGGAGATTGCCGCTCTCGTCACCGAATTACTCGAGGACTACCCAAATCCATAATGTGACATAGGTCATATTCAAATTAGGTGCCTTTTCCCCTATGAAGCCCTAATTTCCTCGACTCACGGTCTAAAAAGTGTGTCATAGCACGCCATTCCAAGGTGACAAATGCCAGTTTTTGGGGCACGGTGGTAGTCGATTGTTTATTCCTTGGAAGGTTATTGTGATCAGATCCGCGCGGCTGGGCCGGAATGTTGGGCTTGTGGCACTCGCCCTGGCTTTGGCACTCCCTGCCACTTCAGCCGTTGCTGAAGACGCTGTTCCTGTTGCCCCGGGGCCCATTGCGGGAGACCCGGCGATACCGGTGGGCGACGAAGGCAATGATCCAAGTGCGGGTGAAACAGCGAATCGACAGAACCGAATCGAGATCGAGACAACTCATGCGTTTGGCTCTGAAAAATCACGTGATCTGATTGGTTATGAAGCAAGTCTCTATCAGGGCAAGTGGTACATGCCGAAACGCGAGAAATTGCGTAAATGTATTTCCAAAATTGAATCCCACCATCACTACAAAGCTGGCAGAGGTGATTATTACCGGGGCGCCTACCAGTTCTCAAAGCCACTCACTCGTGGCGTGACCTGGATGATGCAACCGGAAGTCAGGAAAGAAATGGGGGCTGCGGGCGTCGACCTCCTACAAGATCTGCGGAAAAAACCGATGAATCAGTGGAATAGGTACTGGCAGGATCGAGCTTTCTGGACGATCTGGAATGAAGGTAAAGGCAAGAACCACTGGGGAGCTGGAAGAGGACGCTGCTTTTAGCCGCCCACCGGCTATTTCGGGGGACCTACGGGAATATTCGTCGCAATTGGTCTTAACGTTTCGGCAAAGAAATCATTTCCTTTGTCGTCAACCACCACGAATGCAGGGAAGTCAACGACATCAATTTTCCAGACCGCTTCCATGCCCAATTCGGGAAAGTCCAGCACTTCCACTTTTTTAATATTGTCTTGAGCCAATCTTGCTGCCGGCCCACCGATCGAGCCTAAATAAAACCCACCGTTTTCCTGGCAAGCGCGCGTGACCGCATTACTGCGATTTCCTTTGGCCAACATGACCATGGAGCCCCCTGCCTTTTGGAATTGATCAACATAAGAATCCATGCGACCTGCGGTCGTTGGACCGAATGAACCAGAAGCCATCCCTACTGGAGTTTTTGCTGGACCCGCGTAATAAACCGCGAAATCTTTTAGGTAGTCAGGCATCGCTTCACCTCGATCGAGCATCGCTTTGATCCGCGCGTGCGCGAGATCGCGAGCAACAACGAGCGAACCAGTCAGTGAGACACGGGTGCGGATGGGGAGTTTAGTTAACTGATTGAGGACCTCGCTCATTGGCGCATTGAGATTGATGTGCACCGTAGTGTCATCAAGGTGCGTGTCCTCGATTTCGGGTAAGAAATGCGCAGGTTCGGTTTCAAGTTGTTCAAGGAACACCCCTTCCGGAGTAATTTTTGCTTTAGCCTGACGGTCCGCAGAGCAGGAAACGGCAATAGCGACCGGGCACGAAGCGCCATGGCGTGGCAATCGAATAACACGCACATCGTGGCAGAAATACTTACCACCGAACTGGGCGCCAATTCCAAATTCTTGGGTCTGCAGGAATACTTCATGCTCCATCTCTAAATCGCGGTACCCGTGACCATCGGGTGAACCGTGAATGGGAAGGCCATCCAAATAGTGCGCGGATGCCAGTTTCGCGGTCTTCAACGCGAATTCCGCGCTGGTTCCACCGACAACAATTGCAAGGTGATACGGCGGGCAGGCAGCTGTTCCAATTGAGCGAAGTTTTTCATCAAGAAAAGCCGCAAACTTTGTGGGATTGAGCAGAGCAGCGGTTTCCTGGTAGAGGAAACTCTTATTCGCGCTGCCACCGCCTTTGGCCATGAACAGGAATTCATATGACTGGTTTTTGTGTGGATCAGAGAATATGTCGATTTGAGCTGGCAGATTCGTTCCTGTGTTGCGCTCCTCCCACATGCTCAGTGGGGAGAGCTGCGAGTAGCGCAGGTTGAGTTGGGCGTATGCGTCGAATACGCCACGGGAAATGTCTTCGCTGTCCTGACCGGGAGTAAGGACAAATTGGCCGCGCTTGCCCATAATGATCGCGGTCCCCGTGTCTTGACACATGGGCAGAATCCCACCGGCTGAAATATTTGCGTTTTTCAATAAATCGAGGGCGACAAAACGGTCATTGGGACTGGCCTCTGGGTCATCGAGAATCTTTTTTAGTTGCGCCAAGTGATCAGTGCGAAGCAGGTGCGAGATATCGCGCATGGCGGCGAAAGTCAATGCGGTTAACGAACTGGAGTCGACCCGCAGAAATTCGTGGTCACCCAGACGTTCAACACTCACACCCTCGGTTGTCAGCAGGCGGTATTGGGTCGTGTCCGCGCCTAGGGGCAGTTGGTCGGTATAGAGGAATTCGCTCACAGGAACACCCTAGGCCGGCGTAGCCGTCGCCATTTTCACCAGCCCGGCGTTTTCAGCCGGGGTGCCACCGAGAATTCTCGTCAAGCGAAAGCGACCGATTAGCTCAGGAACCCTCTGGCAGAACGACTGTTGAGTACTGTGAGTTGGGCGCGAAATGGTGCTCGCTCTTTATTTCACGGATTGTCTTGCTCTTGCTCCGCATTACGATTGAGTTAGTAGTTGGGCCCTGTGGGCTGTAACGAACGCCTTGAAGTAACTCACCGTCGGTGATCCCAGTAGCGCAGAAAAAGTTATTGTCACCGGTGACGAGATCGCGGGTTCCTAGAACTCGACTCAAATCATGGCCGGCATTGATTGCTTTATCTCGCTCTTGATCAGTGGTGGGCCACAGTAGTGATTGAATTTCACCACCGAGTGCGGTCATGGCACACGCTGCAATGATTCCTTCCGGTGTTCCACCGATTCCCATCAAAACATCGATTCCGGTGTTGGGCCGGGCGGCCATCACGGCTCCTGCGACGTCCCCGTCAACAATGAATTTGATGCGGGCTCCGGCTTCTCTGATCTCGCGAACCAACTCGTCGTGGCGTGGTCGGTCCAGCACGCACACGGTCAATTGGGAAACTGACTCACCTTTTGCTTTGGCGATTTGTTGAAGGTTCCAGGCGGTTGGTGCCTCAATGTCAATTGACCCAGCTGCTTCCGGCCCAACAACAAGTTTCTTCATATAAAAAACGGCACTCGGATCAAACATGGTTCCTCGTTCGGCAACGGCAATGACGGAAATCGCATTGGGCATGCCTTTGGCTGCAAGGGTTGTTCCATCAATGGGGTCTACAGCGACGTCAGCGTCTGGTCCGCTGCCGTCACCAATCTGTTCCCCGTTGAACAACATGGGGGCTTCATCTTTTTCCCCTTCACCGATTACAACGATTCCGTTCATGCAGACCCCGCTGACGATCGTGCGCATCGCGTTAACCGCGGCTCCGTCGGCTCCGTTTTTGTCGCCCCGACCTACCCAGCGGGCGGCAGCCATCGCCGCGGCTTCGGTAGCGCGCACTAGCTCAAAGGCCAGATTTCGCTCTGGAACTGCCGCAGGTTGTAGTTGTTCTCCACTCATGGGGCCAGCGTAGCGGTGTTGAGTGGGCCGAAACATGCCTGATGATCCATTATTGGAGGGTGACTACGCCGGTTCCAACAGGGAAGCGCAATGCCCGCATGCGCCAAACCGTGGGGGACATGGTGCGTTCACTCGCCGTAGTTCTGGGGGTAATCGGGTTAATTATGTTGTTGACCTGGCGCCCCAACCCGGATCCGATCCGAGAAGTTGATCCCCTGCCACAATTCTCCCTCGCTAGCGGGCAGGCCGACTTCCCGGTGGTTTTCCCCCAGCTTGACGGGTTGCGAGCGACCAGCGTCCGTTGGGAGCCAACCCAGTATTCACGCGATGAACCTGTGTGGCATGTCGGTTTTGTGACGGCAGAAGACGAATACTTAGAAATCACGCAAACCTCGGCAACCAACGAGGAGTTTTTAAAAAACGAACTGACCGGCATTTTTGGCGAGGGCGAGAAATCAATCGCGAACGAGAAGTGGCTGGTCTTTGAAGGGCCGGATTCGCGGGCCTTAGTCAAAGTGACACCGGAGGTAACGACGGTGGTGAGTGGCACGGTCGCACTGCCAGAACTTGAGGCCGCCGTTAAATCACTTACGACAACCCCTGATCTGGAGTGATCCGCTCGCTGGCGGCGTTCAACCACTTTTCACACACTTGAGCCAGCACTTCACCTTTTTCCCACAGCGCAAGTGACTCCTCAAGGCTTTGTCCACCACGCTCTAGTTGCGCGGCAATACTTGCCAACTCATCCCGTGCCTGTTCGTATCCTGGATCCTCAGCTTTAGCCATCACGATTCCTTAATAGTTGGGCTTCGTTTTTTGGGTTTCGTACGGTTCGCAAAAAATTCACCAATGTTTACTCTGATGAGCACTTCGTCACCTTCTACGACTTGTGATTCCTCACGCACGATCACTCCAGAATTGTCGGAAACAATCGCGTATCCACGTTCAAGGGTCGCTGCCGGGGATAGTGCACGAATTTGTGCGCGAAAGTGTTTGATCGTTGTTAATTCGGCGTCGACTAAGTGAATCAATCGTTGCGTCATTCGACTGCGCATCTCATTCAACTTCAGTTGATTCATTTCCAAAGCGTTAGAAATTGAGCGCCTGTTCCGGGCACGAAGATCGGACATAATTTTACGCTCTTCAATGACGGAGGGAACTATTTGTTTCGCAGCATCGGTTGGGGTGGAGGCGCGCAGGTCTGCAACAAAATCTAAAAGGGGAGTGTCTTGCTCGTGTCCAATGGCGCTGACGATCGGAGTATTAGCCAAACTGACGGCTCGAATTAGTGCTTCGTTACTAAAAGGTAGTAGGTCTTCCATGCTGCCACCTCCGCGAGCGATCACGATCACGTCAAGTTTGAGGAGGTCCAATTCCTTGAGCGCCGCCGTAACTTCGCTGACAGCATTAACTCCCTGCACAGCGACTTCTCGGATTTCAAAGTCTGCGGCGGGCCATCGGTCCTTAGTAATTGTGAGAACGTCGTGCATTGCATCACTTTGCCGACCAGTGATGAGCCCTATTCGTTTAGGGAGAAATGGCAGCAGTTTCTTGCGCTCAGGCGAAAAAAGTCCCTCGGCCAGCAACTTTCCTTTTAGTGCGGCTAATTGAGCCAGTAATTCGCCAAGGCCAACAGCCCGAATCTCACGGGCAACTATTTGCAAGGATCCCTGTTTGGTCCAAAAATCACACCGACCGTAAATAATTATTTTTTGACCCTCAACCAGTGGTGGATCCATTGCGCCAATAAGTGCCGAGTTCACCATCACTTTGAGCGAAAACTGAGCATCCGTGTCGCGGAGTGTGAGGAATTGAACGCTGGCACCCGGCCGAACCCGAAACTCGGCTACCTGACCCTCAATCCAGATGGAACTCAACCGATTGATGTAGTCGTGGAGCAGATGAGAGATCACGCGTACGGACGCGGGTGATTGCTCCGAAGTCTCTAATGCCACTTGAGCAGCCTAGGCGGGGAATAGGCCCTATGCCTACGATAGAGGTATGGCTTCGACAAAAAAGGTCCTCCTGGCGGCCCCTCGTGGTTACTGCGCCGGAGTTGATCGGGCAATCCTCACCGTTGAAAAGGCCCTTGAGTTGTACGGCGCTCCCCTTTATGTTCGCAAGGAAATTGTTCATAATAAATACGTCGTCGAGTCTCTGCAAGAAAGAGGCGTGATTTTTGTTGATGAACTTGATGTTGTTCCGGAGGGTTCAACGGTGATTTTTTCTGCCCACGGAGTCGCTCCGAGTGTGCATGTCGAAGCCGCCGAACGCTCTCTCAAGACCATTGATGCAACCTGCCCACTTGTGACCAAAGTGCATGCAGAAGCAAGACGTTTCTCCAATGAAGGATTGGACATTATTCTGATTGGGCATGCCGGGCATGAAGAAGTTGAAGGGACGATGGGGGAGGCCCCTAACTCAATAACTTTGGTGCAGAACCCAGAAGAGGCACGTAACTTGGAAGTTGCTAATCCGGAAAAACTGATTTGGCTGTCTCAAACAACCCTGTCAGTTGACGAGACAATTCAGACCGTCAATGTTCTCAAGGATCGTTTCCCTGAAATGGCGAGCCCGCCAAGTGATGATATTTGCTACGCAACCCAAAATCGTCAAACAGCGGTGAAGGCAATGTCACCACAGTGTGATCTCGTCATTGTGGTGGGTTCAGGAAACTCATCAAATTCTGTTCGACTCGTTGAGGTAGCACTCGATGCCGGCGCAAAAACTTCTCATCGCGTTGACAGTTTCCGTGAGTTGAAAAGCGAATGGCTCGAAGGTGCGTCAACTATTGGAGTGACAAGTGGAGCATCGGTGCCCGAACTCCTAGTTAACGAGGTACTTGACTGGCTGGCCGAGCAAGGGTTCAGTGACTGTGAAGAAGTTAATACTGCTGAAGAAACTTTGATGTTCGCGCTTCCACCAGAATTGCGACGCGATATTAAAGCGGCAGCGGCTCAGTAATTTAGCGTGGTTGAGTAAGTATTGTTTTACCGCAAGGATCTGCGACGAAACGCCACTATGCCCAAGGCAATGATGGTTGAACCGATCACCCAGAACCAGTTATTCCCCAGAATAAAGAACACACTCACGAACCTATTAATGAGTGAGCCGTCCGTGACATTGATTTGACCCACAGTGATCGCCGTGAGAAAAAATGCAATTGCCGGAGCGTAGATTGCCTGTGAATCATCTTGTGAACGAACAGCCAGGCTAATGAAGATGGACACGATAAGGAGCCCGATTCCTGTGAATGCTCCCGGTTCACCACCAAAAATGAGTACGTCGAGCAAACCGAAAATGAGGGTTGCGCCGATCGTGATTCCGTAAATCCACAGTGCACTCAATGACCCGAAAACTGCCCCGCGACCACCTGAGCGAATTCGTTTTTCTTGTGGGGCTGGTGCATCCGTTGCAATTTCATCAAGGCCGACTTGACCTGTGCTCACAATGGGGATGGGGGTATCCACCCGTTCGAGTGTTCGCAATTTACTTACGCGAGAAACGGGAAGAGCTAGAAGGGCTTCTTCATTGCCCTGGACTCCTTGGCTTTTGAACACCCGTCCGGTTTCCGCGAGATCAATGTGAACGGGCGCGACCTCGGCCGGCGCAGGTGCTGGTGCAGGTTGATCGGGGCGAAATAGCGCCTCGTATTCATCACCCGGTTGATCCGTCACGGGATTAGGTTACCGAATCCTGTTCGGAGAGCTTGGAGGCGAACACGTCAAGGCTTGGCGTCGCGGAAAGCTCGCTCTCATTCTTTACACCGCGAACCCCAAGATCGGTGAGAGCGCGACCGGTTGGGCGTAACCGAGTTTCAATTGATCCCACGGCACTGTTGTAATGGCCAACGGCTGCACCGAGTGATTTACCAACGCTGGCAAAGTGGTTGAGCACCGTGTCAAGCCGTGAATACATCTCTTGGGATAGCCGGGAGATTTCTTCTGCCTGTTCAACCATGTCACTGTTTTGCCACCCCAGCGATACCGCGCGAAGGAGTGCGAACAATGTGGTGGGTGTTGCGGGAACGATGTTTCGACTGAATGCAAAATCAAGGAGATCAGGCCGCTGGTGCAGTGCAGCTTCTAGTAATGCTTCAGAAGGCAGGAACATCACGACAAAATCAATGGCCTCGGCTACTTCCGAGCCATATGCCTTGCGACCAAGTTGTTCAATATGTCGAATTACTGCATCAGCATGTGCGCTCATGAGAACGTCGATACTTTCCTCAGACTGGTTTCCGGCGCTACGTAGAAATGAATCCATGGGTGTTTTGGCATCAATGAGAATGCAGCGTCCGTTTGACAGCATTACTTGAAGGTCTGGGCGTAGCCGACCCTGTGCACTGTCAATTGTGTTCTGGTCAAGGAAATGAACCCGGTTGATCATGCCGGCTGCCTCAACCAGACGGGTCAATTCCATTTCACCCCATTGCCCGCGGGCACCGGACCTACTCAACACAGAGCTAAGTTGCTGGGCTTGGGCTTTCACTTCGGATACTGATCGAAGCAGGCTCTCTGATTGGTTCGCGAGAGACACCGTTAGTTCAGTGCGAAGTGCAGCGGAAGAGGCAGCCGAGGAAACTTGTTGGGCAGAGACCGAGTTGGTGATCCGGTCGATAGCGTCAGAGAGGGAAGTCAATCCAGATTCAAGTTCGGGAACACCGGAGGAGCGATTCCCCCGTGATCCAAGGAAATACCCGAAACCGATACCCAGAAACACGAGTGCGATCGAAAGGATGAGAACTGCTGCTGAATCCACAAACAGATACTGACACGGCAGACCGACATTTCAAACGACCGTCCAAAGTAAGTGAGTAAATTCGAGTGAATTAGTGAGTAAACCCTTGGGGTCAGTAAATACGGAAGCCAGCACTGAATAAAGTACGGGAGTGGGATTAACTCTTGGAATCGTCGGCCTGCCTAATGTGGGCAAATCAACTCTATTTAATGCTTTGACAAAGAACGACGTCCTCGCTGCGAATTACCCATTCGCAACCATTGAGCCAAACACCGGTGTCGTAGGTGTCCCTGACCCCAGGCTTGCTGACTTGGCAAAAGTTTTCAGCTCCGAAAAAATTATTCAGGCAAGTGTCACTTTTGTTGACATTGCTGGAATCGTTAAAGGCGCGTCGGAGGGTGCAGGTCTTGGCAACAAGTTCCTCGCCAACATCCGCGAGTCCGACGCGATTTGTCAGGTGCTTCGGGCGTTCACCGACGACGACGTTGTCCACGTCGAAGGTCGCGTTTCTCCCAAAGAGGATATGGAGACGATCAACACCGAACTAATCCTTGCGGACATGCAATCACTTGAGAAAGCGATTCCTCGTTTGCAGAAAGAATTGCGTCTAGATAAATCAAAAGCGGTAGTACTCGAAGCCGCTGAGAAAGCCCAAGAAATTCTGAACTCGGGTAAGACTTTGTTTAGTGTGGGTTTTGATGTAGAACCCATTCGCGAATTATTCCTACTTACGGCAAAACCGTTTGTTTATGTTGTCAATGCTGACGAAGCAGAACTATCCAACGCCGACTTCCGTAAAGAGATGACGGAACTTGTCGCTCCGGCTGAAGTAGTTTTCTTGGATGCAAAAATTGAGTCTGAATTAGTAGAGCTCTCCGATGAAGAAGCGCTGGAACTCCTCTTATCAGTTGGTCAAACCGAGTCAGGTCTCAAAGCCTTGGCGAGGGTTGGCTTTGATGCCTTGGGTCTGCAGACTTATCTCACCGCAGGTCCCAAAGAAGCTCGTGCTTGGACGATCCCACGAAACGCAACGGCACCTGAAGCCGCCGGTGTAATTCACACCGACTTCCAAAAAGGATTTATCAAAGCAGAAGTTGTTTCATTTGCCGATCTAATGGATGCCGGTTCCATGGGTGAGGCAAAGGCTCGCGGCAAGGTCCGGATCGAGGGTAAGGAATACGTCATGGCCGACGGCGACGTGGTCGAATTCCGCTTCAATGTCTGAGCTCAAAAGATATACAGATAAATAATATCAATTTTGCAAACAATCAGAAAGAAGCGCAAACACATGACGAACCAACCCGCGTACAGCGTCGAGCGTGAATTTGATATCCCGTTGGAAATCTTGTGGGCGGCCTGGACCGACAGTGTTGCGTTGGAAGAGTGGTACCACGGAACACAGCATTCGGTGGTTCCCGGCTCGATGCGATCTGACGTATTTGCTGGTGGAGCATGGAGCGTTGCGATTGATGTTCCGGAAGAAGCCTTCGTCGCTTACTTCTACGGCGAGTACACGGAGGTTGTCGAGAATGCTCGGCTGGAACATACGTTGTATTACACGCAGAGCGTTGACGAGTTCAATGCGAAAGACATGTCCCTCCCGCACCACAACATTCGCATTGAATTTGAAGCCAAGGATTTCCGCAGTTGGGTGAAATTCAGTCAGTTCGGTGACCTGCCCGCAAGTGATGCAATCCAAGCCCAAGCTGGCATGGAAAGTTACTTCGATTCACTTGGCGACTATTTGTCAATCAAGGATTGATAATCCCCACCAGATCCCTGTAGCTGAGCGGGAGAGTTCATGAAAACCATTTCGTGTCAGCACCTTTTGGCTCGCAAGGTTGGAAAAATCTGTTTCGGCGCACAGTTCCATGATTGCTCTCTCACGAGCAATTTCAATGAGCCCCGCTACCGCTTCGGTGCCGAATCCGTTTCGGTGCACGCTTTCGGCGAGGCCGTAGCCAATCTCCATTGCCCGAAATTCGCCGTCAATATGTTCACCTTTGAAACCAATGCCACCCAGAGCTAGTCCTGTTGATCGTGATCGCAGAGTGAAGACCATGCACGTTTGCGGGGGTGGTTGCGTTCCGGCTTGTATTAAAAGATTCGCAATCATCATGTCGCCCTCGGTGGGGTAGTCGTCAACCCAAGATTTTCCCGCACGATTGTTATGGGCGAGATCTTCTAGTTCATAGTTAATATCGATGTAATCAAGTCGAGCGCTTTGGTGGAGTGGCTCAACAACTTCGATCCCGGACTCGCGCCACCGCGCAACCGCCGGGTCAGCATCATTGTGGTTCACCAGTATGTAATCAGTGTCGAAAGTGCTCACAACGAAAATCCCCAGTTGGGCCTCGGCGAGCACCTGTGAAATTTGGGCCACTATTCCGGTGAGGGTAAAATCCATGGTTCCGGCGACCCGGAAAGCGGTCCAGTCATCTGATCGTTCCAGAATCCCTTTGGTGGGGGCTTGGTCGCTCATGCACACCAGGGAAAGTTCGTCATAGGAGGACGAAAGGGACCAAAAGTCAGAATGGGCTGGTTTTGCGGGAATCGGGCCCGCGGGGTCGAGTTTGAGCACCGAGTAAGCGGGGAGCTGTCGAATCAAAAGCACGCCGAACTCTAGCGTTTGCCACCCATGTGAAATAGAAATGTGATAAACGCCTAGTCTTCGCAAGTGACTTTCCGCTCAGATTTACGCAATGTTGCCATCATTGCCCACGTTGACCATGGCAAAACCACCCTCGTGGACGCCATGTTGTGGCAATCCGGGGCTTTCCGTGAGAACCAGGACGTGAATGAGCGGGTCATGGACTCGATGGACCTTGAGCGCGAAAAGGGCATCACGATTTTGGCCAAGAACACTTCCGTTCGTTACATGGGACCGTCTGCCCCAGCCGAAGGCATGACTTTCAACATCATTGACACACCGGGTCACGCTGACTTTGGTGGCGAGGTTGAGCGCGGACTCGAGATGGTCGACGGGGTAGTTCTCCTCGTAGACGCATCTGAAGGGCCGCTTCCCCAAACCCGATTCGTGTTGCGCAAGGCCCTGCAAAAGAATTTGCCGGTTGTTCTCGTTATTAACAAGGTCGATCGCCCTGACTCACGAATCGCTGAAGTGGTCGACGAAGCCTATGAACTTTTCCTTGACCTTGATGCTAATGCAACTCAGATCGAATTCCCGATCGTATATACCAGCGCGAAAGCCGGCCGTGCCTCCCTTACTCGACCCGTTGACGGTGGAATGCCAGAGGAAGAAGACCTAGAGCCGCTGTTTCGCACACTGGTTGAAACGATTCCTGCGCCTAGTTACACCGAGGGTGCACCGTTGCAAGCCCACGTAACCAACTTGGATGCATCCCCGTATCTGGGTCGCTTGGCGCTGTGCCGCGTACACGAAGGAACAATCAACAAAGGCCAGCAGGTTGCCTGGATTCAATCTGATGGAAGCATCAATCGCATGCGCGTTGTTGAACTCTTGATGACCGAAGCCCTCACCCGAGTACCCGCCGACAGTGCTGGCCCCGGAGACATCATCGCGGTAGCAGGTTTTCCTGACATCACAATTGGTGACACCCTGGCTGATCCGGAAAATCCCATTGCTTTGCCTGTGATTACGGTCGATGAACCGTCAATCTCGATGACAATCGGTATCAACACATCTCCCCTCGCCGGTCGAAGCGGTGGAAACAAATTAACCGCCAACATGGTGAAAGAACGTTTGCAGGCTGAAACGATCGGTAACGTCTCGATTCGTGTTCTTCCCACTGAGCGTCCCGATACCTGGGAAGTCCAGGGTCGTGGTGAACTACAACTAGCAATCCTTGTCGAGATGATGAAGCGTGAAGGTTTCGAATTGACGGTGGGCAAGCCTCAAGTTGTCACCCGGATAATTGACGGCAAACTGCATGAGCCCGTTGAGCGACTTTCGGTTGATATTCCCGAGGACTACCTTGGCGTTGTCACCCAACTCATGGCGCTGCGTAAGGGCCGCATGGATCAGATGGTCAACCACGGAACCGGATGGGTCCGCATGGACTACCTGGTACCTGCCCGAGGTCTGATTGGCTTCCGAACTGAATTCCTCACTGAAACCCGTGGAACCGGACTGCTGCACCATGTTTTTGACAATTACTCCCCGTGGTTTGGTGAATTACGTACCCGGCCAACCGGATCACTGGTCGCAGACCGAACCGGTCCAACGACCGGCTTTGCTTTAGCAAACCTGCAAGAACGCGGCACGATGTTTGTTGGCCCCGGCACCGAGGTCTATGAAGGAATGGTCGTTGGGGTTAACTCCCGCAGCGACGACATGGATGTGAACCCGACGAAGGAAAAGAAACTGACCAATATGCGTCAGTCCTCAGCCGATGTTCTGGTTCCGCTGATTCCGCACAAGCAACTCTCACTCGAGCAGGCCCTTGAATTCTGTCGTGAAGACGAATGCGTTGAAGTCGCACCAGCAGCAGTTCGGATTCGCAAAGTGATCCTCGATGCCGGCGAGCGCCAGCGTTCAGGCCGCAAAGCTAAGGCCTAAAAGTCACAAGCACTTCGTGACCCAAACCGGTCATTACGGGAACCTTTGCTCACAATCTGATAACTCTGGGCTATCCGGCTCCTGACCCAAGAAATTCAGGTGTAGGGTCTTATTTGTCCCCATGAATTAGGATCTCAAAGTGTCGGCGAGGTGAAGAGTGTCGGTAGGTGTTGACCCGGCGGCAAGCGCAGCCTCGATCGACCCTTCGGTCAAGTCCTTTGATGGCCTCTCACTTCGGGCACTTGCCTGGCGACGTCTCAAGCGCGACAAGGCAGCGGTTGTCTCCATGGTCTTTCTCATCATGGTCGCGCTCGTCGCAATCTTCACCCCATGGATTGTGGGCGCACTCGGCCTTGACCCATACAC